>NZ_VDTC01000502.1 GCF_007672725.1 Corynebacterium aurimucosum ATCC 700975
TGTTGAGGGAGCAGGGGGGCAGTCTGAGGATAGGTTTAGTTTATTGAGAGTAAATAGGTGGGGTATGATGAGGTTGAAATGTTTGGGTATATGGAGAAGAAAAAGTGGAATGGGGGTTGGTGTGGAGCGGTGGAGAGGGTAGTGTTAGATGTGGTTGGTAAGAGGAAGGTGAGAATGGGATAAGGAAGGAGATTTAGAGGTAAGGATTATTTTGGTTGGAGGATAGTGAATTAAGAGGGAAGAAGAGTTGATGGGAAGGAAGAGTGAGCGAAGGGGAGGTGGGCAG
>NZ_VDTC01000503.1 GCF_007672725.1 Corynebacterium aurimucosum ATCC 700975
ACCTGAACCAGTCTCCCCCCCCCCTCCCCCCCTTCCCCTTCCGTACCCTCACATTCATCCTGAACAATTTACACAAACCCCTCCCCCTCCTCACCCTCACCGCCCTGCACCTCACCACCCTCCTCGTCCCCCCCCTCCTCATCCACAACCTCTTCCTCATCCCCGCCTTCCCCTCCCTCCTTCTCCACCCCATCTCCACCCCCCACCTCACCAACCCCATCCCCCTTCCCCAACCCCCCCACCCACACACCCACCCTCTCCTCCCCTCCCTCCTCCCTCCCCCCCA
>NZ_VDTC01000504.1 GCF_007672725.1 Corynebacterium aurimucosum ATCC 700975
CTCTCGCTCCATCTTCCTCAGCTTCCCCCACAGGTCCCCCAGCTCCTTCATCCCCTTCTCCTTCCCCTACTTCCCCACCTCATTCCCTCCCCCATCCCTCTACTCCCCCCCCCCCCCCACCACCACATCCCACCCCTCACCCCCCAACCCTCTTCCCCACCCCTCCCCAATCCCCCAACACGCTCCTCTAACCACTCCTACTTTTTCCATCCCCCCTTACATTCCCCTTCTTCCCCCTCCACCCACGTCTTTTCCTCCTTCCCACTCTTCAATTCACCCCCCCTC
>NZ_VDTC01000505.1 GCF_007672725.1 Corynebacterium aurimucosum ATCC 700975
CCCCTACCACACTTTCCAGAGCTCCATCTCAATCACTACACAACAAAACACTTCTTCCCCTTCAAGGAGTCCGCCCACTTCCTACCTTTCCCCCTCCGCTAACCCCAACTTCACTACTCCCCAACTATCCACCTACATCATCACAACCCCTCTTCCCTATCTACTACTCATACAACCTCTCTCTCCCAACCCACATACTCTCTCTTCCTTGCCTCTCACTAACCCTTCGCCTTCTCCCTCAACATTCCCCCACCTACTAACTCCTCCACCCCCCTATCTACACAC
>NZ_VDTC01000506.1 GCF_007672725.1 Corynebacterium aurimucosum ATCC 700975
ATGTGCTGCAAATAATGCAAGAAATGTGGGAAGGGATCTTGCTTGTGGAAGGGAAAGAGGTGGGGGAGGGGGAAGAAGTAGTTGGGGAGGATGATGGGAAAGGGGGGGTGATTGGCTGTCAAGGGGGTGGGGTGGTGAAGGAGGGGGGGGGGAAGGAAAAGGGGGAGGGGAAGGTGAGGGGGATGGAGGGGAAGGTGGAGGGCGTGGAAGAGGTGAGGGATGAGCTGGGAAAAGAGGTGAAGGGGGTGGCGGGGGAGGGGGAGAAGTATATGTGGGGTTTGGAGA
>NZ_VDTC01000507.1 GCF_007672725.1 Corynebacterium aurimucosum ATCC 700975
ATGTGGTTGGGGGGTTGAAGGAGGTGGGTGGTGTTGGTGGATTGGAGGAGGGGGGGGATGTTGGGGAGGTGATGAATAGGGAAGGGGTATTGATGGGAGAGAGGGGGGTGGTGTTGGGAGGGGTGAAGGTGGAGGTATGGAGGATGAAGGGGGGGATGGAGGTGTGGTGGGCGGTGTTAGCGGGGCAGTGGAGGGGGATGGTTTATGGCTGGGGGGACAGGGAGAAGGAAAAGGTGTGGGGGGGGTTGGAAGAAGAGGTGGATAGGAGTGGGGGGAAGGGGAGGA
>NZ_VDTC01000508.1 GCF_007672725.1 Corynebacterium aurimucosum ATCC 700975
CGGGGACGGTCGAGGGGGATGCGGCGGTGGTGGAGTCATTGGGAGTGGATGGGATGTTGGGGGGGAGGGTGATGGGGGGATTGTGGAAGGGGGGGATATGGGGAGGGTTGTTGTTGGGGATGGGGGGGGGAAGGGTTTGATGAGGGGTAGGGTGGAGGTGGAGGGGGTTGGTGTGGAGGTTGTGAGGAGAAAGGGGAATGGGGGTAGTGATGGGTGGGGGGGGGGAGCAAGCGGGGGTGCCAGGGCCATGATGAGGGGAATAAGGAGGAGGCCGCCGCCACCAAT
>NZ_VDTC01000509.1 GCF_007672725.1 Corynebacterium aurimucosum ATCC 700975
ACTCTTTCTCCCACCCCCCTACTCCCCCCCCCAAATACCCTCCATCACCTCACCCCCCCTCACCATCCCACCCCCCCCCCCACCCCACCTCCCCACCCTAAATCTACTCTTCTTATCCCCTTCACCCACCCCCTCACCCCACCTCTTCCCCTCCCCCCCCTGATCAATCTCATCCACAATCACCAACCTCCCCCACCTCACCCCCCCCTTCACCTCCATTCCCCCCCCAATACCCTCCCTCAACCTCCTTTTCCCCCCGCCCACCCCACCATCAACAATAACCAC
>NZ_VDTC01000050.1:0-243 GCF_007672725.1 Corynebacterium aurimucosum ATCC 700975
GTTGATGGTGTCGTGGTTGTTGGGGGACTGGTTTTTGTAGTTGGGGTATTGGGGAGTGTTGCGTTGTTTTACGGGAGGGGGGTGAGGGATTGGATGGGGGAGAAGGTTGATGGGGAGGGGTGGAGGAATGTGAGGTGGGGGTTGTAGGGAGGAGTGGGATTGATGATTGTGCGGGGGGTGTTGAAGGGTTTGGTTGAAGGAGAGGTTATTGGGTCGTGGATGGCAGGTGTGGTGTGGAGTGTG
>NZ_VDTC01000050.1:253-502 GCF_007672725.1 Corynebacterium aurimucosum ATCC 700975
CATCCCCACCCCTCCACCAATGTCACCTGACCCTTCTACCCACCACTCCCATTCATCATTCTCCCCCCCCTCTTCAACCCTTTCCTTCAACCACACCTTATTCCCTCCTCCATCCCACCTCTCCTCTCCACTCTCTCCCTCTTTTCCACCTTCCACACCCCTCCCCTCAATACCATCCCCCCATCACTCAGCTCCATCCCATCATCCACCCCCTCAACCCCTTTAACATTTCCCCCACCCTCAATGCCT
>NZ_VDTC01000510.1 GCF_007672725.1 Corynebacterium aurimucosum ATCC 700975
TCGGCCGCCGCTTTCATCCCCTCTCGGCCTCCCATCGCGCAAGGGATCTCCCCTCCCGACAACCTCCCCCTCCCCATTCTCATCCTCCTCCCCATCTACTCCATCCCCATCCCCCTCCTCATCCCCCCCTCCCCCCTCAACCCCCCCCACTCCCCCAACCCCAAAACCATCCCATCCTCCCCCCTACCACCCCCTTCTTCCCCCCACCCCAAACCATCCAATCCCACCCCCGCGCTATCCACCACACCAATCTCTACCTCCCACTTCTAATACACCACCTCCCC
>NZ_VDTC01000511.1 GCF_007672725.1 Corynebacterium aurimucosum ATCC 700975
CCCACCCTCCGCACCTTTCCTCCCCCCCATCTCGGATACCCACAACCCCTCCAACCTCATCCTCCCCATTCTCCTCCTCCTCATCATTCTTCCCCCCTCCACTCTCCTCTCCACGCCTCTCCACCCCCTCCCCTTCAACCCCCCCCCCCACCCCTCCTCCTCATTCCTTCCCTCATCATCCCTGTCCCTCACCTACTCCTTCCCTTCACCACCAATTATTCGGTACCCATCCCCGCCCCCCTGCTCATCAGCCCGGGCGATCCCACCGCCTTCCTCTCCCTGAT
>NZ_VDTC01000512.1 GCF_007672725.1 Corynebacterium aurimucosum ATCC 700975
CCCCACACCCCCATCCAACCACACCGCCCCCAGCCACCACCCTTCCTCAACCTCCACACCCCCCTCCACAACTCCCCCAACAACCACACCTACAACACCCCACCTCTCCCCACCCTGCTCATCTTCGACAATCACCTGCACTCCATCAACCCCAACCCCCTCACCCTCCACGACATCAACCCCCGCCAACACTCTAAACCTCATCCTCCCTACTCTACCTTTCCACTCCCCTCTTTAAACCGTTCCAATCCACTTCTTTACCACCTGCGACCCCACGTCACCCC
>NZ_VDTC01000513.1 GCF_007672725.1 Corynebacterium aurimucosum ATCC 700975
AGGATGAGGGTGTGGCGGATGGTCTGCAGCGGGGAGGGAATGTTGTTGAGGGAAGGGATGTGTTGGGGAGGATGGTGGAGGTGAAGATGGAAGGAGAGGGGATGGGGGAAGAGGGGGAGGTGGTGGGTTGGGGAAGGAATATGGGTATTCGGGAGGGGGTGGTTGGTGTTGTTCACGAAGTGAAGGGTGTTGGCGAAGATGTAGGGGTGGAGGAGGTTGGTGGAGGTGAGGTGGAAGTTTGGGTGGTGGGAGGGGTAGAGCTGGAGGAAGGTGTACGAGTTGGA
>NZ_VDTC01000514.1 GCF_007672725.1 Corynebacterium aurimucosum ATCC 700975
ACCAGGCATCCAAAGCCACAACCCTCGTCGTCAGCACTAATTTTCAACCTTTCCCACACCAATTTCAGCCTGTGCCAACAACCAAGAACTCATCCCTTTCCCACCTCAACAAAATCTACCCTCCCCTTCACCCCCATCCCCACACCTCCCTTCCCCAGCCACCCACCCCCCAACACCTAAACAACCTCAACGCCTCCCCAAAACTCAACCTCACGCACCATTCCCACGTCCACCTCGGTTTATCAGCCCTCGATGCCACCACTCGTACGGCCCTGCCGCACCTA
>NZ_VDTC01000515.1 GCF_007672725.1 Corynebacterium aurimucosum ATCC 700975
GCCGGCTGGCTGGGGGGCGAGGGACGGTTAGAAAAGGCGGTAATGCAGGTAGAGGTGGTTGTAGGGTTTGTGAATGGAAATGAGATAAAAGAGTTGGCGGTGTTTGGAGGCGGGAAAAGGGAGATTGGGTTTGTGGGGGTAAAGGGGGAAGGTGTGGAGGTGGTGAAAGTGGGGAGGAATGTTAGGAATGATGGGGGTTGGGGGAATAAAGTGTGAGGGAAGTGCGTGGTTGGGATGGTGTGGGAGGTGTTTGGATGACAGCAGTGAGGGGTTGTGGCAGTTTT
>NZ_VDTC01000516.1 GCF_007672725.1 Corynebacterium aurimucosum ATCC 700975
CTATCCGCTCACCATGCTCCCCGCGCTCCCGACCTCCTCCATCAGATCCTCCGTTTCTTCCCTCCCCAACCCCGTCATTCCTCCATTACCTCCCCTCCTCCCCCCCTCCCTCCTCCTACTCATCCTCACCCCCCACCTTCACCCCCTCCACCCCCTCCACCACACCCACCTCGCTTCCTCCCCCACCCTCACCCCCCATCACCACTTTCTCCTCACAACCTTCACCCCGCAATCAACCCCCCACCTCTACCACCCAAACCCCTATCCCTCTTATCTCGCCCTCT
>NZ_VDTC01000517.1 GCF_007672725.1 Corynebacterium aurimucosum ATCC 700975
GGTTGGTGGTGAGTGGGTGATAGATGTGGGTAGATGGTGGGTAGATGGTGTGATTAATACAGAGGGATTAAAGAGAGGGGTAGTGTAGTGGATAGTTTGTTGGGGGGGAGTGTTGGATAGAATGAGAGTGATGTGTGAGGGGGAAGGTGGTTGTGAAGGGGGAGGGTGGGAGTGGCGGTACGGTTGTTGGTCTGAGGCCAGTCGGTGGAAAGGGTTGTGGAGGAAGGGGAGTTGAGGGTGACGGTTGGGTAGGGGAGGGGTAAGCTCGTGCCTTTTGGGGTTTG
>NZ_VDTC01000518.1 GCF_007672725.1 Corynebacterium aurimucosum ATCC 700975
GTCAGGAGCGGGAGTTGGAGGTGAAGGTGTGTATGGGTGCGGGATGCCAGGGGGGAGGGTTGTGTGGGTTGGTGGATGAGGTGGGGGGGTGGCAGATGATGGGGGGGGTGGTGGTGGTGATGGTGATGGTGTTGTTGATGAGGAGGGGGGATTTGGGGTGGATGGTGAATTGAGAGGTGAGGGAAGGGGGGAAGGGGGGGGATATGGGGGTGGAGGGGGGGTGGGTGGTGTTAGGAGGGGAGTGGGTGGGGTGGGTGGTGGAGGAGGTGGGAGGGAGGGGGGAG
>NZ_VDTC01000519.1 GCF_007672725.1 Corynebacterium aurimucosum ATCC 700975
GTTTCGGCGGGGGTTGAGTTGAAGGTGGTGGATGTGATGAAGTTGACGTTGTCGTCGAGGTAGAGTGAGTGCGAGTGCTAGGAGGTGGGGGAGGAGGTGGGGGGGGGGAGGGGAGTATGTTGGTTGGATGGATGGGGGGGTTTTTTTTGGAGTGGGGTAGTGAATAGGTGTTGTAAGTCAGGGGTGAGTGAAGAGTCTGGGAAAGGGGGGGGAGGAATGGGTAGGTGGGGGGGATGGGGGGAGGGGGGGAGGTGGGGGTGTAGGGAGGTGAGGAAGTGGGGGGT
>NZ_VDTC01000051.1 GCF_007672725.1 Corynebacterium aurimucosum ATCC 700975
GTGAGTTGTTGTGGGGGGGAGAGGGGTATGGGATTGGTATGGAGTGAAGTGATTTTGTGGGGGGGGAGGGTGGTGGGATGTGTGGGTGGGAGGTTGTTAGGGGTGGGGTGTGGAGTAGTGGGGGGGTGGATGAGAGAGAGGGTGAGGGAAAGGTGGGGGATGGTGGGGGGGAAGCGGGTGTGGATTGGGTTGGGATTGAAGGGTTGGGAGTTGGTGGTGGTGGAGAAGGAGGAGAGCGTGGGGGGGGGGGGAGGGGAAGGGGGGCAAGAATTGGGAGAGGAAGAGGGGGGGGAAGGAGAAGGAAAAGGGGATTGGTGAGTAGGTTGAGGAGAAGGTGAAGGGGGGGAGTGGGTGGGTGTTTGGTTGGATGGAGGGGTGGAGGGTGAGGTTGGAGGAAGGGGTGAAGGTGGTGAGGGTGGGGGGTGAGGTGGGGGTGGAGGTGGGGGTGGAGGAGGTTGGGGTGTTGGAGAAGGGGGGGATGGAGATTGGGGGTGAGAAG
>NZ_VDTC01000520.1 GCF_007672725.1 Corynebacterium aurimucosum ATCC 700975
AGAATGGGATAGGGTTGTTGGTGTGGGTGGGTAAGTGTGTGGGGGTGGTGATGGTGTGGGAGCAGTGGTAGGGGGAGGAGGGGGGGGGTGATTGCGGGGGGGGTGGGTGGGTTATGTAGGAGGCAGGAGAGGGGGAGGGGGAGGTGGGGGAGGGTAATGGGGTGGGGGTTGGGTAGTTGAAGGCGGAGCAGGTTATAGGGGTTGGGGGGGTTGGTGTGGATGAGGTAATAAAGGGGAGGGGGATGGAAGGCTTGGAGGTTGACGGGGGCTGTGGTGGTGGTGGT
>NZ_VDTC01000521.1 GCF_007672725.1 Corynebacterium aurimucosum ATCC 700975
GAAGCGGCCCACTGCGGTGTGGTTGATGGGGGTGGAGTTGGGGTGGAGGGGGTTGATGTGTAGGAGGGAGGGAAAGGGGTTGGGGTGGTTGGGGTGGTGGTGAGGGTGGAGGGAAATGGGAAGGGGGGGTTGAGTGGGAGGATGGGTAGTAATGAGGAGGTTGTGGTGGGCGTTTAGGGGGTGGGGGATGGTGAGGGGGTCGAGAAGCGGGTGTGTGGGGTGGTGATGTTGGAGGTTTTTGTGGGGGGGGTGATTGGGTTGTGGGTAGGGAAGGGGAGGGGTGA
>NZ_VDTC01000522.1 GCF_007672725.1 Corynebacterium aurimucosum ATCC 700975
CTTCCCCTACACCAACCACACCGTCCTCCCTCACGCCCTGCACAGCTGCCAACTCTCCATCTTCCACAACCTCTTCTCCCCCATCTGCCAACTCCTCCAACAGATCCACCGCCCCTTCCCCCACCACATCGCCCAACCCCGCTTGGATCCCGCCCCCATCCACTACATCCCCCCCCTATCCCACCCCCACCTCCACATCCCCTCCGCCCCCATCTCCACACCACTCTTCTTCAGACGTGCCGACACATCCCCCCCGGTCGACATCGACTTCTTCGTCACCACC
>NZ_VDTC01000523.1 GCF_007672725.1 Corynebacterium aurimucosum ATCC 700975
GGTGTGAAGGATTTTGTTGGTGGGATTAATAAGGAGATTGAGAATTTGAATAGTGAGGTGGAGAAGGAGGGTGGTGTGTTGAATGGGCGGGTGGGTGGGAAGGTTGGTGGTATTGATGGGGAGGTGAAGGGGTTGGGTGGTGATTATGAGGAGGTTGGTGGTGGTGTGGGTGTGATTGGTGGTGGTGGGGTGGGTATGGGGGTTATGGGTGATGGTTGTGGGGGGGGGGGAGGTTGGTGGAAGGGTTGGTGGAAGTAAGAGAGAGAGTGAGGCAGAGGGAGGG
>NZ_VDTC01000524.1 GCF_007672725.1 Corynebacterium aurimucosum ATCC 700975
CACCCCCGTACCTTTCCTCTACCTCGACTTTTACCTTATCAAACATACCTTCCCACATCAGTTCCCCCCCCTCTCTACTCACCTCCCCCCCCACCTCATCCACCCCCACCTTCCCCTACCCCTCCCCCACACCAACAATCTCCACCACCTTTTCCATTTCCTCCACCAATCCATTCCCCCCTCCCACCCCCATCACTACCCCTCACTACTCCCTCCCGATCTCTCCTTCCCCCTACACTCTCCCCCATCCACCATACTCGCCTACGACTTTCGCCCACGCACT
>NZ_VDTC01000525.1 GCF_007672725.1 Corynebacterium aurimucosum ATCC 700975
TCCGACCATGCCTTCCTTGTTTTCTCCTCCATCTTCTCTCACCCCTTCCATCATATCAAACCGAACACTATCCTCCACTTTCTAACTCAAACATCCTCTTCCCTTTCGAGCCTATCTAATCTCACCGCTCAAAACTCCCGAAACAAACCACCCATCCCTTCCTCTCAAATCCATACCTGCCATCCTCCCCATCCCCATCCTTATCCCTCTCATCCTCTCCCCATTCTTCCCCCCCACCTTTCCATCCCCCCCACCCCCAGTCCCCATTCCCCTCTCTCTACCC
>NZ_VDTC01000526.1 GCF_007672725.1 Corynebacterium aurimucosum ATCC 700975
CCAATCTCACACAAACCTTTAAATCCTCCTATCTTCTCTTTATCAATATAAAATCCCTCATTTCCTACCTACCCTCAACACTCTCAATACTTCACTACCTCTCCAACAAACTACCCACCCCTTTAACCACCTTCTGATTCACCAACCTCCCCCCCTCATTCCTAACCCCCCCATCCATCAACTGCCCCTTCCCCACCCCCTCCCCCCCCTCAATCTCCCCATAACAAATCCTCCCCACCACTTCCACCCCCTCTCACCTAGCAACTGCCTCACCATCCGGCCC
>NZ_VDTC01000527.1 GCF_007672725.1 Corynebacterium aurimucosum ATCC 700975
ACCTACCCCATACACCGCCATACTTCTCCCACTCACCTCCTCCCTCACATCCCAATCCACCCACTTCTCTCAACCTTACCCACCACCCCCATCTCCGATACCCTCCATACAACACTTAAACAACAACATATCCAATAACCAGTCAACACCCATCACCCCTCATTCTCCTAGTTCCCTCAACAATACCCATCACACCAACAAGCGTACCCGCCACCCTAACCCCATTCTTAAACATATTATCTATCCCCACAACATCCATCCCGCCTTCCTTCCCGGCCTGTC
>NZ_VDTC01000528.1 GCF_007672725.1 Corynebacterium aurimucosum ATCC 700975
TAAAAAAAATCCACAACCATAACATCACAGTTCACAAACATAAACACAGTTACCTTATCCAGTACCTCCCAACCCCAGCCATCCATTTTCACCCCTTCCTCACCCACACCACTATCCACAACAATCATCCCTTATCCACCTACTTTCTTTCCCTCCACAACCACCACACCAGCTCACCACCACCCACCATCCTTCTAATCCTCCCCCTTTCCTTCCACCTGCCACACATTCCCATCCCCAACCTTTACCCACCCCCCCCCCCCCAACACTTCCCCCCCCTAC
>NZ_VDTC01000529.1 GCF_007672725.1 Corynebacterium aurimucosum ATCC 700975
ATACCCGCCGAACCGTCAACTTTTCCCCCAACATCCCCCGCCATCCTTCCCCGGACCACCCCAACCACCCACCTTCCTTCCTCGACGACCATGATCACGTCCACCCCCTGTCCCACCACCACCCTCTCCCCCTCATCCACCATCTCCCCATCCTCCAACAGTTTCCGCCCCTTCTCACCCCCCTCCCCATCCATCCCCTTCCCCAAGCCGATCACGACCGGCACAAGCTCCAGTCCATGCTGCTCAAGCCTCCCCTCCACACCGTCACCCACAATTACCCTC
>NZ_VDTC01000052.1 GCF_007672725.1 Corynebacterium aurimucosum ATCC 700975
CCAACCACCCTCACCCCACGCACCACCCACACCACCCCCCACCGCCACAGCCTCCTCCCCAACCCCACCACCCCCACCACCAACATCCCCTTCCACACCCTCCTCTCCACCCTCCAACACATCTACGTCCCCACCCCCCATTCCAACATCCCCACCACCCCCTCCATCGCCATGACCCCCTCAACCCACTTCCCCCCCATCACCATCCCCCACCTCCTCATCACCAACCCCACCACCACCAACCCCCCCCCATCTTCCCCCCTCACCTCCTCCTTCACACCCCCCATGAACCACTCCCCCCTCCTCATCCCCTCAAACCATCCTTCCTCTCCCTCATCCATGTCACCCATCCTATTCCCTCCTCTTAGTCTCCACTCACAACATCCACACCCCCACGCTCAAGCAAAACCTTCCACCCCCCTTCTTCCATTTCTTCCACCATTCCTAAATCTACGACATCTCCCACCCACCCGCTGCCAGTTTCCCCTTTGACCAACCC
>NZ_VDTC01000530.1 GCF_007672725.1 Corynebacterium aurimucosum ATCC 700975
TTCACCCTCTCACAATTCCCCCCACCAGTTCCTGACCATCGACCTCCATTTCCTTTTCCCCCCCCAATCATACCCCACCAACTCCCCAACCACATCAACATTTCCCATATCCCTACCCCACAAACCCTACACCACACCCCCCACCTCCCTCACCACCTCCCCCCCCTCCCCCTCCAAATACCCCTCCCCCCCCACCATCCCCCACTACCACCCCTACTTCTCCTCACCCCACATTCGAACCATTCCCACCAACCCACTCCCCCGCAATCACCACACGTACCC
>NZ_VDTC01000531.1 GCF_007672725.1 Corynebacterium aurimucosum ATCC 700975
GAGATTGGTAGTGAGTATGTTGCTGAGGGGATGGGGGAAGTGGAGAAGATGGTTGGTATGGAGAAAGGCGTCACCTTGGTTGGGTGTGGGGGTAGGTTTAGGAGTGTTTGGGGGGTTGGGGAGGGGATGGAGGGGGGTAGGAATGTAGAAGGAGGTGATTAGGGGGGATGAGGGGGGGGAGGGTGGGGAAGAGAGTGGGGAGGGAGGAGGGGTTGGGAAAGTGGGGATGAGGCATGAGGGGGAGATGTGGGTAGAGGAAGGGGAGGTGAGGGAGGAGTTGTG
>NZ_VDTC01000532.1 GCF_007672725.1 Corynebacterium aurimucosum ATCC 700975
GAAAAGAGTAGGTGAATGGTGAGTGAGTGATTTGGGGGGGGAGGATTTAAGGTAAGAGGGAGAGAGAGGAGGAATTAAAGGAGGGGGGATGTTGGGGTGGGTTGGGATGGGGGGATGGGTGGGGGTGGGGGTGTGGTGAATGAGACGTGGGCCGGGTGGGAGCGAGAGGTGATCGAGGTGGGTGGGGAGGAAGATGATGCGGTGTTGGAAGAGGTTGGAATAGGGGTTGGTGGTGTTGGATCCGTGTGGGTTGTGGTGAATGAAGTGGGGGAGAACGTAGCG
>NZ_VDTC01000533.1 GCF_007672725.1 Corynebacterium aurimucosum ATCC 700975
CCACCTTTTCCCCTTCCTTCATAACACCCCCCCCATCGACATCCACCCCCCCCTTCTTCCCCCTCTTTCCCCACCCCCTCACCATTTCCACCCCCCCACCCATCTCCAAACCTCCAATACCCACCCTTCCCCCCCTCCCCACCCCGTCCATCATCCTCATCGCCCTCCTCATCACCCCCCCCTTCTATTCATCCCTTAACATCCCCCCTTTTCCTCACCCTTACCCCCATACCAACAACATCAACCTCCCCCTCCTTAACCACCATAACCCTCCTAACAAC
>NZ_VDTC01000534.1 GCF_007672725.1 Corynebacterium aurimucosum ATCC 700975
GGTTGGGATGGAGGGGGATGTGGAGGGGGAAGTGAGGGTTGGTGGAAGGAGATGGTTTGGGGGAGGGGGGAGGTGGAGGGGGTGGATATGGATAGGTTGGAGAAAGTGGGGGAGGAGGAAGTGGTGTGGAGGGATGAGGTGATGGGGGGGGGGGAGGGGGGTGAGGGAGGGGAGATAGGGGTGGATGGGGATGATGGGGTTGAGGGGGGGGGTGGTGATTGTTTGATAGAAGGGATTGGAGGGATAGATGTTGGGGTGGTCTGTCATGGTGAGGGGAGGCA
>NZ_VDTC01000535.1 GCF_007672725.1 Corynebacterium aurimucosum ATCC 700975
CCCCACCTCCCCCAACAACCAACTCACATTCCCCTCCTTATCCCTCCCCCTAACTTCTTCCCCCCACCCGACCTCTCCCACCCCCCTATCCACCCCCCTCCCAACCCTCCCCCTTACCTCCCCACTCTCATCCTCCCCCACCCTCACCCCCCACCCCACCCACTACACCATCACACCCCCTTGCCGTACATTCCACCCCCTCCCCATCACCCTCCTCCCGCACCCTTTCTCCACGCTCATGCTCTTTACCTCCTCCCTCCTCCTCTTCTCCCTCATGTCCT
>NZ_VDTC01000536.1 GCF_007672725.1 Corynebacterium aurimucosum ATCC 700975
TATTTAAGGGAGTGGCGAGAGGCTGTTGGGTTTGTTGTGGCAGAATCGTGTTGTAACGAGGATGTTGAGTGTGAAGAGGAAAAGGTTGAGGAGTAAGAGGAGGAATAAGGGAGAGTATGTTGAGGTTGAGGTGGGGCTCAGGGGGGAGAGGAATTGGTAAATGGAGAGGATGATGAGGGTGAGAGGTGTGGATGTATGGGAGTAGGAGAGAGGGGTTAGGGGTGGGGGGGGGAAAATGGGTGGGTGGATTGATGAAGAGTGACGGGTTATCGCTGGGGGA
>NZ_VDTC01000537.1 GCF_007672725.1 Corynebacterium aurimucosum ATCC 700975
TTGCAATGGGATTGGTAGATAAGGTGGGGAAGCTGGATTGTTGGCTGGAAGGGGGAGTGGAGAAGGGGATGGGGTTTGTGTTGGGGGGGAAGGTGGTCGGGGGTGAGATTGAGGAGGTTGTGAAGGAGGAGGGGGAGGAGAATTTGTGGGGGGGTGATGATGGGAAGGTGTATAGGGGGAAGGTGATGAGGGTGATGGGGGTGGTGGGGGAGTGTCGTGCAACGCGTTTACGCGTAGGGGGTGGAAGGGATCTCGGTGGCGGGGGAGAAAGTGGGGGTGT
>NZ_VDTC01000538.1 GCF_007672725.1 Corynebacterium aurimucosum ATCC 700975
TCGGTGGGAATAATGGAAGGGGGATGGCGAGGGGTGATGATGGGGTGGAGGGGATGGGAAGGGGGGATGTGGTGGGGGATGAGAGGAATGGGGGGTAGGAGATGATGGAGGTGGTGAGGGAGGTTGGGGAGGATGAGGATGTGATGGAAATTGAGGAAAAGTAGGGGGGGAAGGTGATTAGGGGGTTTGGGGGGATTGATGGGAAGGCGGTGGGTTTTGTGGGGAATAACCCGATGGATTCAGGGGGTTGTATCGATGGGGATGCCGCCGATAAGGGCGC
>NZ_VDTC01000539.1 GCF_007672725.1 Corynebacterium aurimucosum ATCC 700975
GAGGGGATGGGGGGGAATGGGGTCGAGAGGGGGGAGGTAGTGGGGGGGGTTGGTGAAGGGGAAGTGGGGGAGGTGATGGGGAAGGGAGTTAGGTTGGTGTTGATGGGAGGAGATGTAGTTGTTGGGGTGGGAGGAGGGAGTTGGATGGGGGTTTGGGGGAGGAGGGTGTGCAAGGGGTATAAGGGGGGGGAGGAGGTGGGGGGGGAGGTGGTGTGGATTGGTTATGGTTGGGTGTAGGAGGAGGAAGGGGACCTCATCGTGGCGAAGAGAGGTGTGGTGA
>NZ_VDTC01000053.1 GCF_007672725.1 Corynebacterium aurimucosum ATCC 700975
TATGGGCCTTGGTCGATCTACTACTTTTTGTTCGACACTGTAGGCGCAGATTACACCCCATCGAGTTCTACAATCGCCTCGTGGCTGCATGAACTGGGGTTTGTTGATGCCAATGCCCGCAAACGGCCACGCAGCTCCTATAAGCGCTTCGCCCGTGATCGCGTCGGTGAACTCTGGCAAATCGATGGACTGGTCTATCGCCTCTTTGACCATGCCCACACACATGTCACGATTTACCAGATTATCGATGATGCCAGCAGATTCGATGTCGGAACCACAGCGTTCGCCCTGCCAGAAAACGGTACTGACGCACGCGCCGTACTGGCCGCAGCGTTCGCTGCCTACGGCAAACCTCAAGAAATCCTTTCCGACAATGGCGATGCGTTCGCCACCTACCACCGTGGCTTTCTCTCTGCTACTGAAACCTGGCTCGCCAGCCAAGGTGTTCTTGCTATTGCTGGTTTCGCCCCGACAACCCAGGGAAAAGACGAGCGCTCT
>NZ_VDTC01000540.1 GCF_007672725.1 Corynebacterium aurimucosum ATCC 700975
GTTGTTGGGTGGGAAGTGAGGGGTAGGGGTGATATGGATGGTGGTGCAGGGGAGGTTGTGTATGGTGAGAATAAGGTGTGGGGAGTTAGGGGGTGGTGTGGAGGTGAGGGGGGGGGGGGTTGGGAGGGGGGGTGGTGGAGGAGTGGGTTGGAGTGTTGGGGGTGGAAGGGATAGGCGGCGGAGTGGTCGTTGTAGGGGAGGGGGGTGTTGGGGAGGGTGGAGGTGGGGAGTGGATAAGAGTGGGAGAAGAGTACGTGGAGAATCTGGTCGGGGTGCACGG
>NZ_VDTC01000541.1 GCF_007672725.1 Corynebacterium aurimucosum ATCC 700975
GAAGGGTTGCGGTAAGTGGACGCCGTTGGGAGGGGAGATGGGTGGTGAGAACGGGGGGGGGAAGGCGATGGAGGAGGGTATGAAGAAGGTTGAGGTTTTGGTGAAGGGTCGGGGGTGGGGGGGGGAGAGGGAAAGAAGGGGGGTGAGGGATAGTGCGAGGGGGGAGGTAGCGGAGAGGGGGGAAAGAGGAGGGAAAGAATTGATAACTAGGACGGTGGGATAAGTGGGGGGGGGTTGAAAAAGAGTTGGGGGTGATAGGGGATTTTGGATATCAGTTTG
>NZ_VDTC01000542.1 GCF_007672725.1 Corynebacterium aurimucosum ATCC 700975
GGAGGGGAGGGGGGAAAGAGATCGAGGAGGGGGGAATGAATGAAAGGCGAAGGGAGGTTGAGTGATGAGAAAAGGCGCTGGGGGGGAGGGTCGGAGGTGGGGAAGAAGGTGGTGATGGTGGAGGGGGGGGAGGAGGTGGGGAATCGAGAAGAGGTGTTGGGGGGGGGAGGGGTAGGGGGATTGATAGAAATGGGGGAGGGGGGGGTTGAGGTGGGAGGGGTTGGGGGGTGGGGTGTAGGGGAAGGATTGGGGGTGGAGAGGGTGGTGTATTGGTTGGTT
>NZ_VDTC01000543.1 GCF_007672725.1 Corynebacterium aurimucosum ATCC 700975
GAGGAGGGGAGGAGGTGAATGTGGGGGTGGAGGTGAGTATTGGGGGAGGGAGGGGGAATGAGGATTTGGGGGAGGGGGGGGGGGATGTGGATGAGGGGGGTGAGTTGGGGGGGGTGGGTGAGATGGAGGGGGGGAAGAGGGGAGGGGGGTGGTGGGGGGTGGGAACGGGGTGTGGTTGGTGGGGGGGATGGGGAGATGGGTGATAATGAGGTGGAAGTGTTGGTGGAGTGGGATGGGGGGGAGTGGTTGGGGATGTAGGAGGGGTTGGGATGGGGGAGG
>NZ_VDTC01000544.1 GCF_007672725.1 Corynebacterium aurimucosum ATCC 700975
GTTGGAATTTGATTTGGGGGGGGGTGGGGGAATTGGATCGTGAAGGCGGAGGGGTTTTGGGGGGGTTGATGGTGTGGGTGATTGGTGGGGGGGGGATGATTGGGGTGGGGTTGGTTGTGGAGGAGGGGGAGTGGGAGGTGATTGGGGGGGGGGTGGGGGCGGAGGAGAAGGAGGTTGTAGAGTTGGGGGAGAGTTAGGCGAGGGGGTGGTTGGGGTAGATTGTTGGTGATGATGGTGATGGGAGAGATGTGTTGGTTGGGACGTGAGGAGGGGGGGGGG
>NZ_VDTC01000545.1 GCF_007672725.1 Corynebacterium aurimucosum ATCC 700975
CACGGGGTGCCGTACGGAATGTTGCGGGTCCACGTGCAGAAGGGGGATAAGGTAGTTGGGGAGATTTGGGGGAAGATGGGTGAGGAGTAGATGGGGATGGTGGGGGAGGATGGGGTTGTGGTGGAGGTGTGTGGTTATGAGGTAAGGGGGGGAGGGATGGTGTAGGTTGTGATGATGGGTTGTGGGGTGGAGTTGAAGGGGTTGGAAGTTGAGTGAAAGAGAGCGATCGGCGGGATGTTGCGGGGGAATGAGGGGTGTGGAATGTATGTGATGGAGTTG
>NZ_VDTC01000546.1 GCF_007672725.1 Corynebacterium aurimucosum ATCC 700975
CCCATCTTCCCTCACCATCCCTCCTTCCCCCACTCCTACCCCACCCCCCCTTCCCTCCTCACCCCCCTCTTCCCCCCCCTCCTCACCAACCTCGCCCTCTACCCCATCATCCCCCCCCCTACCTCCATCTTCACCCCCCCCCGGCTCCACCCCCTCCTCATCTCCCTCCCACTCCCCACCATCCTCCTCCCTATCTTCCCCCCCATCCCCCAATCCCATATCAACCCCTTCCTCTCCTTCACCCTCCTCACCCACATCCGCTACATCCTCTTCCGCCTT
>NZ_VDTC01000547.1 GCF_007672725.1 Corynebacterium aurimucosum ATCC 700975
CAATGGATGTGATAGCGATAAGGATTAGGAAGCTGAGAACGGCGTATATTGTCCAGCGGAGTATGTTGATTTGGGGTGAGGGTTGGGTGTGATGAAGGAGAAGGGCTTGGGGGTTGGGGATGGGGTGGGGGGTGATGGGGGGGATGGTTTGGGGGTTGGGGTGTGTGAGTGGTGGGGTGGTGGAGGGGTGGGATGGATGAGGGGGGGTGACAGGAGGGGGGGGATAGGGGGGGGGGGAGGAAGAAGCGGCGGGATCGGATTTTGGAGAGGAGACAGGGT
>NZ_VDTC01000548.1 GCF_007672725.1 Corynebacterium aurimucosum ATCC 700975
CGTCCGTGAGTTTTGATGTTGTGGTGGTGGTGACAAAGGGGAAGGAGGTTAGATGGGTGGGTAGGGGGAGGATGGGGGTAGTTAATCGTGTGGTGGAGTTGGGATGTGGAGGGGGGTGGATTAGAGGGAGGGGGGGGAGAGGTGGGAGGATCATGAGGTAGGTATGTTTGTTGAGGGGTTGGTATTGTGGGAGGGGGCTAGGATTGGGGTGATGTGAGATGAATGGATAGACGTGGAGGAGGAGATGATGAAGGGGGTGGGGGTAGAAGGGAGTATGGA
>NZ_VDTC01000549.1 GCF_007672725.1 Corynebacterium aurimucosum ATCC 700975
TGCGGGTTTGGATGTGTTGGAGGAATTGGTGAGGGAGTGGGGGGGGGGAGAGGGGGTTGATGGGGGGGTGGGAGTGTGAGTGGAGTGGGGGGGGGAGAAAGATGTGTGAAAGATGGTGGTGTGGAAGGGAGGTATTGGAGATGGTGGGGTTGGGGAAGGGGGGGGGATGTGATGGGGGGGATGGGGGTTGGTGAGGATTGGGAGGTGGGTGGGGGTGGTGAGGTAAGGGAGGAGGAGGTGGACCAGGGGGATGTGGGTGAGGGGGAACAAGGGGCAGG
>NZ_VDTC01000054.1 GCF_007672725.1 Corynebacterium aurimucosum ATCC 700975
GTGGTTGGGGGGATTTATGTGGGTGGGGGAATTGGTTGGATGGGTATTGGTATGGGGGGGGGGTTGGGGGTTGTAGTAGTGGGGGTTGAAGGGATGGTGAAGATAGTTGGTATGGGGAGGGGGATTGTTCTGCGGGGGAGGGGGGAGGTTGATGTGGCGGAGGAGAATTGGGGGATTATGTATAGGGGGTGGATGGATGGGGGGTGAGGAGGGGGTGTGGGTGGTAAGGGAGGGGGGTGGATGGGGGGTGTGGTTTGGTGGGGTGATGAGAAGTGGGAGGGTTGGTGGGTTGTTGGTTGGGATAGGGATGAGGTGAGGGAGGTGGTGGTTGTAGAAGGGGGAGGGAGGTTGGTTGGGGGGGTGGTGGTGGAGGAAGGGAATCATGGCGGTAGGGAGGGAGAGCATCTGGGGGGGGGAAACGTGAAGGTAGTGAAGGGGGGGGGGGTGATAAGGAGGTGGTTGGGAATTGGAAGGAGATGGACGAGGTTTGTGGGGTGA
>NZ_VDTC01000550.1 GCF_007672725.1 Corynebacterium aurimucosum ATCC 700975
GGAAGTTATGGGAGGTAGGAGAGTGGTGAGAGCGGAAGATGAGGGTGATGTTGTTGTGGGGAAGGTGGGTGGGGTGGTTGTGAGCGTTGATGGGGTGATCGTTCGAGTTGGTGATGTGGGCGTTGAAGATGTTGGGGAGGGTTTGGGTGGAGAGGTTGACGTCGGTGTGAGGCAGGTTGTAGGGGATGGGGAGGGGGGGAATGGTGGTGGGGAGGTGGGATGGGTGGTTGGGAGGGGAAGGCTGGTTGGGGGGGTGAAGGTTGGGGTTATGTTGCTTG
>NZ_VDTC01000551.1 GCF_007672725.1 Corynebacterium aurimucosum ATCC 700975
GGATGAGGTAGAGCAGAATTCGCGAGAAGGGGAGGAGTGTGGCAAGAAGGAAGAGGATTCGGAGGAAGGTGGGGTGGAGGTTGTAGGTGTGTGGGATGCGGGGGCAGAGGGGTGGGAGGATGGTGTGAGTTGTGGAAGGGGTGAAAGGTTGGTTGTTGATGATGTGTGGTTTGAGTGTGGATTATGGAGAGTTGGGGGGAAGGGTTGATGGGTGTTTAGGGTGATTTAGACGGTGATTGCTGTACGGTGGGTGGAAAGTTGGCACGGTGAGAGAAAGG
>NZ_VDTC01000552.1 GCF_007672725.1 Corynebacterium aurimucosum ATCC 700975
GGAGGTGTGGGATGTGGTGGTTGGGGGGGGGGAAGATGTAGGGGTTTTGTTGGTGGAGTGGGTGGAGGATGTGGAGGTTGGGGGGGTGGATGGTGGGGAAGGTGAGGGGAGGGTTGATCATGAAGTTGATGTTGGAGGTAGGGGAAGGTTGGTTGCGAGGGAGGGAAATGTGGTGGGAGAGGTGAGGGGGGGGGATGATGAGTTCGTTGTGAGGGGGGAAGGGGGGGGTAGGGAAGAGGAGGGGGGAGGGAGGGTTGTTGACTATCAGGGTATGGTGG
>NZ_VDTC01000553.1 GCF_007672725.1 Corynebacterium aurimucosum ATCC 700975
GCGGGGGGGTTTGGAGAGGTGGAGAGGGGAGTTAATAGAGGGGGGAATCGAGTGGATGTTGTGGTGAATAGGGAAGAGGAAGGAGGAGAGGAGGTGGGGAGGGTGGGCGTTGTGGGGGTTGAGGAAGGTGGATGTTGGTGAGGGTGGTGTGGGGGGGGATTTGGGGGGGGTGGAGAGGGATGTGATTGGGGAGGTGGTGAGGGTAGATGGGGTGGTGATCGGTGGAGAGGAGGTGGGGGGGTAGCCCTGGTGGGTTGAGGCGGTGGAGATTCGGCGGG
>NZ_VDTC01000554.1 GCF_007672725.1 Corynebacterium aurimucosum ATCC 700975
CCCCCCCCCTCCCCTACACCCCCAAACCTTCATTCCCCCCCCAACCCCAATCATCCAACTCAATCTCCCTCTCGGCTACCTCCACCCCCTCCTCCCACTCCATCATCCATCACCCGTCCACGACTACTTCTCCTCCCCCCTCATCAACCTCAACTACTTCCCCTCTCAACCTCACCTACCTTCACACCTCTCACCCCCCCCCATCCTCCCCCACCCACCCCCTCTCCTCCCCTTCACCAACCCCACCCTAAACTCCTACCACCCCCTCCTTCCCCCCT
>NZ_VDTC01000555.1 GCF_007672725.1 Corynebacterium aurimucosum ATCC 700975
CTCTATCAATTTCCTTTCCCCATCTTCCTCTATCTCATCCCCCTCAACTTCCCCCCTACCTTCTTCCACCATTTCCCCCGCCCTCCATCCAACATCTCCATCCTCCTCATCCTCTTCTTCTTCCTCTTCCCCCCCCTCACCACCCTCGCCATCCCCATCTTTCATCTCCACCCCCCCATCACCCTCCCCACCCTCCCCCCACCACCCCCCCACACAACAACTCCCACACTTATTCCCCAACCCCCACCGCGTCCCCTTCACCATCCACTTCCTCCACC
>NZ_VDTC01000556.1 GCF_007672725.1 Corynebacterium aurimucosum ATCC 700975
CCTTCCCCCCATCCACCCCCTCCCGGTCCCCCTCGAGATCCCTCCCCCCACCGTCACTGCCCCAGCCGGTCTCCCCCATCCCCACCACCCAATCCTCAACCCCACCCCCCCCCATTTCCCCTTCCACCCCCCCCACCTCCCCAATCCCTTTCCCCCCCACACCCTCCATCACCTCTACCCCCCCATCCACCACCCCCCCCCCCCCATCTTCCCCATTCCTCCCTCCAACGCCAAGCACCTCACCAACCACATCCCCACCAACACCTTTCCCCATCTTC
>NZ_VDTC01000557.1 GCF_007672725.1 Corynebacterium aurimucosum ATCC 700975
CCCCCCCCCCCCACACAACGCGCAAACTATTATTTTGATGACCCTACCCCCCATCATCACTTCCACCCCCACAACTCGACCAACCTTTAATCCCCCCTTTTCAACCTGAACTACCAATCCCCTACTCCATTACTCTCCCCACTTCTCATGTCAACCCCTCCCACAACTTTTACTCCCCCCTCCTGCCCTCCCAATTCCAACATCCCATCCCCCCTCTTCAACCTCTGCCCATTCCAGAAATTGTTCCCGGCCACGACACCTCCGCTACCTATTGCCTC
>NZ_VDTC01000558.1 GCF_007672725.1 Corynebacterium aurimucosum ATCC 700975
CTAATGAGTGGGGGTGTTGAGATTTGAGGGGTTTTGTGTGGGGAAGGTGCGGATCTGATGAGTGAATTGAAGTGAGGAGAGGTGGTTGGACGAGAAGAGGGATTAGGATTGGGGTGTGTTTGGAGTGAAGTTGGTGAAGAAGGCTGGGGGTTGATTGTGGAGGATAGTGGGAAAGGATGGGTTGAGAATGAAGGTTGAATTGGAAGGGGGAGAGTTTTGTGTGAATTGTTTGGAGGAATTTGGAAGGTTGGGTAGTTAGTTGTATTTGTTTGGTAGGG
>NZ_VDTC01000559.1 GCF_007672725.1 Corynebacterium aurimucosum ATCC 700975
TAGGGAGGAGGATGGGCGGACGTGGGAGTACAGGAGGGAGGAGATTTTGTAGTGGAGTGTGGAGGAGGTGGGGGGGGGTGATGAGGGGGAGGGGGTGGTGGAGGTGAATTAGGAGTGGGGGGTGGGGAAAGGATAGATGGAGGAGACAGAGGAGAGAAGGAGAAGATGACGGGGGGAAAGAAGGGGGGAGGTGGGGGAGTGGGGGAGGGGTTGGAGGGGTGTGAGATAGGGGGGTAGTGGAATCGTGGGGTGGAAAACATTAGATGAGGGGCGTAATG
>NZ_VDTC01000055.1 GCF_007672725.1 Corynebacterium aurimucosum ATCC 700975
ACCTTCCCCCCTTCACCCCGGTACTCCCCCGTCTACTTCTTCCCCTCTTCACTCACAATCAACATCCTCTCTTACCCACACAACATCCCTACAAATACCCTCTCCACTAAACCACCCTAACCTCAACCCGTTTATCCTTCTTCCCTCCCTTTCCGCCCCCCTTTCCATACTTTCCGCTTCATCCGTCCTCCTTCCCCGTGTTTCATTCCTTCAACCACCTTCATCTTCATCTCCCCACCTCCTCCCCTCTCCCTCAACCTCATCCCCACTCGCACGCTCAACACCAATTCACCCTCATCCCCCCTCTACAACTCCCCAACCTTATCCCCTCTCACTCTCCACTACACTCTCCCCTTTTTAAACCTCACACCAATCTACACACCCAACCCCCACACCCCTACAACCCCATCTTTCCTTACCCACACTTCCTCTCCCATCCCCCAATCCTTTCTTCATTCTCTCCTCACCCCCCTTACTCTTCCGATATCCGTCCCAG
>NZ_VDTC01000560.1 GCF_007672725.1 Corynebacterium aurimucosum ATCC 700975
ACCGCTCCCCCCGCTATCCACCACCCCCCCATCCACACCCTTCCTCCCCCTAACCCCCCCATCCCTCCTCTTCCCCTCCTTCCTCATTCCCCCCATTCTCCAGGTCATGCTCACCCCCTTTCCTTTCCACGCCATCCACCGCCCCCGTGACCACCCCCTGCCTGCACCACACGCCCCGCTCATCTCCTCAGTGGCATCCGCCATTTTTCATAACTCCCTCCCGTGGCATCTCATTCCTCTGCCCCCGGCCATTGCTCCCCTCATCATCATCCTTGACG
>NZ_VDTC01000561.1 GCF_007672725.1 Corynebacterium aurimucosum ATCC 700975
CACACTCCACCCTATAACCCCCACACCCTGCAGCTTCTCTATAACCCTAACAACATTCCTCACCTCCTTAACATCCCCATTTCACACCCCCCACACTTCTTTCACCCCATCACCTCCATTCACCCCTACCTCAATACCTTCCTCCACCTCCCCCTTCCATACCTCCCACTACCCCAACCCCCTACCACACTTTCCCCCCCTCAACCACACCCCCTCAACCTCCCATCTCACCTACAAAACCCCACCAATCCCCCCACCCTCTACATCTTCCATCACC
>NZ_VDTC01000562.1 GCF_007672725.1 Corynebacterium aurimucosum ATCC 700975
CCTTCACCTTCCCCTCCCTCACCATACAACCCCCAATCCTCCCGACCCCCCACCACTTCAACACCCCCCCCATCTCCCCTCCACCCCTCTCCCCCTCCTCCTACATCCCCTTCACCATCCCCTTCACCCCTCCCTCCACCTCTTCCATACCACCCTAAATCACCCTCTACTACCCCATATCAACCCCCTCCCCCTTCCCTTCCTCCGTTCCCTTACCCTCACCCCCAACCTTCAACCCAATCATCACCCCCTCCGACCCCCCACCCAAACTCACCTT
>NZ_VDTC01000563.1 GCF_007672725.1 Corynebacterium aurimucosum ATCC 700975
GCGGTGGCGTGCAGATGGTGGCCGCAGGCATGCATCGCGGGGCTGGTGGAGGGGAAGGGGAGGCGGGTTTCCTGGGGTACAGGGAGGGGATGGAAATGGGGCCGGATGAGGGGGGTGGGGCCATCCGCATTGGGGAAGATAGCGAGGATACGGTGTGGGCGGATGGGGGTGAGGAGTTGAGAATGGTAGTTTTGTAGTTGTTGGAGAATGGGCGGGGGGGTGGGTTGGTGTTGATGGGAAAGGTGAGGGTGGGGATGGAGATTGTGGTAGAAAGGGG
>NZ_VDTC01000564.1 GCF_007672725.1 Corynebacterium aurimucosum ATCC 700975
GGAGATGAAAGGGGTGGTGAGAGGAGTGATGGGGAGGAGGGGGGAGATGGGGGGGAAGATGAGTGGGATGATGAAGATGGGGAGGATGAGGAATGGGAGGAGGGAGTTTGGGTGGGGGTTGTGGATGGGGAGGAAGAAGGGGAAGGTAAAGGGGAAGGGAATGATGATGAGGGAGGGTAGTGGAAGGGGTTGGGGATAGGTGTGTGGGGGGGGGAAAATGTGAGGTTTTTGTGAGGTTTGGGTTGTGGGGGTAGTGGGGGGGTGTGGGGGGGGGGAA
>NZ_VDTC01000565.1 GCF_007672725.1 Corynebacterium aurimucosum ATCC 700975
GGAGGAGGTGTGGTAGGAGGGCGGGGGGATGGAGAAGGTGGGGAGGGAGGTAGGGAATGTGGTGAAGGAGGCGAAGCCGGAGGGGAAGGGGAGGGGGGATGGTGTGGTGGAGGGGGTGGAGGGGCTGAAGGGAGGGATGGAGAAGGTGGCTGAGGAGAAGTAGGGGGAGAGGGAGGGGATGGGGGAGTAGATGTTGAAATAGAGGGAGAGGAGGGAGGGGAGGGGGGAGGGGTAGGGGAAGGGGAGGGTTGGTGAAGGGGAGGGGAGGGGGGGGGAG
>NZ_VDTC01000566.1 GCF_007672725.1 Corynebacterium aurimucosum ATCC 700975
ACAGTCCACAAATATGGCGGGGAGAGTTGTGATGGACGAGGAGGCGCGGGTGGTAGAGCTCACGGATTTGGGGGGGGCTAATGGGTAGGAGGAGTGGAGGGGGGTTGGGGTAGAGGTTGAAGGATGGGTGGAGGTGGAAGGGGAGGAAAGGGTGGGGGAGGGGGGTTGTAGTGATTGGGAGGTGGGGGGGAAGGGGGGGGTGGGCGGAGAGGGTAGGGGAGAAAATGAGGGGGAGGGGGGAGGGGGGGGAAGAGGAAGGTGGGCAGGAGGAAAGTAA
>NZ_VDTC01000567.1 GCF_007672725.1 Corynebacterium aurimucosum ATCC 700975
CCCCAACCCCATCTACCACAACATCCCCCCCTTCTCCGCCCCACCCACCCCCTTTAAATCTCCACCCCATCCCTCAACCCTCCCACCACACCACCCCCTCCACCCCCATCCTCCCCCAATCCATGTCCTACAAACGCATCATCACCTTCACCACCCTCCTCTTCCCCCTCCCCTTCCCCCCCCCACCCAACCCCCCACCCTTCACCCCAACACACTTAAACCTCCCACCGATCTTCTTCACCACCACCCTCCACACCCCCTCCCCCACCCGCACCTA
>NZ_VDTC01000568.1 GCF_007672725.1 Corynebacterium aurimucosum ATCC 700975
GGGGATGATGTGGGTGGTGTTTTCGGTGGTGTATGGGATGATGGGGAGGATTTTTGTGATGGTGAGAGGAAGGGGGTGGGGTGGGGTGGTGTTGGTGGTGGGGTTGTTGTTGAGGGAGGGGTGGGGAGTGGGGGTTTTGGTGTGGGGGGGGGGGGGTGGAGTGGGAAGGAGAGAGGGGGGAGATTAGGTGTATGGGGTGGGTAGGTGGATAGATTGGGTTGTTAGGAGGGGGACGAGGGGGGTTGGGGAAATTGGATTCGGGAGGGGGGGGTGTGTG
>NZ_VDTC01000569.1 GCF_007672725.1 Corynebacterium aurimucosum ATCC 700975
GAGGATGTGGGGGGAGTGGGGAAGGTGTTGGGTGGAGGAGGGGAGATGAGTTTGGGGGAGGAATTTTGGGTAGAGGAAGGAGTGGGAAGGAAGGTGTTGGAGGAAGTGAAGGTTGATGGGGATGGAGAGATGGGTGGAGTGGGGGTGGGGGATGATTTGGAGGGGGTGTGGGGGGAAGGGGATGGTGATGGGAGGGTTATGGTGGGGGGTCATGGGAGGGAGAGTTTGGGGGGAAAGGTTGATAGGAGGATGGCGGGTGGTTGCGTTAGCGTGCTTG
>NZ_VDTC01000056.1 GCF_007672725.1 Corynebacterium aurimucosum ATCC 700975
GGGTGGGGGGAGTGGTTGGTGGAAGGGGGCGGAGGTGATGGAGGAGGTGGAGGAGGAGATGACGAATGGGGTATCGGGGGATGTGGGTAATTGGATGACGGCGGCGCTGGACACCGGGATTGAGGCGCGCGGCCCAACGTAGGGGATGGGTGGGGTGAGGAGGGTGTGGTGGGGGGTGGGGTGGATGAATAATCTGGGGATTGGTATTTGAGGGATGTGGATGGAGGATGGGAGTGATGGGGGGGGGAATTTTGTGAGGAAGAAGCTGAGGGAGGTGGTGGGGGTGATTGGGGTGGTGGTGGGGATGATGATGGGATGGTGGGGGGTAGGAGGGGGGAAATGGGAGGTTGGAGAGGAGGAGGGGAGGAAGGTGGTAGGGGCAGGGAGGGTAGGCAGAGGGGGTGGTACGAGAGGGGGGATGGGGATGATTGGTGGTTTGGTAGTTAGTGAGTGAAGGGTGGTTAAATGTGGTGGTCGAGGTGGTTCAGAAAGTGT
>NZ_VDTC01000570.1 GCF_007672725.1 Corynebacterium aurimucosum ATCC 700975
CCTCCGCAACTCTTCCGCCAGATCCGATACTCCGTTCAGTGCACACCCACTCCCTCCCTTTCTCATACCCCTCACCATCGCCCCTCCTCAATTCCTACTTCCCCCTCAATTACACTACCCCCCCTCAGTACTTTCCCCATTTTTCATACCCCCACCCCCACCCAACCTCACTTCCACCCCCTTCCTCCCCTTCATCTTCCACATCACCAACCTAACCACCAACACCCACACCACCCACCCCTACAAACTCCAATCTACCCCCATCAATCCCATCCT
>NZ_VDTC01000571.1 GCF_007672725.1 Corynebacterium aurimucosum ATCC 700975
TGGGGGAGAGGAGGGTGAGGTTGGAGAAGGGGGTGTGGGTATAGGTGGGGCGGTTGGGGAGGTGGATGGTGGGGGGGGGGAAGTGGGGGTAGTTGAGAGGGTTGGGGAGTTGAGTGGGTGGTGTGGGCAGGGGATTGACGTGGTGGGGGGTGGGGGGGGAGATGAGGGTGAGAGGGGTTGGGTGGAGGAGGGGGGGGGTGAGGGTGGATGGTGGGGTTGATTTGGTGGATGATGGTGTGAGGGTTGTTGTGATGAAGGGGGTTGGGGAGGGAGGGG
>NZ_VDTC01000572.1 GCF_007672725.1 Corynebacterium aurimucosum ATCC 700975
TGTGTAGAAGAAGATGACGGCGGAGGAGGTGGTGGATGGGATTTTGGGGGGGTAATTAAGTTGGGGGTAGGGTGAGTTAGTTGAGGGGAGTTTTGTAGTGGGGATGGTGTTGTGGTGAGGATGGGGGGTTTTGGATGGTTGGGGGGAATGGTGAGTAGGTGGGAGGGTTTAAGGGGGATATGGGGGGATATTAATGATAGGAATTCTGTGAATCCGTCCAATGTCTAGGCTAGCATGGGTCAAGTGACTTGGGGCATCCTCTAGTTACTGGAGTTC
>NZ_VDTC01000573.1 GCF_007672725.1 Corynebacterium aurimucosum ATCC 700975
GATAGAGGGGAAGGGCGTTGAGGGAGCGTAGGCTTGTAATGAGGACAGGATGGAAGGGACTATGGGGAAGGAATGGGTGAGGGAGTGGGGGAAGGAGAGGATGGAGGGAGAATAGGGGTTGGGGAGGTGGGGGGTGGGAAAGAGGTAGGTGGAAAGTGGGGTATGGAGGGGGATGAGTGAGAGCGGTGGAGTGTGTGAAGGGGGGTGTTTGGAAACCAGCAGGGTGGGGTGGGGGGGGGATAGAGGAGGATGATGGTGAGCGGGATGGTGAGGGTG
>NZ_VDTC01000574.1 GCF_007672725.1 Corynebacterium aurimucosum ATCC 700975
CGGGAGGATGGGGGAGCAGGTGGGGGGATGAGGGGTGATGGGTGGGGGGGGTTGTTGGGAGGGGGTGGGATGTCGGGGGGAATCAGCAGGAGGCGGTGATTGTGGGGGAGGATGGTGTGAGGGGGAAGGGGGGGGGGGAGAAGGGTGTTAGGGGTGGGGGGAGGGGGGTAGAAGAGGAGGGGGGGGGGGACTTTGGGGGTCGGGGTGGGGTGGGATGGGGGGGTGATGGAGCAGGAGCGTTTGGGGAGAAGGGAAGGTTTGGGAGGGGGAGGTGAG
>NZ_VDTC01000575.1 GCF_007672725.1 Corynebacterium aurimucosum ATCC 700975
GGATGATGTGGAAGGTGGGGAGTGAGATGGGAGTGGGGATAGAGGTGGGGGGGGTGAAAGGATTTTGGGGGATTGATGTGGGGGGGGGGTGGGGCGGGGGGAAGAAGATTGAAAGGGGTGTAGAAGGTAGGGAGGTGGTTGGGCAGAAAGTGGTGAGCGGGGGGATTGATGTGGAGGGGGATGATTTGGAGGGGGCGGTTGGGAGGGTGGAGGGGGTGGGTGAGGACGGGGGCATGAAGGTGGGGGGGGAGTACTATTTGGGGGGGGGTGTGATTG
>NZ_VDTC01000576.1 GCF_007672725.1 Corynebacterium aurimucosum ATCC 700975
GAGGAGACGATGTTGGGTGAGGTGAGGGATGGGGCTTGGGAGGAAGTGGTGTGGAAGATTGGGAAGGTGTGGAGGGACGGCATGGAGGGTGGGGGTGAGGAGGTTGTGATGGAGTGGATGGAGATGGGGCATGATGTGAGGGGTGGGATGGGGGAGGGAGGAGTAGTAGTGGGGGGAGAAATGGTGGAGGTCGGGATGGAAGCGGGGGATTCGGGAGGGGGTGGGATGGGTGGGGGTGAAGTGGGGGAGGTGGTGGAGGAAGTTATGGGAGGACGG
>NZ_VDTC01000577.1 GCF_007672725.1 Corynebacterium aurimucosum ATCC 700975
CCAAGACAATATCACCTTTCCCCACATCACCCAAACCCATATCAATTCCCCTCTCCCCAAGCCCCCCCTTCCTCCCCCCACCCCCCCCCCTCACCCCCTCCACAATATCCCTCCCAACCTCTCCACCTATCACTCCTATGCAGGCCATCTCCTCCCCCAGTATCCCTTCCTCATCCCCGTCCACCCCAATCCCCCCATCATCACCCACCCCAAACCCTATCCCATCCCTCATCACCTCCTCACCAACTACACCCGCTCCCTCACCACCGATAACCC
>NZ_VDTC01000578.1 GCF_007672725.1 Corynebacterium aurimucosum ATCC 700975
CCTCCACCTAGCTCCCCCACTACACCTCTTTCCCACGGCCCTCCATACCCACCACCCACTCCCCCCTCCCCCCCTCCGCGATCCCATCCAATCTCCACACCCCATCCACCCCCACCTCAACAACCACCCCCACCATCTCATTCATTCCCCTCCCCATCACTACCACCCCCAGCATCACTACCCCCCATTTTCCATTCACCCCCCCCTCCCCACCCTCCACCCACCCTTCAACCCCTTATTAATCAAACCAATCCCCAACGTGTGGCTAATGGCCTC
>NZ_VDTC01000579.1 GCF_007672725.1 Corynebacterium aurimucosum ATCC 700975
TCTGACGTGGACAAGTGGATGTTCGATAGTGGTGAGGTGAAGTGGGTGTGGATGGGGGAGGGAGAGGGATGGTGAAATGGGTTGGGGATGAATGTGGGGTGGAGTGGTTGGTGGGAGGGAAGGTGTTTAATGAGGTAGGGGAAAGTGATGATGTTGTGTGGGATGGAGAGGAGGTGGGGATGGGGGAGATGGATTTGGTGGTGGGGAGGTGAGGTTTGATGGTGGGTAAATTGGGTGGGAATGCGCATGGGTTGGAGCGGGTAGATGGATGGGGG
>NZ_VDTC01000057.1 GCF_007672725.1 Corynebacterium aurimucosum ATCC 700975
TTCGATGGCCTGGTCGATGATGGGCATGAGGTGGTCGAGGTTGGGGGAGGGGTGCTTGCGGTTGATGGTGAGAGGGGTGGGATGAGGGAAGAAGTGGGGGGGGTGATTAGAAATGTGGTTAATGGGGGTGAGGGAAGGGAAGATGAGGGGGGGGGGGGAGATGGGGGGAGTGGATGGAGGCGTGGATAAGGGAGGGGGAGGAAGGGTGGTTGTGGAGGGTGGGGAGGGTGTTGTGGAGAGAATGAAGGGTGGGGTTAGGGACTGGGGGGTAGTGATAGCGGCCGGGGAAGTGGGGGAGGGGGTGGTGTTGGTAGGTGGTGGAGGGGTAGATGGGTAGGTTGATGGATGGGATGTAGGGATGCGGGTGGTAAGGGGGATGGATTGAAGGAGAGGAAAAGGGAAGGGTGGGGTTGTGAGTGATGAGGGAGAATTGTAGAGGAAGCTGTTGAGTGGGGGGAAAGAGAAGGTTTTTATATTGAGTTGTGTTCTCT
>NZ_VDTC01000580.1 GCF_007672725.1 Corynebacterium aurimucosum ATCC 700975
TCCTCAACAACCCTCCCCGTTCATTCTCCACCATACTCCCAAACCATCCCTTCACAATCAACCTTCAATTCCAACCCCCACACTTTTCTCTCAATTCTTTCCACCAATTTCCAACCTTCCCTACTTACTTCTATTTCTTTCCTACCCTTCCTTCCCTTCTAACCCCATCCCCTACCTTCTTCATCACACATCCAAAATTCTTCTTTACCAACCTAATTTTCCCCCTCAACACTCCACTTTTCAATCCACTACTACCCACAAAACTAATCCCTCTC
>NZ_VDTC01000581.1 GCF_007672725.1 Corynebacterium aurimucosum ATCC 700975
CCCTACCAACTACTACCGCCACCCCCCTCCCACCCACCTCATACATACCTCACCCAGGCCCCTTACCCTTCCCCCCCCCCCTATTCTTCCAACTCCACTACCAACCCCTTCCCCTCCTCAACCAAACTCACCCACTACCCCCTCTTCTTTTTCACTCCAATCACCACTTCCCTTTCTCCCTCCAATCAGCTCCTTTATACCACTTCCCTCACCACGCCCCCACCACCTCTATTTCCCCCCTTCATATATTTTTTCTTCAACCTCACCCCTCCAAC
>NZ_VDTC01000582.1 GCF_007672725.1 Corynebacterium aurimucosum ATCC 700975
CTCCACACCTCCACAACCTCTCCCTCTCCCCTCAAATTCTCCACCACCCCAAGCCCCCCAACATCCACATCCTCAACTACAACAACAACACTCCTTACAACCGTCCCCTTCCTCACCCTCACCCCCTCACCACCCTCAACATTACCCCTATCAACTAACCCTTAACCCCCTCTAATTCATCCCTCAAGCACGGGAAACCACATCCCACACAACAAGGCTCCTTCCAGCTCCACCAACCGTCGCCATTCCCACTCCAACCGCCTCCCCCTTAACCC
>NZ_VDTC01000583.1 GCF_007672725.1 Corynebacterium aurimucosum ATCC 700975
GGAGGGGGGAGGGATGGGGGAGAGAGAGGGAGAGGTGAAGGGAGAAGGAGAGAGGGGGGGGGTGAAGAAGAAGGGGGGGGGGGAGGTGGTTGGGGTGTGATGAGAGGGGGTGGGGGAAGGGGTTGAGGTGGATGTGGAGGATGGGGGTGAGGAAATGGGAAGTGAGGGGGTGAAAGATGAGGAGATGATGGAGAGGGTTGATGAAGTGGGGGTTGAAGGTGGGGTTGAGGGGGTGGATGAGGTGTTGGTTGGTGGGGGGGGGAGGGAGGTTGGAG
>NZ_VDTC01000584.1 GCF_007672725.1 Corynebacterium aurimucosum ATCC 700975
GCAGCGAAGGGTTTCCTGGGGAAGGGGGTGAGATCCAATGGGTGAGGGGGGTATGGGAGAGTGATGAAGACGGATAAAGGAGCGTGGGTAGGGAGGGGAATGGGGGAGTTGAAGTGAGAGGGAATCTGGCCGGGAAGAGTGGAAGAGGGGGAGGTGAAATAGGTGAAGAAGATGGTGGAAGGGGAGGATGGTGGGGTGAAGGGGATGGTGGGGGGAAAAGGGGGGTTTAAGAAGGGGAGATGTGGATATGGGAGGTTGAAAGGGATGGAGGCGAT
>NZ_VDTC01000585.1 GCF_007672725.1 Corynebacterium aurimucosum ATCC 700975
AGGTGAGCGGTTGGAGGTGGAGTCCGGGCGAGATGTTGAAGAGGATTTCTTCGGTGGGGAAGGTTGGCGTTGAGGAGATGGAGAAGAGGTTGAAGATGGGTGTTGGGATGATGGGGGTTGTTGGGGGGGGGGGGGGGGTGATGGGGGTATGGGGGTGAATAGGTTAATGAGGATGATGGAGTGAGCGGGTGAGATGGGGGGGGGGATGGGTGAAGAGGAAAGGTTCGGGGTAGGGTTGATGGGTGTGTTGGGCGGGTGGTCGGGGTTTGGTGATG
>NZ_VDTC01000586.1 GCF_007672725.1 Corynebacterium aurimucosum ATCC 700975
GGGTTGGTGGGGGATGGGGGGGTGCTGATGGTGGATGAGGGGGTCAACGGGGTAGATGGGGAAGGTATTGGGTGGGTGTGGTGGGTGGTGGGTGTGGTGATTGGTTGTTTGGGGGTGTGGATGATGGGTTGGGTGGGGTGTTTTTACATGGGGGGTTCGATGTACGGGGTGAGGGTGAGGGAGGTGAAGTAGGGGAAAGGTATGGGGGAGGAAGGAGAGAGGGTGGAAGGGTGGGAGGAGGAAATGTAGGGGGGAGGTTTAAGTGAGCGGCGAGG
>NZ_VDTC01000587.1 GCF_007672725.1 Corynebacterium aurimucosum ATCC 700975
ACCGGGAGTTGGGCGGTGAGGTGTAGATGGATGAATAAAGGGTGGAGAGGACGAGTGTTGTAAATAGGGTGTGGTGTTTGGTGGAGGGGGGTAGTGGGTGGGTGAGGGGGGGGGGGTGGTTGGGGGGGGGGTGGGAATGGTTGGGAGGGGGGGTGGTGAGAAGGAGGAGGTGGTGGTGTTGATGGAGAAGATGTTGGGTTTGAGGGAGGGGGGTTGTGAGGTGTCGAGGGTGGTGGGGGGTATGCGTTCGGGGGTGGGTTACGAGGTGAGTGTGG
>NZ_VDTC01000588.1 GCF_007672725.1 Corynebacterium aurimucosum ATCC 700975
GGAACTTGGGGGGTAAAACTGGGGGTGATTAAGAACGGATAGGTGGAGAGAATGGGTGAGAAGGGGGCAGAGGTTGGGTAGGGTGGTATGGGATGAGGAAGACGGAAGGTGAAGAAGTTGTGTGGAAAGGGGGGGGGGGGAAGGGGGTGGGGGGGGAGTGGTTGGTGGGGGTGGGGGGGAAGGGGGTGAGTGCAGGGGGGGGGGGCAGAGTGAGGGGATGTGGCTGCTGGTGGTGGTGTTGGTTGGGATGTTGGGGTGAGTTGTGGAAAGGCTGA
>NZ_VDTC01000589.1 GCF_007672725.1 Corynebacterium aurimucosum ATCC 700975
AAGATGGATAACGAGTTTTTGTCAAAAGCGACAGCCTTCTTCGCCGCGAAGCAACGCGAGCAGAAAAGTTCGAACTAATGCAGCAGGAGAAGGCAAACTACAGCATCAAACGCATGGCACGGCTATTAAAAGTGTCTCGGTCTGGATACTACAAATGGGCTCATGTGCAGCAGAAACGACTATCCGGAAAGGATGATCGGTCAGCATTTTACGATGATGTTGACCGAAAGATTCATCAGATTTGGAAAGACTCCGATGAGGTTTATGGTGCTCC
>NZ_VDTC01000058.1 GCF_007672725.1 Corynebacterium aurimucosum ATCC 700975
GATTTGGTTGGTATTGTGATTGAGAAAAGGGTGGAGGTTTGGGTGAATGGATGAATAGGGGTTTGGGAGGGGGGGAGAAGAAAGGTTGGAAGTACGGCGGGGAGGATGGAGGGGAGGGGGTGGATGGGGATGGGGGTGGGGGGGGAGGTGAGGATGAGGGAGGGGGGGTTGGAAAAAGGGGGTTGGAGGGTGGAGTGGATGTTGGGGTCCGGGAGGAGGAGGGGATGGGGGAGATGGTGGGGGAGGAGGTTGGGGAGGGGGGGATGTGGAGGTGTTGGGAAATGGTCGGGGAGATGTTGGGGGAGGAGGGTGAGGAGGTGGGGGGGGAGGGGTGGGAGAATGTGTTTGTGGTGGTGGGGGTGGGGGGGGAGGATTGCGAGGGGAAAGCAGGAGAAATAGGGGGGGGGGGAAATGTGGGTATTGAGATGGGCGGATTGATAGGGGGGGAGAAATGGGAGGGAGGGGGAGAAGAAAGGGAGTAGGGGAGGT
>NZ_VDTC01000590.1 GCF_007672725.1 Corynebacterium aurimucosum ATCC 700975
ACCACGTACCCCACGGCCTCGATAAGCCTGCCCCCAGAATCCCCCGATTCTTCATTGACAAACCCCTCCCATTCCCCCCCTCCTCCTAATCCCCCAACCAACAACCACAACTCACCACCCCCCTCATATCCCAATCCATTACCCACAAACTCTTTCTCGATCTCCCCGCACTCTACCAACCCAACAACCTCCCTCAAACGCCCTTCCTTACTCTTGTCCAACTACATCCGCCCAAACTCATACCCCACCCCACCTCACCCCATTGTCCCCACGT
>NZ_VDTC01000591.1 GCF_007672725.1 Corynebacterium aurimucosum ATCC 700975
AAACTCCCCCACATCAACATCACCTACATCCCCCTCCTCACCCCTCTCAAAACCAACCTCCTCACCAACCCCCTCCACTCCCTCCAAAACCACATCCCCTCCTTTCTCCACCCCCCCCTCCTCTTCATCCACTCCCCCCACTCCCACACCACCCCCTTCCCCCACCACGCCCCCCACTCCTACCTCAACCCCCTCTCCATCCCCCATCTCACCTTTCCTCCCTTTCCCTCCAATTTTCCCCACTTCATTAACTTCCCTCTCCTTCCCCCTTCCC
>NZ_VDTC01000592.1 GCF_007672725.1 Corynebacterium aurimucosum ATCC 700975
AAAACTATCTCTTCCACCCACATCACTTCCCCACCCCACCACCCTTCCCTCACCTTTTAACCTCCCCACTTTCCACCCCACCCCCCTTCACTCTAACCTACTCTCACCAGCAAATCCCCACTCTCTACCCACCTTGCCACTTCCTGCCCAAGCACTTACCTAAACCCTTTACATCCCCTTTCTTCTCCCACCTTCACCTCACCTCCCAGCCACATCATCCCCTCATCCACCTCATCACCATTCCCCCCACGCACAGCACCACCCCCTCCAAACA
>NZ_VDTC01000593.1 GCF_007672725.1 Corynebacterium aurimucosum ATCC 700975
GGTGTTTGGGAGGATGGAGGAGGGTGTGGGGGAGAGGTGGGGTGAGAAGGGGATTAAGGAGAGGTGGTGGAAGGAGAGGTGGGGGGGGTGGGGGATGGGGGGGATGGGGGAGTGAGGAGGGGTATAGGGGGGTGAAGGAGGAGGTGAAGGTGGAGAGGGGGGTGATGTGTGAGGGGTGTGAGGGAAGGGGTTGGGAGTGGAAGGGGAAGGCGGTGAGCTGTGAGGATTGGGGGGGGATGGGGGAGGTGCAGGAAGTGCAGGGGAGGATGTTGGG
>NZ_VDTC01000594.1 GCF_007672725.1 Corynebacterium aurimucosum ATCC 700975
CACCTCCACCCACACCCTCAACACTCCCTCCACCCCCATCAACCCCCCACCCCCACCCTCAACCTCCCCCTCCACCAAATCCACCCCCACCTCCCCTCCCTCCTCCCCCCCCCCTTCCCTTTCCACCACCTACTCCCACTCATTCCTCACCACCCCCCCCACCTCCACCTTTCCCCTCCCCCCTTTCCCCCTTTCCTCCCTCACTCCGAACCCAAACTCCCCAACATCGATTTGTTCCCCTTTCCCCTACCCCTCTTCATCCCTCTCCTCGTCG
>NZ_VDTC01000595.1 GCF_007672725.1 Corynebacterium aurimucosum ATCC 700975
CTCCCCCAGCCCCCCCCCTTCCCCCTCCTGCTGCAGATCCTCCCCCCACCCCTTCCTCACCACCTCACCAACCACCTCCCCATCCCCACCATCCCCATCCACCCCCCCACAAACCCCCACCTCAACATCCCCATCCTCCTTAACAACCGCCTCACCCTCCACCCCACCACCCCCCTCCACCCCACCCACCCTCACCCCCCTATCCTCTCCCCCCATCCTTTCCCCATCCCCTACTTTCCCCACCAACACCACAACATCCACCCACACAACACCC
>NZ_VDTC01000596.1 GCF_007672725.1 Corynebacterium aurimucosum ATCC 700975
ACGAGAACTGGAAGGGGGGGAAGTGGTCGTTAAAGTCAAAGGGGGGGGTGTGACGGGGGGGGAGGTGGTGTTGGTGAGGGTTGATTGTTAAGATGTGAGTGGGGAAGGGTGAGGGGGAGGATGAGAAGTTGGGGGGGGAGGAGGGGATGGTGTGGTGGGGGATGGAGGGGGGGAGGAAGTAGGGGTGGTGAATGGGTGGGAGGTTGTGGAGGTGATCGGGGTGAGGATGGGGTTGGTGGTGATGGGGGAGTGGTGTGCTTGGTGGTGGGGGTTG
>NZ_VDTC01000597.1 GCF_007672725.1 Corynebacterium aurimucosum ATCC 700975
GGGAAGTTATGGGGGTGGTTGGGGTGGATGGGGGGGTGGAGGAAGAAGTGACGGGGGTGTGGGAGGTGGTGGAGAGGATAAGGGGTGATGTGGGGGGAAGGGTGGGGGAGGTTCGGTTCGGGTGAGGTAGATGATTAGAGTGAGGGAAATGGAGAATGTGGGGAAGGAGAGGTAGAGGATGAGGAGGGGGGAGTGGTTGATGGGGGGTGGGTGATTAGAAAAGGTGGTGGGAGGGGATGTGGGGGGGTTGTAGGAGGGATTGGAGGTTGGGGGA
>NZ_VDTC01000598.1 GCF_007672725.1 Corynebacterium aurimucosum ATCC 700975
GGGGGTGAGGGGAGGGAGGATGAGCAGGGGGTGATCGTAAAGATGGGGGTGGGTTATGGTGGGGGGGAGGAAATTGTGGAGGGGGTGGAGAGTTTGATTGGGAGGGAAGGGGGGAAGGGGAGAGTGGAAGGGAGGAGGAAAGGAGGGGGGTAGGGGGGGGTGTGGGGGAGGAGGGGGGGGAGGTGGGTGGGGAGGAGGTGGTAGAGGTGTACGAGGGGGATGGGATTGTGGTCATGGTGGATGATGGGGTAGGGGGTGTGGTTCTCCGACATGA
>NZ_VDTC01000599.1 GCF_007672725.1 Corynebacterium aurimucosum ATCC 700975
GGTGTGGGAATGCGTGGCCACGAGGATGCAGGGATTCTCGTCGTGGGGTAGGTAGGGGAATTGGGTTGGGAGGAAGTGAGTGGAGGTGGGGTGGAGGTGGGGGTGGGGGTGGTGGATAAGGACTGAGGGCGGGGGGTGGTAGAGGTGTGGGGGGAGGAAGAGGGGGTGGGGGTGGGGTGAGGAGAGGCGGGAGGGGGGGTGAGGGAGGAGAGGGTGAAGGGGGGGAGGGGGGGGGTAGTAGGGAAAGATGTGTAGTTGGGGGGGGGGATCGACG
>NZ_VDTC01000059.1 GCF_007672725.1 Corynebacterium aurimucosum ATCC 700975
ACGGAAGGTGGCGACGGAAGAAGGAGTGGTGGCGGGGATTTCCTGGGGTGCCAAGGCGTGTGGGGGAGTGAAGGTGGGTGGGGGGGAAGAGTTGAAGGGGAAGAGGATGGTGGTGGTGGGGGGGGAGTTGGGTGAGGGGTATGTGTGGAGGATGGTGTTGGAGGAGATTGGGGAGGGGTAAGGAAAAGGGTAAGGTGGGTTTGGAGGGGACGTGGGGAAGGAGGGGGGGGTGGAGGTGGTGGATGTGTAGGGGGAGTTGTTAGGGGGGGAGGTGAGTATGTTGGTGGGTGACGGGGGGGTGGGGTTGGAGGTGGACGAGGTGGTATGGGGTTTGGGTGGGGTGGAGGTTTTTGATGAGGTTGGGACAGAAGGGGGAGGAATGGGGGAAGAAGATGGTGAGGTGGTGGGTGGTTTGGGGGGTAGTAGGGATTATGGAGGAGGGTTTGTGTGGTAGGTGAGGAATGGGTATTTGATGGGGAGGTCA
>NZ_VDTC01000005.1 GCF_007672725.1 Corynebacterium aurimucosum ATCC 700975
CAGATACTCACTGAAGCGCTACCAGATAGTCACGACACTGCTACCAAATAGCCGGTCGCAACACGCATGATGGGCATTGAAGGGATTTCACCGCGTGCCTTTGTCCCGGTGACAACGATTCAATCCAAGCGTAAGTCAACTCTTCCTGACCTGGTCAAGCGCATGTTTGATACTGGTGAGCTCAACCGGGTGTGGATGTCGGATATTACCTACCTACGCACCAGCGAGGGATGGTTGTACTTGTGCGCGGTCCGCGATGGTCATTCCCGCAGGGTACTGGGCTGGGCAATGGATAGTGTTCAAGACACACACCTGGTCGAACGGGCCCTGCGGATGGCGCATACGCTGCGCGGTGACGTTCCTGATGGGCTGGTGTTTCACGCTGACCGTGGAACACAATTCACCAGCGAGAAGCTCTGGGAGGTCTGCCGCAACCTGGGCATCGCTCAGTCTGTGGGGCGCACTGGCGTGTGCTTCGATAACGCGATGGCCGAGTCGTTCTGGTCGACGCTAAAGACTGAATTCTATGACCGGCAGCGATGGCCTACCCGTGATGCTGCACGCAAGGCTGTTGCCTACTGGATTGAAGTCGTCTACAACCGTCGGCGCCGGCACTCTGCACTCGGAATGGTCAGCCCCGTCGACTTCGAGAACCACGCCGGCGCAATCAACAGCAGAAAAGAAATAGCTGCCTAACCACTAGGTAGCTCCACTACGTGTCCACGATTTGCGGGCAACCCCACGGGCGGACTTTCTTGACGAGCGTAATGGCCGCTGACGCTGTGCCAGATACCGCCGCCACCTTGTTTGTGGCTAGGGCGGCGGCGGGAGCAAGCTGCGGTGCCACCGCCATGATGAGCGGAATAAGGACGAGGCCGCCGCCACCAATAACGGCGTCGATCCATCCGGCCACGGCAGCTCCAATAGTGAGAATCGCCCAACCACTCAATCCAAAGCCCATGACCATCATTAAACTCGATTGCATGTCTGTGCGTGCAAGGTGGGCCATCGTTGCCCCGGGATCTGTGGCTCTCGGGGCAGTATTCAGCTACCTGCACGTGCCCGCCGCCTGGATTCTGGGCGCCATCGTGGTCTCCGGCGCCATGGCACTGACGACGGGCAAGGAACTCACCGTCAACGATCGCTTCTATGCTGTCGCTCGCGGTTTCATCGGAATGATGGCGGGCATACCGCTGACTCTTGTGCCTGCCTCCACCCTCATTGGCTTTGTGCCGGCTGCGGTGACGATGTCCCTTATCACCGTGCTTATCGGTGTCGCCGGCGGTGTTCTGCTACACCGCTCACAGCCGAAGGATATTTCCTGGGAGACGGGCATTTTATCCATGCTGCCCGGCGGGGCCTCGCTCATGCCCGCGCTGGCTAGCGAGCTGGGTGCGGACTACCGCTACGTGGCGCTGACGCAATATCTGCGCCTTCTGGCGGTGTCGGTATCGCTCCCTTTGGTGGTTTCTTTGTTAGATGCTCCTGCGGGCGAAGGCGTCGACATGAGCGTTGACGGCGAGGTCACGTGGTGGATTGTGCTGCTGACCCTCGCTATCGCCGTGGTTGGTGAGAAGCTAGGCAAGCTCGTGCGTTTGCCTGCGGCTGCGGTGCTAGGTCCGCTCATCTTGACGGTGCTGGTCGCGCAGATTATCCCAGCCGGCCACACTTTGGAGCCGCTCTACGTGTTCAAGATCATGGCATTCATGTCCATCGGCTGGGTCTGCGGTGGCGGGCTTTCCGTGCCGGCCTTGCGGGCCTTCGCCAAGCAGCTGCCCGCGACGATCCTCTTCATTGTCGTGGTCATCGGCGTGTGTGCGCTGACCGCCCTGCCATTGACCGCATGGCTGGACATCACCTACTTTGAGGCTTACCTCGCCACCTCGCCCGGCGCGCTGGAGACGGTTCTCGCGCTGTCCGCAGAAGGAGGGGCGGGTCCCGCCGTGGTGGCCGTGCAGATTATCCGACTCATCATCGTGCTGGTCATCGCCGGCTACCTGCCGCAGATTCTGGGGCTATTCCGCAAGCGCCGCTAGTGGTACCACCCAGACCCCATCCGGACGTTGGAAAGCTGGACCGCTGGGAATCACAACTATCAGCGCTGCTGGAGGCGAAGAAAGCTTAGCGGCTACGTGCTTAAGGTGTGCTGCCGCTGCATCGACCTCGTTGTGCGAAAGTTTCGCCTCAAATCCCACCCACGAACCATCTCGAAGCTCCACTACTGCATCAATTTCTTCGCGCCCCTTCATATCCCTCAGGTGGAATACTCCGCGCGCACGCAGTGCCTGCGCATAGACGCGCAGATCGTGCACAAGTTGCGCCTCGAAGAGGATGCCTAATGTCTCTAAATCCCCAAGCAGTTTATCTGGACCCGTTCCCAACAAAGCAGCAGCCAAACCGGGATCGGCAAGCTGGCGTTTAGGCATTTGGACCATGGAAGTCTTCGACCTCGTACGCGGTGACCAAGCTGGTTGATCCTCAATAAGGAAGAGGCGCGTAGCAAAATCGTGAATGACGTTCACAGTTTCTGCGGCTGGTGTCGAGGTAGCGCTGCTGAGTTCTCCTATGCGTTTACGAATCGCTGCAGCGGTGGCCGGCTGGGCAACTAGTCCGGCATAGGCATGAAGGAAAGACTGGAAACGGCGCGGATCGCGGCGCGGTCCGCCAAGCTCCGGATAATCGTGCTCGCTCATCTCCGTGAGGTAGGATTCCATCCCTTCCTGCGCGTCGAGCGGATCAAGGTCAAAGAACTCCGGAAAACCACCAGCAACGATCCATCGGGCATAATCCGCCACGGTGGCGTCCGTCCCGGCTGTAGGCTCTTGATTGCCAGCAATGATGGCGCCCAGTGATACCCGCTCAGCAGCAAGTTCTCGCTCTGCCAAACTCAACGTGCGCAATTGAATAGAACGAATACGGCCTGCGCCCGAATGCCTGGTGGCATCGTCATTGGGCGTGGAGGAGCCTGTAAGGAGAAACTGTCCTTTCTCCGGTGAGTCATCAACTGCATGGCGCACTTCATTCCAGATAGCAGGGACAACCTGCCACTCATCAATAAGCCGCGGCCGCGCCCCTTGAAGCCCCAAAGCCGGTTGCATGCGCGCAAGGTTTGCTTCTGGGGAGTCACGGTCAAGCTGAATGACGGACTTTGCGAATTGGCGTGCTGTTGATGTTTTCCCACTTGCACGGGGGCCTTTGAGGAAGAGGGCTCCCGAAACACGGAGCCCTCTCTCGACTTCTGCATCAACGATTCGGGGCAGGTACATACCATGCATGTTAGCCCGACAAGTGGATAAATCACAGAGTCACTAGTGGATAAATCCAAGAGTGAGGTGTGGATAAATCCAAGAGTCTAAGAAGCGACCTGGGGTTTTAGTCCAGAATTGTCTCACGCAGGATCGACATCGGCACAGAGCCTAGGGCCAATGCCTGGGAGTGGAAATCGCGTACGTCCATGCCCTGCTCCACCGCAGCGTCGCGGGTTTGCTGCCACAGGCGCTGGCCCAAGGCATAGGAGGGAGCCTGACCCGGCCAGCCCAGGTAGCGGGTGACCTCGAAGGAGAGGTTGGCATCATCCATCGCGGTGTTCTCACGCATGAAGGTCTTAACGTGGGACTTATCCCAGACACCGGACGTGTTGCAATCCGGCAAAGGCTTACCCAAGTGGAGTCCGATGTCCACCACGACGCGGGCGGCGCGGAAACGTTGGGCGTCGAGAAGCCCCATGCGGAAACCTGGGTCATCCATGTAACCCAGCTCCGCCATGAGTGCCTCAGCGTACAGAGCCCAGCCTTCACCATGGCCAGAGTTCCAGGTCACCGCGCGGCGCCACAGGTTGAGGTCAGGCTGGGTCAGCGCGGCACCAATCTGCAGGTGGTGGCCCGGCGCGCCCTCATGGTGGACGGTGGTTAGTTCCTGCCAGGTGTGGAAAAGCTCCTGACCAGCCGGTACGGACCACCACATGCGGCCGGGGCGGGAGAAGTCATCCGACGGCGAGGTGTAGAAGATACCGCCGGTGCCGGCCGGGTCGATGCAGCACTCGATTTCTTTAACGGCCTCCGGGATATCGAAGGCGGTTCCGTCGAGGTCCTTAATGACGCGATCCGCGGTGGACTGCATCCACTCCACCAGCGCGTCGGTGCCGTGGAGCTGGTAGCGCTCCTCCTCGTTGAGCTTGCGCATCGCGGCGCGGACCGTCACGTCGGAGCCATAGAGCTCGTGGGCGATCTTTTCTTGTTCCGCCTTGATGGAACGCACCTGATCCAGACCCCACTCATAAGCCTCATCGAGGTCCACGGCATCCCCGACGAAAAGCCTGGAGAAGCGCTCGTAGCGCTCCCGGCCCACCGCGTCCTGGGACGGAGCCTGCGGTTGCAGCTCGTTGGAAAGCCAATCGGCGAATTCGCCGAAGGCTTCCTTGGCCGCGTCCACCTCGGGGCCCTCCACACCAAGGTCCTCGAGCATGGAGCCGGCGTCGGCAAGCCGCTCACTCTGCACGAATACTTCCGAGATCTGGCGTTGGGGCGCCACCATGCCACGCGACGCCGCCTCGGTGAGGGACTCCTTGTAGCCGTTGAGGGAGGCCGACACCTTCGACAGGCGCGAACGCAATGCATCAAGCTGCTCCGGAGTGTCCTTCGGCATCAGCATGAGGGTGTCGCGGATGGTCTGCACCGGGGAGGCAATGTTGTTGAGGCAACGGATGTCTTCGCCAGCATGGTGCAGGTCAAGATCCAAGCAGAGGCGATCGCGCAAGACGGCGGCGGTGACGTAGTCCACCTCGTCGAAATCGTCGTCATCGTCGGATTCGTCGGTGGTGTCATCGAGTGCATCGAGATCCGCCATCATCTCACGGGTGCGATCCGCCACGGAGGAGTAGTACTCCGGGGAGAAATCCTCCAGCTCCCCATCGAAGCCGGGGATTCCCCACGCGGTGGCATCGGTGGGCGTGAACTGCGCGAGGTCGTGGACGAAGTTATCGCACGACGCGTCCAGCAGCGAAGGCTGGCGCTCTGCGTTCTGGTCAAAACTCATAAGGGCGAAGTCTAACGAAGATCTGGGGCTTTGGGCCAACCCGGCGCCGCCTTATTTACCAGGTTGTTAGCTAATTGTTGCTCCACTTGCTACCCGGGCTCACCCAGGATGCGAATTCGTTCAGCACTTCAGCTGGATCGGCATTGACCACGAGCGCATCGAGGAAGCGTTTTTGAACAAACCCCTCCTGCACCATTGCGGAGTACATTTTTGTAAACGGCTGCCAGTAGCCGTTCACGTCTACGAGTCCCACCGGGCCATCGATGTTCCCCAACTGCTGCAAGGTGAGGACCTCGGTGAGCTCCTCCAAGGTCCCCACGCCACCCGGCAGGCACACGAAGGCATCGGCGAGCTCCTCCATGCGCGTCTTGCGCTGGGCCATGGTGTCGACCACCTCGAGCTGGGTTACCCGCTGGTGGGAAAGCTCGTAATCGACGAGCTGGCGCGGGATTACTCCAATGACGGTTCCGCCGGCGGCAAGGCAGGAGTCCGCAACGATACCCATCAGGCCTACGTCACCACCGCCATAGACCAGGGTGAGGTTTCGGCGCGCGAGCTCCTCCCCCAAATGGTGCGCGGCTTGGCTATAGGCCTCAGAGTTTCCGGCGGCGGAGCCGCAGTACACAGCAACAGAATCCATGGGTATCACTCTATCGCAGGCGCATTTCTAGACCATGATGTCTACTGAATCCTAATTTCTATTAGACAATGCGGTCTGGTGAATTTATACTTGACGCCATGATTAAATCCGGTCCCGTGTTCACGCGCCCCCGCACCCCAGCGGCGAAGTGCCTCCACATCATTCGACTCAACCCCGTTGTCACCCGCAGTGAGCTTGTCGAAGCCACGGGACTCTCCCAGCCCACAATCACCCGCGCCACCGCCGCGCTTTTGGGTGCTGGACTGATCCGCCAGCGCACGGATTTGACGCAGTCCCGCGGTCGCGGGCGCCCCACAGTGCCCTTGGAGGTAGCGGATAATGACTGGATGCTGGCCGGCATTGCCGTCGGTACCGCCTTTACCCACATCGCCTTCTTTGACACGCAAGGACGCACGCTCCGCGAGGAAGACGTGGCTACACCGGTTTCTCGCCTGAGCGCGAGTGACGTCATCGAGCACATCATCGCTGGCGTTAATCGCCTCATGGCCGGCCTGGATCGCCGCTTGGTGTCAGTCGGCGTGACCACCTCCGGCAGCGTCAACGAGGCCGGGCGCATCACCGCCCACAACCTGGGGTGGGACGAAATGGACATCGCCAGCCGCCTGGAGTATCAGTTCGGCGTTCCGGTAGTTGTGTCTTCCGTCATCCCGGCGATCCTCGGCTCAGAGACGCAGTCGACGGAGATGGGAGCGGAGAAGCCCGTCATGGTGCTCTACGCGGATGACTCCGTCGGTGCTGCGCTCACAGTCGGCGATGAGATCGTGCAGCTCGACATCGATGACCCTGACTCTCTCGCTACGCAGGCGGTGCTCGATGTGACAGGTGAGGAGTCTTTCCCAGACGTGGTTGCGAACGCTGACGATGAGACGCGAGCGCTTCTCGACGACCGCGCACGCTCCCTCGGCGCCACCGCCGCTGAGCTTTTGGCTGAGCATAAACCGGACACCCTCGTGGTAGCCGGCGGAGCCTTCTCAGATGATCCGGCAGCGCCGAAGCTCTTTGCTTCCGCTGTACGCCAGGCCACCGACCACCCGGTGGAGCTGCGCATGGTTCCCTCGCACACCGAGATTGTTCGCGCCTGCACCCGCGCTGTGGCGCTGGATCCTCTGCTGCGGGTGCCGCTCGATCTCGGCCGCGAGGCCAAAGCTGCCTAAAAGGGGATTGAAGTAATTCCCGTAAAAAGGTGGGCCTTGAGCCCAAGGTGCTGAGCACCGGCGACGAAGTCCGGCCGATCGTCGAAGAAGTGGGTGTCCTTGGCCTGGGCCCCGAGGGCATCCACGGCCACGAGGTAGGCTTCCGGATCCGGCTTGGCCACCCCGATATCGCAGATCAGCGTCACGGCGGCGCATTCTTCCAGCCAAGGCTGCGTCTGGCGGATCCTGGTTCCCAATGCCGCTGGCACATTCGCCAGGATGCCAACACTATGGCCTTGGCCAATAAACCCTAGGACCGCACGAACCATTTCTTCGTCGGCTACCAGCAGGTGCTCGGTATCCAATTCGATGGCGTGACTGACATCAAAAGGAGCGAGACCGGCCAGCGCGCGAATGCGGCCCCAGTATTGCGCATCGCTCAGGTGCCCAGCGTCATATGCAGGGCGAAACTCCTCATAAAGAGACCAAAAGTGCTCTACATTGTCGGGACGGAGGTAATCCTCCAGCTCAGCGTTCCCGACGGGCGTAGCTGACCGCATGAGCACGCCGTAGAGGTCGAAGAGCAAAGTGGCCATGCGCCCAGTGTAGCCAGACCGCAAGAGCGCCAGTCAGCGTGCCCGCTACGAAGAGCGGAAGCGATAGTGTGCCATGCGCCCACAGCGTCGAGGTTGCCCCCACGAGGAATAGCCCGCCCACGCTAAACAGGGAGCGGCTCAGCGCCGTCGCCGCCGCGGCGGCGCACAATAAGAGGGCAAGCCCGGCAAACGGGCCGAGCATCACCGCGAGGGCGAAGAAAAAGGTTCCCAGAGCCATGTTGGTTGCCGCCAGCCACATGCCACCGACCAATGCAATCGCTAGCCCGGCAAGGGCACCGCAGATGAGCATGAGGCGCGTTGTAGTCATAAAAAAATTCTCCCACCAACCGCAGGGGGCCGTGGGAGAATCCGCGCAAACTATATGGCTTCGTTACCGTTGCGCCAGCGAGCCATCGACGCGCAGCAGGCCAGAACCGTCATTGCCCACCAGCTTGAGCTGGTCAATGATCTCAGACACGGAGGACTCTTCCTCAACCTGCTCCTCGAGGAACCAGTTGATGAGACCACGGGAATCCAGGTCCCCAGCCGCATCTGCGGTGCGGGCGATCTCTCGGATCTGCTCCGAGACCTTCTGCTCATGCGCGAGGGATGCCTCAAAAGCATCGAGCGGGGTGGCGGCCTTGACGGAGCCGACCTGGATATCCTCCAGCTCGACGCGGTAGCCGCGGTCCAACAGGTGCTCGGCGAACTTCTGTGCGTGCTCGCGCTCTTCCTCTGCCTGCTTGAAGAACCAATCGCGCATGCCTGGGAAGGACAGGTTGTCCATCTCGTAGGCCAGCTGAGTGTAAATCAGGGCTGCGCCGTGCTCATTATTGACCTGGGCGTTGAGGAGCGTTTGCAGTTTCTCATCCATAAGAGTTATTCCTTTCGTGTGTTGTTCCCACAATACAGAAAAAAATCGGGCGCGCTAGCAAGGTGATCTTAAGCAAACTCGCACGTCATAACACTTTTTCTGGTAGGTTTACCTAACCCAAATCTGAGATCCGCTGGTAACGCGCGAGGCTAACACCATCAAGGCCCCGGAATTCCACCGCTATTCCACGGCTTGCGTACTTGCTCTGGACGGAATCGAGTACAGCCACGGTCGAAGCGTCCCAAATATCGGCCTCGGAGAAATCCACGATGACCTTCTCCACCGGCAGGGTGTAGTCGAAGGCGTAGACCAGATCATTGGAAGAGGCGAAGAAGAGCTGGCCGCGCACAGTGTAGACGTTGCCCTCTAGCTCCACCGACACGAGGTGGGCGACGCGGCGTGCAAAGGCCACCGAGGCAGTGAGCACACCGAGGATCACACCGACCGCCAGGTTATTCGTGGCCAAGGTGCCAATCACCGTCACCAGCATGACGAGGGTTTCGCTCAGAGGCATGCGGTGAATCGTGCGCACCGAGCGCCAATCCACGGTGTGGAAGGACACCATAAACATGACCGCCACAAGAGCAGCCATGGGGATTTTCCCTACGGTGTCCCCCAACACGAGGATGAGGATAAGGAGGAAGACGCCGGCGAGGAACGTCGACAAGCGCGTGCGTGCCTGCGATTCCTTGACGTTAATCATGGTCTGGCCAATCATCGCGCACACGCCCATGCCGCCGATGGCAGCGGCGAGCATGTTGCCGATGCCCTGGCCCACGGATTCGCGCGTTTTATCGGAGTGGGTATCCGTGAGGTCGTCGACAAGCTTGGCGGTGAGCAGGGATTCCATGAGTCCGACGAGTGCCACCCCCAGTGCATAGGGAAGGCAGAGGAGGAGGGTGTCCTTCGTCCACGGGATATCCGGAATGACGAAACCGGGCAGGGAGGTCGGCAGCTCGCCTTGATCCGCGACGTCGGGAACCTGCCAGCCGAAAATCACAGTCAACATGGTGACAACCACGATCGCCACGAGGGGCGCGGGGATTACCGTGGTGATGCGCGGCCACACCACCATGATGACGAGGCCCAGAGCAACGAGAGGATAGACCAGCCACGGCACCTGCCACAGGTGACCCAGCTGCGCGGTGAACATGAGGATGCCCAGCGCGTTGACGAAACCCAGCATGACGCTGCGGGGGATGAAACGCATGAGCTTGGCGACGCCCAGCATTGCCATCACTACTTGCAGGATGCCCGCCATCCAGATGGTCAGGAGCACGTACTGCAGGCCATGCTCGTGGGCCAGGGGCGCGATAACCACGGCGACAGAACCAGCTGCAGCGGAGATCATGGCTGGGCGCCCGCCAGTGATGGCGATGGACATCGCCATGATGACGGAGGCGAAGAGCCCCACCTTGGGGTCGAGCCCGGCGAGGATGGAGAAACTTAAGACTTCCGGGATGAGGGCCAGCGCAACAGCAAGCCCGCCAAACATCTCCTTGCGGAAGCGGGCGGGCGAGCTGAAGGCCGCGCGGAAAGAACCGGCGGAACGGTCAGACATTAGTGGCCGTCTTTGAAGGAACCATCGCGGGTGATGACCGGCAGGACCGACCAGGCAAAGTTGATCCACTGGTCGGTCTTCTTCCACGAGAAGTCCGGCTCAAAGATGGTGGTCGGCTTGGTGTAGATGACGGCGGACTTGACCTCGGACGCGGTCTGCTCGAGCAGGTTGACCACGAGGTCGAGGGTCTTGCCGGAATCCGCTACGTCATCGACGACGAGGACCTTCTTGTCCTTGAGCGAATCCGTATCCAGCTGCGGGTTAAGGAGAATCGGCTCCGGCAGGGTCTCACCGATATCGGTGTAGAACTCCACGTTGATAGCGCCCATTTCTTTGACGCCGATGGCATAACCAATAGCGCCTGCAGGGATCAGGCCTCCGCGGGCCACGCCCACGATGAGATCCGGGAACCAGCCCGAATCCACGATTTGTTGCGAAAGGTAGCGGCTGGCCTCACCGAAGACCTCCCACGTCAGGTTCTCGCGTTCCGGGTTCCACCACTCCGGGGTGCTCATCGTCTAGGTCTCCTTCGCCAGATTGTGCATTTCCCTCAGTCTAATCATCTACCTCAGCGGAACGGAACCTCCGCCACCGTTCGGCGCAGTTTGCGGGTGCGCAGCCGCTCCGGATTCTCCGCCAAAGCCTCCACCGCGCGCACCGCACACATGACGTGGGCTTCCTTCGAGTTCGAGTAAAAGGCCTGCGCTTGGGCGGGAAGCTTGGGCACGGCGTGCAAAGGTAGATCGGACACCGACAGCAGAGTGCCATACGGGATGCGGTAGCGGTAGCCGTTGGCAGCGAGGGTGCAGGATTCCATGTCCACGGCCACCGCGGTGGAGTGGCGCAGCCATTCCCACAAGTCCCGGGAGGTGCGCCACTCCCAGTTGCGGTCATCGGTGGAGAGCACCGTGCCGGTGCGCATGAGCGAATTGTCTTTCCCATAGACCTCTTCGACGGCGGCCTCCAGCATGCGCTGGATTTCTGGAATGGCGGGAATCGGGTTGCTGGTGGTGACGGTGCCATCGAGGATGTGGTCCTCGCGCTGGTAGGCGTTGCCCAGGATGAGGTCGCCGATGCGCATGCGGCCATCGAGCCCTGCGCAGTGGCCGATCATGATCCAGGCCTCCGGGCGCAGCACCGCCAGGCAATCTGTGATGGTCTTGGCGTTAGAGGGGCCTACACCGATATTGATCATGGTGATGCCATCTCCGCCGGCGGTGATGAGATCAAAACGGGGCATCTGGTAGCGGGAGGTGAGGGTGAGCTCGTCGACGTCGAGAAGCACCGCGTCATTGGAGTGGATGGTCTCTCCCGTGGGCAGCACGAGCGCGGTGTAGCGTGAATCCTCACGTGAGAGTTCGCGCAGGCCGAACTTGACGAACTCGGTGGTGTGCATGGCGTAGTTGGTGAACAGGATGTACTTCTGCACGGTGTCCACCTCGATGCCGGTGTAGTGCTCGATGCGAGCACAGGCGATGTCGAAGCGCTGCGGGCCGAAGTGGAACAGCGGCTTTTCTTTCCCGTGAAAGGCCTTCCACGCGCCGTCAACGATCCCGTCATGAACCGCATCGAGGGTGGGCCGGGGTATATCGCCGCGGTCCTGGGGAATTTCTGTAATCCCCCGGATATATTCCGGCGGGATGCGCTCATCCGATTGACCGACGTAGATATCGCAGGGGTAGTTATTGGTGAGCCGCGTGAGCTGCTCCGTGAGGTAACTACGAATCAGCCATGGTTTTGATATCACTGCCGAGTAGCGGCCCTCTTGGTCCACGTAGCCGAAGGGCTCAGAGCGGTCGATGGGTGTCCATTGGCGGATATCCACGGTGATCTTCGGGTAGACCACGTGGCGGTAGGCGTCGTGGTCCCCCGAGGCGAGAGCGTGACGTGCCAGCTCGCAAGAACTGTCATAGAGCTCGCTGAGGCGGGAAATCGCTTCATTGACGGAGTGGACATGCTGCAGGTCGGTCATGCTCGCGAGTGTATCCATGAAAGAAGCCCGCCGCGGTGAGGCGGCGGGCTCTATCCCCATGACTAATCCGGTAACGCGTGCGGTGTGGAGCTCACCGCCCGGCCCGTATTAGGCAAGCCTTAGCTTAGTAAAAAAGTTGGAGGGGCGTCAAGGGTAAACTGCAATCCCATGACCACACTCCCCCTCGGTGCCCGCAGGCGGACGCGAGGCGTGTGCGAAGACGACTGGTCCGCGCGCCCCACCGCCGAACGACCCTGGCCGGTTATTTTGATCCACGGAACCTGCGACAGCAAAGGCGTCTGGCAAGTCCTCGCAGACATGCTCCGCGCCGCTGGCTGGGCCACCTTCGCCCCTGACTACGGGACCCGCGCCACCGCTCCCCTGCAGGAATCCGCCCGGCAGCTCGACGCCTACATCAACGCCGTCCTTGCCGTCACCGGCGCGGAAAAGGTGATCCTCGTGGGGCATTCACAAGGTGGGTTATTGGCTCGCTATTGGATGCGCATGCACGATAGCGCGGAGTTTGTACGGCACGTCGTCTGCATCAGTGCGCCCAACCACGGCACGACCCAGGGCGGAATTGCCAGCCCCCTCTTCCGGGGCGAGCGCCAGGAGGAGGTCGTGCGCACGCTTATCGACGGCTGGTTTGGCCCCGCCGGCATGCAGCAAGTAGTCGGCAGCGAGGTCGTGGAGGCCACGAACCGCGGCAGTGAGGTCGAACCCGGTGTGAGCTATACGTGCATCGCCACGCGCTCCGATGCCGTCGTGGTTCCACCCAATACCTGCTTCCTCAACGGCCCTCAGGTGCGCAACATTTACATCCAGGACATCGAGCGCCGCGCGATAATCCGCCACGAGGATATGCCCATGGACAAGCGGGTATGCCACGTGGTGCTCGAAGAGCTAGAGCAGCTTTAGAGTTCTAGCTCATCCAGGATCGCGTCGAAAGCCGGGCCCACCTGGGTGCGCCACAGGGTGTCGACGCGATCGTCGGCGCGTCCCGGCCCTCCATTGATGGTGGCCACGCGCTTGCCCTGTTTCTTGGCCTCTAGGACGAACCGAAAGCCGCTCATGACCGCCAGCGAAGAACCGGCAACGAGCACCGAGTCCGCCGCGTTGACCATCGCATAGGCGGCGTCCTTTTTGTAAGTAGGCACTGGCTCACCGAAATAGACCACGTCTGGCTTCAGGCGCTGCGAGCCGCACTGCACGCAGCCGGGCATGACGAATTCTTCCACTGCTTCTTCACTGAGGGCGACGTCACCGTCGGGGTTGACGTCGTCCTTGTTGACTGCCCAGCGTTGGAGGTACGTCGGGTTGGCTGTGGCCGCGCGGGCGTCGTACTCCGCGCGTGCTTCTTCGTACCCGCAGCTCAAGCACACGACGTGTTGCATGTCCCCATGCAGGGCGATGAGGTTGCGCTGCCCAGCTTCCTCGTGCAGGCCATCAACGTTCTGCGTGACAACGCCCGTGAGAAGCCCGGCGCGCTCGAGCTCGACCAAGGCGTAGTGCGTGCGGTTGGGGTGTGCGGCCTGCATGACCCGCCAGCCCACAAAGGCGCGGGCCCAATAGCGGTGCGAGGCCTGCGGGTCGTGCAGGAACTCCTGGTAGGTCATGGGGCGGTGCCGGCTGAGGGAGCCATTCGGGCCGCGATAATCCGGCACGCCTGATTCTGTGGATACACCTGCTCCCGTGAGGACCATGACGTTGCCGCGGCGCAGTTGCTCGGTGACGGCGTTCAACGCTTGTTGTGGAGGCGTCGGGGTCGCAATCTCGGTGACGACACGAGAAATCGAGCGCAGCGCAGACTGATGGGCGTGGGCAACAGCGGGATCCATGGTGCCCCAGCTTACGGAAGTGCCTCCTCATAAAGGTGATCCGAGTCGAGCTCGCCGTGCCGCGAACAGCGCGCGTTCCAACCATCCGGGCGCACCTGCACCACCATGCGGCGCCCGCACAACTGGCAATAGCGCGGGACGTCCAGGCCGGCCGCGGCCGCCGGGTGCAGGGTGAATTCTTCGCTCAGTGGTTTCCCAGTGTTGGGGTGAAACAGTGGCTCCTCGCCGGCGAGGACGGCAGCGGCCAGCTCCGTCGAGCTGTTCATTAGAGCGCCTTGATGGGCAGATCGATGCGGCCGAGCATGTCGACGTCCTTCTCGATCTGCTTGCCCAGCGTGGTCAGGTAGTTTCCGGCGATGATGGCGTTGATGCCGCCGAGGAGGCCCTTTTCGGTGCCGTCGTCACCGAGGGAGAGCTCGCGGCCGCCTGCAAAACGGAGGGTCACGGACGGCATGGCCAGGCGGAATGCGGCCACGGCGCGCAGCGCCTCACCGAGCGGGACCAGCGGGTAGTCCGCGAACGGGGTGCCCGGGCGCGGGTCAAGGAAGTTCATCGGCACCTCGCAGGGCTCGATCTGGGCCAGCTGGTAAGCAAACTCGGCGCGGTCTTCTAGTGATTCGCCCATTCCGATGATGCCGCCGGAGCAGACTTCCATGCCGACTGCACGGACGTTCTCGAGGGTCTCTTTGCGCTCCTCCCAGGTATGCGTGGTGACCACGTTGGGGAAGAAGGACTTGGAGGTCTCCAGGTTGTGGTTATAGCGCTGGGCGCCCATGTCCTTGAGGCGCTGGGCTTGCTCACGGGTGAGGGTTCCGAGCGAGAGGGAGATTTCGATGTCCACTTCATCCAGGATGGCCGGGATGGCCTCAGCAACCTGGGAGAGCAGGTTTTCATCCGGGGCTTTCACAGCTGCCACGATGCAGAATTCGGTAGCACCGGTCTTGGCGGTCTTCTTGGCGGCCTCCACCAGCTCCGGGATGTTGAGGCGCGCGGCGCGTACGGGAGAATCAAACAGGCCCGACTGCGAGCAGAAGTGGCAATCCTCCGGGCAGCCGCCGGTCTTAATGGAGATGATGCCTTCCACGGACACGTCTGGGCCGCACCACTTGAGGCGGGTCTTGTGGGCGATGTCCGCGATCTCTTCCAGCTGCTCATCCGGGATCTGGAGAACCTGCAGGAGTTCTTCTTCGTTGAGGCCGATGCCCTGCTCCAGGGCCTTCTCGCGTGCGATGTCTACGATGCTCATGCGGGAAACCTTACTTGAACACCGTTCAAGTTGTGGTAAATCTGCCGGTTTCATGTAGTCCGGGCTACCCTTTAGGCCATGGATTCCACGCTCTACGACGACACCCTCGCACTGCTTCAGCAGCTCATTCGCAATGCCTGCGTGAATGACCTCACGCCTGACTCCGGCCACGAGGTCCGCAATGCCGACACGTTGGAGCGGTTTTTCGCAGGCACCCCGGTGGAGATTCAACGTTATGAATCGCACCCGGGCCGCGTCACCATCGTGGTAACCGTTCCGGGTGACCCGGACAAGGAGCCGCTCACGCTCATGGGCCACACCGACGTCGTGCCCGTCGACGAGCCCAAGTGGACCAAGCCGCCCTTCGACGCCGTCATCGAAGATGGCAAGCTCTACGGCCGCGGCGCGGTGGACATGCTCTTTATTACGGCGACGATGGCGGCGGTGACTCGCGATGTGGCTCAGCGCGGCAACCCCGGCGGCACCCTGGCGTTTGTGGGTATGGCGGACGAGGAGGCCCGCGGCGGTTTGGGCTCCATCTGGATGGACAAGCACCACCCGGAGGCCTACTCGGTGCGCAACTGCCTCTCGGAAACCGGCGGCAGCCACCTGCCCGGCGCGCTCGGCTTCAACGTCGGAGAGAAGGGCGCGGGCCAGCGCCGCCTGCACGTGCATGGCGATGCCGGCCATGGCTCCACGCCGTTTGGGAAGGACTTTGCCATCGTCAAGATTGGTGAAGTTGCCCGCCGCATCGCCGCCGCCGAGCCACCCGTGGCCACGGACGAGGTGTGGCAGGGATTCGTCAAGACCTTCCGCTTCGACCCCGCAACGGAGGCAGCGCTTCTCGACGGCTCCGCTACCGCCACCGACTATGAAAAGTTCGGTAATTTGTCTGCCTACGCCCACGCCTTCTCGCACACAACGATTGCCCAAACTGTCCTGCGCGCGGGTGGCGCCATCAACGTGCTGCCTTCCCACGCCTACCTGGAGATGGATATCCGCCCCTTCCCTGGCCAGACCCAGGAGGAGCTCGACGAGTTCCTGCGTGAGGCCCTCGGCGATATGGCCGACGAAGTAGAGATCGAGCACCTTATTACGGAGGACGCCACACAGTCCTCGACTGATACTGAGCTGTGGCGCTGCATTGAAGAGACCGCCCACGAATTTTTTCCGGATAAGGAAGTACTGCCGGTACTGGCAACAGGTGGTTCCGACCTGCGCGTGGCCCGCCGTCGCGGCGGCAACGCCTATGGCTTCGCGCTGCATGCGGAGGATCGGGATATGGCCAGCGCAAACTCGCAGCTGCACAGCCACGATGAGCACCTCTACCTGGAAGACTTGGATTTGACTGTGAAGGCGTATTTTTCGCTGGTAAATCGTTTCTTAGGAAGCGAGCACTAGCGCAAACGTGTAAAAGCTGTGGCACAATGTGGCGCATGAGAAATAAGCTTGTCCTCTGCTCCGTTGCTGCTGCCATCGGCCTGTCCGCTCCTACCGCATCCGCCGACATGGTGGATGACTACCTGGCCAAGGTTCCGGCCGGCCAGATTTCCTGTGAGCAGGCCACCAAGTACTACACCAATCCGTCTGACTACAACAGCAAGAAGTCCCAGGCGCTGGCTGCTGCCAACTTCCACCCGCGTGGTCCCGAGATCCGCGATGCCGTCGCCCGCGCCGACGAGGCCATCGCTCGCTGCGGCCTGAACGGTGGCGGTGGCAACACTGCTAACAATGGTGGTGCCCCAGCTAATAACACCGCCCCAGCTAACAACAATGCCCCTGCTAACAACGGTGGTGGCGCCCCGGCCAATAACGGCAATAATGCCCCAGCAAACAACGCTTTTCCGACCTTCCCGGTGACCATCGGCAACTTCACCTTCAACGTCCCGGACATTCTGGCGTACCTCAAGACCCTCGTCGAGGGCACCCCGCTGGCCCAGCTTTTGCCGTAGAAGACTAGCGGAAATACGTCCCCGCGTGCAGCGCACAGCCTGTATTGAAGGCATGCCCACACGCGGGGCATTTATATGCTGAGTATTCGGCGTAGGTCATTGTTCGGCCGCAGGCCCCACACATGACGCACAGCTCGTCCTTCGGCATGGGCCCGAAGTCATGATCTGTTAGCTCCGCATGACAAAGCGAACACGCGAACCATCCGCCGCAGGTGTGGCTCTTGTTCGCAATGACGTCGACAAGCGTGTGCCAGTGGCGGCACCGGCCCTCCGCGTCGATGGCCCCTTGGATTTGTGTCACTAGCGCGTGAGCCCCCACAGAATCTGCTCGTGCACGCGCGGGTCATGGGGTAGATTTCCATGTTCGACTGGGGCCGATTCCACGTTGACCACGTCCGCGCCCGGAACAGCGCTGAGCTCCGAGGTCTGGTTCGGCGTCACGGTATTATCCGCCGGCGAGTAGATGGACGTGTAGGTGACACCAGGCGCGGTATCCGGAAGCTGGTTGAGATTCTCCATAAAATCCGAGCCCTCCAACTGCTCGATGCCAGCGCTGGTGCCGAGGAAATCAACCACAGCGGGCGCAATTTTTGCCGCCGTGTTGAGGGGCGTTGCTCTGTCACCCCACGTCGTCCCGTGAAAATTCGCACCGATGGTGACAACTCGGTTCACTTCTTCTGCTGAGCCATAGAGCTGCGTAAAGGTCTTGGTGTGCAGGCCGCCTTGGGAGAAGCCGACGAGGTTTACTTTATTTGCTCCGGTCACCTCACGGATGTGCTCGATGTGCCCGGCGATCTCGCGCCCTGAAGAATCTAGATCCGCAATACCCTTCATGTAGTCATAGGCGTTCTGGTACGTGATATCTTCAGCGCCATAGTCGAAGGCCCACACGCACATCCCCTGATCCTTGAGTTTCGGGATGAGGTCATTCCACTCGGCCGAGTTTGCCGAAGTACCGTGCAATAAAACAACGGGTTCAGTGACGGAACCCGTGGGCTTGCAGTCAGGATCATTGATGCCAAGATCCTGCGCGGCGGAGGTCTCCATGGTCTGGGCATGAGCCGGGACGGGGGCGGCAGTGCCAAGGAGGATTGCAAGGAAAGCGCGCTGTAAAAAGCCGTTTTTCATGAGGCACTAGCTTATCCCCCGAGTCTGGCCAGCTACTGTGTGATGCCTGTGCGCAACCAGGGTGCCCGTCACTACCATGGAGGTAGACAAACAAAGGACCTGAAATGAAGCGACTTCTCTGTCTTACCGCCGCACTCTTTGTGCTCAGCGGCTGTTCCTCTCTCGACGTTGAATCCACCCCTGCGAGTGAGACGTCGCCAAGCACAAGCACCAGCGTTACTGAAGACGCCCCACACCCCACCCTCCCCACTGCCGAGGAAAGCGCCGAAGACATCGGCGTGGATCAACCGCAAGAAGAAGTCATCGGCTTCACCGAGGCGCCCGGTGCTGCGCAGCCTACTCCGATGGAGAAAACCATCGAGTCCTGCGGTGATGTCTCGCTACACGAAACCGGAACGACATTCTTCAGCGATGGAACCTCTGGCTGGACACAGCAGTGCGCCGACGAAATGATGGCTGCGAATCCCCCAGTGCAAGAAGCTGCCGCTGTGTATGAAGCACCCGCCGTACAGCAGAACTACGTTCACCCCGGCGCGTATTGCAATGGCGGGAGCGGAGTATCAAAGAGAGGCGTCCCGATGACGTGCGCACCCGCTTCAGATGGCAGGATGCGCTGGCAAAGCGCATAACCTCATTCCGACAGTTGCGGGCCTTTACCCTTCTTCCACAACGCAAAGGCGATGCCTCTGCGGATCAGTGCTGAAAGCCCTACGGGCAGGCAGCACAGGAGGGGCAAAGCAATGAGCATCTGGCCGATCCAGCCGAAGAGACCAAGCACCCCGATAACGACGAAAACGGCATCTAGCCGGAAATCTGTAATGTCCTTCCGCTGCATGGGCAGGGAAATAAGGTAGGCAATTCCCAGAAACACGAGTGCGGGAAGAACCACAAAGACCGCAAGGAAGCCACTTTCAGCATTAGTTCCTTGCGTATCGACGAAAAAGACGGCCACCAGCAGCCCAACAAATACGAACTCCACAAACGGTAACCGCAGCATAGGGAAATCTATAAGCCGCGGTGGCTGGGCGGAAGCGGGGCCGAACATACCGACAGTGTAGGTAAAACCTTTCCCCGTCGTCTTTACCGAAGTACTTAAGCCCTACGGAGCGTGAACTCAACAACGTCGACTTCGTCATCCCCAGCTAATCCGGGATAGTGAGTATCAAGCGCTTCGTGGAGCTCAGCAAGAGAACCAAAGCCATCCCTTCGGGCTTGTTCCTCCGTCAAGGACCTCCGCTGGGTAGAGACGACAGATGTGACCTCTGCGGGAATGGTGACAACCTCTCCGGATTCTTTCTCGAAGACAATCTGGGCGCTTCCTTCGTGGAAGGGGTCATCCACCCGAATTGTTTGTTGCTTTTCTCCGCTTCGAATTGATTCCTCGTAGCCTTCCCACATATAGATGCGTTGCTCTTTGTCCATGTCACGCCAGTTATATACGAACGGTAAGAGCTCTTCCACGGTGAGTGCTTCAAGCCCATTGCTTCCGCGCACGATGCACCGGATAGACGGATCAGTATCAAATAGCACTTGGCGGCATTTTCCACAGGGCGAAAGCACCTGGCCAGTCGGGCCGTGGACGGCGACGACCGCTCGGATAGGATCCTCGGGATGACTAGCAGCGTGGTTAGCTAAGGCCGAGATTTCACCACAGGGGCCACCGAGAAAATGGTATGCGTTCAAACCGAGCACGTGTTTGCCGGATTCAGTCAGGAGGGCTGCGGCTACGGTGTGATCTTCCCCGTCGTGGAAGCGCTGCGCATGGGTCGTGGCTACGGTCAGTAATTCTCGGAGTTCATTAGTAATCATCCTTCAAAGGTAGCTGTTACTGCCACAACTCCTCAGGCCCGGGCCTCTCAAACCTGTCAAGGGCGTTCACGGTAAATAAGGGCGAAAAACTTCGATTCTCTGCCCGCTACAATTCCCCGAAGTTACCAATAACCCCGGCGATTTACTCCTACTCTCGTAGTGCAGGGATCGTTCCAGAGTTTTCGAAATACAAACTAGCATATCCATATGGAAATCCAAGCCCAGTCCTAGTACCGCTGTCCCAGTGGTTTTCATCTGCACGAATGAGCAGGTACGCCGATCATCCATCACCAGAAACGCTCTACCTTTGGAATACTCACCTCACGAAAACCTATCTTGCTGACATCGAACACCTCGAAGTACTCCTCCGAAATAGCATTCACAATGCCCTAACCGGAAGCTAGCTAATAAGAAACACTTCCTACCGCCAATCCGGGAGGAATAGGCGGTCAGAATTTTGTAAACGATGCCTGTTGCTGCTTTTGAGTCGTTAAAGCGTTGGAGTTCAGCCCCTCACACCATGGTGGATATACCCTAAATCCTCTCTTTCCTGGGGCTGCTCCGGAGGTAATACCGAGACGTTGTAAATCTTGATTGCTAAATTGAAACACACCTCGGTGATCTCCTTGAATCACAAAGACTAGGAGACCGTCGCCGCAGGAAGAATCTTCAAAAGGCACGGATTCCCCTTCATGGTTGCGTTGCCAGAATGCTACAAAGGCTCCCGGCTTAGAAGGCGTGGTGCGTGCTGTGCGAACATGCCAGGTTTTAGCTCCCAACTCGGCTATTCCCGATTCATAATTCGCATTATCACTTGTTTCATTGATGGTGCCCTCTAAATTAAAGGCCGCCATGAATTGGTAAAAGGAATCAAACTTCATTTTCTACGCGATGTATACAGCTACTTTCGTCCAGCTTTGAAGCTTAAGGAAAGTAACAGAGGGTAACAAGTTCGCCGCGCTATCTCGTACCTTATCGCATGCCGTAGAGGAAAAGGACTACCAAACGACGGGGTTAAGGCAGCTGTATAAGGAATTCGCTTTTCCCTGCAGCGACTTTCGACCTTCTAAACCGCTCGGCGATATAACCTTTCTGGGTCACTCCTTGCTCAGCAAGTATCGAAGGAAAATTCTCCCACATCTGCGCGATAGCCTTACGCGTATGATCCACCTCAATGACTAGTACATGAAGCGATGGGATTTGCATCACCCCGAAATCGCACAGGCTGTCTATGTCAATCGAACGCTTGCTATCTAGCAGACAAATGCGGTAGCGCAGGAGTTTCTCATCAACTGTGCGCGGATCGTCGAGGGCAAGACCGTAGATGGTGAAGTCGTTATCCCCAAAGCTACGGTAGGCAACTTTCTTAGTATGCTCCATTGCTTCTTTGTGCTGCGCAGTCCCGTAGGGGCCTTCAACCTCTAGATAGTATGTCGAGGTTGCTTGAAGCGTCCTGTCCATACCATGGGTGTATCCATGAAAAGTAACCATATTCATCAATTTAATTGAATTAAAATTTTAAAACATTCCCCAAGGATCGAACAATATTTAAACACGACGCAGGGAAAGTAAACGTGCACACTTGTCACGGCGTGCCGTATGGCGTGGGAAAACAACGTTTATGCCCGTTTATTCCGCCAAGGTAGGGAAACCACAGCACCAACAAGCAAGACGACAGTGACACCTACTAAATATGCTATGGAGCTCCAGGGGATACCCTCGCCACCAAAGAGGCCGTATCTAAGTGCTTCACTTATATGGACAGCCGGATTGGCCTCTCTCATAGCACTAAGGCAACCACACCCACGCCCGCTACGGAAGACCAACCACACTCACCCTGTGGACAACCCGCACGGGGCCAGTGTGGCTATCCACAAAAATCCACGTTGTTTGCAGTGTTCGATAGCGTTTAGGCGGGCATGTTGGTCTTTGCGGTCATTGATACCGAAACCACCGGTTTTAACAAGCGTTACGACCGCATCATTGAACTTGCTGCCGTGCGCGCTGACGCATACTTCAATCCCGTCGACTCCTGGCACACATTGCTCAACCCTGACACCAACGCCGTGTTCACTACTCGGGGGACACCCCGCCCACCTCGGCACTCAACCCTGCTGTGGGGGTTACTCGTAGCGAAGCGAGCTGAGCATCCCGGTTTCCATGTGATAGGCGTTATGGCAGTGAAATGCCCACTCCCCGGGGTTGTCAGCGATCAGGTCGGCGATCATGGTTTCACCGTGGCGGAGAAGGACGGTGTCCTTGCGTAGCCCGCCGCTGCCGGGCAGCGCCCACGTGTGACCGTGGATGTGCATGGGATGGGGCATCATGGTCCTGTTGCGCATGACCATCCGCAGGCGCTGGCCCGCCTGCACGGTCGCGGAGGAGGATTGGCCGTCGGTGAGAATGCTCCATTCATACGGCATCATCTGCCCGCCCAGGTCGATGCTGACTTCTCGGTCTGGTGTGTCCTCGGGCAGGAGTGCACGGTCTGCTGGCTTCAGGGAGGACAGAAGCAGTCCGGTGGACGACAACTCGGGGAAGTCGACATCGGGGTGAGGGGCCTGGCCGCCGGCGGTGCGGATGACGGCGAAGGCGCGGTCGTCTTTACCCACCGCCAAAGCCGTGAGCGGGAAGATGCCGTCGCCGAGGATGACCTCGACGTCGACACGCTCGCCCATCGACAGGTAGATCGATTCGGTCTCCCGGGGCTGGACGGGGAAGCCGTCGGTGTGGGTGACGGTCATGCGGTGACCACCGAGGGCCACCTTGAATATGGTGTCACCGCCGGAGTTGATAAACCGCAGGCGGGCCTTGTCACCCGGGCGAGCCTCGAAGGTCCGGTGAGCACGGGGGATACGTCCGTTGATGAGGTAGTGCGGATACATCACATCGCCGGCATCCCCGCCCAGTACCCGGTCCGGGGTGCCGTGCATCATATGGCCGTGACCTCCCATCCCCTTCTTCCCGTTATGGTCGCCCGAACCCATTCCGGTGAGCTTGTCGAGCTCATCGTCGGGAGTGCCCTGAATGCCGTCGACCCAGTCGTCGAGCACGATGGTCCACTCGACGTCCTGATCCTCAGCGTCTTGCGGGTCACGGACGATCAGTGGGGCGTGGAGGCCGCGATCAAGCTGCAGGCCGGAGTGGGAATGGTAGAAGTAGGTGCCACCGTGGGGGACTTCAAAAACATAGGAGAAAGACTCGCCAGGTTCAATGGGGTCCTGGGTCATGCCGGGCACACCGTCGGCTGCGTTGTGGAGTGCGATGCCATGCCAGTGGATGGAGGTGCTCTCAGGCAGTTCATTGGTGATATCGACCTGGAGGACGTCGCCGACGGTGGCCTCAATGGCCGTATCCCCGGTGTCAGAGACGTATCCCCACGTCTTGGCTTCGATACCGCCGATATCCAGAGAGAGGGGCCGGGCGGTCAGTGTCCGGCGCACCGTCGGCTCGCCGAGCGCAGTGGGGGTGGGAGTGGGGCGAAGAGAGGAACCTGGTGCCGAGGCAGCGGGTCCAGGGTCGCTGGTGCAGGCGGCCACGGCCCCGGTGCCGGCGAGGACGAGCCCGCCGAGCAGAAACTGTCGTCGGGGAAACGCGTTCATCATGATTTAACCTTCCTTGGTGCTAGATTTCAGTGACACGGGAGACAGGTGCAGGTGAGGACCCTGCTGAGCCATCACGTCAGGCGCAGGTCTGTGACGCAGGTGGCACCGTCGTCGGCGGTGGAAAACTCCGTGGTGCCGGTACGCCCCTGGTAGCTGACCTCAATCAGGCCGGTGGCATCATCGGGAAGCCAGAAGCCAATAAACCCGTTGTCGAAGGTGGTTGTCGCCTCGTCCACCAGCACCTCACCGGTCGCCTCATCGGTGATCGTGACCTGGATATCCTCATTGTCGAGTTCCCCCAGGCAGGTCGTGAGGCTGTGGTAGAAGCAGTCGTGGGTGGAGGTGAGATAGGGTGCGATCGAGACATACGTCTGATTGTCGGGAAGATCGACCACGACTTCCTGGTCATCGCTCGAGAGCAGCAGTTCATCGGCACGCACTGAGGCGATCAGATCCGTGGGACGCTCCGTGACCTTCTGCCGGTCGAGGTGATCAATGATCTCCACCGCGTCCATGCCGGCCAGGCCATGGGTAGTCAGGAATGTATCCTGGGACACCGTCCCGTCGGCGTTGGGTTCCGGGTCGGCGGCCGAACACCCCGTGAGGGCGAGGGCAAGGGCGGCGGCTGCGATCGCTGCTCGTTTCACGTCAATCTCCTTGGATCGTGGTAAGACCGTGAGAAGACACCGCCTCAAGGTCGATGCCATACCTTTATCTAGCACGGGTGCCTGACGGACTAGAAATCAAAACCCCTGCTCACAGCCTTATAACAGGGCGAAAAGGGGGCGAATTCGGTGGGCTGGGTCACCACCGGGACACCACCCCACAGCCGTGGGCGATGTCCTTCTACCCGCCCCGGGTATGCGGTGCAGGCAGTGAAATCCCTGGTGGCGCCTGCTGAACCGACCAGGGGAGGCGATGCCGCCGGCCCGGGGTGGGGCGCAGGGGTGACGGCGGTCGAAGGGTGATGTTTGAAGATTTGATGAAGATTTCCCCGTTGGGCACTGAGCGAGGGTGATATTCCCCCTGGCCGGAGCGATACTGGGGTCCATGGCTAACCGCACACCGACCACCGCCACGCCCCCGGGGCGGGTGCTGGTCGTCGATGATGAACAACCCCTGGCTCAGATGGTGGCCTCCTACCTCATCCGGGCCGGCTTCGATACCCGCCAGGCGCACACCGGCACTCAGGCCGTGGACGAGACCCGTCGCTTTTCCCCCGATGTTGTGGTGCTGGATCTGGGGCTGCCCGAACTCGACGGCCTGGAGGTGTGCCGACGGATCCGCACCTTCTCGGACTGCTACATCCTCATGCTCACCGCGCGTGGCAGCGAGGACGACAAGATCAGCGGTTTGACCCTGGGGGCGGATGACTACATCACCAAACCTTTTAGCATCCGGGAACTGGTGACCCGAGTGCATGCGGTGCTACGCCGCCCGCGCACCAGCACCACCCCACCGCAGGTGACCACCCCCTTGATCGTTGGTAACCTCATCCTTGACCCCATCGCCCATCAGGTGCGGGTAGGGGAGACGACCGTGGAGCTCACCCGGACGGAGTTCGAGCTGCTGGTTGCCCTGGCCCTGCGCCCCGGCCAGGTGCTGACCCGCCACGACCTGGTCACCGAGGTCTGGGACACCACCTGGGTCGGTGATGAACGCATCGTCGATGTCCACATCGGCAACTTGCGTCGCAAGCTCGGCACCGACACCCGGGGCCGGGGGTTTATCGACACCGTGCGTGGCGTGGGCTACCGGGTGGGGCAACCATGAATCACGGACCCGGCCTGACCTTCCGCTTCCTGGCCGCCCAGGTGTTGGTCGTGGTGATTAGCCTACTGGTGGCCGCGGCCGTGGCCACGATGGTGGGTCCGACCCTGTTCCATGATCATATGTTGATGACCGGCCAGGAGGACCCCTCGCTGGAGCTGTTCCATGCCGAGCAGGCCTACCGGGGCGCCAACCTGATCACCCTGGCCGTCGCCCTGCCCACCGCCTTGATCAGCGCCCTGCTGGCCAGCCTGTGGTTATCGCGTCGTCTGCGCACCCCCCTGCAGGATCTCACCCGCGCCGCTACCAGCCTGACGGCCGGCAACTCCCGTATCCGCGTGCCCGCCGGAAAAGCAGGCCCCGAGGTCACCACCCTGGCGCATGCCTTCAACACCATGGCCGACCGGCTGGAACACACCGAACAGGTCCGCCGCCAGATGCTCTCTGATCTGGCCCACGAAATGGGCACCCCCTTATCGGTGCTCACAGTCTACCTCGATGGTCTCCAGGACGGGGTCGTGGACTGGAATAATGCCACCCACACGATCATGGCTGACCAACTCACCCGCCTGACCCGGTTGATGGAAGACATTGACGATGTCTCCCGGGCCCAGGAACACCGGATCGATTTGGACCTGGCGGAGGAAGGGCTCGGGGATCTGCTCCATACCGCCGCTGCTGCCGCGGGGGAAGCTTATGCTGACAAAGGCGTCGATTTACAGGTCGAGACCATTACGGACACCGCCCGGGTGCTCGTGGACCGGCAACGCTTCGGCCAGGTGATGAGCAATCTCCTGTCGAACGCGCTACGGCACACCCCGGCCGGCGGGCAGGTCCGGATCAGCGTCCACCGACAGGGGGCGTCCACCGCGCTCATCCACGTCGCCGATGACGGCGAGGGCATCCCACCTGACCAGCTCGGACACATCTTCGAACGCTTCTACCGGGGGGATGCCGCCCGCACCCGGGACAACGGCGGGGCCGGTATCGGTCTGACCATCTCCAAGGCATTGATCGAGGCCCACGGTGGCACTCTCACCGCCACCTCCCCCGGCCCCGGTCGCGGAGCGGTCTTTGCCCTCCGCCTCCCGCTGTCCCCTCCCGACAGTGAGGAGGCTGCTCGGTGACCACACCCTGCCCCGCGTGAGGGCCGCGACCTCGACCCATTGAAAATATACCCCCCTGGGGTATGCTGAAAATATACCCCCGGGGGGTATATGCTAGAGAGCGGCATCGCCGCACCCCACCGAACCGAAGGAGCTTTCCCATGATCACCTCCCCGCCCCGCCTCTTGCCGATGGCCTCCCACGACTGCAGCTGTTGCGGACCTGCCTCACGTGCCGACACAACCTCCATCCCTGCCGCCAGCGACTCGTCAGCAGGAGGGTCCTCCCCTAGCTACCAGGTCACCGGCCTGACCTGCGGGCACTGCGCGAAAAGCGTGACCCAGGCCCTTCAGGCCCTCCCCCAGGTCGACGACGTCCAGATTGATCTCGCTGCTGGTGGTGTTTCCACCGTCACGGTCACCGGTGTCGTACCTCCGGAGATGGTTCGCCGGGCCATCGAGGAGGCCGGCTACACCGTCTTATCCTGATCAGTTTTACTCATCATCTCGACCCCGACCGGGTTGAGCGAAAGGAACGTCATGAGCACTCCCCACCATTCGGGTGATCACCATGGTGATCACCCCGCTCCGGAAACAGACCACACCCACCACCCGGATCATGCCAGCCACGAACACCACGCAGATGCCGACACCCACGGCCAGGCGATGCCCCACGATCACCCGCACTCCGCCCTGGACGAAGACCACCACGTTCATAGTCACGGCGAACACGCCGGACACAGCACCGCAATGTTTCGGGACCGCTTCTGGTGGTCGCTGATTCTGTCCATTCCCGTCGCTATTTTCAGTCCCATGGTCGCCCACCTGCTCGGCTACCACCTCCCGGCATTCCCCGGATCCACCTGGATCCCCCCGGTGCTAGGCACGATCATCTTCGGCTACGGCGGAACGCCTTTCCTCAAGGGCGGATGGAAAGAACTGAAATCCCGCCAACCCGGGATGATGCTCCTGATCGCCATGGCCATCACCGTGGCGTTTGTCGCCTCCTGGGTCACCACTCTGGGGCTGGGCGGTTTTGACCTGGACTTCTGGTGGGAGCTGGCCCTGCTGGTGACCATCATGCTGCTGGGCCACTGGCTGGAGATGCGCGCTCTCGGGTCCGCGTCCTCCGCGCTTGACGCGCTGGCTGCCCTGCTGCCGGATGAGGCCGAGAAAATCATCGACGGGACCACCCGCACCGTGGCCATCTCCGAGCTGGTCGTCGACGACGTCGTGCTGGTGAGGGCCGGTGCCCGGGTGCCGGCCGACGGAACCATCCTCGACGGAGCCGCCGAATTCGATGAGGCGATGATCACCGGCGAATCCCGTCCCGTCTTCCGCGACACCGGTGACAAGGTGGTCGCCGGTACCGTGGCCACCGACAACACCGTCCGCATCCGGGTGGAGGCTACCGGCGGGGACACCGCCCTGGCCGGGATCCAACGCATGGTTGCCGACGCCCAGGAGTCCTCCTCCCGGGCCCAGGCCCTGGCGGATCGGGCGGCGGCGTTGTTGTTCTGGTTCGCGCTGATCTCCGCTCTGATCACCGCGGTGGTGTGGACCATCATCGGCAGCCCGGACGATGTCGTGGTGCGCACGGTCACGGTGCTGGTCATCGCCTGTCCGCACGCCCTGGGCCTGGCGATTCCGCTGGTCATTGCGATCTCCAGCGAGCGGGCCGCAAAATCCGGGGTGCTCATCAAGGACCGGATGGCGCTCGAGCGGATGCGCACCATCGACGTGGTGCTCTTCGACAAAACCGGCACCCTGACCGAGGGTGCGCACGCGGTCACCGGTGTCGCGGCAGCTGTCGGCGTCACCGAGGGCGAGCTGCTGGCCCTGGCCGCCGCCGCGGAGGCCGACAGCGAGCACCCCGTGGCCCGCGCCATCGTGGCGGCCGCGGCCGCCCATCCCGAGGCCTCTCGTCGGCAAATCCGTGCAACTGGTTTCAACGCCGCCTCCGGCCGAGGGGTCCGGGCCACTGTCGATGGCGCTGAGATCCTCGTGGGTGGGCCGAACATGCTGCGCGAGTTCAACCTCACGACCCCGGCCGAGCTCACCGACACCACCAGCGCCTGGACCGGGCGTGGGGCCGGTGTGCTCCATATTGTCCGCGACGGTCAGATCATCGGTGCGGTGGCCGTCGAGGACAAGATCCGCCCCGAATCCCGCGCCGCCGTGAAAGCCCTGCAGGACCGCGGGGTAAAGGTCGCGCTGATCACCGGCGACGCCCAGCAGGTCGCCCACGCCGTCGGTCAGGACATAGGCATTGATGAGGTCTTCGCTGAGGTCCTGCCCCAGGACAAAGACACCAAGGTCACGCAGCTGCAGGACCGGGGTTTGAGCGTGGCCATGGTCGGTGACGGTGTCAATGACGCCCCCGCTCTGACCCGTGCGGAGGTTGGTATCGCCATCGGTGCCGGCACGGATGTGGCCATGGAATCTGCCGGGGTGGTCCTAGCCAGTGATGACCCGCGGTCAGTGCTGTCGATGATTGAGCTGTCCCAGGCCAGCTACCGCAAGATGATCCAGAACCTGATCTGGGCCTCTGGCTACAACATCCTCGCCGTGCCGCTGGCCGCCGGAGTGCTCGCCTCGATCGGGTTCGTGCTGTCCCCGGCCGTGGGCGCGATCTTGATGTCTGCCTCGACCATCGTGGTGGCCCTGAACGCCCAGCTGTTGCGCCGCATTGATCTGGATCCGGCTCACCTGGCTCCGACCGAGTCGAAGGAGGAACACACCACGCCTACTCCGGCATCCACCGCCGTCCACTGATCCACCACTTCTCTCCACTGCCCCCATATGACCCTGAAAGGTGCTGTTGCAAAGTTGGGGCAGTAGGAGGGGCGACGTGAAATAGTCACAGCCATGGGTATCTTCTCCGGTTGTCATTTCCCCCGTGGCATCATTCTGTGGGCAGTGCGGTGGTACTGCCGCTACGGGGTGAGCTACCGCGATCTGGAGGAAATGATGACCGAGCGGGGCGTGCCGGTCGATCACACCACGATCTACCGCTGGGTCCAGAAATACGCCCCTGAGCTGGACAAGCAAACACGGTGGTACCGACAGGTACCTTACTGGCAGGCCAGTTCCTGGCGGGTGGATGAGACCTATATCCGGGTCGGCGGCAGGTGGTGCTACCTCTATCGGGCGATCACCGCCGGTGGCCAGACCCTGGACTTTTACCTCTCTCCGAAGCGGAACGTGGCCGCAGCGAAGCGTTTCCTGGCCAAGGCCCTCAGATCCAATGCGTCAGCCGGGTATCCCAGAGTGATCAACACCGATAAAGCACCCTGCCTAGCCAGGGCAATCGCCGAGTTGAAGTCAGAGGGAATCTGCCCGCCAACAGTGGAACACCGGCAGGTGAAATACCTCAACAACATCCTGGAAGGCGACCATGGTCGGCTGAAGCGGATCCTCGGGCCAAAAGGCGCGTTTAAGAACCGGACATCTGCATATCGGACGTTGAAAGGGATGGAGGCGATGCACTCATTGCGGAAAGGGCAAGGCACGATGTTTGCCTACGGGCAACCGAACCCGGACGCGGTGATCGTCAACCGAGTCTTCCAGAATATCTAAGCAGGCTGGACCATAATGCTGGCCAGGCGACGAAGAAAGGAGTGTTCGCGGTTCTCCACCCAACTTTGCAACAGCACCACCTTAGGACGCTTTTTCAACGGGTACTTCTGGGACTTGAATGGTGGTGCTGCCGCCGCGCTTAAGCATGCACGTAGCGGCCCTCAGAAACCCGTCCTTTCGGTTCCTCCTATTCCCCCAATCCCATCCATCCCTCCTGTACCCCCTATTGAACCAGTGCAGCCCGTATGGCCGATCCCTTTATTGGGATGGTCCTCTACCAAATGGGAAGAATTTATACGGGCATAGTTGGCACTTCACCGAATCATCGAAATTAGCCTCTGTTAAGCTCAGCCGGAGCTTCACCAGTCCTAAGAGGCCCTCGCACATGAAGACAATCTGAACCTCCGAAACCTTTACTCCACCACCCCGCGAGTGAAGCGAAAGCCATCGTTACTTACTTTTCTCCAATCATTAGATTCACGAGAGCTCCTAGATTATTAGCGCACCTCTTGCCATTTCAGCAGAGCTGTTACGACGGCATCCCGATGCCCATCATTGGTCTCTACGCTTCAGGATTTGTGGTCCCACTATGTCGTTTCGCAAGTTTGTTAGCTAGGTCAGCGGTAATTCGCACCGCTTCTGGGGGATCGGTGACCCAGATGTGGTCCCCAAACTGAAGCAATTGCCTTACCCCCTGAATATCTGCATATCCCACCACGATACGGACAAAGTTTTCGTCCACGGGTTCATGATGGATAAGTCGTGATCCCAAAATGCGAGATGCCATATCAAGCCGATTCGCTCGAAGAAGTGCGGTGATTCGAACAGGCATGTCTTCTTCCAATTGCTCAACGAGCTGCGCCCACACCCTTGCCAAACTTTGCCCTGAACGAAGCTGAGCAGCTTGACCTAAAACTCGAAAGGTTTTTAAACGCGAGACTGCCAACATCCTCGGTTCCCCATCGATATCGACGACTAAGTACCAATTTCTACCCTTGTGTACAAGCCCATAAGGATCAGCCACAGCACGTTGCTGTTTCTTGTCCCCACTTCGGCGATACAAGACCTCAATTCGAGCTTCTTTCCGTACAGCTTCTAGTAACTCTTCTAAGTCGCTTTGGGTTTCATTGCTAAACCAGCCACTGGAATCAAGTAGAACCTTCTCTTCCAAATTATGAGTATCGGACGCTTTCGAGAATGAGACTGCGTTCATTTTCTTCTGCAGCAGGGCGATGTCCTGGCCAAACCCCAAGTGTGCGAGTGAATCTGCCCCAACACCAAGAATCCTCATCAGCTGAATCTCAGTCGGATCCAATCGAGAAGCGTTCAACCGAGAACGCCTATCGAGCACAATCCCACCATGCATACCTTGCTCCGTATAAACAGGTATTCCTGCGGCCGAGAGTGCATCAACGTCACGCAGTATTGTGCGCTGGGAAACCTCAAAATGCGAAGCCAGCTCGGCAGCCGTAGCACGGCCTCGGGTTTGCAATAGCAAGAGCATAGACAACAGGCGCGCCGATCTCATGCCGCAATTATCGCTGGAACCACAATATTTTTCGGAATATGACACTCCTTGTCAGGTTTGTGTGCTCCAATGCACTGCGTCCACGTAAACAACACCACTCACCGAGAGGAGAATGGCAATGCCAACCCCCAATCTATTCCTGACCTATGTCTCCGATACAGAGATCTCGACTGCCTTCTACAGCGATTTATTCGACATGCAGCCATCGTTCATCAGCCCTCGATATGTAGCATTCGAAATTTCAAAGGATGTCCTGTTTGCTGTGTGGACCGGCCATAACACCCACATGGAAAAAACTCCGCGAACGAGCGAAATAGGCTTGATGCTGGATGGACCGGCAAGCCGCCTCGATGAGACATACCGTGTATGGAAATCAAAAGGAGTCCAAATTGTGCAGCCACCCTACGATGATGTCTTCGGCCGCACCTTCGTTGTTGCCGACCCTGATGGAAACCTTATCCGCGTCAGCCCAGTCGATTAACTCCTAAATCGGGACTCAACCGCTAGGAAATCCTCCAGCACCCGGGAAGCACCTCAGTTGGAGGATTCCAAGTGCCCCCTAAGTCGGCGCTAAAGCCAAGGATGGCTTAGGCAGACGAGCTTTCCCATACAAGGAACCCCTAAAACTGCTTGGCCTATGGGTCCCAGCTGAGATATGTCGAACATAACGCCGCAGAGCCCAAAACGAACTACGAGATCGAGATCATGCATTAAAACTATTGTCCTCTCGACCTTGCCAACCAAAGCAAACATCAAGCCTCGGACTGACTGCCTTCACATCAAGCCGAAGACTCAGAACAAGGGTGCCAGATCAGAACTACGAGCAAAATGCTCTGTTGACACCATCGAAAACAAAATTCGAAAGACGTGTCGACCGGCGCGGGCGGGATTTAGGATGTAAATCCCCACACTTGCAATCCTCGACCGCCAAAATTCAGAAAAACAAAGAAACCGAAGGTCACGAACCCTTTCGAGTTTGTTACCTCCGGTGTCGCAGTTTGTACAACTGCTCAGCGTGCCCGGGGCGGGACTTGAACCCGCACGTCCTATAAGGACACTGGCACCTGAAGCCAGCGCGTCTGCCAATTCCGCCACCCGGGCAGGGTATTGATGTCTTGGCGACTAGCTAACTTTAGCACGCAGCCCCAGCGAATCTACAAATCCGCTGGCAAACCTGAACTTTCCAGGGAACTTTGCCGCGCGCGTCTACGTTAAGTCAAGGAAAGCACCCTATACTGATCGCTGCTATATCTCTCCCTGAAAACATCCCGAAAGGAGGACGGCCCTTCCAATGGCATTGCTAGATAAGCTCGCCAAGCTGGATTCTTCCCTGCAACGCGGACTGGACAACGGCATGGCCTTTGTCTTCGGCGGCAAGGTCGTCCCCGCTGAGATTGAGGAGCTTCTCAAGCAGGAGGCGCAGGACAATTTGTCCCGCGGTGATGATGGCAAGCTGTATAGCCCCAACGTCATGACCGTCGGCGTATCCTCCAAAGATATCGAGAACCTCTCCCAAGACCGGGGTGTTCCCAAGGATCTAGCTGATCAGCTCACCCGCTTCATCCGTAACAGTGGCTGGTCCCTCGCTGGGCCGGTCATCGTACGCATCGCGGAGGAGTCGGGGCTGCGGACTGGGCAGTTGCGCGTGTCCTCCTTTTTGGATCACGAGCCCACCGAAGAAACCGGATTTGATGCGATTTTCCACCACGACCATGGTCAGGAGGACTCTATGACCCAGCCGCACAACGCCGACGAGGCCGCAACCACCACCTTTATGGCGCCCACCCCGAACGAGCCCACACCGCAGGGGCCCGCGGTGACGCTTATGCTGCAGGACGGCTCCTCCCGCGTCTACCACGTGCAGGAAGGCTCCAACATCCTAGGCCGCAGCAACGACGCAGACCTGCGCCTGCCCGATACCGGTGTCTCCCGCCAGCACGCGGAGATCACCTGGAACGGCCAGGACGCCGTGCTGGTGGACTTGCAATCCACGAACGGCACCACCGTGAACGACACCCCGATTGAGAACTGGCTGCTTGCCGACGGCGACGTGATCACCCTCGGCCACTCCCACATCGAGGTGCGCATCACCGGCCTTGAGAACCAAGGCTACTAAGCCGCCTCAACAACTTTCCCAGATTTTTTAGCGTAAGGACTTTCCATGGATTCGATCGTGCTGCTCTCGCTGCGCATCGGCCTGCTGGTGTTGCTGTGGCTGTTCATCTTGGTCGCACTCAACGCCATGCGTCGCGATGCCAATAAGGCCGCCGGCGTCTACCAGGCATCGTCCCCGGTGAAGGGGGCCCAGAGGCGTCGCGAAGCGCCGCGTGAGATCACCATCGTGGACGGGCCGCTGCGCGGTTCCCACATGGAGCTAGGCACTCTTGAGGACTGTACGATGGGCCGCGCACAGGACTGTGACTTTGTCACTGGTGATGATTTCTCCTCCGGTCACCACGCCCGTTTGTTCCGCAGGGGCAGCGAGTGGTTCGTGGAGGACCTCGAATCCCGCAACGGCACCTTCGTTGGTGGCGTTCGCATTGACCAGCCAGAACGAGTCGGAGTCGGCTCCGATATCAAACTTGGCCGAACGACCGTGAGGTTGATGGCATGACTTTAAGCCTGACTTTTACTGCAGTGACGGACCGCGGACTGGTCCGCGAAAACAACGAGGACTCCGCCCACGCGGGCCCGCACCTGCTGATGTTGGCCGACGGCATGGGAGGCCACGCAGCCGGCGAGGTTGCGTCCACCACCATGGTGGAGCACATGGCCTCCCTCGAGCGCGATCCAGGCGATAATGACATGCTGGCCCTGCTCGGCGCGGCGGCGGAGGATGCCAATGCGGCGATCCGCGAGCACGTGGACGAGCACCCGGAGACCGAGGGCATGGGCACCACGCTGACCGCCCTGCTCTTTAACGGCTCCGAGTTCGGCGTGTGCCACGTGGGTGATTCCCGCGGCTACCGGCTGCGTGAGGGCAAGCTGACTCAGATCACCAAGGATGACACCTATGTGCAGTCCCTGGTGGACGAGGGCAAGCTCGATCCGGAGGATGTGTCCTCCCACCCGCAGAAGTCGTTGATCCTCAAGGCCTACACGGGCCGCCCGGTGGAGCCGACGCTCTTTATGCTCGATGCTGAACCGGGCGACCGCCTCCTGCTGTGTTCGGACGGCCTGTCGGATCCGGTGACGGCCTCTACCATCGAGCAGGCTCTGAAGCAGGGCACGGTCGAAGAGGCCGCCACCACCCTGCGAGATCTAGCGCTGCGCTCCGGCGGCCCGGACAACGTCACCATCGTGGTGGCGGAGGTCGTGGACGGTGAAGGCGATGACGTAACCCCAATCACCGTCGGTGCCGTCCAAGGCGTCGTCCCGGAACCAACGCACCCCGATTCTTCCGCGAGCCGCGCCGCGAAGCTTATCTCGCCCCCAAAAGCGCAAGCCGCTGAGGAGAAGCCCCAGGACGAACCACAGCGGCGGCCACAGCGAAGCCGGATTGGGTGGAAGGTCATTGCGTGCCTTGCCATCATCATCGTGCTGGTCATCAGCGGCGGCCTCTGGATGAAAAGTTACCTGGGCAGCAACTACTACGTGACCGCCGATGAAGAAGGCGTCCTCACTATCCAAGAAGGCGCGGACTATGAGATCTTCGGCCGCCCGTTGCACCACACGTATCAGAATGCGTGCCTAAACAAGGACAATACGCTCAAGCTGGGGCACGGCGCCTGCGACGGTGATTTCGCACCGTTCGCGCTGAAGGATTTGCCCGAATCCGAACGCGCTGCCGTGGGCAACCTGCCCTCCGGCTCCTATGACGAGGTGCAAACACAGCTTTCGCAGCTCTCGGACAAGGCGCTCAAGCCCTGCCCGAAGGCGTCGAAGGACGAGAAAAACAAAGATGCCAAGAGCGAATCCAAAGGAAACTGCCGGGAGGCGAAGTAGATGAGTAAGTTCTTTTCCCGCGGCACCGAGTTCGGCCTGCTCGTGCTCGCCACCGTGGTCTTCGCCATCACCCTGGTCAGCCTCGAGTTATCGCAGGGCAACGTGCTGACCCTCGATGTCCTCTACCTCATCGGTGGATTCATCGGCGTCTTCGCCGTCGCTCACTTGGTGCTCTGCTTCCTCGCGCCCTACGCGGATCAGCTCATGCTTCCCATCGTCGCGGTGCTCAACGGCACCGGGCTCATTCTGTTGAAGCGCCTCGACCTGGCGAATGGCGGCGGGCTGGCGGTGCGACAGGTGATGTGGACCATCGTCGGCCTCATCCTCTTCGCGCTGGTGCTCATTCTCCTACGCGATCACCGCTCGCTGACCAGGTACTCCTATATCTTGGGTGCGCTCGGCCTGATCCTTCTCGCCTTGCCCCTCGTGTGGCCGCAACCGCCGGGCGTGGACGCTCGCATCTGGCTGTGGCTGGGGCCGTTTTCTATCCAGCCGGGCGAGTTCTCCAAGATCTTGCTGATCCTGTTCTTCGCCATGCTGCTTACCCAGAAGCGCTCGCTGTTCACGGTGGCCGGCTACAAGTTCCTCGGCATTTCTCTGCCACGCCTGCGCGATCTGGCCCCCATCCTGGTGATCTGGGGCATCGCGATTATCATCATGGGCATTTCCAATGACTTCGGTCCCGCCCTGCTGCTGTTTAGCACCGTGCTCGGCATGCTCTTTATGGCTACCAACCGCGTGAGCTGGTTGCTCATCGGCGTCATCCTCGTGGGTGTCGGCGGCTTCAGCATCTACCAGGTGTCGGACAAGATCCAGCAGCGCTTCTCCAACTTCTTGGATCCGCTGGGCAATTACGACACCACCGGTTACCAGCTTTCCCAAGCGCTGTTCGGTATGTCCTCCGGCGGCATTACCGGATCCGGCTTGGGCCAGGGCCACCCGGACATGGTTCCGGTAGCGCACTCGGACTTCATCCTGGCCGGGATTGGTGAGGAATTCGGCCTCATTGGCCTCGCCGCCGTGCTCATTCTCTTTGCCATGCTGGTCTCGCGCGGCTTCCGTACCGCACTGACCTGCCGCGATACTTATGGCAAACTGGTCGCCTCTGGCCTCGCGCTCACCTTGGCCGTGCAAGTCTTCGTCGTCACCGGCGGCATCTCCGCGCTGCTGCCCATGACTGGTCTGACCACGCCTTTCATGTCCGCGGGTGGTTCTTCGCTCATGGCCAATTACATGCTGCTGGCCATCCTTCTGCGTATCTCCAATGCGGCGCGCCGCCCGGCGCGCGAGCAGACCTCGAACGCGCCCACTGACACGTCCCTATTCCCAGCCGTCCAGGAGGCAAGCCGATGAACAGATCGATCCGCCTCGTTTCCCTCTTTGCCCTCATCCTTACCGCCGTGCTCCTGGTGAACCTCACCGTGATTCAGGCGTTCTCCGACGACAAATACGCCCATAACCCCAAGAACGTTCGCGGTTTCTTGGAGATGCGCACGACCCCGCGCGCCCAGATTTTCGCTGGCGACACGGTTTTAGCGCAGTCCACTGCCGACGCCGAGGGAAACTACTCCCGCTCCTACCCTGCCGATTCCCCCGCCTTCGCCAACATCACCGGCTACCTCTCGGAGCGCTTCGGCGCCTCCCAGCTGGAGGCATCGCAGAATGACATCCTCAACGGCAAGGATGATTCGCTGCTGGCGCGCAATTGGCTCGACACGCTCTCCGGAAAACCCCAGATGGGAGCGAACGTCGAGGTCACCATCGATCCCGCACTGCAGCAAGCCGCCTACGACCAGCTAGCCGGGCCCGGCTATAACGGCGCAGCCGTGGCCATCCAGCCCTCGACGGGCAAGATTCTGGCCATGGCCTCCACCCCTAGTTTCAACGTCTCCGACCTGCTCGGTGACAACGCCAGCGAACGGTGGGAACAGTTGCAGAATCAAGAAGGCACGCCGCTGGTTAACCACGCTGCGCAGGACACCCTGCCCCCGGGCTCGATTTTTAAGATCATCACCACCGCCGCCGGCCTCAATAACGGTTTCAACCCGAACTCCACGTTGACCGGCGCCGCCTCCATCACGCTGCCCGATTCCGTCACGGAGCTCACCAACTATGGCAACCAGGCCTGCGGCGGCGCAGAAAGCGTTACCTTGCAGACGGCCTTCGCGCTGTCCTGCAACACGGCGTTCGTGCAGATGTCGGAAAGCATCGGCGCCGATGAATTACGCAAGTACGCCGATGGCTTCGGCGTGGGTGAGCAGTATTCATTGGGCGTCGGCAGTTCGGCCGGCACGCTCGGCGAGCTTGGCGACGGCGCCCAGGTCGCCCAATCCGCCATCGGTCAGCGCGACGTCACCATGTCCGCGCTCCAGGCGGCTATCATGGCCGGCACCATTGCCAACAAGGGCAAGCGCATGGAGCCCTACTTGGTCAACCGCATCACCGATGCCCAGATGAAGGAACTGCGCACCACCAAACCACATCAGGCCGCCGAGGCCGTCGACGAAGAAACAGCCAACACCATCACGAACCTCATGTTTGCCTCCGAGCGCAGCACGTTTGGTTTCGATGGGAACGGTTTTGCTTCCAAGACCGGCACCGCCGAGCACGGCGAGGGCCTCGCCCCGCACGTGTGGTACGTGGCCTTCGACCCGGAGAAGGACATCGCGGTCGGCGTCGTGGTGAAGGACGGCGGAAATCTGGGTCAGAACGCTACCGGCGGTCAGGTTTCCGCGCCCATCGGCCGCGCCATCCTGCGCGCATACGGAGGACAGCAATAGTGAGTAGTGCAGATAACAAGGAACACCTCCAAGCGCTGATTGGTGAGGACTATCAGCTGCAGTGGATCGTCGGCCACGGTGGCATGTCCACGGTGTGGCTGGCGGACGACGTCCGCAATGACCGCGAGGTCGCCCTCAAGGTCCTGCGCCCAGAGTTCTCCGATAACAACGAGTTCCTCTCGCGCTTCCGCAACGAGGCCAAGGCCGCAGAATCCATCGATTCCGAGAACGTCGTAGCTACGTACGACTACCGGGAGCTCGAGGACAACGGCCGCATCTTCTGCTACATGGCCTTGGAGTACATTCGCGGAGAATCCCTGGCGGATCTCTTAGCGCGCGAAGGCGCACTGCCGGAAACGCTGGCCCTCGACGTCATGGAGCAGGCCTCCCACGGCCTCTCCGTGATCCACCACATGGGCCTCGTGCACCGCGATATCAAGCCCGGCAACCTCATGATTACCCAAAATGGGCAGGTCAAGATCACCGATTTTGGTATCGCTAAGGCCGCCGCCGCGGTGCCGCTGACCCGCACGGGAATGGTCGTCGGCACCGCCCAATACGTCTCCCCCGAGCAGGCCCAGGGATATGAGGTTGGCCCGTCCTCCGACGTCTATTCGCTCGGCGTCGTGGGCTATGAAATGCTGGCTGGTAAGCGCCCCTTCAGCGGCGATTCCTCGGTATCGGTGGCGCTGGCGCACATCAGTCAGGCGCCGGAGCCCTTGTCGACGTCGATTAGCGCGCCCACCCGTGAACTGATCGGCATGGCCCTGCGCAAGGACCCGGGCACCCGCTTCGCCGACGGCAACGAGTTCACCAACGCGATTGCTGCCGTGCGCCAAGGCCAGCGCCCGCCTCAGCCGAAGTCCGCGGCACTCGCGCCTATCGCAGCCGAACCCTCGCCTTCCGCCTCCACGGAGATGCTGGCCAACATGGCGCACCCCACCACGGTGCGTCCGGCCGTTTCCACACCACAGTCTGAAGAGCGCCCTGCCAAGCAGGGGGGCTTCGGCACTGGGCTGCTCATCGCCGTGGCCATCGCCGCCCTCGTGGCTATTGGTTTCATGGCCTATAAGCTGTGGGGCAACACCTCTCCAACTCCGCCGCCTCCGCCCACCGAGGTCATCGTGACCGAAACGGTGGAGCCAGAGACGACGGTGGAAGAGGAACCGGAAAGCCCCGAGACCGTCGAGATCACCACCGTGGAAGAGGAACCTACTCAAGTCACCGTGACAATGACGCACTCTGTCATCCCCTCCCCTTCCGTGACCACGCACCACACGACCCATGAGGAACTACCCACTCTCCCCGCTGAGGAGACGCAGCCACAGGTCAATGACAGCCCAACGCTCGAGCCCGAACTAGACTCACAGAACAACCCCACCGAAGAATCCGCACTACAGGGAGGCCAGTAACCCACCATGGTCAGTGATCGGTACCACCTCCGCCAGTCCATCGGCACCGGCGGTATGTCCGAGGTCTACGAGGCCGAGGACACCGTCTTGGGGCGCACCGTTGCCATCAAGATGCTGCGCCCCGACATGGCGCGCGATGTTAATTTCCGTGAGCGCTTCCGCCGCGAGGCCCAGAACTCCGGCAAGCTCAACCACCCGAACATCGTCGCTGTCTTCGACACGGGTGAAAAAGACATCGACGGCCTGATGGTGCCCTACATCGTCATGGAATACGTGCAGGGGCGCACCCTGCGCGACATTGTCCGTGAGGATGGCCCCATGCCGGTGGAAGAAGCCGCGCGCGTGCTGAAGCCGGTAGCGGATGCCCTTCAGTCTTCCCACGAGGCAGGCATCATCCACCGCGACATCAAGCCGGCCAACATCATGCTCACCAACACCGGCCAGGTGAAGGTCATGGACTTCGGCATCGCCCGCGCGCTGGATGATTCCACGTCCGCGATGACGCAGACCTCCGCCGTCATCGGCACCGCGCAGTATCTTTCCCCGGAACAAGCGCGGGGCAAGCCTGCCGACGCCCGCTCCGACGTCTACGCCCTGGGCTGCGTCATGTATGAAACGGTCACCGGGCGCACTCCCTTTGAAGGTGAGACACCGTTTGCGGTGGCCTATCAGCACGTGCAAGAGGAACCAACGCCCCCCTCGGAGCTCATTGACGAAGAGCTCACGGAGCGCCAGCGCCTTGGCGTCGACGCCGTCGTGCTCACGGCAATGGCCAAGCACCCGGCGGATCGCTACCAATCCGCCTGGGAGATGGGCGATGACCTTGACCGTTTGGCACAGGGCCAGCTGCCAGAAGCGGCACGCTCCCACGTCAACGATGAGGATCACCCCACCACGATGGTGGCACCCGTGGCCGCGCAACACCGTGCGCCGGTGGCCTCCACCCGCCCCTCCGACGATGAGGAATCTGGATCCGGTCTCAAGTGGCTGGCGGCGTTGCTCGCCGCTTCTCTCGTGGCCATCATTGGCTATTTTGCCTGGGATTTCTGGGACAGCTCCCGCCAGGAGGCCCGCGAGCGCGAACAGGCGCAGCACGAGGCGGCCAAACGCTCTGACATGGTCACGATCCCGAAGGTGGCCAATCGCCCACGCAATGAAGTGGTGGCGGAGCTGGAGAAGCTTGGCTTGTTGGTGACCGTCAACGAAGAGCCCAGCCCCGATGTGCCGCGTGGCAAGGTTATCCGGGTCAACCCGGCGGAAGGTTCGGAACTGCAGAAGAACTCCTCGGTCACGTTGACTGTGTCTTCCGGCAAGGAAGTCACCGAGGTCCCAGATCTCACCGGTATGAAGCTGGATGAAGCCACCACTGCGCTGGAGGAAGCCGGCCTGGAGCTGAATACCGACGTGGAGCAGGTGAATGATGAGGCCCCCGCTGGCGAGATCATTTCCCAGAACCCGGCGGGCGGCACGCAGCTGTCCAAGGGCTCGAAGGTTCATATCACGGTGTCTAAGGGCCAGAAGGAAGTCAGCGTGCCGGACGTCAGCGGCATGGATCGTGACCGCGCGGTTGAGATGCTGTCCTCCATGGACTTCGACGTCTCCGTGAATTCGGTGGATTCTGAGCTTCCGGAAAACCAGGTGCTCAAGGTCGTCGAGCAAGGCCAGAAGCTTCCCAAGGGCAGCCAGGTCACGCTGGAGGTCTCCAACGCGATGCTCATCCAGGCACCGGACATTACGCACTCCACGCAGCAGGAAGCCGAATCGGCGCTGCGTGCCAAGGGCTGGTCCGGTTCCTTGGAGGTGGGCGAGCGCATCCCGACGTCGAACCCGATCGACAGCGACAAGATTGGGTGGGCTTCGGCAAGCCGCGGCGATGTCATCCGCAAGGATCAGACCATCCAGGTCCGTTTCTGGGAGTTTGACCCGGCAGCACTGCTGCCGCAGTAGCTCTCAAGGCCGCAGCTGCTAAGGTATCCCACAGATTAACCACCCCTATTCTTCGTGAAGGTGTAATAATGCCAAAGTCCAAGATCACGACGGAGGGCTCCGCACTCCCGCAGTCCTCCAGCTCTGCTACTAACCGCACCCCGGTCAAGATCAACTCTGAGGGCACCCCGAAGTGGTACATCGCCATCATGCTGGGCCTCATGCTCATCGGCCTGCTCTGGCTCGTGGTGAACTACCTGGCGGGCGAGTCCATTCCGTTCATGCAGGCACTGGGGCCGTGGAACTACGGCATCGGCTTCGGCTTGGCCATCATCGGTCTCCTGATGACGATGGGTTGGCGTTAGCTTTCAGCGCCGCCGATGAACTCCTCGAAGTTCTATAGCATCGCCGGCGTCGGCTGCATCATTTTGGTGATGCTCACCGTCACGGTGGATAAAAACTTCCTCACCCCCGGCGCACTCGTCCTCGCTGGCCTCGGCGTCACCCTGACGCCGCTGGCCGTCCGCTACCCACGCGTGGCGGCCTGCGGGTACGGTGCGCTTTTTGCGCTGGCGATGTGGTTTTCCGATTGGCGGTCATTCCTGCTCCTGGCGTGGAGCCCCGTCATCGTCGGCATCGTGGCGTTTCGCACGCGCTGGCTGTGGGCGGTTCCCCCAGCGGTGGCGTACACCTACATCGTCACGACGGATCCTTCGATAAACTATCTGCCTGTTTTCGATCCGTTAAGCCTGTCGATACCGCTCGTCTTGTATGCGGTGGCCATCGTCATTGGGGCCGTACTGCGCAGGACCTGGGACCAGCGTCTTGCCGCTGAGCAACGCGCCGCAGAAGAGCGCGAGGCGCTTATGACAGCCCTCCATGATTCGGTCGCCGCGACCTTAACCTCCGTGGTCATGCGTTCTGAGACCCTAGCGCTGACCCAAACGGATCCCTCAGCGGCCGACTCCGCGGAGGCAATTGCTGACGACGCCCGCCGCGCCATGGGCGAGGTGCGCGATCTATTGCGCGTGATGAAGAACGAAAGCGTGACAAAGGGCGTCAAGTCACTGGAGGAAGACCTCGACACTATGGTCAGCTTCCTGAGCAGTCATGGTTTTCAGTGCGATCCGCAGATAACAGTGGGCAAGAATGGCCAGCTTGCACTGCCGCAAAAGCTATCGCTCGTGTTCTCTGAGCTCGCCATCAACATCCTCAAGTACGCTCGCCCTGAATCCCGTGTAAGCATCGAGGCAACAAGCACCTCCAAGACCATCGACGTGGTGATCACTTCCGTGATTGCGGCTCAGCAATCACGCCAATACATGACGACGAATCTGGGCTTGGGTGAAATCGCCCGCCGCGTTCGCCGAATGCACGGTAGCTTCGGCAGCGGCAAAGAAGGCGAGCACTGGGTCACACGACTTTCTCTTCCCACCGCCAGCCTCAGAAAAATATAGTAAGCTTTCCCGGTAGTCCGCCGTTTCTTAAATTGAAAAAGGTTTGACATGCGTACTTCCCTCGCCGTTGCCGCCGCAGCTCTCGCGCTGTTTTCCGCACCAATCGCCAGCGCCGCTGAGGCTCCTGCTGACACCACCGTTGACACCGCTACTGAGAACACTGAGTCCACCGGATTCACCTTCTACAAGTCTTTCGCGGGCGAATTCGCCGATCACTTCCGTTGCTCCAACAGCCCCCAGCTCTGGTGGTGCGGCTAAACTGTTCCCATGAGCATTCGGGTTTTCCTCGTTGATGATGATGAGCTCGTTCGCTCGACGCTCCGCGTCTACTTCCAGACCACCGAGGACATCACGGTGGTCGGTGAGGCAACTAACGGCGCCGATTGCTTAGCCCAGCTTGACGAAGCCAAGCCGGACCTCGTCCTCGCCGATATTCACATGCCGCACATGGACGGCATTACGCTGCTCAAGCACCTTAACTCCGCGCCAAATCCACCGACGTTTTTGGCCGTCACCGCCTTCGACTCGGATGACACGATGCTGAAGATCCTGCGGGCGGGCGGCGCGGGCTATATCTTGAAGAACCAGCGCCCGCGCTCCATCATCGAAGCGGTCCGCGCCGCCGTGGAGGGCGGCACCGTCGTGGCACCCGCCGCCATGCACCGTTTGGTGGACTACATTGGGGAACCCGCCACCCCACGCGATCCCGTCGCCGCCGCCATTGAGAGCCACGAGCTTCACGACGCCGAAATTGCCGTCCTCAAACTCCTCCTCGCCGGCAACTCCAATTCTGAGATCGCTGCCGCCACCCACTATTCCGAATCCGCCGTGAAGAAGCATGTCTCACGCCTCATCACCATCTTCGGCGCCAGCACGCGCCTGAACCTGGTGGCCAAGATTCTGGGCGGCGCTGGCTCTTAAGCCCGACCCAACTCTGCTCGGTTAACGGGCTTCTCCCCCAAATGGCGGAGGCTAAAGATTGCCTGCTTAGGCGATGTTTCTCATGCCCCTGATCAATATCGTCAGAGGTATGAACACCGTATTCACTGCTCGAGACATCACCGTCTCCTTCGCCGGACATGAGGTTGTCCACGGCGCGAACCTCACGGCATCGCCCGGACGGATCACCGCTTTGCTTGGTCCAAACGGCGCCGGCAAATCCACCACGCTCCGGGCTGCCCTCGGCTTGGTGAAAGCCACCGGAACGAAGCACATCAATGGCACCATCGGGCTGCTCCTCGACGATGGCGGCCTCGTTACCAGTCTCACCGGGCGTCAGCATCTCCACGCAATGGCGAGGCTATATGGCGTCGATAAGTATCGGGTACAAGAGGTTTTAAAGCTTGTCGATATGTCGCACCGCTGCGACCGGCAGCTCAAAACTTACTCGTTAGGCATGAAACGGCGTATAGCGCTAGCGGGAGCTCTGTTACAAGATCCCGACATCATCATCTTGGACGAGCCGTCCTCTGGTCTTGATCCTGACGGCATTCGTTGGCTGGGCGAAGTCTTGTGTGCGGAAGCTTCCCGTGGGAAGGCAATTATCATGGCAACCCATCATCTGGCTGAAGCGGCCGCAGTCGCCCACGACGTAGTCATCATTTCTCGTGGTCACACCACATTCACAGGCGTTCTCAGTGAAATCCCTGACCTTGAAGCCGCCTACTTCGCCCACGCTACGAAAGGCTAGACATGAAATCCGAGCTTTATACCCTTCGTCACCTCCCGAACGTGCTGATCGTCGCGATACTCGCAGTTATGATGGCGGGCATCAGCGCTGTCCTGCAGTGGGCACTTCCGTTCCTTTTGAAAATTGACCCGCCACAAGTCGGTGACAGTCCAACAGGCCAACAGGTGCAGGCGCTTATCGACGGCTCCGACCCCACGACGTCCAGTTTCCAATTGGCCGCCCTCGATATCACAGGTTCTGGCCAGTCCACAGGCATTTCAATCTTCCTCATCGCCATTGTTGCACTCACAATCACTGCAGCTAGCTACCCATTTTCCAGCGGTGCAGTGGTGTGGAAGGTGGTTGGCGCTGGTTCGCGTATGAAATGGGCGAGTTCTTTGATCGTGGCGGTGCTGAATACCGTCCTCCTAGTATGCGTGGCAGCGTGTGTTCTTAACTCACTGATCGCACTGGTTGCGGCTCCGATGAATGATGTTTCTCTGGTTGCTTCTGCTTCTAATGTCGCTGTCGTGTGGCTGCGAGGCAGCTTGGCCGTGCTACTACTGACCCTCGCGATCATCGGTGTCGTATTAGCCATACGGAGGATCGGTCCAGCCATCGGGGTTATTGTCGCAGTGTTGATGGCAGGAGTGATCTTAGGAACTATCGGCGTCATGGCCGGGTGGGAACCGTATCTTTACAGTTGGCTTCCTTCTTCTGCTGTGTCAATTGCTGGTGGACAGGGGGCAACGCAGACTATGAATCCATGGGTAGGTATTGCTGTACTTGCCGGCTGGTCGGTTGTGAGCATGGGACTTGGGCTCACCCGCTTTTACAGGGCAAATCTTTAACATGGACTTCATGAATCGCCTTTCAGCCAGAGACATCGCTCTCGCTGTCATCGTTCTATCCCTTGACCTCGTTGGGTTCCTAGTGGCTAGCTCGATGGAACCAACCCCCTTCAATACCGCATTGTCTCCAGCGCAGTTCTGGCTGATTCTTGTTGCCATCATTGCCAAAGGCATCCTCCTGCTTTGGCGCCGTAAATTTCCCTTAAGCGTCCTACTCGGGATTTCTGCTACTGAGCTTTTGTGGTCCCTCTACTGTCTCGTCACCGCAGACCACAGCCTCGGCTACAACGGTATCGCTGCCTCGGTGGCCGCGTTTTCGCTAGCGCTGCACACGAAGTCAAAAACTCGCGACTCTATTTCCCTCATTATCTCGGGTCTCATTGTCGGCGTCCTCCGCGCCATTGCCATGCCACCGCTGGGAGGAATCGAGCCTCCACTTTTTACTCTGCTCACAGCCTTGGGCTGGCTGCTCCCCCTCATAGTGTTCTTTGCTATTGGACTCGCTGTCCGCAATAGCCGTGAGCTCACCGCATCCCTCGCCCGCCAAGCAGAACTCGCTGAGGAAAACGCCATTGTCGAGGAACGCGCCCGCATTGCGCGAGAGCTTCACGACACCACCGCCCATCACCTCTCAGCCATCGCCATCCAAGCTCAAGCCGCACAGGCATGCATCGATGTCAACCCCACCGCTGCCAAAGAGCATCTCCAACACGTGACCTCGTCGACGACGAAAGCACTCCAGGATGTCCGCGCGACCGTTGGCAAGCTTTCGGTTTCCGATGCCGAAATACACCGCATCCCTCAGCCGACAAATATGTCTGCGCTAATTTCGGAGGTTCGCGCTCTAGGGCAGGCAGTAACGTTTTCGGACACCTCCCACTTGTCGGAGGGCGAGTTGATCGCGGCTTATCGAATCACCCAAGAAGCTCTGACAAATGCCCGCAAGCATGCAACAGGCGCGCCTGTTGATGTCATGCTGAGCGATGATGAACTGCGGATAATCACCCGCGGCACTTTCACACATAGCCCCGCGGGCCGTGGCACCATCAGCATCCAAGAGCGCGCCCGAGCTGTCGGTGCAACCGCTTTCAATGAACCTACCGAAGATGGTTGGCTGGTGCTCATTACCTGGAGGAAGCCATGATTCGAGTCTTGTTAGTTGATGACCAACCTCTGATCAGACAGGGATTAAAAGCAATCTTCGAGGCCACCGGTGAGATCAAAGTTGTGGCTGAGGCAGCTTCCGGGAATGAGGCGATAGCGGCTGCAAAGGCTCGCGACATTGACGTGGTGTGCCTCGATATCCGCATGCCTGACGGGGACGGGATCTACGCAACCACGGAGATTAACAAACAAGACAATCCCCCAGCAGTCATCGTGATCACCACCTTTGACCTAGACGAATACGTCTTTGGTGCCCTCGAAGCCGGTGCCTGTGGCGTCATGCTGAAAGACTCCCCAATGACCGACCTCATCCAAGGAGTCAAACACGCGGCCTCAGGTGAAGGCATGGTCGACGCTGCGGTTACTAAAAGGGTGATTGCAGAATTTGGTCGGCGGAAAGCGCGGGCCACGGTAGATTCAGCCCTACTCACGCCGCGCGAACTCGAGTGTGTACGGGCCCTGGGCAAAGGATTAACCAACATCGAAATCGGGCGCGAGCTGTATTTGGAGCCCTCTACGGTCAAGACTCATTTGTCATCTGCGATGGCCAAAGTGGGAGCTCGTTCGCGAGTACAGCTCGTGATCTGGGCCTTTCGCGCAGGAGTGGTGAGCTAACTAGGGGGCGCAGTTCCCAACACCACCTCGCAACCGGAGCACTGTTAACACCTTGGGTACAAAGTTATCCACAGGGTGGGGATAACTCTGTGGAGAACGAATTCCACAGCCTTTCTCCACACCCTGTGGATAAGTGTTTTCACGCTTCCCACAGCCCGCACAAAAACTTCGAACACAACCTAATACGCTGCTGATCTGCGGTTATCTTGGCCCACACGTTCGGTAAATTACAAAAATGTAGTTATCCACAATGTGGATAACTTATGTGGAATTCTTTCGCACAGAGGTTTCGGTGGATAACACGCCCGAGTTATCCCCAAAGCCCAGCTCGCAGCGCCGCTGCAACAGCAGCTATCACCCCGATAAGCCATATCCCCAGCCAACGCAGCCACGCACGTTGGCGAAAGAGGAATGGCGCCAACAGCAGTCCTGTGAGCAAACCGCCCAAGTGCCCCCACACGGAGACGTTCTCCGCCACAAAGCTGTAGGCAACGTTTGCTACGACCAAGACGATGGGCGCGCGCAGATCAAGACCGCGGCTGCGGTACACGCCGATGAGTAGTCCCATGAGCGCAAAGAGGGCACCGGAGGCGCCCACCGTGGGTGTGCCGAAATCCATCCACAGCACTGCGGCGGAAGAGCCCACAATGGAGATGAGATAGGCCGCCGCGTACAGCGCGCTGCCCAGGGCGCGTTCTACTTCCCTACCCACAAAGAACAGCATCACCATGTTGACCAAGAGGTGCCCGGCGTCGAGGTGCATAAAGCCCGCGGTAATGACAGTTGTGGGGTGCTCAGACACTTCAGGGCCCCACAACGTCCAGTCTTGGGCCAGCATGCTGCGATAGTAAGGCGTAGAGAGGGTCTTGGCCTGGATGGACGTGACCAACCATGCCCCAATGCACAACACCATGAGCACCACGGTGACTGGCGCCGAACGAAGATGATTTTTCACGCAGACTCCTAAAACAACGAGCCCGCCACCACATCACGTGGCAGCGGGCTCAGATGAAAAGCTAAGAACGCTTAGGCGATCTCGATGGACTCGATGACAACGTCCTCAGCCGGACGGTCCATGCGGTCGGTGGAGACCTTCGCAATCTTGGACACGACTTCCTGGGAAGCCGCATCGGTGACCTCACCGAAGATGGTGTGGTGGTTGTTCAGGTGCGGGGTCGGCGCCACGGTGATGAAGAACTGGGAGCCGTTGGTGCCCGGGCCGGCATTCGCCATGGCCAGCAGGAACGGGCGATCAAACTGCAGCTCCGGGTGGAACTCATCCTGGAACTGGTAGCCGGGGCCGCCACGGCCGGTGCCGGTGGGGTCACCGCCCTGGATCATGAACTGGTCGATGACGCGGTGGAAAATAGCGCCATCGTAGAACGGGCCGGACTGCTCGCCCTTGGCGTTCTGGGTGGTGTAGTCCTTCTCGCCCTTAGCCAGGCCGATGAAGTTCTCAACGGTTACCGGTGCGTGGTTACCGAACAGGTCGATAACAATGTCACCGTAGTTGGTGTGCATCGTTGCAGTTGCGGTCTTCTGAGTCATGCCAGCCATTGTATGGAAATTTCCACCATTTCGTTGTTCCGCCGCGACGCTGTCAGCGATCTGCGTAGGGTTGCAAGCATGATCCGCGCCGTTCTCTTCGATCTCGATGACACCCTCATGGACCACACCGCCGCGATGCATGCGGCCGTCGAGGAGTGGCTGCCGGGCGGGCACTACGAGCGCTTCGCGGAGATTGAGCGCAAGTGGTTCGCTGCCTACGAGCGCGGCGAGGTCACCCACCAGGGCCAGCGTGTGGAGCGCTGCCGCGAGTTCCTAGGCCGCCCAGAGATGACGGAGCAGGAGGCGCTGGCGGAATATGCCAAGTACCTGGCCGCGTACGAAAAGCACTGGCAGGCGCTTGGCGACGCCCTCCCCGCCCTCCAGCACGTCCTGTCCCGCGGCCTCAAAGTGGGCATTTTGACGAACGGGGCTCGCGAGATGCAAGAGGGCAAGCTAAAGGCGGGCGGGCTCGACCTGCCAGGCGTTGAGCTCTTTCCCACCGTGGAAATGGCTAAGCCAAAACCGCACCGAGAGGCCTACCTCGAGGCTTGTCGGCGCCTAGAGGTAGAGCCTGGCTCCACACTCATGATTGGTGATTCGGTGGTCAATGATGTCGAAGGCGCCCGGGCCGCAGGGCTCAAGGCGCTGCACTTCGATAGGGCCGGAAACGGAGACATCGCCGCGCTCAGTGAGCTGACGGCGATGAACGGTTTAAATCTTTGGATTTAAACCCCTAAAGGTTAGAGCGGACCTCGTCGCGGGCGAGGACCAGGTTGCGCAGGGAGGCCTCGGTCTCCTCGTAGCCGCGGGTCTTCAGGCCGCAATCCGGGTTGACCCACAGGCGCTCGACCGGCACGTTCTTGAGTGCCGCGCGGATAAGCTCGGCCATCTCCGCCACGGACGGGATACGCGGGGAGTGGATGTCGTAGATACCCGGGCCAATCTCGGAGTGGAACTTCTCATCGATATCCTCGAGCAGCTCCATGCGGGAGCGGGCCGCCTCGATGGAGGTGACGTCGGCGTCGAGGCCGGCGACAGCGTCGATGATCTGGCCAAACTCCGAGTAGCAGAGGTGCGTGTGGATCTGGGTTTCAGGCTTCGCCTGCAACGAAACCACTCGGAAGGAGCGCACCGCCCAGTCGAGGTAAGCCTTGCGGTCCTTCTCGCGCAGCGGCAACAACTCACGCAGGGCGGGCTCATCGATCTGGATGATGTCGATGCCGGCCTCTTCGAGGTCGCGGACTTCGTCGGCCAGCGCCACGCCGAGCTGGTCGGCGGAGACGGACTGGTGGACGTCATCGCGCACGAAGGACCAGGCCAGGATGGTCACCGGGCCGGTGAGCATGCCCTTGACGTGCTTCTCGGACAGGGACTGCGCGAACTTCGCCCACTCGGTGGTCATGGCCTTCGGGCGGGAGATGTCACCAACCACGATTGGCGGACGGGTGCAGCGGGAGCCGTAGGACTGGACCCAACCGTTCTCGGTGACGACGAAGCCGTCGAGAAGCTCGGCGAAGTACTGCACCATGTCGTTGCGCTCCGGCTCGCCGTGGACCAGAACGTCGAGGCCCAGGCGCTCCTGCAGCTCAATGACGGACTTCACCTCGTTGCGCAAGGCCTCGGTGTAGTCGGCGTCGGAGAGCTCGCCCTTGCGGTGCGCGGCGCGGGCGGCGCGGATCTCAGAGGTCTGCGGGAAGGAACCGATGGTGGTGGTCGGCAGCTGCGGCAGGCCGAGGGCCTCCTGTGCCTTGTTGCGCTCCGCGAACTCCGGCTGACGCTGGACCTGGCCCTCCGGCAACTGCGCGGTGCGCTCCTGCACGGCCTCGTTGTGGATGCGGGAGGACTCGGCGCGGGTGCGCACGGCGCGGTCGGCCTGCGCGTATGCCTCCGGGGCGTCGAGCGGGCCGGCGGCGAGTGCCACGACCTCGCGGACCTTCTCGTCGGCGAAGGCGAACCAGGTGGCAACGTCGACCGGCAGGGAGGTCTCCGCCTCGACGGTGTGCGGGACGTGCTGCAGGGAGACGGAGGTGGTCACGGTGACGCCTTCGCCCAGGGTCTCGAGCTTTTCGCGCAGATCGCGCAGGTTGGCGGCCCAGACGTTGCGGCCGTCGACAAGGCCGGCGGCGAGGTGGGTGGCTTCGGCAAGCTTAGCGACGCGCTCGAGGTAGGAATTGTCCAGCGCCAAGGTGCCCACTGAGAGATCCACCTGGACAGCTTCCGGCTTGAGCTCAGCGATGACGTCAAGGCCAGCATTGAGGGAACCATAGGGCGTGGTCAGGTAGACCTGCGGGCGCTTCTCCGCGCTAAGGATGCGGCCATAAGCGCTCTTGAGCGCGGCGGCGAGGGTGGCGTCGTCAGCCGCGGCGAGGTCAGCGACCAGGGCCGGCTCAACGAGCTGGAGCCACTCCACGTTGGCGTCGGCAAGCTGCTCCAGCACGGTGAGGTAGGAGTCCACGAGCTCATCGAGGCGGTCGAGCGGCTGCTTGGTGGCGCCCTCAGCCTGCTTGGACAGGGCCAGCAGGGTCACGGGGCCGACGAGGACCGGGCGCACGGTGTGGCCGGCGGCGCGAGCCTCCTCGACGATCTTCAACACGCGCTGCGGACGGGCACTAAAGGCCTGGTCATCGCTGATTTCAGGAACAATGTAGTGGTAGTTGGTGTCGAACCACTTGGTCATCTCCAGCGGCGCGGTGTCCTTGTTACCGCGGGCCAGGGTGAACTCGTCATCGAGGCTCTCGCCCTGGGCAGCACCCACGGTCAGCGCGGTTTCCAGGACATGGTCGTAGTAGGCAACGTCCGCGGGGATGGCGTAATCCTCAGTGAGCCCCAGCTCCTTGAGGCGGGCGTAGGTATCGAGGCGCAGGGAGTGCGCGGCCGATTCAAAGGTCTCGGCGTCGATCTTGCCGGACCAGTAGGACTCCAGCGCGCGCTTAAGCTCACGATGAGCGCCTACGCGGGGGTAGCCCTCAATCGTTGCCTTGGGAAATGGTGCGGTCATGGGGTAACTCCAATTCGATGTAGCAGGTCAGTCGTAATGTCTGGATTGTTATGCGTGTAGATGTGCAGCCCGTCGGCGCCGGCGTTCATCACCGATTTCGCCAGGGAGGCCGTAAGCTGCATCCCGATTTCTTTCTCTTCCTCGGGGGAGGTCGCTGCCGCGAGCTGATCGAGCACGTGCGGTGGCCCGTCCAGCCCGGACAGCTGGCACATTCGCTCCACCCGAGCACGGCTAGTCATCGGCATGATCCCGGGGATGAGCGGAATGCGCACGCCCGCCAGCCGGGCGCGCTGAGCGAAGCGGACGTAATCCTCCGCGTCAAAGAAGAGCTGGGTGATGGCGAAGTCAGCGCCGAGGCGCTGCTTGGCCAGGAGAACGTCGATGTCCTCGTCCGCCGTGGCGGACTCGGCGTGGCCGTTGGGGTAGCAAGCCACGCCCACGGCCAAGCGCCCAGCGGCCAAGCGCGCCACGCGGGCAGATTCCCAGCGGCGAATGAGCCGGACGAGGGAGTCGGCGTGCGGCAGGTGGCCTTCGGGCATGCCGCCCTCCGGCAGATCGCCCCGTAGCGCGAGGAGGCCGCGCACGCCGGCGTCGACGAGCGTGTCGATCCAGCCAACGAGCTCTTCCTCCGTGCCGGCAGTGCAGGCCAGGTGTGCCAGGGGACGCATCGCGGTATCGCGCGAAATCTTCTCAATGAAGGCCGCGGTTCCCTCCAGCCACCCGGAGCGCTGGGAGCTGGTGACGGCGATGTAATCGGGGTTATATGCGGCAAGCGTGTCGAGCAAACGGTCAATCTTTTTGGCGTCCGCATCGTGGCGCGGTGGGATCACCTCGAAGGAGAGAGCGGTGCGCTGTGGGCGCTTAGGCGTATCTTCGCTGATTTGGTCTAGTGGCGCGGATGCGGAGAGTCGCGGGGACATGCTCACCTCCTCTGCAGGTTATCGTGGTCGGTCATCTGTGCTGTTGGTGGAAAACGTACCAAGCTGTCCATTTTGAGTGAAAGCATTTAGGCAATGGTCATACCTTTCCAGCCCAGCCAGCTGCACCGTTACCCAAACCTGTGCTGAATAAAAAGGCCACCGTTCCATACAAAGCTGTCTATTTTCTTTGAACCGCTCTCTACTTTCGTCCCGTGGTGGCAGGACGTAGCTGCCGCCACTACGCTGAAAGGGAGTATCCAGCGCTAACGCGGGGCACGCATGTGCAGTGTCCCGTCCGGTGCAGACAACCACTCCATAAACAGTTACCCACCGAGCAATCGCCTCAAGCATTGACGTAAAGGAGCATCTCTCCCGATGAACCCCACCGCACTGTCCACAGCAATTAGCGCCACCTCCGCCCTGGTGGAGCGCCTCAAGGAACGCCGCGATGAAAAGGCTCGCGAGGCCTACTCCGTCCTGGAGACCGCCGCCGCCCGCATGGAAGAGCGCGATGGCGAGTGGTTCCCGGAGGCACGCCGCGAAGCCGGTGCCGTGACCAAGGCCGCGCATGCCCGCCTCGAGCGCACCCTCGAACAGCTCAAGGAGCGCAGCGAAGAGGCCACCGAGAAGCTCTCCGCTGCCGCCGCAGACGCCCAGGACAAGGCCACCAAGAAGTGGGAGAAGACCCAGAAGCAGGCTGAAAAGAAGGCCACCAAGGCCCGCAAGCAGGCCAAGAAGAAGGCTTCCAAGGCTGAGAAGAAGGCACAGAAGCAAAGCGCCCAGCTGCAGAAGAAGGCCCGCGCCATCAGCGGCAAGGATAAGAAGAAGGGCTCGAAGATCTGGCTGATCTCCGCGCTGGTTGCCGCCATTGCTGCCATCGGCGGTGGCATCTACTACTTCTTCACCCAGAAGAAGGAGAAGGAATCCGCCGTCCCGCCGCGCGTTGAGGACTTCTCTTCCCCGTCCGCACCGCAGGGTTCCACCTTGGTCTACACCTCCACCACCGAGGATGACGCCAAGAAGGAGTCCGACTTGGCCGAGGAAGGCGTCGTCGAGCGCGATGAAGAGCTGCTGGGTTCCCTCGATGAGCAGCTGGCCAAGCACCGCGAGGAAGAAACCGCCATCCAGGACGCCGTCGAGACCGAGATCGAGGTCAGCAACGCCGACAAGAAGGATGCCGACACCTCCCGCATCACCGATGATCACGAGTCCGAGGGCAAGCACCGCCTCCAGACCGAGGACGAGAACTAACCCCCCCAACCTTGGGGGTGCGCATTTCGTTGCCTTGATCTCACTGCGTTGCCCCCGCGCGCCCGACCTGCTTGAATTGAAGGCTAATCGGCATCGATCCTCAAAGATCGGTGCCCGCGCGCTGTTTTGCGCGGGAAGCCCTATCAACAGCAGGCAAGGAGATCAGGCATGAGCTTTGAGTCGCTCGTAGTCAAGCTCAAGAGCGGGGAGACCTTTTATTTCCCCGCAGGTGCCGTGAGCGGCGATCCGTCCACCCGCGTGGATAACCTGCGCTTTGCCATTGAAAACGGCACGCAGTTTAACTCCGTCGATGATTATGGAGTCGACCGCGAGTTCAACGGCTATGACGTGGAGAACTACCACCTGGCTTAATTCCCCACAGTGAGTCATCGATCGTAATCTGAATCACTCATCCATCCTTTTTGCGCTATAGGATGAGTCTTTATGACTCACTATCCACGCATGCGGACGTGGTCGTGGTATCTCCCCGATGAGCCACCTACCGACGAGGTTTCCCTCACCGAGACCACCAACTTCTCCCGCCCAGCTAAAGCCACGTGGCGTCTGCTCGGCGCCCAGCGCACCGGCGTTATCGGCATCTTCGTTGCCACCCTCATCAACGCGCCGCTGGGCGCGTTGGTCTCCGTTATCATCGGCCAGACCACGCAGTATGCCTTCTCCGAGCCCTCCTGGCGCACCGTAGCGCTGCCGCTTGCGGCCACGGCGATCCTCCTCTTCATCGCCTATATCTGCGAGGCCACGGCGGATGCTTTCACAGACTTATCCCAAGCACGCACCACTCATACGCTGCGCCTAAACCTTCTGGATAAGTTGCTGGACGCTTCCACCGCAGGCATTAGCCCCGGCCGGCTGCTCAACACGATGGATGAGGATTCGCACTACATCGGCCAACTCAAGCAGATCCTCAACTTCCCACTGGTCATGGTGGGCTACCTCTTGGGCGCGGTGGTCAGCCTGGCCCCGATTTCCTGGCAGGTCTCAGCTGTGCTGCTGGTTGGCGCACTCGCCACCGCGCTGGCCTCCTGGGCCACCACGAAGCCGCTGACGAGGATCGCCGCGCGCCGCCGCCAGTTGGAGAACACCGCGCTTTCACTCGCCACGGACTTCGCTCAAGGCTCCCGGGTCATCAAAGGCCTCGGCGCCAAGGACATCGCGCGCCAACGTTTTTCCGACGCCGCCCAGAACTCCTTGGGTGCCATGCTCCGCGAGGCCAAGCTGTCCTCCCTCATGGCCTGGCTGCGCCAGATGGTTCCCGCGTCCTTTGCCGTGGGCATTCTTGCCTGGACCTCCTGGGAAACCTTCGAGGGCCGCATCGCCCCCGGCGGGATGATGGCGATCACCATGCTCGTCCCGCCCGCGCTCACCGCGCTGGGTGTGTCTCTCGGCCTGCTCACGGAGAACTGGGCGCGGGCGCGTGCCTCCGTGGAGCGCGTCGGCGAGCTACTCGGTCAGCTTTCTTCCAACACCACCGAAACCGCCGGCACGCCGATTGACCTCTCCCCCGGCTTGCACGTGTGGATGCCTATCAGCACAAAGGGGCGCAGCACCGTGGACTCTTGGGTGCGCTACCTCCATGAGCACGGTGCCTTGTGCCCGCCCCACCGCATCTCCGTGTTGGAGGGCACCCTGCAGGACAACGTCGATCCGCTGCGAAGTGCTAGCGCTACGCAGCTTCACGACGCCCTCCACGCCTCCGCCTGCGAGGATATTGTTATCCGCCTCGGTGGGCTTGGTCCCAACGGCGAGCTGCCCACCGCGCCCATCGGTGAGGCGGGCCTCAACCTCTCCGGCGGCCAGCGCCAGCGCGTCGCGCTTGCCCGCGCGCTCTCTGTGGACCCGGAAGTTCTCGTGCTGGACAACCCCACGACGGGGCTGGATTCGTTGACCCTGGCGGACGTCGCCAAGCGCGTGCGTGAACTGCGCGCCGGCAAGACCACCGTGATCATTACATCCGCCTCCACGTGGGCCGCCAACGCCGATGAGGTGGTGGAGCTATGAGCCAGCAGGATCGCGCGGATGCCCTTGCACCTGCCTCCCCGCGGGAGTGTCTCCGTTTTCTGAAGACCCTGCCCAGTGCACCCAGCCGGCTTGGCATTGCCCTTTTCTTCGGCCTGTTTACCGTTACGGTCATCATGATGAACCTGGTCTCCCAGGTGCTTGGCCGCGTCGTGGACATCATCCAGGGCGTGGAGATCCCCATCCTTGGCACGGGGCGCGCAGCCATGGTGGGCGCGCTGGTTATTATCGCCGTGGGCTACCTCGTGGAGGTCACCGGCCGCACCGTGGGCCGCTACCTGGTTACCTCAACTACCCGCCGGCTCTCGGTAGATCTGCGCACCTCAGCGCTGGATTCCACCCTCGGCGCCCCCGTGCCCGCCGTGATGGAATTGGGCACCGGTAACATCATCACGCGCCTATCCAAGGACATCGACACCGTGGTCATGACCATCTCCATGATGGGTGACCGCCTCGTGCTCACGCTCTTCATGCTGCCGCTGACCGCGCTCATGATGATCTTCATTCACCCCGCTTATGCGCTGCTCTTCATAGCGGTGAGTTGTCTGCTCTACCCCTTCATCCGCGGCACCATGCGGGATATCCCCGCCGTGGCCAACGAGGTGTCCTCGGTGGAGGCCTACCGCAATAACGTCCTGCTGGACACGATTCGTGCTTTGGAGACCCTCCGCCAGTTCTCCCTGAAGGACTGGGCGCATGCACGCATGGAGCGCTATTCCTGGGACACGGTGCAGGCCTGGGGTGACAAGGTTCCGCTGATCAACCGCATCCTGGGCCAAGGCGCCCTGGCCTTCGCAGTGTTGCTCTTGGGATCGGTCCTCATGTCCGTGCCGATGGTGATGTGGGAATGGCTGACCCCCGGTGAGGCCACCGCCGCCGTGCTGCTGGTCATGCGGTTGGAGATCCACGTGTTCAACATCCTCTTCTTCGCCGGCGAAATCCAGCATTCCGTGACGTCTCTCGGCCGCGCGGTGGCCCTGGCCACCCTGGAGAGCAGCGCTGGTACGAAGGAGCTCAAGGACACGCCCCGGCTAACAGCCGCCCCCGCCATCACCATCGAGCACCTTTCCTACGCCTACCCCGGCGGGGCACGCGTGCTTGATGACGTCTCCCTGACCCTCACCGCCGGCACCACCACCGCCCTGGTGGGTACCTCCGGTGCGGGTAAGTCCACGCTCGCCGCCCTCGTGGCGGGCCTGCAGTACCCTACGGAGGGAACAATCAGCCTCGATGGCATCGATACCGCCACCGTGCCAAATACCTGGATTACCGAGCACGTCGCGCTCATTACCCAAGAAGTGCATCTTTTTTCTGGTTCGCTGCGCGAGGACCTGCTCCTGGCCAAACCCGACGCCAGCGATGAGGAGCTGTGGCAGGCTCTCAACACCGTGGGCTTGGATGAGCATTCGCGGTGGCTGCCCCAAGGCCTCGATACGCTCATTGGTGCGGGCAACGAGGAAATTGGCGCTGAAGCCGAGCAACAGCTTTCCCTGGCCCGCATGATCCTGCGCCAGCCGCCGGTGCTCATCATGGATGAGGCCACCTCCGAAGCCGGCTCCGAGCACGCCAAGGTACTCGAAAGCGCCGCCAAGGCAGTCACCAAGGGGCGCACCGCGCTCGTCGTTGCCCACCGCCTAGACCAGGCCCGCGAGGCCGACCGCATCATCGTGATGGAACAGGGTCAGATCGTTGAGGATGGCACCCACGCCGAGCTGATGGACCTCGGCGGGCGCTATGCCTCGGCCTATTCCCAATGGGAGCACGGCTCATAGGTGGTGCACGCCGCGTCCTACCATGGAAACTATGCATCTTCTTTCCCTCACCGAAGCTGACCGCACCTACCTGGCCCGCATCAATTTCCTCGCCGATACCTTCGGCGATGAGCACAAGGAACTCCCCGCGGGCTTCGAGGAAGGTTTTGATTATTACCTCGGCGGTTGGGAGCCTTCCCGCGGAGGTTTCATCGCCTGGGAGGGCCACGTCCCTGCCGGTGGCGTGTGGCTGAACTGGGGAACGGCGCAGCGCCATGGTTTCGGCCACGTTATTGAAGGCATCCCGGAGCTCGCGCTAGCTGTGGAACCTCGCTTCCGCAGCCAAGGAGTGGGCACCATGCTTATCGACGCCGCCACCGAACTCGCCCACGAGATGGGCGCCCCAGGCATCTCGCTGTCGGTGGCTAAAGATAATGACCGCGCCCACCGCCTTTACCTGCACCTTGGCTTTGAGCCGGTGAGCGAGAGAAGCGGGCACATCGTCCTGGTCAAGCGCTTCAAGGATGCCGACTAAGTTAAGCGAAAAGCTAAAGGGCGCTCACTGTGTGAGCGCCCTGTGGAGCATAGGGGAATCGAACCCCTGACCTTTGCATTGCGAACGCAACGCTCTACCAACTGAGCTAATGCCCCAATACCTGTAGAGCGTACTCCTCTCGGTAAAAGCAACGAAATCACCCCTATTACGGGCCTAGCGAAACCTCAGGAGTTAACTTCTTTCACTCTAGTTGCGTGTCACTAGGGATAATCCACCTTCACCGGACAGACAATAAAGCGTCTTAAGAAAGTCTGTGGAAGGTTGTCATGCGCCGAAAAAGTGTTCTTGTCCGCTCCCTCATCGCCCTTGCAGCAGCCACGGCCCTGCCTGGCGCCGCTGCTGCCGTGGAGCTTCCCCAGCCGGTGATTCAACAGCCGACGTTGCCACAGCTCCCCGACGTCCAGAAGGACCTTAAACAGCTGGAACAGGACGCCTACGACGCTCTTCCCAAGGAGCTGCAGAACAATCCCGTGTTTGCCGGCTCCTCGCGGCCCGCTCAGAAGCCCGCGCCGACCGGCAAACAGCAGTCGCAGTCGGTTGCTGATGCCACCTGCTCCAACTGCGTGGCCATCACCTATGACGATGGCCCCGGCGAGTTGACCGCTCAGCTCCTCGACACCCTGAAGGCCAAGGACGCCCACGCCAGCTTCATGGTCTTGGCTCCCAGTGCCACCGCGCACCCGGATCTGCTGCGCCGTATGAAGGCTGAGGGCCACACCGTGGGAAACCACACCGCATCCCACCGCGAGCTCAACAAGCTCTCCCCCAGCGACGTGGACGGCGAGATCAAGGCCGGGGCCGCGGCAATCAAGGCAGCAACGGGTGAGAACCCGCGGTGGATGCGTCCCCCGTACGGTGCCACCAACGGCACCGTGGACGCCGCTGCGAAGGCTAATGGCCAGGCACAGGCCCTGTGGTCCGTCGACACCGTGGATTGGAAGGACCGCAATTCCGAGCACGTCTGTGAGGCCGCAGTCAGCGGGGCGCAGCCCGGCTCCATCGTCCTCATGCACGACATTCACGCCACAACCGTAGGGGCCGCAGACTGCGTCATCGACGGCCTGCGCGCGAAGGGCCTGGAACCGGTGAGCCTCGACCGCCTCATCCCCAATCCGCAGGCGGGAAAGCAATACCTCACCCGCTAGCGCACAGCAGCCTGTTCTGGGACCAAACTAAAGGCACCTTATGCAGATTTCCGTATCCATCTACCTGGTGTTTTCGGGTCGGAGGTCTCCATATGGTGCCTTTAGTTTGGTCCTTTAACCCGCCCCTGTGTGACCAGTTTGGCCGAACGCGAAAAGCGCCCAGCGTTTCCGCCGGGCGCCTTCCACTTATGCTGTGGAGCATAGGAGAATCGAACTCCTGACCTTCTGCTTGCAAAGCAGATGCTCTACCAATTGAGCTAATGCCCCATTGTTCCGTGGTGGGCCTAGCTGGAATCGAACCAGCGACCTCATCGTTATCAGCGATGCGCTCTAACCGACTGAGCTATAGGCCCTTGACCGGAACGAGTAGTTACTCTACATAGGACCGGCGATCTATTACAAATCGCCTGGTCATATGTAGTTTTTCTCGGTGATATTCGCTAGTTATGCGGTTCGTCTTGGAGGCGAATCTTGAATCCACCGAAGACGTCCACGATGGCGTTGTAGATCACCGCCAGAAGCGGCGCCAGGATGGTCATCAGCACAGCGATGATGGCACCAAACAGTGCGGCCGCGGAGACGACCAACCCGAAGGAGACCTCAAAGCCGCCGCCAACACCGCCGACGAGGCTATTGAAGGAATCCCAGATGCCCGCCTGGTCAAGGCCGAGATACAACAGGCACACGGCGATGATCCAGGCGACGAGGCCGACGAGGGACATGGCCAAGCCAACGCGGAACGCCGACATGGGCGAAATCCGGGCTAGGTGAAGCTCTCGTCCAATCATGGGTTACTCCTCGTCCTTATCGGCATCCTTGCTTTCAGCTTCGTCCTGCTTGGAGTCTTCCCCAAGCTTGAGGTGCTCAGGCTTGACGTCCTCCACGGACTTCTCACCCTTGGCCACTGCCTGGGCATTCTCCTCGCCGTCGTCCTCCACGTTGCGGTCGATGGCCAGCAGTTCGACGTCGTCAGCCAGGTTAACCAAACGCACGCCCATGGTGGCGCGGGAGCTCGGGCGAATCTGGTTGACCTCAGTGCGCACCACGCCGCCGGCGGAGGTGATGGCGAAGATCTCGTCGTCCTCGTCCACAGCGATAGCCGCAATGAGCTTGCCGCGCTTCGGGGTGTACTTGAAGGTCATCACGCCGAGGCCGCCGCGGCCCTGCGGGGTGTACTCTTCGATGGCCGTGCGCTTGCCGTAGCCGCCGGAGGTGGCAACCAGGAGGAACTGACCGTCGTTGACCACAGACATGGACAACAGCTGGTCGTCGCCGCGGAAGCGCATGCCCTTCACGCCGGCGGTAGCGCGGCCCATTGGGCGGAGCTGGTCGTCGTCGGCAGTAAAGCGGATGGCCTGGCCCTGCTCAGAGGTGAGCAGGATGTCATCGCCCTCGTTGACCAGCTGGGCACCGATCAGCGCATCGCCCTCGTTGAGGTTGATGGCGATGAGCCCAGCGGAACGTGCGGACTCGTAGTCGGTGAGGCGGGACTTCTTCACGCGGCCCTGCTGGGTAGCAAGGACCAGGTAAGGAGCGTCCTCATAGGACTGAATCTGGATGACCTGGGCGATCTTCTCCTCCGGCTGGAACTCCAGCAGGTTGGCCACATGCTGGCCGCGGGCGGTGCGGCCGGCCTCCGGAAGCTCGTAGGCCTTGAGGCGGTAGACGCGGCCGAAGTTGGTGAAGAACAGGATCCAGTCGTGCGTGGAGCAGACGAAGAAGTTCTTGACAATATCGTCCTGCTTGAGCTCCGCGCCGCGCACGCCCTTGCCGCCGCGCTTCTGTGCCTTGTAGGCATCCACCTTGGTGCGCTTGGCGTAACCGGTAGCGGTGATGGTGACAACGACGTTCTCGCGGGCAATGAGGTCCTCGTCGGACACGTCACCGGAAGCGGCGACGATCTGGGTACGGCGCTCATCGCCGTACTTTTCGACGATCTCCTCCAGCTCATCGTGGACGATCTGACGCTGGCGCTCCTCGCGGGCCAGGATGTCCTTGAGGTCCGCGATGATCTCCTCGATCTCCGCCAACTCATCAATGATCTTTTGACGTTCCAGGGCAGCCAGGCGGCGCAAACGCATGGCCAGGATGGCATCGGCCTGGATCTCGTCGACGCCGAGAAGCTGCATCAGGCCGTCACGTGCCTCCTCCACCGTCGGGGAACGGCGGATCAGCGCGATGACCTCATCGAGCATGTCGAGCGCCTTAACCAAGCCGCGCAAGATGTGGGCGCGCTTCTCCGCCTCATCCAGGCGGAACTGGGTACGGCGGACGATGACCTCGATCTGGTGAGCAACGTAGTAGCCCAGCATCTGATCGAGGCGCAGGGTGCGCGGCACGCCATCGACGATGGAGAGCATGTTCGCGCCGAAGGAGGTCTGCAGCTGAGAGTGCTTGTACAGGTTATTGAGCACCACGCGAGCCACGGCGTCACGCTTGAGGGTGACCACGATGCGCATACCCACGCGGTCAGAGGACTCGTCCTCGATCTTGGCGATTCCGGCGATCTTGCCGTTGACCACGGACTCCGCGATGTTGGAGATCATGTTATCCGGGTTGACCTGGTAGGGCAGCTCAGTGATCACGATGGTCTGACGGTTGCCCACCTCCTCAATGGAGGTCACACCACGCATACGGATGGAGCCGCGGCCGGTGGTGTAGGCATCCTTGATGCCTTGGTCGCCCACAATGAGGCCCGCAGTCGGGAAATCTGGACCCTTGACGCGCTCCATGCACGCAGCCAAGGCTTCTTCCTCAGAAGCATTCGGGTTATCCAGCAGCCAATAAATAGCCTCCGCCAACTCGTTGAGGTTGTGCGGCGGGATATTGGTGGCCATACCGACGGCGATACCGCCGGAGCCGTTCATCAGCAGGTTCGGAACGCGGGAGGGCAGGATAGTCGGCTCCTGCGTCTTGCCATCGTAGTTCGGCGCAAAGTCGACGGTGTTTTCGCGGATATCACGCACCATCTCCATGGCCAGCGGCGTCATACGGCACTCGGTATAACGCATAGCTGCCGGGCCGTCATTACCGCGGGAGCCGAAGTTACCCTGGCCGTCGACCAGCGGGTAGCGCATGTTCCACGGCTGGGCTAGGCGCACGAGGGTGTCGTAGATAGCGGAGTCACCGTGCGGGTGGAACTGGCCCATCGTGTCCGAGACCGGGCGGGCGGACTTTACGTAGCCGCGATCCGGGCGGTAGCCGGAGTCATACATGGCGTAGAGGATGCGGCGGTGGACAGGCTTAAGACCGTCACGCACCTCTGGCAGGGCGCGGCCGACAATGACGGACATGGCGTAGTCGATGTAGCTCGACTCCATCTCCTCATTGATGTCAATTGGTTGGATGCGATCGAAAAGATCACCGTTATTGTCGCTCATAACGCCCTATCCTACCTTCTAGGGCCGTATAAGGCCGTTTGTGGCACAGCTGTGGTATCACCGTGATACCATGTCCTCTATGGCTATGACGCTGCGCCTGACCCCGGACCAAGACCATGCGCTGACCTTGTTGGCTTCCGCGCAAGGAACCTCCAAGCACGAGGCGGTGGTCCGCGCCGTTGTTGCGGCGGCTGCGCGAACCCTCACCGATGCCGCCGTACAGGACACCGCGCGCCGGCTGCTGCCTGGGCGTTCAGAATTAGAAGCGGAGATCCGCCAGGCCCGAGGCGCACGCCAGTGAACGTGGAACAACTGCTCCTCATCGCCCGTGAGTTTTGTCGAGCCCATCGGGTACGGATTAGTAATTTCGCCGCACTAGCCGCCGCGGCCGCCGCGAGCACGGCCACCATTGAGGGAATTGCCGTTCATGGCAACCGCGATGCGGCGGCGGAATCACTGGAGACAGTCTTGCGTTCTGTCCCCGCGCTCAGCGGAAAGAATGAAGAATTCGCGCGATTTTGCGCCGAGGTCTATCTTTCTGTTGCAGAAGTTATGTAAGTTAAACATGATATAGAAGTCTCTATTCCCTTGTAGGAAGGAATCCCCCTATGCCCTCGAAGTCTTTGAAGAAGTTCCTCGCCGCCGGTGTCGTGGCTACCACCCTCGCCACCGCCGCAACGCCGGCTGCGAGCGCTAAGACCGCCGACAATGACTGGCAGAACAACCTCAACCCCGACTTCGAGCAGGGCGAAGCCGGCTCCTCCCTCACCGGCTCCACCCCGATCGACATGACGCTCATCATCGGCGGTAGCATCGCCGCCGCAGCGGCACTGCTCAAGCTAGTAGTGGATAACGTCCCGGCACTGCGCGCCCAGGTAGACGAGTTTGCCGCCCAGATCGGGATGGCCGGCTCCTCCGGTTCTTCTGAGAACAGCCGCCTCTACGAAGGTGGCCTCGACTTCGACCTCGAGCGCCTGGCCCGCACCAATGGCTTCCCGGAGATTGCTGACCAGCTCGCCGCGCTCAAGGCGGGATCCACCGCACCGGCACAGTAAGCTCGCCTGTATGACAAACCTCACCCAGCTTCTCCAATCCCCTACCCGCAACGCCGTAGTGGCGGACTTGGCCACGGCCGCCGATGACACCGTCTCTTCGCTCTCCGGCATTTCCGGAATGGCCTTCAAAGGCGCTTTAGGCGCTGCCAAGAAGGCAGATTCTAAGGTCTTGTCCAAGGGAATCAACCACATGCTTCCGGAACTACTCAATAGCCTGGATTCCTACTGGAAGGAATTCGAAGGCTCTGAGCAGTCCGACTTCGGCACCTACCTGGAAGGGCGCAGCGCTGAGATTACCGCCGCCATCATGGCAACCGCGGACAAGGCCGCGGAGAATGTGAACGCGCCTGGCATCGCCCGCACCTACAAGTCCCTGCGTGGCAAGGCCTCCTCGATTCTGGAGCCCAACGTCGCGACCATCGGCAGCGTTCTGCAGCGCCATATGACTACTGTTTAAGCGCCTGCTTAACGACGAAATAAGACCAGCACCTCATATGAGGTGCTGGTCTTTGCGGGTTTTGACCTAGCGTTTAGACGTCGAGGAAGCGTACGTCCTTCGCGCGGCGGGTAATGAAGGAGCGGCGAGCAGACACGTCATCACCCATGAGGATGGAGAAGAGCTCGTCGGCGCGCTGGGCGTCCTCCAAATCCACACGGCGAAGCACGCGGGTGGTCGGATCCAGGGTGGTCTCCCACAACTCGGAGGCGTTCATCTCACCCAGACCCTTGTAGCGCTGGATGCCGTCATCCTTGTTGATCTTGCGTCCCTGCTCCAGGCCCTCAGCAAGCAGCTTGTCACGCTCGGCGTCGGAGAAGGCGTAGCCCGGCTGGCCCTTGCCCCACTTCAGCTTGTACAGCGGCGGGTTAGCCAGGAAGACGTGGCCATCCTCAACCAGCTGCGGCATGAAACGGAAGAGCAGGGTCAGCAGCAGCGTAGCGATGTGTTGGCCGTCCACGTCAGCATCGGCCATGAGCACGATCTTGTCATAGCGCAGCTTGGAAATGTCGAATTCTTCGTGGATGCCGGTGCCCAGGGCCGTGATGATGGCCTGAACCTCAGCGTTCTTGAGCACCTTGTCCATGCGGGCCTTTTCCACGTTGAGGATCTTGCCGCGCAGCGGCAGGATGGCCTGGAACATGGAATCGCGGCCGCCCTTGGCAGAACCACCTGCGGAGTCACCCTCCACGATGTAGAGCTCAGAAAGCTTCGAGTCCTTGGAACGGCAATCCGCCAACTTACCCGGAAGGCCACCGAGGTCACCGGCGGACTTGCGGCGTACCAATTCGCGCGCCTTTCGCGCCGCCACACGGGCGTGCGCAGAGGACACGGCCTTGTTGATGATGACCTTGGCCTCAGCCGGGTTGGCATCGAACCAATCGTTGAGGTGCTCGTTAACGGAGCGCTGGACAAATCCTCGAATCTCCGAGTTACCCAGCTTCGTCTTGGTCTGGCCTTCGAACTGCGGATCCCCAACCTTGACGGAAATGACGGCGGCAAGGCCTTCGCGGCAATCTTCGCCGGAAAGGTTGCCATCCTTTTCCTTGAGGAGCTTGTGCTCCTTGGCATAGCGATTCATCAGTGAGGTCAGCGCCGCGCGGAAGCCTTCCTCGTGCGTGCCGCCTTCGTGAGTGTTAATGGTGTTGGCGAAGGTGTGGACGGACTGCTTGTAGCCCTGGTTCCACTGCAGCGCGATTTCTACCTCATGATCCTCACCCTTAACGTCGAAGGCAACGATGGTGGGGTGGATGGCGGTCTTGTTCTTGTTGAGGTGCTCAACATAGTCCTGCAGACCGTTTGGGTAGTGGTAGGTGACTTCCTTCTTCTTTTTCTTGGACGCCTGGTCTTCGTCACCGTCGGCAGCCTCAGTGGACTCCCTCTTCTCATCCAGGCTGCTCAGGCTCACTGGGGCATCGCCAGCCTCGGCGATCTCCTCCAGTTCGGCCTGTTCCTTAGAGATGGCGCGCTCATCGCGCAGCACGATGGTCAGGCCCTTGTTCAGGAAGGCCATCTCCTGCAGGCGGCGAGCGATCGTGTCGTAATTAAACTCGACGGTCTCAAAGATCTCCGGGTCCGGCCAGAAACGGATGGTGGTTCCGGTACCGCGAGCATTATCGCCTTCCACGAGTTCATCCGGGATGGCGTTGTTGAAGTTCTGGTACCAGTGCTTGCCGTCGCGCTTGATGTCTGCCTCGACGCGGGTGGACAAAGCGTTGACCACGGAGATACCCACGCCGTGGAGGCCGCCGGAAACGGCATAGGATTCGGAGTCGAACTTACCGCCGGCATGCAGCTGGGTCATAACCACCTGGACAGTGGGAACGCCAGAGGCGTGCATTTCCACCGGGATACCACGGCCGTTATCGATAACTTCGATGCCGCCGTCTTCGCGGAGGGTGACGATGACCTTGTCAGCAAAGCCCGCCATCGCCTCATCGACGGAGTTGTCAACGATCTCCCAGATCAGGTGGTGCAGGCCACGGGCACCGGTGGAACCGATGTACATGCCGGGGCGCTTACGGACGGCTTCGAGGCCCTCCAGAATTGTGATTGACCCCGCATCATATGCGTGTTGTTCAGCCACGGATTCGTGTTCTCCTTTTGGCTAGAGCTAAATCTAAGACTCTAGCCATTCTACACTGTGTCCCCCCACGCAAGGGCACTGCACGCCCGTGAGAGCCCCAAATTTGCGTGAATTTCGCGGTCGCCCAAAATCAGCCGTACGTATCTTGCGAACCTTGCGGCTTGACCCATTGACGGCCCTCATAGTTGCGGTGCTGCTTGGGGCCCTGAATGTGCAGCTTAACCACCACGTCTGGGCCGAGGCGATCTGCAATCTTCTGCAAAATGGGGCGCTGCAGGTAGCGCAACTCGGTGGCCCAGCTGGAAGAATCGCACGCCACGTAGACAACCTGCTCCTTGATGGTGAGCGGTTGCGTGTGCGCGGCGATGCGCTCGCCGACGAGGTTCAGCCAATTACCCATGACCCAACCATGAGCCAATTCGTGTTCCCAGCCGCGTTTGCCAATCTCTCGTTGAATCTGTGCGCCGAGGCTAGGGATCTCGAGGCTGCGGCGCCGGCGGCGGCCATCGGGTCCGCTCGGCCGGCCACGCCGATACGGCGTTGGCTGTTGCTCCGAAGGAGTCGGCGTCAGGTTCATCTTGGGAGCCGGCTTGTTGAGCTTCGGCGGGTTCTTGGAATTACTTCGCGTGCGCTCGAAGAGCGCCTTGACCGGATCGAAGTCCTGCTCAGTCATCCTCGTCACCGCCCGCCGTATACGGAGCGATCTCGGAGATTCGGCCCTCTTCGGTATCTCGCACTGTGACCGTAAAGCGTTCAATGGGCTGCAAGTTTCCGGGCAAATCCTCATCCACCGCCGCAGTAATGAGCACCTGCTCCGCACCCGCGGCGAGGTGAACGAGCTTTTCGCGCCTTTTCGCATCGAGCTCGGCGAAGACATCATCAAGGATGAGAATCGGATCAGTGCCGTCTTGGCGCAGCAGGTTGAACTCCGCCAGCCGCAAGGAGATGGCATAGGACCAGGTCTCGCCGTGGCTGGCAAAGCCCTTGGCGGGGCTCGTGCCAAGGTTGAGCACCAGATCGTCGCGATGCGGGCCAACGAGCGAGATGCCGCGTTCGATCTCTCGTTGACGCTTCGTGGCAAGCTCGGTGAGCATCATGGCCTCGATAACCTCGCGGTCTGAGATGTCCACGGTGGACTTGTAGTCAATGGCGGCCGGTCGCGACTCCGGGGCGAGCCCGGCATAAGCGGCGGGAATGTGCTCGCGGAGTTCGTCGACAAGCGCCAGGCGTGCCTGAATCACCTGCGCGCCGAGGGAAGACAGCTGCGTATCCCACACGTCGAGAGTGGCCAGCGCCGAGGCACCGTCACTGTCGCTGTAACCCCGGCGCAAGCTTGGCGACGCCGACTTCAACAACGCATTGCGCTGCTTCAGGACCTTGTCATAATCAGCTTTCACTCCCGCCAGGCGTGGCATGCGCGAGGCAATAATGTCATCCAAATACTGGCGGCGTGCTGCAGGTTCGCCGCGCACGAGGGACAAATCCTCCGGGGAAAACAACACGGTTTTCACCACGCCAAGTAACTCGCGCGGGGACTTCAGGCGCGTGCGGTTGATCTGCGCCTGGTTGGCCGCGTGGGGTTTGATGAGCAAGTGCGCGGTGAGCTCTCTGCCCTGGTTCACCGCGGTGGCGGAGATGCGGGCATTGTGCGCGCCGTGGCGCACGAGGGGGGCATCGTGGGCCACACGGTGCGAAGAAAGATGCGCGGTATACCCGATGGCCTCGACGATATTGGTCTTGCCGAAACCGTTGCGGCCGACAAACAGGGTGATCCCCGGCTTGAGGTTGAGGGTGAGCTCGGGCCAGGAGCGGAAGTCCCTGACATCGAGATCGCGAATATACATATGGCCTAGCCTGGCAAGCGCACTGGCATCAGCAGGTAGGTGAAATGAGTTTCTGGAGTCGGGAACGAGCCGTCCTCATTGGCCGCTGGTAGCTCCTCCGGCTCCGGAATCATGATCGCAGGCCGCGAAGGCTCGGTAAAGCCAAAGACCACGCGGTCCGTGTGGACCACGGCCAATCCATCCTTGAGGTAGGACGGGTTGAAGGCGATGACGAAGTCCTCACGGCCATTGAAAGCACAGGGCAGAGATTCGCTGGCGCGGCCAGAATCGGCGCCTGCTGCCAAGGTCACCTCGCCCTCGCGGAATTCCATGCGGATCTGCGCATTGCGATCCGTCAACAACGAGACGCGGCGAATGGCTTCCTGGAGCGGAGCAACCTCAATGCTGGCCATAGCGCTGTGGGTCTTGGGCAGCAAGGGTGCAACGTTGGGGAAATCCGCGTCCAGCATGCGGGTGGTGGTCTCGCGGTTATCCGCATGCAGGCCGAACAGGCCTTCCGCAGCGATGTTCTCACCAGTGCCCACGGCGATTTCAACCGGGATGTTGAGGTGCGTGTCCAAGGAACGGCCGGTCTCCTGCAACGTCTTGGCCGGGACGAGGAGCTTGGCCTGGACGTCAGGAGATACCGGCTCCCACTCGAAGGTGCGCATGGCCAGGCGGAAGCGGTCCGTTGCCGTCATTTCCACGTGAGAACCATTGATGTCAATGTGCACGCCGGTGAGCATCGGCAGCGTGTCATCCTTGCCGGCCGCGGCAACGACCTGGCTGATGGCTTCGACGAAGAGCTGCGGGTTAATGGTGCCGGTGACCTCCGGCAGGACAGGGAGTTGGGGGTAATCATCCAGCGGGATGAGCGGCAGCTCGAAGCGCGAAGAACCACAGGTCAACAGAACCTTGTTATCCTCCTGCGTCATCTCGATTTCCTTGTTGGGCAAGGAAGCAACGATGTCAGAGAGCAACTTACCGGCCACTGCGATGCGTCCCGGCTCATCCACCATGCCGGCGATGCGCACGCGGGTGGAAACCTCGTAGTCGAAGCCGGTGAATTCCAAACCATTGTCATCCGCGGTGATCAGCATGGCGCGCAGTACTGGTTGGGTGACCTTCGAAGGAAGGCTGCGCGCGACCCACGCTACGGCGTTAGCGAGATCATCTTTGGCAACGCGAAATGACACGGACTGCTCCATGATGGTGAGACGCTCCTCTAGTTGCGGATGGAAGATTCTTGCAAGCTCACTCCAACTTACAGGATCGGTGCCGAAGCACAGGATTTTGTCATTCACCTTCCGTGCTTTGCGATTCAAGCGCGCGACCGTGCAGGGCGCCGACGAATCACACACATCCTTTTTCTTCTTGGTTAGGGAGAAAACAAAATAGGAGTAGTAATAAGCGCTGTGGGATCTGTGGACAACCCGCTAAAAGCCAAGCTCTTCACGGTGAAACGATCTGTGAGTCAGGGTGTGGGATCACTGTGATCAAATGACAAGAAATGTGAGTAACTGGGTCGGGGTCAAAGTTATCCACAATTCATCCCCAGATCTGTCTGCGCTGATCACAGAGTTAATCACAAGGGCGATGACCCTTCTGATCTGCTGTGGAAGAAGAAAACGTGATAAGGATCTACAAATTACAACAATGAAATTACACAGCTGTGAATAACGGTGTGGATAACTTTTGGGTGGATAGCAAAGACGCCCCTACCCACGCCCGCGGGGAGGAAATTGCGGGAGGTGGGCAGGGGCGTCGCCAAGCGCTGCGTGGTGCTAGCGCTGGTTGTGGTTCTTCACGCGTTGGGTTAGGGCCTGGATCTCGTCGTACGTGTTGCGGTTCTCAGTCATCTCCTTACGGATCTTGCGGTCCGCATAGATGACGGTGGTGTGGTCCTTGCCGCCGAATTGATCACCAATCTTCGGCAGGGAAAGCTCTGTGAGCTCGCGGCACAGATACATGGCCAGCTGGCGGGCGTGGGCGACGGCGCGCTTCTTACCAGAACCGCGCAGGGTATCCACGTCGATGTCGAAGTAATCCGCTGTGACCTCGATGATGGCCGCCGCGGTGATCTGGCGATCCGCAGAGTCCGGGGCTAGATCATGCAGGGCAATCTCCGCCATCTCCAAACTGATCGGTTCATTGACCAGGGAAGAATACGCAGAAACACGGATGAGCGCGCCCTCCAGCTCGCGGATCGAGGATTCGAAGCGAGAGGCGATGAGCTCGAGGACCGAGCGATCGACGTCGGTGCCGTCCGCGGAGGCCTTCTTCATGAGGATGGCGATGCGCGTTTCCAGGTCTGGCGGCTGAATATCCGTAATCAGTCCTCCCTCGAAGCGTGTGCGCAGGCGATCCTCCAGCGTGGTCAGCTGTTTCGGAGGGCGATCGGAGGACAAAATGATCTGTTTATTGGCCTGGTGCAGCGCATTGAAGGTGTGGAAGAACTCCTCCTGCGTGGACTCCTTGCCCTCTAGAAACTGGATGTCATCGACCATGAGGATGTCCAGGTTGCGGTAGCGGCGCTTGAAGGATTCCTGGCGGTCATCACGCAGGGAATTGATGTAGTCGTTGGTAAATTCCTCCGAGGAGACGTACTTCACGCGCAGGCCCGGATGCAGGACCTGGGCGTAATTACCGGCCGCGTGCAGCAGGTGGGTTTTGCCCAAGCCGGAGCCGCCCCAAATGAAGAGAGGGTTATAGGCGCGGGCGGGGTTTTCGGCCACGGCCACGGCGGCGCCGTTGGCAAAACGGTTGGAGGACCCGATGACGAAGTTTTCAAAAGTGTGCTTCGGGTTGAGGGACTTTTCGCGGTTCGGGTTGTGCGCCGGTTCCTCGCGCGGGATGCGCGGCCCGGTTGCCTCGGGGTAGCCGTTCGGAACGCCGCTCTGCTGATCGCTGTAGTGCTGTGCCAACTCATCCAAGCTAGCCGGAGAATGCGCGGTGTCCCAGGAGCGCGGTTGATGGTGGCTTGGCGTCTCTGGCTGGGCAGATGGAGTGGGCGGCATGGGCTGCTGGAAACCCTGTGCCTGGTGCCCCATGCCGTGCTCGGGCGCCTCGGTTTGGATGGGGCGCTGGGGTGCGGGCGCTTCTGGCGCTTCTTCGTGAGCCGGCTGCGGCGGCGCCGCAATGGTCACGGCCAAAGAACAAGGGCGCCCCATATGCTGCGACAAGGTGCGGGTGATGTACTCCCCCAGCTCGGCCTCGATGACATTCTTGGCGTTCTCGTGCGGGGCGGCGATCAGCGCGTAGCCATCACCGATCATGATGGGTTCTACAAGTTGAAGATTGAGGCGCTGGCTATGGGAGAAATTGGGTACGTCCGAACTTGGTTGTTCGGACTGAGCCAGTAAATCACTGACCACAGCTTTCCAGCTGGCCCGGAGGGCTGCTTGCGGATCAGACAAAACGCCTACCTTCTGTGTAGTCACAGTTCACGCGGTGTCATCGGCCGGGGCCGGCCACACCTACTCGGTTCCCTGAAGAAGAGGCTTTGGGAGCTGAGTATTTACTGCGTGACTGTGGGTTGGGGATCGGGGATGGACGGATGGATGAGGAGAGATACAGGATGAGAAATCACATGAAGTTGTAATTTCCACCGAAGATTCCACACGATGTTTTGGTGTGTAACCTCGGAATCCACAAAGTTATCCACAAGTGTGGATAGGTGGTTTATCCACAGCCTATCTCATAGCTGTGGATAACTGTACATCGGCTCCTCAATGCAGTTAACCTGCATAAACAGCAAAAGTCTCAAGTCTTCATTGAGAGTTATCCACACCCTGTGGGTGACTGTGGAATTCGATTCCTCAGTTGTACCGCGTTATGGGGGCGCTGTCTAACGCACTTTTATGCGCGCTCGGCACGGTGGCGCCAAGCGCGGCGCAAGAACGGCGAGAGGGGGCACTTGTCGCGCAGCATGTGGGCAAAAAGTGGCGTTCTAGCTGCGGATAAAAACATCTTTGTAATTTCGGGGACACCCAGTGTGTCGATTTGTTTCGCGCACTATCTGTCACGTAACCTGTGATGGTCTATCGCAACAGTGCATGGTGCACATGTTGCATGTGGGAATGCCTCGCCACGCCTCACGGCGCTTCACGTGCGAAGCCACATCCCCACGTACACCATTCATCAGTGGATGTTTATGCCCACCGCCCTCACCGGCGTGTGGCTGTGCCATCCACCAACAACTTCAAGGAGTTAATCGTGGCAAAGGGTAAGCGTACCTTCCAGCCGAACAACCGTCGTCGCGCTCGTAAGCACGGCTTCCGTACCCGCATGAGCACCCGCGCCGGCCGCGCCATCGTCGCCGCTCGTCGCAAGAAGGGTCGCGCTAAGCTCACCGCTTAATTCATGCTTCCAGCCCAGCACAAGCTCACGTCCCCGAGGCAATTTCGGAGGACCATCAAGGGCGGGCGCCGGGCGGGCACGCGCACTGTCGTCGTGCATTTGCGCTTTAACGACGGTGAAGACGACATCGCGGCCACTGGGCCGCGGTTCGGCCTCATCGTGTCGAAGGCCGTCGGGAATGCCGTGGTTCGCCACCGCACCTCCCGGCGGCTTCGTCATGTGTGCATGTCCCTCATGCGCGATGGCGTCAACGGGACAGTATTGCCCGCCAATGTTGACATTGTTATCCGCGCCTTGCCCGCTAGCGGTAGTGCCACCAGTGAGCGCCTTGAGCGTGATATCCGCAAAGCACTAAGCACATGGGATATCTGAACTCTCAAGGAGAGGAGATTCCTGAAGCCCGCGGGTTCGGGAGAGTCCTAGTTCACGGGGTGCGCTTCTACCAAAAGCACTTGTCAGGCCTTAAGATGGTCTCCACCTGTCGTTTTGAACCGACGTGCAGTGCCTATGCTCTCGAAGCCATCTCCATCCATGGAGCCTTCAAGGGGACGGGCATGGCGCTTGCCAGGTTATGCAAGTGCGGTCCCTGGCACCCGGGCGGGTTTGATCCGGTACCGACCAAACAACAACTGAGGTAAACAACTCTCGTGCTTAATTTCATTTATTGGCCAATTTCAGCCGTCCTGTGGTTCTGGCATTGGCTCTTGAGCTTCGTCCTTGATTCCGCATGGGGCGGAACCTGGATCATCGCCATCGTTCTTCTGACGTGGACGCTCAAGGCCATCATGGTCAAGCCGACCATCACGCAGCTGCGCTCTTCACGCAAGATGCAGGAGATCCAGCCACAAATTCAGGAACTGCGCACCAAGTACGCCAATGACCAGACCAAGGCTGCCCAAGAGATGCAGCGCATCTACAAGGAAGCTGGCGTGCGCCCCGTGGCGGGCTGCCTGCCGATGTTCGCGCAGATCCCCATGTTCATTGGTCTGTTCCACGTGCTGCGCTCCTTTGACCGCACTGTTGCCGTCGCCGGTGGCATCGGGCACCCGGCGGGTGAAGCAATGTCGGAGGAGATGAACGCCTCCATTGCGAACTACATCTTCGAACCTGAGCTGGTGAAGCAGTTCGTAGACGCCAAGATCTTCGGTGTCCCGCTCGTGGCGAACCTGCGCCTCAACTCCGGTCTGGAGATTGTTAAGGAAACCACCACCGCACAGGCGGCCTTCATCATCGTGCCGCTCATCGCCATCATTGCGACGCTGACCCACTTCAACGCCCGCATGACGCTGAACCGCCAGGAGGCGCGCCGCGCGGCCGGCAAGACCGCTACCCCGCAGGGTCAGAACGCGGAGATGATGCAGCAGCAGATGGCCATGATGAACAAGATGATGCTGTGGTTTATGCCGGCAATGCTGGTGTTCTCCGGCTTCATCTGGCCCATCGGCCTGCTCTTCTACATGCTGGCCAACACCGTGTGGACCTTCTTCCAAACCCGCATTGTCTACGCCAAGATGGACCGGGAGGAAGAAGAAGAGGCAGCCGCCAAGGCTGAGCTCAAGCGCACTTCTGCCCCGAAGCCGGGCGCACGCAAGAAGGATCACCGCTCTAAGAAGCAGCGCCGCAAGAACAACTAGAACGTAACCCAGGAGTTTTCACAGTGACTGAATCTGTGTCCGACACTGTGCCACTGGACCCGTCTGACGTCTTCGGATCGCGTCTGCCGCTCGCGCAGAAATACCACGATTCGCTGGCTACGGACGGGTCCACCCGTGGTTTTATAGGCCCCCGCGAGGTCCCGCGCCTGTGGGAGCGCCACCTCATCAACTGCGCCGTGGTCGCGGAGGTAATGCCGCAGGGCGCCACGCTTATCGACGTCGGCAGTGGCGCAGGCTTGCCCGGCATCCCGCTCGCCATCGCGCGCCCTGACCTGAAGATCACTCTCATCGAGCCGCTACTGAAGCGCTCCACTTACCTCAACGAGGTCGTCGACCTGCTGGGCCTCGATAACGTCACCGTCATCCGCGGCCGCGCCGAGGAAGGCCCGGTGAAAAAGGCCGTTAAGGGTGCCGACATCGTGACCTCCCGCGCGGTGGCCCCGTTGGGCAAGCTGGCCAAGTGGTCCCTGCCGCTGGTTCGCAAGGGCGGAGAGATGATCGCTCTCAAGGGTTCCTCGGTGCACGAGGAGCTGGAGCGCGACGCTGCCGACATCAAGCGCGCCGGTGGCGGAAAAGCCGAGGTCATGACCATCCACGGCACCACCATTATCCGTGTCCCGCGCGTGAACTAAAGTAGACGGCATGACTCATCCTCGTCTTATCACCATCGCGAACCAGAAGGGTGGCGTGGGTAAAACCACCTCCGCCGTCAACCTTGCCGCCGCGCTCGCTGAGGCCGGCAAGAAGGTCCTGGTGATCGACTTGGACCCGCAGGGCAATGCCTCCACCGCGGTGGGCGCGGAGCACACCTCCGGCACCAAATCCAGCTATGAGGTTTTGTTGGGTGACTGCAGCGCGGAGGATGCGATGCAGCACTCCCCCGACGATGAAAACCTCTACTGCATCCCCGCCACCATCGACCTCGCCGGCGCGGAGATTGAAATGGTCTCCCTGGTTCGCCGCGAGTTTCGCCTCTATGACGCCCTACACAACGGCTTCCTCGAAGAGCATGGCTTTGAGTACGTTTTTATCGACTGCCCGCCTTCCCTGGGCCTGCTCACCATCAATGCGATGACGTGCGCAGAAGAAGTCATTATCCCCATCCAGTGCGAGTACTACGCCCTGGAGGGCGTGGGCCAGCTGCTGGGAAATATCTCCATGATCCGTGAGCACCTCAACGAGGATCTGCACATCTCCGGCGTGCTGCTCACCATGTTCGACGCCCGCACCAAGCTGGCAGAGCAGGTGGCCAATGAAGTGCGCGAGCAGTTCGGCGCCGTCGTCTTAGGCAACGTCATCCCGCGCTCCGTTCGCGTTTCGGAGGCGCCGGGTTATGGTAAGACGGTTATCGCTTATGACCCGTCGTCGACAGGCGCCCGCGCCTACGCCGCCGCCGCGCGCGAGTTGGATAAGCGCGGGGACTACACGCCGCACCCCACCACGGGTGCCATTGGCGTGAGCCCAGAGATTTTCGCGGAATTGGAAGGATAGGACACCGTGGCAGATAAGAAGGCAGACCACAAGCCGGAGCAGCGCCAGGGCGGTTTGGGCAAGGGCTTGGCCGCGCTCATCCCGTCCGGCCCGGGTGCGCCCTCCCGCAAGCCACGCTTGGGAGATTCCGCCGCAGATATCATTCTCGGTGCGTCCACCGGCGCTCCTAAGGATGCCGGCACGAAAAGGGTGCAGGGTGCGCCCACTATCCAGCAATCCTCGGGTTCGAAGAAGCGTCAGGCCAAGCCTTCGGTGATTGGTGCGACTTACCGCGAGATTTCCGTCGGTGACATCATGCCCAACCCGAAGCAGCCGCGTACTGTCTTCGACGAGGATGACCTGGCCGAGCTGGTCCACTCCATCAAGGAATTCGGTCTGTTGCAGCCGGTCGTGGTCCGGCCTTCCGAGGAGGGCGGCTTCGAGCTCATCATGGGTGAGCGCCGCTGGCGCGCCTCTTCCAAGGCGGGCCTGGCCACCATCCCGGCTATCGTCCGCGATACCAAGGATGATGACCTCCTGCGGGACGCTCTGCTGGAGAATATCCACCGCGTGCAGCTCAACCCGTTGGAAGAAGCACACGCCTATCAGCAGCTTCTTGAAGAATTTGGGGTTACCCAAAATGAGTTGGCTGACCGCATTGGTCGCTCGCGCCCGCAGGTGACCAACATGATCCGCCTGCTCAAGCTGCCGGTGGACGTGCAGAAGCGCGTTGCCGCGGGTACGTTATCGGGCGGTCACGCCCGCGCGTTGCTGGGCCTGCCGGATGCAGAGGCCATGGAGCTCATTGCCAATCGCGTCGTGGCCGAGGGTCTGTCTGTGCGAGCCACCGAGGAAGCCGTCACCCTGTACAAGCGCGATGGCAAGCCAACCGAGCCAACCAAGAAGCCCGCTGCCCCGCAGCCGCAGTTCTTTACGGACTCCGCCGAGCGCTTGGCCGATCGCTTCGACACCAAGGTCACCGTCACCATGGGCAAGCGCAAGGGAAAGATGGTCGTCGAATTCGGTGACCAGGAGGACTTCGAGCGCATCCTAGCGCTTATTGAGGGCAAAGAAGGAAGCTAGCTCGCCATGCTCGTTCAGGCCGTCAAGGAAGGTGTTGCTATCAACCCCTTGGCGGCCCGATCTATTTTTTGGGAGATGAAAACCACGGTCGCTGACCCTGCATTTGAAAAGGAAGCGTGGATCAGCGCCACCCTGCTGCGCTGCGGCGAGTGCGGTTTTACCGTGGGCGATGAGGCCACGCTCCTCTTCTGTCCGCCTGAGCTTGCCCCCGGTGTGGCCAAGCTGCCCACTTCCCCCGTCTCGGAGGATGCGGTCCTGGTGACTTCGCTATTTGTAAAGCCGCACCGCGCGGCGAAGGGCTTGGAAGCAGTGCTTCTCGACGCCACCATCATGCACCTCACCTCACGCGAGGCTAGCGCCGTTGAGGCCTTTGGCTTTCGTGATGCCCGCCAGGCCGAAGAGCTCCTCCGCGAGAAACCCGCTCGCATAGGCCTATTACCTGTGGAGACGCTGGAGTCCGCCGGTTTCATGGTGGTGCGTGATCACCCTATTACCCCGCGCCTGCGCCTCGAGCTTCCCCCGGCCTTTGACCTGCTGACCGCAGCCGCGGTGGAGGACCTCCTCGCCCGCGCTTTGGCCTAATCCCTTTAGGAAGAGCGCTCGGCGCGCAGCAGCTCGTCGAAGCGGTAGGTGCCGGTCACGGCGGTGTCATCGTCCAAGAGGTAGAGGCGCTTGACGGAGACGACAATCGCTTCGGCGATGTCATCGCGGCGATCCGGGTTGGTCAGGATTGCCACGTCCCTGGGGCTGGTCAGGTAACCCAGCACCACCTGCACCACCGGCATCTGCGTCAGGCGTAACAACGCCCACGTGCGGCCGTGGTTGCGGCAGTTACCCAGCTCGGTGCGGGCAACGATCTCACGCTGGATGAAGCCGGAGAGCGTCTCGCCGATGAGGGAAGAGTTGCCGGATTCCGACCCAAAGTAGAAGGTGGCTACGCCGTTGGCTTTCTCCGTGGGGTATTCATCGCAGGCCAGTGAAATAACCAGGTCGGCGTCGAATGCATTGGCCATATCTGCGCGGTCACGAATCGATGGGTCATCGTTGCGCGGGCGGGAGATGATGGTCTCCATGCCGGCGGCGATCATGCGCCCGGCAACGCGCTCAGCCAAATCCCAGAGGATCTCCTCCTCCGTGATGTCACCAAAGCGTCCCCTGACCGTGTTGCCCTTGTTGAGGCCACCCAGGCTGGGGTCGATCACAACGCGCTTGCCGGCCAGCTTCGGCCCGGCGTTGCGCACGCGCTCGCGTTCCTGGATATTGTGCGCCGAGCCGCCAGTGATACGCCGACCCAGCAGGTTGAGGGCGTTAATGGTGGCGGGGCCACAGATCCCGTCACTGCGCAGGCCAGAGTTGAGTTGGTATTCCGCCAGCGCCGCGTAGGTGCGGGCACCGAAATGGCCATCGATGCGTTCTTGGTAGAAGCCAAGCTCCTGCAGTTGTTCTTGGAGCTGTGCTACGTCATCGCCCACCTGCACGTTGCCCGGTTCATAGGCCAGAACGCGGGCGCCCAGCGTGTAGGATGCCTGGCGCAGCTCGCGCAGAGTGAGGTCATCAATATCGCCGCTAGGCACGATGCCGCGGGATTGCTGGAAGGCCTTGAGGACCTCGGCCAAATTGTTATCAAAGTGCTTATCGGCTTCGGAGTACTTTTGCTTCTTCCAGTCGGACAACGTCCCCTGGTAGTCAGTCATCAGGCCGAGGCGGGCAAGGGTTGCGCGTGCTTCGGCGACCCGAACGCTCTGGTCACCTACACGTAAAACGCGGTTCACACCTACCCCTTTCGTGATCAAGGAGGCGCACCGCAGTGCGCCATCAACGAGTTAAAGAATACCAGTTAGAGCTGTTTCTTTATCTGCGCCACGATGTCGGCCTTGGAACGCAGGCCGACGAACTCATCGACCTTCTCGCCGTTCTTGAAAATCAGCACGGATGGGATCGACATGATCTGGAACATGGCACCCAGGGTGCGCTCCTCGTCCACGTTGACCTTGACTACGGAGACGTCGTCACCGAGTTCTTCGGCCACCTCTTCGAGGATCGGGGACAACTTCTTGCATGGCCCACACCATTCAGCCCAGAAGTCCACGACGACGGGCTTGCCTGCCTCCACGACGTCCGCGCGGAAGGAATCAGTAGTGACGTTCTTAATGTTGCTCATGTGACTACTAACGGTTATCGGCGAGGAAATGTTCCGCATCAATTGCCGCGCGGCAGCCGGAGCCAGCCGCGGTGATGGCCTGCTGGTAGTGGTCATCCACCAAGTCGCCGCAGGCAAAGACACCAGGCAGCGAGGTCTTAGTCGAAGGCTGCTCCACTACGACGTAGCCAGCCTCATTGGTGGCCACCTGGCCCTCGAGGAAGCCGGAGCGCGGGTCATGGCCAATCGCCACAAACATGGCGGTGACATCGAGTTCGCTGGTTTCGCCGGTTAGGGCGTTCTTGACCTCCAGGCCGCCAACCTTGCCGTCCTTATCCAGGACGCGCTCAACGGTGGTATTGGTCAGCCACTTGATCTGTGGGTTCTCCTTGGCGCGCTCCAGCATGATCTTGGAGGCGCGGAAGTTCTCGGAGCGGTGGATGATCGTTACGGTTTCGGCGAACTTGGTGAGGAAGGTGGCCTCCTCCATGGCGGAATCGCCGCCGCCGACGACGGCAATGTTGTGGCCCTTGAAGAAGAAGCCATCGCAGGTGGCGCAGGCGGATACGCCGCGTCCAGCGAGCTCGGATTCACCCGGAATGCCCAGGTAGCGCGGCGCTGCACCGGTGGCGAGGATGACGGTGCGGGCCTCAAAGACCTCGTCACCGACGTGCAGCTTCTTCACCTCGCCCTCGAGTTCGACGGAATCGACAACCTCCATGCGCAGGTCCGCACCGAAGCGGATGGCCTGGGCGCGCATTTCTTCCATGAGCTCTGGGCCCATGATGCCCTTCTGGAAGCCCGGGTAGTTCTCTACCTCGGTGGTGTTCATGAGTTCGCCGCCGTATTCAAAGCCCTCGAAGACGATGGGATTGAGCTCGGCACGTGCTGCGTAGAGTGCTGCGGTGTAGCCGGCGGGGCCGGAGCCGACGATGGCGACATCGTGGATGGTCACAAAAAACTCCCTTGAGACGACAATTCTTGGACAGAATCTGATTCATGTTCGCGCACATCGCGCGAAAGATAGTGTGATTCTACTCGGCCTCAGTCTATCGCCGCACGCAGCACCTGCCGAGCCCGGGCTCGCCGCGACTTCACCGTGCCTGGCGCAACGCCCTGTACTTTGGCCACCGCATCGATGGGATAGCCAGCAACATCGGTCAGGTACAACGCTTCTCGCTGGTCCTCGCGCAACGTCTCCATCGCTTGGGCCACCGTGATGCGTTCCGCCAAGTTCTCGCTGGGATTGTGCGCGAGTGCGTAGTTGCGGTCATCCTCAATGATCTCCGCATCGAGGGAGGCGTTCTCCCGGTTGGAGCGATGGTTGAGGAAGTCATAGCCGGAGTTCATCACCAGCCTGTGCAGCCATGTGCTCAGCGTGGCATCGTGCCGGTAGGAGGCCATGTTGCAGCTGGCCTTGAGCAGTGCCTCCTGCACAATGTCCTGCGCATCATCATCGTTGCGCGTGTAGCGCCGCGCCATGGCCGTCAGGCGCGCACGGTGCTTCTCGACGATTGCCGAAAAGGCCTTAGCATCTCCGCCGATGAAGGCGTCGACGAGTTCACGATCGGTCGGCTGAGCTGACAAGAAGAATCCCCCCGGAAACTTGAGCAATGACACATGGGTCAACACAGTCCCTTGGCCGAAGCCGATGGTGTGTGATTGTCCCCCGTTAATGTGTCTGCGAGTTTACGGGAAGATTCTTCTGTCCGCTACGCGCCGCGTCTACTGCGCCGCACGCACGCGTTGCGCACGGCGCAGCGCATCCTGGCATTCCAGCAGCACGCGGCGCAGCGCCCGAGGGCGCTCGCTGCTCAGGAACTCGCTGGTGGCGGCGTCGGCCATCGCGAGATCCGGGTAAAGCCCGCGCACGAGGCGGTTGGCAATCTCGATGGGGTGCTCCTCCCAGAGCTTCGCCAGAGAGTCGAAATACTCCTGGGCAAAGGCCTCGGTGAGGTGGGCCGAGCGCGGGGCGTTAAACGCCGCGAGCAGGGAATCCACCTCCGCGTTGGAGTACTTGCCCGGCGTGCGTACGAGATCGAAGACTTCGCGCTTGAGCTCGGCAGATGGGAAAGCGTGGGAGGCGCCCAGGTAGGCGGCGGCACCGGTGAGCGTGTTATCGCGCTCCTTCTCCGCCTCCAGCTCCTCGGCGCTCACGGCATCGCGGGCGGCCAGCGCGCGGAGGATGGCCCAGCGGATGTCCGGGTCGAGGGCGAGGCCGTCGAGGGAGCCGTCGTACAGCGCGCGCAGGCGCTGCGTGCCGGATTCCTCCGGCGTGGCCGCGAGTGCCTGGATGGCGGCGCGTGCGAAGGTGAGCTGTGCGTCGGAGCCAGCAGGGGCGGCCTGCAGCACCTCCCAGAGGCGCTCGGCATAATCGGCGCGAATCTCTTCGCGGTCATCCTCGCCAACGAAGTGGTCGATGGCATATCCTGCATTGGCAAAGGCCGTGGTCAGAAGCGTGGGGTTGGACTCCGCCGGGGCGTGGTTGAGCACCGTGTCCAGGTAGGAGCGCACCGGCCACTCGCCATCGCGGGTGAGATTCCACAGGGAGGTCCAGATGACCGCACGGGAAAGCTCATCCGGAATGTCAGAGAGGCGCGTGCGGATGGTCTTCAAGGAGGTCTCGTCGAAGCGGACCTTGGCGTAGGTGTGGTCGCCGTCGTTCAGCAGCAACAACGCCGGTGCCTGAAGCCCAGAAGCCTCGTCGAGGATAGTGCGCTCGCCCTCTAGATCGACGTCGAGGGTGGCGTATTTGTTCAGGGAGTCATCGAAGAGCGCCACGTTGAGGCGGTGCGGGCGCGTGGTGTCCTCGGCGTCGACCGCGATGGCGAGCTCGTGGATCTTATCGCCGTCCGTGTGCAGCTCCGGGGTGAGCGTATCTGGGCCCCACGTGCGCAACCACGCGGTGGACCAAGCGTCGAGGTCGCGGTCGGTGTGCTTCTTCAGGGCCTTGAGCAGGTCATCGAAGGTAGCGGCAGCAAAGGCATGCTCCTGGAAGTAGTCGCGCGCGCCGGCGTAGAAGTTCTCCCGACCCACGTAGTGCACCAGCTGCTTGAGCACCGCCGCACCCTTGGCATACGTAATGCCGTCGAAGTTCTGGCGTGCGGCGTCCACGTCCGGGATCTCGGCCTTGATCGGGTGCGTGGTGGGCAGCTGATCCTGCAGGTAGGCCCAGTTCTTGCGCTGGCCGGCGAAGTTGACCCACGCCTCGGTGTATTCGGTGGCGTGCACCGAGGAATCCGCGCCCATGAACTCCGCGAAGGACTCCTTGAGCCACAGGTCATCCCACCACTGCGGGGTGACCAGGTCACCGAACCACATGTGAGACATCTCGTGCAGGATGGTATTCGTGCGCCCGGCATGCTGCGCGCGGGTGGCGGCGGAACGGAAGAGGTAGTGCTCCGTAAAGGTCACGAGGCCGGGGTTCTCCATGGCGCCCAGGTTGTATTCCGGAACGAAGATGGAATCATACTTGCCCCACGGATACGGGTAGCCAAAGTTGCTGTGGAAGAAGTCCATGCCTTGTGCTGTGACCTGCAGGATTTCATCATCCAGATACTCCGCCATGGAGGCGCGGGCAAAGGCGCGCAGCTCCACTTCCAAGGAGCCATCGGGTGCGGTCCAGGTGCTGTGCTTCTCGACGTACGGCCCAGCCGCAAACGCCGTCAGATACGTTGACAGCAGCGGGGTCGGCGCGAAGTGCGCTACTTCCCCGCTATCCGTCTTCTCGCGGCCGACCTCCGGCTGGTTGCTGAGCAGCTGCCAGCCTTCCGGGCCGGTGAGGTGCACCTCGTAGCTGGCCTTGAGATCCGGCTGGTCAAAGCAGGGGAAGATGCGGCGGGCATCGGATGGCTCGAGGTGCGAGTAGAGGTACGTAGTGTCATCGGCCTGGTCGTGCATGCGGTGCAGGCCCTGGCCGGTGCGGGAGTAATAGGAGGAGCCGGTGATCTCCACGGTGAGTTCCTCCCCCACTGGAAGGTTGCTCAGGTAGACCCGTCCACCGTCGAAGGTGTTCTCCACCTCCTTGCCGTTGACGCGCACTGCGTGCACGGCCTTGCCCAAGTAATCCACGAAGGTCTCAGGCTCGGCGGTGGTGAAGCTAATGCGCGAGGTGACCTCGTAGGAGTCGGCGTCGGTTGGCGCGCTCGTGACGTCGAGGTGCAGCTCGTAGGTGCTCAAACGCAGCGCGGCGCTGCGGGCGGAAGCTTCTGCATGGGTGAGGTTTGCGGTAGTCATGCGCTACATCTTAAACGTCACTGCGGTGCGTATCACAGGGTGGTCAAGATAGAACCCACCGCGTGTTGGGCCCGCGCTGTGGGCCATCAGGATCGATGCGCGCTTGGCCTATAGTCCGCAGGTGGCGCAGTATTCCCGTGACAGTTGCCCGGTCTACTCCCAGTTCTTCGGCGACTTCACGCGTAGTCAGTGCAGCTCCTTCTTTGAGTTGAGCCAGGATCCAGTCCTGAACGGAGGTCGCTGCGATGTGTCCTTCTATGTGAAGCCCCATCAGCGATCGGGCCTTGGTGGTAAGTATCCACTCTCGCGCTTCCCGTAGTTGTTCTACGAAACCGAGGCTCTCATACCACCGAAGGGTATCCGCAGCCTGATCTTCGCTGACTTGCATGAGTTGGGCAGCAGTGTGGCACAGCAGGATCTGGTTGTCCATAAGGTGACGGGCAATGATGAGACCATTGACGCTGTCGAATGGCTCAGCGCCGAAAGCACCTTTGAGTTCGGTCAAGGCCTTAACAAACGCGGTGTCAACGCGGCCAGAGGACAAAATAACTTCGACGAAGGATTCCTCGGCGCGAAGTTCCGGAATATGGCGACCACTCGACAGCATCGATGCCCACATGCGGTCGAATCCACGGGAGGATTCCTCTGCTAACCCCAGCATCCTTAACGCCGTCATAAGGCGGGGATTTCGGGGAATTGATTGTGTTGTGAGAACTCGATTGCGTTGTACACCTGTGGGAAGACCACCGGGTGACCATACAGAGAAGGCTATGGGAGATTGGTCGATGACTACTGCAGCCGATGCGTCCCAGTCGCGATGGGCTAAGGCGTTGGAGACGAGCTCGTCGACAGCGGTGTCTGGGAAAGCCTTGATCGATACTTCTTGACCTGTGGCAAGTGCGATGCGCTCCACTTCTTGCTGGGCATTGACTCGAATTAGCTCTTTCAACCGCAAGTATGCGGTGATGAGGGGTGCAGAGATTTCCGTTGTTCTCGGCTCACCACCAGGGACAAGACGGAGGAGGTGCCGAACTGTAACCTGCTGGGATACCGGAGGCATGAAGAGGATTTCGGCCGCGTATGTGGGGTTTTGTGAGCCATCCAGCAGCCCTAATTCTCCCAAAAGTTCGCGGGTCGTCGCGGGAACAGGCTCCTGGGAACCGGACATCGCTCTAGCTTGAGCTAGCAGGTGCCGCGCCTGATCGACGGCTGTCATATCGAGTTCCTCAAGTCCTCGCCGGGAGGGGTGAGCGGTGTAATCCGGGTTGGCGCGTTCAAAAAAGAGTGCGCGGCGTTGGTGCTCGGTGAGGGGTACGCAGCGAGTACCAACCCGTTTGCTTGCCTGTCCCTTCGGGCGCTGATACAGCGTGATGCCACGGGGAACGCGCAAGACGATGAGCCGGGCTCCGCACCACTCCAGCTCCTCTGCTTCGACGTGGATGTTGGGCTGTGTTCCTTCGAAGATTTTTCTTATGAGCCAGTCCAGTTCCCTCTGGGTGCCTGTAAATGCCGCTGGTCCTGATTTCTTGTCTGCGACTCCAAGCACGATGAAAGCGTTCCCGTTATCGGCATTGGAAAAGCACACGGCTTCATCGATGAGGAATTCAACAAGGGTTGCGTCTGGATTGCGATTTCTCGGGTGGACTGCAGGGTCCTCTCTGAAATCGAGAATCTCGGATTCCAGGCTATCGGCGGTTGCGCCGGTTTCAATCGAGCGCAGTGCCTGGATGATGAAGTCGAGTTCGTCCTCTCTCATGACCTGTAGTATAGCGGAGTTGTTTCAAACAACTCCGCAACAACTAATAAACAACTATTGACTAATATGACAGCTTCTGACGCAGATTTATTCTTAAAAGTGCAGGCCACAGTGTTGCGCGAGTTGTTGAGGAGTTGTTTTAGAGTTGTTTATTACTCGGTTGTGGCGCCTTAGTTGTCAAAAAGTTGTTGCCCGCAGTACCGAAATGGGCACTACGGGCAACAACTAAAAACTACTTCTCAAGGCGAGGTATCGCGCTTGAGGGCTTACTGCTTGATGGCAGAGACCTCGAGCTCGATCTTGATCTCCTCGGAGACGAGCACGCCGCCGGTCTTCAGCGGAGCGTTGAAGTCGATGCCGAAGTCGGTGCGGTTAATGGAGGTCTTAGCCTCGAAGCCAAGGCGGGTGTTGCCGAAGGGATCCTCGGCCACGCCGGTCTCTTCTACCTTGAAATCGACGGACTTGGTGGTGCCCTTGATGGTGAGATCACCGGTGACGGTGCCCTCGCCCTCGTCGTTAACGTCGAACTTGGTCGCGGTGAAGGTCATCTCCGGGAACTTCTCAACATCGAAGAAGTCCTCATTCTTCACGTGTGCATCGCGGTCAGCGTTCTTGGCATCGATGGACGCCGTCTTTACCGTGGCGGTGGCGGCGGAGTCAGTAATGTTCTCCCCTACGGTCAGGGTGCCTTCGAATTCGTTGAAGTTGCCGCGCACCTTGGTGACCATGGCGTGGCGAGCTACAAAGCCGATAGTGGTGTGTGCCGGATCCAGTGCGTAGGTTCCTGCGGTGATAGTCATGGGTTCCTCGTTTCTTCTAGGTTTCTCTAGATTGTTGACGTGACAACAAGAATTATACGCTCCTTCACTTATCTGTCAAGGGAAGAAATTGCAAGAACACTAAAGCCCCAGACCTGCTACCCGAAACCTGCAGGTGGGCGTCGTCAAGCGCGTGGCGCGTCTGAGTCAGCGAGCAGGGAGTTTCGGGATCGAGGTCTGGGGAAATGCGTGAGGTGGTGGGTTAGTTGGTTGGGATGCCCACCAGGGTGGCCTCCTTCAGTGTGACGGAGCCGGACTTGGGCATGTCGGTGAAGACGATGAGGGCGCCGTCGAAGGCCACGGGCTTCTCCTTGAGCTCGATGTCTTGGCGCGCGTTGGTTAGCGTGCCGTGTGCGAGCTCGGTGAGCTTGCCGGAGTCAGGATCCGTGGGGTCAAAATCCTTGGTATTAACGCCATAGACTTCGTACTTGGCGCCGGTGGACTTGCTCTGCTGAAGCGGAAGCGCTCGGAGTTGCGTGGGCTTGTCAATGCTGAGCAGGAGTCCAGTGTCTGCCTTCTTCGTGGACCATGAACCAGAAACTTCCTTGCCCTCCGGAACGGAGGTGGTCTTGACGTCCTTCAGGAGCACCGGCGGCACGTTGGGGAATGAGGTTTCAGTCGTCGATTCGCTCTTCGTCACCACGGGGGAAGTCTTTTCATTACCCACATGGGATAGGATCCACACGCTGAGCGCGGCCATCGCCACGACGAAGAGGGTGGCCAGCGCGCCTAGGACGATGATGCCGGAGCCAGAGTAACCGCGGCCGCCGAAGCCCGGTGCGGGGCTCGGGTCCTCCTTGCGCGGGGTCTCCTCCACTGGAATCTGGAGGGTCTCCTCGCCGTCGTCGCCATCGCCGGCGAAGGCTGCCAAGCGGTTGGCGATGTCCTCGAGATCGGAGTATTGGCCCTCCTCGGCGTCGGCAGCAATCTCCTGCAGCACCTCCGGTGTCGGACTGGTGGACTCCACGAGGAGCGAGATGGCGGAGGCCAGCGCCGAGCGGTCAGTCTCCTCATCGTTGCTGTGCAACACCGCGGGGAAGGCCAGGGTGGCAATGCCCTCGGTGGAAATGCGGATGCGGTTGCGGTTCTCAATTCCCAGCACGAGGCCCGCCGCATGGGCGGCAGCCGTGGTGCGCACCAGCGGGACCAAGGCGTGGGCGACGGCGCGCGGATCGAGGTCCTCATCCTCCGACACCGTCTTCAGGGAGGTGCCCTCCACCCAGTCCGCCACGACGAGGCAGCCCTGGCGGTAAGACAGGATGTCGATGTTCTCCGCCATGGCATCCAGTTCCATCTCAGCCAGGCGGCGCGTGGCGCGGGAGACCTCCGCGGAGCGGCGGGCGGCTACCGCCGGGGTGGCGGGAGCCATCGGAGCCTCGCCCGTGGTGTCCACGAATGTCAGCGATACAAGGCGGCCGGTGGCCTGCTCGCGGGCCTTCCAGAAGCGGGTACCCGCGGCAGAGCCGTAGTCCTTGAGGAGGCGGAAGCGGCCATCGGATACCGGTGCGCCCGGCACCAAGCGCGGCCCGCGGACAATACCGGCGGACATCGGCGGCGGTACCGGCGAGGAGTTGAAGGCATCCACGCTGAAGATCGGCTGGATCTCCAGCTGCTCTGGGGCCTCGACCTCGATGGCCTCGGCATGCTCGATCTTGATGATGCGGGACATGCCGGGGATGCGCTGCAGCTGGCGGCCAAGGTTGATGACTTCCGGCAAACCCGAGCGCGAAAGCACGATGCCGGTGACAGCCACGAAGATGAGGCCCGCCACGGCAAGCTTCAGCAGGTACACGAACGGCGGCACCTGCTCCGGGAGCACGAGGTTGATGACGTAATTGATGACGAAGGCCACCACGAGGCCCACGAGGGAGGCCAGTACTGACCAGATAGTCGTCGCGATAACCGCGCGGCCACCCAGGCTGCCCAGCTTTCGCTTGAGCAGGAAGCCGCCGATCACCGCGCCGGCCACGAAGCCGAAGCCATTGGCAGTGCCCAGAAGGACGACCACGCGGTCGGGGGAATCCGCCACGTGTGGGGCAAGCAGGGAGAGCACCGACTTGGTGAGCGTGATGCCAGCGATGATAAACGTCGGCGTCCACGCTTCTTCGCGGGCGTAGAAGACGCGTAGGTGCAGCAGCACGAGGGCGTATGGGATGAGGGTAAAGGCAGAGAAGCTCAGCGTGAGGCCGAGTACCTCGGCCGCCTTGGCGTTGAAGGCGCCGTATTGGAAAAGGCCGCGGGCGATCGGGATGCCGAATCCCGTCATGAAGATGACGATGGGAATCAGGGCGATAAACGTCAGCTTCGTGCCCAGCGTGAGATCCCGGACCACGGCCTTGACGTCACCGTCCGCGGCGTTGCGGGACAGGCGCGGCATAATTGCGGTGAGCAGCGTGACGCCAATGACGCCATAGGGTACCTGCAGGAGAAGCCATGCCTGCTGGTAGATAAACGGCGCTTCTTTGTCCGCATGGGCCGCCACGCGGGAGGTGATGACGTAACCCAGCTGGGAAACCGCTACGTAGGCCACGATGGCCATGGCCATCCCGCCGAATTGCTTGAGGCGGTCATCCAGGCCCCACAGCGGCTTGAGGTTAATGCCCGCCTTCTTGAGATAAGGGAAAAGGATGAGGCATTGCACCACCACACCGGCCGTGGTACCTAGGGCTAGGAGCAGCACGTGCCGGTCTGTGATCGGCGAAGGCGCATCGGGATGCAAGCTGCCCGGGAGCAGCTGGTAGGCCACGAGCACCGTGATCGAGATGATGTTATTGACCACCGGTGCCCACGCGCCTGGCCCAAAGATGCTCTTGGTGTTGAGCACCGCTTGGAAGAGCGCGAAAAGCCCGTAGAAGAAGATCTGCGGCAGCAGCAAGTAGGCAAAGGAGGTGGCCTGCACGGCATTGACCTCGCCGTCCTCCGGCAACATCATGCGCGTTAACTGCGGGGCAAAGATGCAGGAAAGCACCGTGATCGTGGCCAGCAGGGAGAAGGCCAGCGTGAAGAGGCGCCGGACAAAGTCCTCGCCACGGTCAGCGTCTTCCTTTTCCGCGCGCACCAGCACGGGCACCACGAGCGAGGTCAGCACCGCGCCCAACACGATCTCCGTGATGAGGTTGGGCAGCTGGTTCGCCGTGGTGAAGGCGGAGGAAATAGCCGGGCCGAGCGACGAGCCGATGAGCACGTTGCGGATGAATCCCGTGATGCGGGAAATCATCGTCGCAATGGCCATGGAGCCGGTCGCGCGAACGACGGCGCCGTCGGAGTTCTTTTCGCCGGAGGGCTCACTCGAGGCAGCGGCGGCCTTGCCCTTCAGTCCCGAGCGGTCCTCGAGTTCGTCGTCGACAGCAACGACGCCACTCGGCGCGCGCTTTTCCGGGACCGGTGCCGGTGGCGAGGGCGTGACAATGCGTCGACGGGCACCAGACTTAGGTTCATGTGTCATTGAGAAAAACTATCCGTGAGACTTCTTTTTCTTCCGCTTACCCAGCCGGAACAATGCGGCAAGGACGAGGGCGAGCGCGGCGATTGCGCCGACTCCATAGACGCTAACGATACCGGCACGCGTCTGCACCGTGATATCGATTGGATCCGATATGAGGTGCTCAGATGGTGTTGCAAGCCATAGGCGCAACGACATCTGGTCAACGTTGCTGGGCAGGTCAGCGGTCATGGACACGGTAATAGATCCCTTGGCTGGGATGTGAATCAAGTCCTGCGTGTTCAACGTGGCGCCGTCGGGGGCGTCGTAGGCTAGGTGGGCGTCGACAGGCAGCGGCAGGCCGTTCTCCGCCACGATGAGCAGCGGTGATGACTCCGAAACGCGGGTAAAGACGTTGCCCGGCGGGATGAGCGCCACGGAGGCGCGAAGCTCGCGGAGCATATCCGCGTTTTTCTCCAGCCGGGCGCGGCTCTGCTCCACCGAGGATGGAAAACCGTGGAGGCTGGAGCGGTCGGTAGCGCTGAGCGCCGTGAGGAGATCGCGGCGCAGGGGTGCCGTGAAGTTATAGCGCGTCATGGCGATACCGGGATCATTGACCATGATGGACATCAGCTCATCGGTATAGCGCGCCTGCTGCGTCACCTGTGTGATCTCGGCGTCGTGGAAGGCTGCGGGATCTGGGTAGGGACTTCCGGGGTTGCCGCTGCCGGGCTCGATGGGCAGCGCGGCAACGGGACGGGGCTCGAGGCGCCCGGAATTGAGCAGGCGCTGCGCTGCTTCCATCACCGCGCGCGCGGCGGCGGGGTCCTGGAAGTTCGGCAGCTTGGCCACGGTCTCCTCTTGCGCGGACGCCACGCTTATCGACGCCCCCGCCGTCAGCGCCCTCGCCTGCTCTGAATCCATCGAAAAGTCGTAGCTCAGCTCCGGGTTGGAGTACCCAGTGGTCTGCGGCTTGGAACCGGTCTGGGCCAAGAGGGCTCCGAGGGAGGCATCAAAGGTGGCGGCCTTACCGGCCCACTCGGAATTATCCGCCACCAGCAGCGGGACGGGCATCGCGTGCTCGCTTGTCCCTGAGGCAGGCGCGGTCAGTGGCGTGCTGAGCGGGGCACCGAGGACGCGCTCGATGGTGTCAGCGCCCTGCTCGACGGCCTCGTGGGTGAGCCACTCGTTTCCTACCTGGGCCACGGCATCGGTGTCTGCGTTAGCCCACGGCATGAGCATGCGGCAGTCCACCTTCTTCAGTTTCTCCAGCCACGCGGCGGCGTCTTGGGCGCCCGCGCCCGGCTTGCCGCGATCGGAATCGGCGCTGCTAAACCAGGAATCGCGCAGGCGCGTGGGGTGTTTAGCGGTGGAGGGGCGGGTCTCGTTGACGGTGTAGCCGGCGGACATGCGGTCGGCGGCGTCGACAAGCGCGGGGTCCAGGGCCACGCAGCCTGAACCGTGCAGATCATGCTGCAGGTAGGCGTCGAGCAGCTGATCGAGGCGCCCGCCCGGTGAGAGCTGTTCAGCGAGCTGCTCGCTTTCTAAGATGAGCTCCTCGCCGCCGGTATCTCCCGGCACGACGTCGACCTGGGCGGTCACGGGATAGATCAGTGAGAACTCGTGTTTGCTGTCGTCTTCTGCGTCGGGCGTCGGATCCTGATTTTCGCCTCTGAAATCCAGGATGGTCCGCTCTTCCGCAAAGCTCGCGGCCTGGCCGTCGCGGGTGCCGGTGAGCGTAAACAGCAGTGGGTAGGCGCCGGGATCGGTGATGGCCAGCGTGGAGTCATCTCCCAACGCGGTGGGGACCTCCACGGTTACGTCGCGGCTCTCCCCCGGCTCCAGTGCTCCTGCGCCGAGCGAAGCCCCATAATAAGGAAAGGATCCCGCAGCGAGCTCTTGGCGGGCCTCCGTCGTGGAGTTCACAGCATTGCTGCGTCGGGAGGTTATTTGCAAGTCATCAACGGCGCTCTCGGTTGGGTTGTGGATGCGCAGCTGGACTTTAAGCGTCTCACCTACTCGCGCCTCCGTCGCGCTGAGCAAGCTGAGTTCGAGCTCATCGGGGCCGCGGGAGCCGAGCCAATAGTGGGAGTCGTTGCTCTCGGCGTCGGGAGTTTGTGCCTGGGCCACGGGGACGGCGCAGCCCACCGCCAGCGCCGTGATGGCAACCGCTGCGCGCCAACTCACCGCGGAGTCGCCTTTCCTGCGGCAGCTTCCTTTCGCGCGAGATCAGGGAGGAGGTCGTGGGCGATGCGGGCCAGCTTGCGCTCGTCCGCATAGGCAAGGTGCTCGATGAGCTCGGAGACCGGGATCCAGGACACCTCGGTGACCTCCGGGTCCTCGTCATTCATGATGCCGTCCACGAAACGCAGCAGGTGGTGGTGCACGGTCTTGTGAATGCGCACGCCATCGGAGACGAACCAATAATCAATCATGCCCAGGTCCGCGAAGACCTTGCCGTGGATTCCGGTTTCCTCCCATACTTCGCGCTCGGCGGTGAGTTCCTTGGCCTCGCCGTTTTCCACATGGCCCTTCGGCATGGACCACAGCAGGCGCCCGCGGCGGTCCAACCTGCCGATGAGTGCCACATAGATTTGGGACAGGTCGACGTTGCTGTCTTCGTCGACGGCCTCCGCCAATCCGGACACGACGAGTCCGCCTGCGGACGTCTCATCCCGCGTGGTCATGCGGTTGGTGGACGTGCGCTGGGGGCGTCCCGTGCGGTGGTTCCGGTGGCCCGCGCCCCGCCGGCGGCGGCGCTTGGACCCTGGCGTGTTCTTAGTCATCCCTGCTAATCGTAGTAGACTTCGATCCGTGAATTTTCAGGACACTCAGCTAATCGGCGTTCTTGCTCGCGCGGACGCCACCGTCGCCCAGCTCAGTGGCCTCCTCAGTGGCCTGGTGGAACGCTTCGCGCTTCACGACGCCCCCCTCTACCTCGTCGGCGGCTCCGTCCGCGATGCCCTGCTCGGCCGCCTGGGCAATGACCTCGACTTCACCACCCCGGCCCGGCCCGACGTGGTGTATTCGATTCTGGAGGAGTGGGCGGAAACCGTGTGGGATACCGGCATCGACTTCGGTACTGTCTCGGCGGCTTATAAGGGCCAGCAGATTGAGATCACCACCTTCCGCTCTGATAGCTACGACGGCGATTCCCGCAACCCCGAGGTGGTCTACGGCGACACGCTCGAGGGCGATCTCGTGCGCCGCGATTTCAAGGTCAACGCCATGGCCATCGAGCTGCGCCCGGACGGTACCCGTGAATTCCACGATCCAATGGGCGGACTCGATGACCTGGCGAATCGCATCCTCGATACCCCGGATGCGCCGGAGATTTCCTTCCACGATGATCCTCTTCGCATGCTCCGCGCTGCGCGATTCGCGGCGCAGTTGGAGTTTGACGTCGCCCAGCGCGTGCGCGATGCCATGAAGGACATGGCCGCTGAAATCCAGCGCATCACCGTGGAGCGCGTGCAGGTGGAGCTCAACAAGCTCATCTGCGGTGTCGCGCCGTGGAAGGGTATTGACCTGCTCGTTGACTCAGGTATTGCGGACTATGTGTTTCCGGAGATCCCGGCATTGCGCATGGCCCCCGACGAGCACGCGCAGCACAAGGACGTGTACGCGCACTCGCTCACCGTGTTGCGCCAGGCCATGGAGCAGGAAGAGGACGGTCCCGACCTGATCCTGCGGTGGGCTGCCCTGCTCCATGACATTGGCAAGCCGGATACCCGCGACACTACTGACGGCAAGGTCAGCTTCCACCACCACGAGGTCGTGGGTGCGAAGCTCACCCGCAAGCGCCTGCGCAAGCTGAAATTCCCCAAGGCCACGACCGAAGATATCGGCCAGCTGGTCTACCTGCACATGCGTTTCCACGGTTTCGGCGATGGCCAGTGGACCGATTCCGCCGTGCGCCGCTATGTCACCGATGCCGGCGATCTTCTCCCGCGCCTGCACAAACTTGTGCGAGCCGATTGCACCACCCGCAATGAGCGCAAGGCCCGCCGTCTCCAGCGCACGTACGATCAGCTGGAGGAACGCATCGCGGATATCGCGGCTAAGGAAGACCTCGCCCGTGTGCGCCCAGACCTCGACGGCAACGAGATCATGGAGATCCTCGGCCTTGAACCCGGCCCGGAGGTCGGCCAGGCCTGGTCTTACCTCAAGGAGCTGCGTCTGGAGGAAGGCCCTCTGGAGCGCGAGGTTGCTATTGCGAAGCTGCGCGAGTGGTGGAATTCTAGATAGGGATGTACGCAGACAGACTTTTCAACGCCCTCGAGCGCAATGATCCCGCCCCTGGCCAGCTCCTCGTGGCGGCTCCCGACGTCCTTGCGCCCCAGTACAATCGCTCCGTCATCCTTATCACCGAGCAACATGCGGGGCGTACGTATGGAGTGGATCTGACCAAGCGCTCCGAGGTCGCGGTCTTCAACGTCATGCCGGAGTGGCTGCCCGTGGTGGCTAAGCCGCAGGCCCTTTACATCGGCGGCCCGCACGACCAGCAGGCGGCCATCGGCGTGGCGCTGACCAAACAGGGCGTCGACATCGAGAAACAGCCTTCGTTGAGCCGCCTCGCCCCACGTGTGGCACTCGTCGATCTGCGCGTGGGTCCCGATGCCGTCACCGAACTGGTGGAAGGTATGCGCTTTTTCGCTGGTCATTTCGAGTGGGGACCGGGCGAACTCGATGAGGAAATTGATCGCGGTGAGTGGTACGTGGCCCCTGCGCTGCCCCAGGACGTGGTCTCCTCCGGATCGACAGATACGTGGTCAGACGTCATGCGCCGCCAAGCCATGCCCCTGCCGATGTTTGCTACTTTCCCGCGTTATATCGATGAAGATAATTAGAGTTCCTCTCCGCCCTCTGCGCTAACATCTCTGCCATGCGTGCGGAGATCATCAAGGCAATACGGACCTGCATGCCCATCGCCGTGGGGGTGGTGCCGCTGGGCCTCGCCTTCGGCGTGCTCATGGTCCAGACCGGTTTCGACTGGTGGTGGACCCCCATCTTTTCCATCGTTATTTACGCTGGTTCGATGGAGTTCCTCGCCATTTCCATGGTGACCGGCGGCGTGACGCCCGCCGTTGCCGCGGTGACGGGTTTCATGGTGAACTTCCGCCACATCTTCTACGGGTTAACCTTTCCGCGCGATGAGATTCGGAATCGTTTCGGCCGCGCCTATTCCACGTACGCGCTGACCGACGAATCCTATGCCGTTCTTTCTGCCTTCCCCCGTGTTTCGCGCCCGAGTGGTGCATTTGTCTTCACCGTGCAGCTTTTCTGCCAGGTGCTGTGGGTTGTCTCGGGCATCATTGGTGCGCTGGCAGGCCAGGCTATTCCGCCCTCGGTGAAGGGTCTGGATTTCGCCCTCGTTGCCTTGTTCATTGTCCTAGCGATTGATTCCTTCCAGAACAACATGGATTACTCGCTTCCGCTGTCTGCTGCGGTCCTGGGTGTCCTCGCGGGCTGTCTGTTTCCAGGGCAGCTACTCATGGTGGCGCTGAGCGCCTACTTCCTGCTCCTGGTGGTGCGCTACCTTTCCCCTCGTGCCGACAGCGCGATGATTCTACGCAGGGAGTCCTAATGCCAGCTGGAGTAACCCTGGGCAGCATCCTCGCCGTGCTTATCCCCGTCGGGGTGGTGACGGTTGTTTTGCGCTGGCTTCCCTTCGTCTTTGTGAAGGCCCTGAAGGATAGCCAATTCATCAGCATGCTGGGCTTCACTATGCCCGTGGGCGTGATGACGGTCCTGGTGGTTTACACCTTGTTTAGTCAGACCCAAGACACGGGAAGCTTTGTGGCTCCCCTTGTAGGTGCCGCGGCTACTGCCCTGTTGCACCTGTGGCGCCGCAACTCCGGCTTGTCCATCTTCGGAGGCACCGCCGTGTACATGCTGTTGGTGAACGTGGTGCTTTAAAAGTCCCCGTAGAGGGCGATGGCCTCTGTCCACAAGGAGTGGAACTGGAAGGCGTCGATAAGCTCGGCATTGATGTCGGGGAATGCGTCGTAGGTGTCGGGGTGTGGAACCACGCGCTGTGGGACCTCGGCATTGCCCACTGAGGTCTCCGGTGTCGCAGCGCCGACGATGGAGTCATTCGGAGCGAGGGCGATCATGCGCAGCATGGAGCAGGCCTCAGCGTTGATTTCCTCAAGCTCCGCGATGTGTGTGGCTGTGCCGACCTCCGGGATGGTCATGGTGGTGCGAACATAAAGCTTTTTCATGTGCTCTCACTCTACCCGGGCGTAGCGTGCCGCCATAGACGCGCAGATCATCAATTGGACCTGGTGGTAAATCATGAGAGGAAGGATGAGCAGCCCCAACGAGGTGCCGCCGGAGGCAAAAATCACCGAGGCCATGGGCAATCCGGTGGCCAGGGATTTCTTTGACCCGCAGAACTGAATAGCAATGGTGTCTTCCCTGTCGAACCCCAGCTTCTGGCTGACCACCTTGGTGAGCCAGAGCATGAAGAAGACAAGCGCGGAGGAAAAGGCAATCTGGAATAGGATTTGCCATACGCTAATCGACGCCCAAATCCCGTCCACCATTCCCTTAGAAAAGGCCGCATAGACGACCATCGCGATGGATCCTCGGTCCACCACCTTTGTGGCTTTGCTTGCTGCGAGTTTGCCCACCCATTTTCTGGTGAGCTGGCCGAGTAGGAATGGCAAAAGCAAAAGTGTTGAGATCTCCACGAATACGGAGCTATCGATATGGATTCCGTGTCCCGCGCCCATCAGCGCCATGACGAGCAATGGCGTAAGCAGAACTCCCGCGAGGTTTGACGCAGACGCAGAGACGATTGCCCCGGGAACATTTCCGCGGGCGATCGAGGTAAAGGCTACCGACGATTGCACTGTGGACGGTACAAGCGTGAGGTAGAGAATTCCCAAGTAAAGATCGTTTGGGATGAACGCGGTGAGCGGCCTGAGTGCGAGGCCGATGACCGGGTAGACCACAAAGGTAAACGCCAGAATAGTGAGGTGGAGTTTCCAGTGTTTGATCCCGTTGATGGCTTCGCGAGTGGAGAGTCGGGCGCCGTAGAGAAAGAAGAGAAGGGCGATCGCTATATTCGTGAGGACATCGAAGCTGTCTGCAAAGCTTCCCCGCGCGGGAAAAACAATAGCGATTGCGACGGCGCACAGGATGAGGACGATGAGGGGGTCGAGTCTTTTGAGGCGCTCAATCATAGAAGAGAGTCTAGACGCCCCTCACGGTTTCACGTGAAACATCTTTTCAAACCCCCTGAGTCTCCGGGGATATCCATTAGGCGGAGACGTTTTTGACTGTTCCCCCGTTGTTTTCCACTCCGTACTCAGTGAGCGGTTTAGGGCTGGGGCCGCCGGTGACTTCGCCGCTGCTGAGGTCAAAGCTTGAGTAGTGGCTCGTGCATGTGGCGGTCAAGCCTTCAATCTTCGTGATGAGGGATCCCTGGTGCGGGCAGGTCTGCGAATATGCCTTGAACTCTCCCTCGGTGGGTTGAGCGAAGATCACCTTGTCCACAATGATGGCGGAGCCAACGGGGATTTCCGTCGCTGCGACTTCCGCGGAAGGTTCCTTACCGCAGGCGGCGAGGTAGGCCCCAGCAAAGGTGGTCGCAGTACCGAGCAGGAAAAGGCGGCGTGAACACGTAGTCATGTGGTTTACTCTATCTGATTCATTGGCTGTGTAGGGAGAGGACAATGTCCTGTTAGCTAAGTTTGCCGTCCCACACGGGAAGCTCCTCTTCCCTGCTGCCACTGAAATCGTAGGCACCGTATGATGTGCCGACATCGCTATAGATCGTCCCAGCTTCGTTGTGTGCTCCGCGACGTTCTCCGGCGAGTGCATACATGGCCCCCGCGCCGAGGATGCTGAGGCTGAGCGCTGTTGCAGCGACGAGCCGTAGCGCTTTAGTTTTGGTGCTCGTGGTCATGAACACGATCGTGCGCCGCCCGACTCCTGTTGTCACGTCACACTGCCGTGTTCCCAAGTAATTGATGTTTAGCTCTCAGCGCTCACACAGCGCAAAGAAAGGTGGCCACATCAATCATCGGGTCTACCCGGTGTTGATCTGGCCACCTAAAATATAGTTTGTGATGAAATAATATGGGGACTTCTGTCTGCCCAGATTACGTCACTGTGCTTAAAAAGTCGCTCTAGTCTCGGCCCGTCTTGTCGGCGTGTTGTGCTGCGGCACGGATCGCGGAGACGTCGACAGCCGGCGCCTCTCCCCCGCAGCCGCCGTCGCCACAGTTGCAGGAATCGCCGCAACCATCGTCGTCTTTATGGGCTTGGTCCCACAGGTAGGCCGCGCGGGCACCCATGTTGGAGCCGATGGAGAGCGCGAGGACAGCTACGACGGCTGTGAGTGCGGGGATTAGCCACATCCAACCTTCGGCGCGAAGCGCGATAACGCCACCGAAAACGAGAGCGATGCCTCCCAGGAACCAGAACGGGCCCGCAATAGCGTGGGCGTTGTCCCATGCCTCCCGGGTTTTGCGGATCTCCGCGAGACGCAATCCAACAACACTGTTGCCGGGGAGTTTACGGAGTGTGGCAAGGCCGCCGACGATGATGAGGACCGCGGCAAGGATGAGGAAGATGATTCCGACTACGAGCATGCGTCTAAGTCTATCCCGCTTCCTAGCTAGCGAGAAAGCTGGTTCAATTTATTCGTTTCGTGCTGTAATATACATTTCGTGTCGCTTGGTAGATAAATAAGCGTTTATCGCCGGGCGAGAAACTCGTAGTGGTATCAACCATAGAAAAGACTCAATCATGACATTCAAGAGTGTTCTCAACTCTCTGCTGTTCAAGATTATCGTAGCGATAGTCTTGGGCATCATAGTTAGCCAATTCGCCCCCGAGTGGTTCGGCAGGGCCTTCGCAACATACAACGGACTGTTCTCGAATTTTCTTGGCTTCTTCATCCCCATTCTGATTCTTGCTCTCGTGGCACCGGCAATCGCGGGCCTCGGGCGCGGTGCCGGCAAGTGGCTGGGTATTACTGCCGGAATTGCGTATGGTTCCACTATCGTGGCAGGCCTCGTTGCCTACGGTTTGACCCAGGTCCTGTACCCCACGTTGCTTGGTGGGCAGACGCTCAACACTGATGTTGCTGACATCGATGCCGGAGCGCTCGAGCCCTACTTCACCGTTGAGATGCCGGCTCCATTCGAAGTTATGACGGCGCTGCTGTTGTCCTTCTGCGTTGGCGTGGCGATGACCACTGTGAAATCCGACAACCTTTACGCGATTACTAAAGAATTTGAGAACGTCGTCATCAAGGTGATCTGGGGCTTTGTGATTCCCCTCCTGCCGTTCTATATCTTTGGCATGTTCCTATCCTTGGGTATGAATGGCAATATCGGGACGGTCCTCGTTGCCTTCGCCAAGGTTCTTTTGCTTGCGGTCCTCATGACGCTGGTTTACCTCGTGCTTCAATACATCATCGCCGGCGCAATTGCGGGTAAGAATCCATTCCGCGCATTGAAGAACATGGCACCGGCCTACTTCACCGCGTTGGGTACTTCCTCTTCGGCGGCGACGATTCCGGTGACGTTGGACGCCACGTTGAAGAACGGTATTACCAAGCCCGTTGCTGGCTTTGTCATCCCCCTCTGTGCGACCATTCACCTGTCAGGTTCGATGATCAAGCTGACGTTGTACGCCTTCGCGATTGTGTACATGGCAGATGGTATGGAAGCAGATTTGGGTAAGGCCTTGGGCTTCATCCTGCTTCTTGGAATCATGATGATCGCGGCCCCCGGTGTTCCGGGCGGTGCCGTGATGGTTGCTGTTGGTCTGTTGCAATCCAATATGGGCTTTGATGATTCGATGGTGGCACTGATGATTGCCGCTTACATCGCTATCGATTCCGTGGGTACGGCCGCGAACGTTACTGGCGACGGCGCTATCGCCATGATTGTTGACCGTTTCGCTCGTAATAAAATTGATGGATTGGAGGCCGAGGCCGACGCCTCTGCTGCCGACGAGGAGCTCAGCAAAGCTTAGGTTTCAAGCTTAGGTTTCACGTGAAACCCTGAGAGCTTCCCCCTCCCCTAGCTTGCGTTCCATTTCTGGTCTATACGTCTAGACCAATCAATTGGAAGGTTGGCTGCGGGAGGGGGAATTTTATATGCCTTGTTGCCGACGTCGCGGGCCGCTCGGTCGTGCAAGGAGCTCCCCAAAAACTCCGCCGAAAACCGAAATGACTCTTGTGGGACGAGCTTAGAACAGGTATTCTAAAGGTGGGAGTGGGGGAAGCAATTATCCGGCTAATTTAGGGATGCAGCTCCCCATGGGAATCACAACAAATTCTTCAACCTCGGTACCTACTGCGTATTTTTCTCACTCAAACCCGCATGATCCAGAATGTATGGCGGGTCAACTCATGCGAAGAATAGAGTATGAGTTTTGGTCACGTGTCCAGCCACCGCTCGACGCAGATTCAGACACTGCATTTATGACCCTTGGTCAAAAGACGGGAAAGTCTCCGGCACATGTGGCGCGGAATGTCATGGGGCTTATTCGTCTCAGTGAATTGCCGAAGGTGAAGGCGATGCAAGACTCTGAATACCTACTCGATATGCAAGCCTTGGTTGCTATTGATCAAGTACTGGCAAAGCTGGGCAACCCTATTCCGTCAGTTATCTCAGAGATCGATAGTCAATTGGCGGCGTGGCTAACACCGACTAAACCCAACCATGTTTTTCCCAGCGCAGAAAAGATTCGGCGCAAGGTACGCGACATCGCTAAGGTCTTGGATGATTCGATCGCGTTCCGGGATAAGCGGAAGAAGAACCGGTATTCACTCCTCACCCGGGGAGAACGTGCCTCGATCGAGTTAGAGGTCGATAGCAACGTCGGCGTCGTAATCCACGAGACAATCAAGCTGGCTGCAAAGGAGCATGACGTCTCAATGGCGGATGCCTTAGTTCTCCTCATTACGGGCAAGATTCAGCCGGAGGCTGGAAAAGTTGTTGTGCATGAATTCAAAGCCACTGACGTGGAGGGAGCGCCGGTCTATGTTCAGGGACACGGCTGGACCGGTGAAGGAGTCCCAGCGTCGAGAACTGTGACGAGAGACTTTAGTGAAGCACCAGAACCGTGCGAAGGCTACCAGCCCTCAGATGTGACGCGAAAGTATGTCGAAGGGCGCGACGGGACCTGTCGGGCGCCTGGCTGTAATCGACCGGCGTGGACATGCCAACTGGACCACAGGATTAACTACGCCGATGGTGGCCCTACGCACCCATCTAACCTGGTTGCCCTTTGTCAGCACCACCACAACATGAAAACTGACGGACGGGCTTTCTATATCCTGGACCCAGTTACTGGTGATGTTGTCTGGTTGTTTGAGGACGGCACCTGGGCGGTGACTGAAGCAACCGGCCCTCTGGCCCCGGCGTCTAAGGTGTGGGCACGAACCGTCGCGGAAGACGTCATTGCTCACCGGCGGAAGATGCACGAAGAGGCCAAAGCCTTGAAGGTTGAGCTTGATGGCGGAGAGTTGGTCGAAGTCTTCGACAGGACGGACCCGGCGGATCGCTACTCGAACGCATCCGATGATATCCCCTTCTGAGGGCCAAGAGACTATCGCTGTTGGGGATTAGGGAATTAAGGAGGCTTTGGAAGGCACAGAAGGCGGCATTATTAGTGATTGCTGGCTACAACGACGGTAGCCGATGGGCTTGTGCATATGGAACACGCGCTGTTTCACGTGAAACGACCCCTTCCATCGTGACGCGTGGTGGCGCACGACGTGATGGAAGAGGCCGAGGTGGGTCAGGATTGTTCGGGAAAGCGCTTAGCCAACGGCACGCTTGGTAGCAGCCTTCATCTTGGATACGAAGTCGGTGACTGCAGAGGCGAGTCCGTCGGTGGGCTTGTTGTTCTCGTCGAGGTGAGCGTCGACAATCTTCGTTAAAGCAGATCCGGTGATGGCCCCAGCTGCGCCAGCGGAGATGGCATCGGCGACATGCTGAGGGGTTGAGATCCCAAAGCCAAGGAGAATCGGTGCCCCACCAAAGCGTTTCACGTTGTTCACTACATCAACGAGCCCGCGGGTTTCCGATTCCTTCTCGGTGCCGGTGACGCCGTCGCGAGAGATTGCGTAAATGTAGCCCCTCGAGTATTGAGCCACGCCCTGGAGGGTCTGCTCCGAGGCTTGTGCCGGGGCGATGAAGATCGGGTCAATGCCGGCCTTGTCGGCGGCGGCGACGAAAGGTGCGCCTTCGCGGACGGGGACGTCGGGAAGCAAGATGCTATCAGCACCCGCTTCTTGAAACTCGGAGTAGAAGGTCTCCAACCCACGAGTGAAGGGAACATTGCCATAGATGAGCATGCCAATCGGAAGGTCTGGGAATTCGGCTCGAATCTGGCGGATTTGGGCGATGGCGGAATCAACCGTTGCCCCTCCTTCGAGCGCGCGGATGTGTGAGGCCTGAATGGTGGGACCGTCGGCAACAGGGTCCGAAAAGGGGACGCCGAGTTCGAGCGCATCGGCCCCGCCGGCGACGGCCGCGCGAACGATGTCGAGGGCAGTGTCTGGGTCGGGATCGCTCAACATGATGAAGGGAACGAAGGCCCCTTCATTGCGGGCGGCAAGGTTGGAGAAGAGTTTCTCGTATCGGCTCATTACTTGTCCTCCGTGATCTTGAATTCGGGGTGCGCGTCGAGGGTGCGGCGGACGTGGTCGATGTCTTTGTCGCCGCGCCCGGAAAGGGAAACGAGAATGGTGATGTCCTCATCTTTGCGCTTAAGCGCATAGGCCAGGGCGTGTGAGGATTCAAGGGCGGGAATGATGCCTTCGCGGCGGCTGAGGATCTGGAACGCTTCAAGTGCCTCCGCGTCGGTGATGCCGACATAGGTGGCGCGGCCCGTCTGCGCCAGGTGAGCATGCTGTGGACCGACGCCGGGGTAATCGAGGCCAGCGGAGATGGAATAGGACTCCTCTACTTGACCGTCGGCATTTCGCATGAGGTAGGAGCGGGCGCCGTGGAGGATGCCAATGGTTCCGTTGTTGATCGTGGCACCGTGGTGTCCGGAATCGAGGCCCTCTCCCCCAGGCTCGGCACCGACGAGTTCGACCGACTCCTCGTCGATGAAATCCGCGAACATGCCGATGGCATTGGAGCCGCCGCCGACGCAGGCGACGACCACGTCGGGAAGCCCGCCCGTGCGCTCAAGCATTTGGGCCTTGGCTTCCTCGGAAATCACCCTGTGGAACTCGCGGACAATCGTGGGGAAAGGATGGGGGCCGGCAGCGGTGCCGAGCAGGTAGTGGGATTCGTGGAACGTTGCGGTCCAATCGCGCAGCGCCTCATTAACGGCATCTTTGAGGGTGCCAGATCCGGAGTCCACGGGAATGACCTTCGCGCCCATGAGCTCCATGCGGTAGACATTGGGCTGTTGCCTCTCGACGTCTTTAGCGCCCATGTAGATGACGCACTCAAGATCGAGCAGCGCGCAGGCGAGCGCAGTCGCGGTCCCGTGCTGGCCCGCGCCGGTCTCAGCGATAATGCGGGTCTTTCCCATGCGCTTGGCCAAGAGCGCTTGGCCAATCACCTGGTTGGTCTTGTGGGCGCCGCCGTGGACGAGGTCCTCCCTCTTGAGGAAAATACGTGCCTTTCCACCGAGCTTGGTCGCCTCGGTGAGAGGGGTGGGACGGCCAAGGTAGTCACGAAGATAGCCGGACAGTTCTTTGCGGAAGGCGGGATCGTTTTGCGCTTCGACGAAGGCCTTCTCGAGTTGGTCGAGTGCGGGAATGAGAGACTCGGGAACAAATTGTCCGCCGAACTCGCCGAAATACGCGGGAAGGAGGGTTTCCCTGGCGTCCTGTGGGTTAGTCATGGTGTTCCTTTGGGTAGGGTTTGGGCTATGGGCTAATACGTAAAGTGACGAATGGTGTTGAAGGCCGTAGCGATGAGCGCGGTGTCCTTCCTGTCGTCTACCTCCACGCCGGAGTTGATGTCCAGTCCGGCTGTGCCGACGCGAAGCGCATCGCGAAGGTTCTCGGGTTTAAGGCCACCCGCGAGAAGTGCCTTATCTTTGACGTTGTCGGGAATTGTTGACCAATCGAAGGAGCTACCCGTGCCGCCGGCGCCAGCATCGAGGATGAGCATGTCGGAGGCGTCGGCAAGCGCAGAGGCGAGCACCGGGCCGTGTGGCGCCGTCATATCGATGGCGCGCCATATCTGCCGGTCCCCCGCTACAGCGCGGACGGACTCAATGAGTTGGAGCTCGGCCTCCGTGCTCCCCTGGTAAGGGGCATGGATCTGTAGGGCGGCAATGCCGTCGAAAGCGAGCTCTTCCCAGCCAGTGGTGCGGCGAGAGACCGCGACGTAGCTGAGATCGGGTTCGTGGGCGATGATGTCGAGCGCGGTTTCACGTGAAACACTGCGCGGCGATGCCTCTTCGAAGATGAGTCCTCCGTAGACTGCGCCGGCGGCGCGGGCGGCCTGAGCTGCAGACCACGCCGTAAGTCCGCAGACCTTATTGTGACCATAGACAAGCTCGCGTGCAGCACGATCGATATCAGGCGTACCCGTGAGTTGGGAGCCAACAAGGAATGCGTTGGCATGAGACCCAAGGCGGCGCACAGTCTGGTTGTTGCGGATGCCGGATTCCGAAACCATAACTTTGCCGGAGGGCACAAAGCGAGACAGGCGCTCGGACCGGGTGAGATCGATGCTGAGGTCGTGAAGGTTGCGGTTGTTAATGCCAATGACGTCCACGCCAAAGGCAGTAGCGCGCTCGACTTCGTCCTCAGTGATCGCCTCAGTGAGAACGTCGAGCCCAAGGGAATCTGCTAGATGTTTGAGCTCTGCATAAGTCTCATCATCGACGCTGGACATCATGAGCAAAATGGCGTCGGCGCCAAAGTAACGCGCGGCATACACCTGGATCGGATCGATAATGAAGTCTTTGCACAAGACCGGCAGGTGCGTGGACAGCGCCACGGTCTGCAGATGGTCATAGTCACCACCGAAACGGTCCGGTTCACAGAGGACAGAGATGGCCGAGGCGTAGCGCGAATACACGCGGGCGATGGCTCCCGGTTCATAATGCTCACGGATGAGGCCGAGCGACGGGGACGCGGACTTGCATTCCATGATGAAACGGTTGGTCCCGTTGAGCGCGTCGTAGAAGGAACGCTCAGAGCGCGGGAGAGTCGTGAGGTCCACGTGGGCGAGGCGCTCACGGATGGCTGGTAGGTGCGTGCGGCGCTTGGCGACGATCCCCTCAAGCACGGTCGGCAGAGCCATAGTTCGCCTCCTCGTGCTTCTTCAGCCATGCGGCCACGGTGCCGTCCTGGATGAGTTGGTTGGCGTGCGCGACGCCGTCTTGGATGGTGTCGGTTGTGCCGTTGAGATAGAACATGGCGCCGGCGGTGGCGACGATCGCGTCGTGATGGGCCGGCTTGCCCGTACCGGCAAAAACCGCCCGGAGGGCCTTCGCGTTTTCTTCCCCGTTGCCGCCGGCAAGGTCGGTCAACTCGTGGCGGGAAATGCCGAGGTCTTCGGGGGTGAGCTCGTAGTGGCTAATGGTGCCGTCGCGAAGCTCCCAGACCTGGGTGGTGCCGTGAACGGCAATCTCATCGGTGCCAGCACCGTGGACCACGAGCGCGCGGGTGCGGCCGAGGTCCTTGAAGACCTCAGCGATGAGCTGGCCTTGCTCGGGGTTGGCTATGCCCATGATTTGGAACTCCGGGCGGCCGGGGCTCAGGAGCGGGCCCATGGTGTTGAAGAGAGTGGAGACGCCGAGGCCCTTGCGCACCGGTTGCACGTGGGCGACGGCCGGGTTGTAGGCCGGTGCAAAGAGGAAGGTGAAATTGGATGCCTCGAGCTGGCGGACTGCGCGGTCTGGGTCGAGATCAAGCGGGATGCCGAGGGCTTCCAGGACGTCGGCTGAGCCAGACTTGGAGGAGACAGAGCGGTTGCCGTGCTTGACCATCTTGACTCCGCCCGCGGAGGCGACGAGGGAAGCGCCGGTCGTGACGTTGATGGTGTTAGCGCCATCGCCGCCGGTTCCTGCGGTGTCCATGAGCCCCTTGCCGGTGACAGGGAATGGTCGGCCGGCCTTGATGAAAGCGCGTGCCGCGCCGGCGACATCAGCGAAGGTCTCTCCGCGGGTGCGGATGTGGGTCAGGAGAGCGGCGATATGGATATCGTCATACTCCCCTACCGTCAGTGGGGTGAAGACCTCGATGGCTTGCTCCAGGGTCGGCTCTTGGATGTCGAGGAAAGCTTGCAATGTCGTCAATGCCTTATTATCAGTCATTACTTGGATCCTTCAATGGTGGGGTGAACAGAAAGTTGATTAATACACCGCTCGATCATGATCGGTCCCGTCGGCGTGAGGAGTGATTCTGGGTGGAACTGGAGGCCGAGAGCCATGCCGTCGAGTGTTTCTGCGGCCATGATGACGGGACCAATGGCGGTCTCGGTCTCGGCGAGACTGCGCATTTGGGCGGGAACGTTCGCGCAGCCTAAGGAGTGGTAACGCGCAACGGGGACGAGGCGGCCAACATAGTTCGGGTTATCGGGCTCGGAATCGGTGGTGAGACCCTGAAAGAGAGGGTGGCTGGCGCCGGCGTCGGTCAGCGTCATGGGTACGGAGGAGCCGTGGACTGGGCCGCAGGGCTCGACGGTGCCGCCGAAGTGATCAAGGAGCGCCTGGAAGCCCAAGCAGATACCGAGGATGGGGATGCGGCCGAGGGAGGCGTCGATAAGCTGCATCATCGATCCGGCGTCGCGGGGATGACCCGGGCCGGGCGAGAGGATGATGATATCGGGCTGGGCGGCGAGGACCTCCTCCACGGGCACGGTGTTGCGGAAGACGGTGGTGTTATAGCCGGCGAGGGCGTCGACGAGGTTGTAGACGAAGGAATCGTGGTTATCGATGAGGACGACGTGTGGATTCATCGGATGACCTCCAGAGATGCGTTGTGTGCCTGGGCAATGGCGCTGAGCACCGCGTAGGCTTTATGTACCGTTTCATCGGCCTCGGATTGTGGGACGGAATCGCGCACGACTCCCGCGCCGGCCTGGACGACGGCCGTGCCATCCTTGACGTAGGCGGAACGGATGACGATGCAGTTATCCATCGAGCCATCGCCGCGCAGGTAGCCGATTGCGCCGCCGAAGGAGCCGCGGCGAGTACCTTCGGTTTCGCGGATGAGCTCCATGGCGCGCAGCTTCGGAGCGCCGGTGAGCGTGCCCATATTCATGCAGGCTCGGTAGGCGTCGAGGGCGTCGAAATCCTCGTGCAGCGTGGCGACGACCCGGGAAACCAGGTGCATGACGCGCGAGTAGCGGTCCACCTGGAGCAGGTCGGCGACCTTTCTGGTGCCGGGGACGGCGACGCGAGCGAGGTCGTTGCGGGCCAGGTCCACCAGCATGATGTGCTCCGAGACCTCTTTGGAATCGGTGCGCATCTCGAGCTCATTGCGGATATCCAGCTCGTGGGTCGCACCGCGCGGACGGGTGCCGGCAACCGGGTAGAGCTGCACCTGCCGGTCAGAGGCCGTGTACTTCAGGTTGGATTCGGGGGAAGCGCCGAAAAGCTCGTGCTCGGTACCGCGCAGGTAGAACATATACGGCGAGGGGTTGGTCTCTCGCAGCGTGCGGTAGGCGGCAAAGGCATCCGGGCAGTCGAGGCTGAACGCGCGGGAGGGCACGACCTGATAGATATCGCCTGCATGTACGTTGTCTTGGAGGCGCTCGACGTGGCGGCGGAAAGCAGCGTCATCGATGCTGGCGCGTGCGCTGATGGTCTCGCGCGGTGCGGGGGCTTCTGGGGTGATGGGCTCGGTGGCAGCGGCACGGTCGAGCTCCGCTTCGAGCGCGCGCTTGTCGACGCCCCACCCCTCAATATTTGCTCTCTTGGTGAGGTGGTCCACCGTGAGGACGTGCTCGGCGACGAGAAATTCATAATCCGGATACACGTTTGGGCCGTCCGGCACCGGTGGCAGTTCCTCGAACGTGGCGACGTAGTCGAAGGCGAATCCGCCACCAAGGAACGGGAGGGACTCGCCGGAGTAGAGCTGGCTGAACTGCAACGTGCGCAGAATATCGGCGGTGGAGGTGGCGCGGAGGCGGGCGCGCTCGTCGTGCTCGGTGGGGAGAGCGAAGCGGAAGGTGACGCTGCCTTCTGAGCTGTGGATGATCCGTGATTGGAAGTCCGCGCGGAGTTCGTCGATAAGAAGGTGACCCGATGGTGTCAACGCGGTGGCGGTGGCCTCCTGGCCCCGGCACACCACCTTGAGTGCGGCCTTGGTGATGGCGATGCACGTGAGGTTTTTCTTGGACTCGATGTCCGCGGACTCTAAGAGCAGGGAGTTCTGTGGGGTGGCGAGGGCATAAAAGAGTGCGCTGGCGTCGGATGTGTACCTGACCTCGCGTGTGGCTGTGTACGGCATATTCTGTCTTTCTTTAACGGTTTTGTGTGCTGCCGCGAGCTTCGCAAGAGAGCAAAACGCCGAAAAGCCCGCAGCTGCGGGCCTTAAATATGGGAGAACAACGAGGCCCGCGGGTTACGCGCGCCACCACCAAAGGTTAACTGTGTTCTTCATATCACTGACTCTAACACCGATACCTTCCGCCGTACAGATAATGCACTGGCGGGTACCCCCGTGGTGAGCGGATGGACGAGCTGAAGGGACCGATGCGTGAGTGTTTCACGTGAAACCTAGGTGCTGTACTTGGCGGTCCCAACCCCCTGTGTCCATGAGGGCGGTTTCGGCAAGGCGGCAAAAAGGGCCCGGCACGATGCCGGGCCCTGACACGTGTGAAGCTACGTGAGCTTGAGAGCGGAACTACTTGAGCTTGATGAGCGCGGAGGAGAAGTAGTCCTCGACCGCTGATGGATCATCGAGTGGGAGGACGGCGCCGACGTACTGGTCCGGGCGAACGATGACGACGGCTCCGTCACGGGAAATGCCGCGGCCTTCAAAGATGTCCTTGTCCCCGGGGAGTGCGTTGAAGACGTTCTCCCAATTCGGAACATTGAACTTGCCGTTGCGGGGGCGGAAGAGAAGAGGGGCGTCGAGAATCTCGTAGTCGTGGTGGTTCGTCTGCTGGTAGATGGCCTTCACATCGAAGTAGGTATTCTCGTCAGCCCCTTCGGGGGTGAACTTGGCCAGGATGGGCCCGACCTTCTCGGCCCACTGGCTCAGCGTGGAGTCCTCGCCGGCCTTGGGGGCATCGGCAAAGGCGTAGATGCGGTAGCGGCCATCCGCGGTGTGCTGGTGGCCCAGGTGCTGAGGGTAGGCGTCGCAGCGGCGCAGGACCTCAAAGGACTTGAAGCGCTTGCCCACCGGGAAGCCGGTAGCAAGGTCTTGTTGCTGGGTAGTGCCGACGATCAGGTTTTCCTCATACTGCGTCATCATGCCGGCGGCGAACTCCTCCGCGGCAACGTAGTACTTCTCCACTGCCTCCGGATCATCGAGCTCCTCTGTCGGGGTGGCCATGAGGGTCGACCACTCGCGGTCGAAGTTGATGAGGTTCTGGGCGGCCGGCTGGCGCTCACCGTGGTACGTGTTGAGAAGCTCCTTCGGCGCGCGGCCGTCGAGGACGTGGCCGAGCTTCCATCCAATGTTGAAGCCATCCTGCATGGAGACGTTCATGCCCTGTCCCGCCTTTGCCGAGTGGGTATGGCAGGCGTCGCCGGTGAGGAAGACGCGTGGGTCGTCGTCGTTATCGTCGAAGGCGTCGACAAGGCGGTGGCCCACTTCATAAACGGAATGCCACGCCACCATCTTGACGTCGACGAAATAGGGGGCGTAAATCTCGTTCGCCTTCTCGATGATCTTCTCAATCGGCGTGTTGCGGACCTTGTGGTTGTCATCCTCTGGCACCACGCCGAGATCGACGTACACGCGGCAGAGGTAGCCGCCCTCGCGCGGGATGTGGAGGATAGAGCCGGCCTGGGAGTGGATGGCGCACTTGGTGCGCCAGTCCGGGAAATCGGTGTCAACGACAACGTCCATGACACCCCACGCGTGGTTAGCCTGGTCGCCCTTGAGCGAGCGGCCGATGGACTTGCGGACGCGTGACTTAGCGCCATCGCAACCGACGACGTACTTAGCGCGAACGTCGCGCGGGTTGCCGTCGACATCCTCGAGGTGCACCGTCACCGGGTATTCGCCCTCCCCTACCTCTAGGGAGACAAAATTCCAGCCATAGTCCGGGGTGATGCGGCCGGGCGCGCGGTGTGCATAGCGGGCGAAGTAATCCAACACACGGGCCTGGTTGACAATGAGGTGTGGGAATTCGGAGATTCCTTGTTCATCATCAACAGGGCAGGCACCGCGGACAATCTTGGAGCGATCATTCGGATCCGGGTTCCAGAAGGCCATCTCCGTGATTTCATAGGCCTCTTCCGTGATTTCCTTAGCAAAGCCAAAGGCCTGGAAGGTCTCTACGGAGCGGGACTGGATGCCGTCGGCCTGGCCGAGCTCGAGGCGATGCGGGCGACGCTCAATGATGCGCGTATTGACGCTGGGAAACATCGCGAGCTGTGCCGCGGCGATCATGCCTGCGGGCCCGGAGCCCACAATGAGAACGTCTATTTCATCTGGAAGTTCAGAAGCGCGATCGACGCCGTACCCGGCGGGCTCGTGCACGCGGGGGTCTTCCGAAACATAGCCATTGTGGTGGAACTGCACTGTGGACTCCTTAGTCAGCGGTTGTAATGAACGAGAACGAAGGGGTGGTGGGGGTAGCGGCCACTCCCCTACTGCCATGTGAGCTTTGCTCTTGAGGGTGGTGACTCAGTTCAAGGCGTCTCTGAGATGTGAGCTGGGTCTTAGAAGGGAATCATATATGATATGCCCGCCTCGCACAATGGCCCTTGTGAAATCGTGAGGGCTCATGTGGAGGGGCGTCGTCTAGCGCGGGCTGAAGATGAAGTGTCCTCGGGATTGCTCGGCCTCGTGTTCCGCGCCGAGCGCGATTCCCTTGCGCTCACGCAGGATGAAGGTGCAGATGAAGCCGACGATCGAAGCAGATACGAGGTAGCCCGACACCGCAAAAGTGGTACCAGTTGCCTCGACGAGCGAAGCGGCAATCATGGGGGCGAAGGCGCCGCCCAGGACCGAGCCGAGGGCATAGGTGATGGACACACCCGTGGCGCGAATCGAGGCGGGGAATAGTTCTGCGTACATCGCGGATTGCGCGCCGTAGGTCAGGCCCAGGCCCACGGTGAGGAAGAGGAGTGCGCCGTAGAGAAGCCCGAGGCTTCCGGTATTGACCAGTGGGAAGAGGGCGGCAGCGCCGATGCCCTGCAAGATGAATCCCAGGAGGTAGGTATTTCGGCGGCCGATGTAGTCCGAGATGAAACCGGCGAACAAAGTGGTCAAGGCCCACGAGAAGGCAGACACGGTCACGGCGTTGAGGACATCACCGCGGTCGAGTGCGACGGGGCCCTCCGGGTCGGTGGCGTAGCGCTGGATGTAGCCGCCCGTAGTCATGTATCCGACGGTGCCGTTGCCTGCGAAGACGAGCGCGGCGACCAGGACGAGCGGGGTGAACTTCTTAAACAGCGTGCCAATGGGGTTGGTGGCTTCTTCCTCTTCGCGTTCCGCGATCTCCGCGAACACCGGGGACTCGTCGACGCCCATGCGGATGAGGTAGCCCACCAAGACGAGGACGAAGGAGAGGAGGAAGGGAACGCGCCAGCCCCAGTCCATGAAGGCGTCGCCAGGCGCGATGGTGTTCATGATGGACAGCACGCCGGAGGAGAGCAGCAGGCCGGCGGGCACGCCGATCTGGGGGCCTGCGCCGTAGAGGCCGCGCTTGTCAGTCGGGGCGTGTTCCACTGCCATGAGCACCGCGGAGCCCCATTCGCCACCAGCAGAGATGCCCTGGATGATGCGCAAGGTGATGAGGAGAATCGGCGCCCAGATGCCGGCGGTTTCATAGGTTGGCAGAACGCCAATCAGGGTGGTTGCGCCGCCCATGGCGATGAGCGTGACCATGAGGACCACGCGGCGTCCGAAGCGGTCGGCAAAGTGCCCGGCCAGGAAGGCGCCGACCGGGCGGAACAGGAAGGACAAGCCAACGGTCAGGAAGGAGATGATGGTGGCCAGGCCGCCTTCGAGCGGACCGAACATGAGGTGGTTGAACACGAGTCCGGCCACTGCTGCATAGAGGAAGTAGTCGTACCACTCGATGGCGGTACCGATGGTCGTCGCGGCGACGACGCGGCGGCGTTCGGCCGTCGAAATTGTCGGCGTGACAGTTGCGTGCGACATAGTGAGATTCCTTTCGGCATGGGGTGTGCCATATACGGAAAAGCGTGTGAGTTGAACCACTTGCGGTGGTGCCAAGGATAATATACGATCTGGGCAAGGATTTGTTCACAATTAAGGATTCTTCATGGCTGTACCTGAGTTCTTGCCGGTTAAACCGGGCAAAATGATCGCTGTCCATGTGGCCTTTGAGTCCCGCGCGGCACAGCGCGGTCGCTGGCCCAAGACCCCGAGTTACTTCCTCAAGGCGACGAGCACGCTGGCTGAGTCGGACGGGGTAGTCGAGCGCCCCGAAGGAACCGAACTGTTGGCCTTCGAAGGCGAAATCGCACTCATCATCGGCACTCCGGCCCGCAACGTATCCCTCGAGGATGCGTGGAAGCACGTTGCCTACGTGACCGCCTCGAACGACATTGGCCTGTATGACTACAAGGTTCAGGACAAGGGCTCCAACACCCGTTCCAAGTCGCGCGATGGGTACACCCCCATTGGGCCGGAGCTTATCGACGCCCAGGGGATCGACCCCAAGGGCCTGCGCCTGCGCACGTGGGTCAATGGCGAGGTTGTTCAGGAGGGAACCTCGTCCGATGAAGACCTCATCTTCCCTCTCGCCCAGTTTGTTGCCGACCTTTCCCAGCACATGACACTGGAGACCGGTGACATCATCCTCACCGGCACCCCTGCTGGATCTTCCGTTATCGAGCCTGGTGACGTCGTGGAGGTTGAGGTCGACGTTCCAGGAGGCGTGAGCTCCGGCAAGCTGAAGACCACCGTGAAGGAAGTCCCCGCCTCCTTCGATCCGCAGCTGGGCAATCTGCCCTACGTTGACGATAAGCAGCGCGAGGATGCCTACGGTGACCGCGAATCTGCTGGCCTTCCCCCCAAGGATGAGGGCGGCCTCGACCCGGAGCTTAAGGCTGCTCTGGAGAAGGCCCCGACCGCCGGCCTATCCGCTCAGCTGCGCAAGCGCGGAATCAACCAATCCGTGATCGAAGGCGTGTACCCGCAAGCCAAGGGAACCAAGATGGTGGGCGTCGCCCGCACCTTGCGCTTCGTGGCTGGCCGTGAGGATCTGTTCAAGTCTCACGGGGGCGGCCTCAACGAGCAGAAGAAGGTCTTCGACACGGTCAAGGAGGGTGAGGTCATCGTCATCGAGGCTCGCCAGGAATCCGGTTCCGGAACGCTCGGTGACATTCTGGCGCTGCGCGCCAAGGTGCGCGGTGCTGCCGGCGTCGTGACCGATGGCGGCGTGCGCGACTACGAGGCCGTCAAGGAGATTGGCCTTCCCGTCTTCACCCAGGGCGCGCACCCCTGCGTTCTCGGACGCAAACACGTTCCGTGGGATAGCGACATCGCCGTCTCCTGCGGTAACGCCACCGTCCTTCCCGGTGACATCATCGTCGGCGACGATGACGGCGTCGTGGTGATTCCCCGCGACATCGCAGCCGAGGTTGCCGAGGCCGCTCTGGCCAAGGAGCACGAGGATGAGTGGGTTGCTTCCCAGGTAGAGACGGGCGCCAGCTTGGACGGTCTCTTCCCGCCCACCGGAGCGAATAAGGAAGCCTATATCGCGTTCCGTGATGGAAAGGCGGGTGATCAATGACAGAACCCGCTACACCAGCTGGGGAAAGCAAGTCCCAACAGGCCTATAACTGGATAAGTGAAAAGATTCGTACTCGCGAGTATGAACCCGGATACCGCCTCGTGTTGGCCGCAATCGCGGATGACTTGGGAATCAGCGTAGTTCCCGTCCGCGAAGCCATCCGGCAACTCGAAGCGGAAGGAATGGTCACCTACGAGCGCAACGTCGGTGCCAGCGTTACCACGTATAACCGCGAGGCCTATTACGAATCCATGGACATCGTGGCCACCGTGGAAGCCAATGCCACGGCCCAATCCGCCCCGTATCTCAACGCGGAGGATATTGCCCGGGCACGGGAGATCAACCAGCGCATGCGGGAGCTCGATATCCACCACGATCCAGAGGAATTCACCCAGCTCAACAAAGAATTTCATAGCGTTCTCTTCTCCAAGTGCCCGAACGAGAGGTTGAAGGACTTGGTGGTGGACCAATGGAGGCAATTGGAATACCACCGCGTCTCGACGTTTCGCTACGTGCCGGAGAGAGCCCAAGAGTCAACGCGTGAACACGAGCAATTGGTCAGCCTCATCGAGGCTGGCGCCGAACCCGCCTACATAGAAAAAGTGGCCAGGCAACACCGACTGACCACCCTCAACACCTATCGCAAGAAAAACAACTAAGGAGTGTAAACCACCCATGGCTACGAACAACGATGCTGCTAAGCCCACCGATCTCCCCGAGAAGATTCTTCACTACATCAACGGCGAGTTTGTCTCGTCGGTAGACGGTGATGAATTCGAGGTCCTGGATCCGGTCACGAACAAGCCCTACATCAAGGCTGCTTCCGGCAAGCCGGAGGACATTGACAAGGCGGTTGCTGCCGCTAAGGATGCCTTTGAGAACGGCCCGTGGTCCAAGGCCCTGCCGCGCGAGCGCGCCCGCGTCTTGAACAAGATTGCGGACATCGTCGAAACCCGCGCAGACAAGCTTGCCGCGTGGGAATCCTTCGACTCCGGCTTGCCCATCACGCAGGCCAACGGTCAGGCCAAGCGCGCAGCGGAGAACTTCCGCTTCTTCGCTGATCTGATCGTGGCGCAGGCTGACGACGCCTACAAGGTGCCGGGCCGTCAGATCAACTACGTCAACCGTAAGCCGATTGGCGTGGCGGGCCTGATTACCCCGTGGAACACTCCGTTCATGCTGGAGTCCTGGAAGTTGGCCCCGGCTATCGCCACCGGTAACTCCGTCGTCCTCAAGCCAGCTGAGTTCACCCCCCTCTCTGCACAGTTGTGGGCAGGCATCTTCGAGGAGGCCGGCCTGCCGAAGGGCGTCTTCAACCTGGTCAACGGCTTCGGCGAGGAAGGTTACGCCGGCGACCCGCTGGTCAAGCACCCGGACGTCCCGCTGATTTCCTTCACCGGCGAGTCCCGCACTGGCCAGATCATCTTTGGTAATGCGGCCCCGCACCTCAAGGGTCTGTCGATGGAGCTGGGCGGCAAGTCCCCCGCCATCGTCTTCAGCGATGCCGACCTGGAGACCGCGATTGATGCCTGCATCTTCGGCGTCTTCTCCCTCAACGGTGAGCGTTGCACCGCCGGCTCCCGCATCCTGGTTCAGCGCGATATCTACGACGAGTTCGTGGAGCGCTACACCGCACAGGCTAAGCGCGTGAAGGTGGGCCTGCCTTCCGACCCCACCACCGAGGTCGGCGCTCTGGTCCACCCGGAGCACTACGAGAAGGTCACCTCCTACATCGAGATCGGCAAGCAGGAGGCCACGCTGGCCGCCGGCGGAGAGCGCCCGGAGGGCTTTGAGGAAGGCAACTTTGTTCAGCCGACCGTCTTCGTTGACGTCAAGCCGGACGCCCGCATCTTCCAGGAAGAGATCTTCGGCCCCGTCGTGGCCATCACCCCGTTTGATACCGACGAAGAGGCACTTGAGCTGGCCAACAACACGAAGTACGGCCTTGCCGCCTATGTGTGGACCTCGGATCTGAAGCGCGCCCACAACTTCGCTCAGAATGTTGAGGCCGGCATGGTGTGGCTCAACTCCAATAACGTCCGTGACCTGCGCACCCCGTTCGGCGGCGTCAAGGCTTCCGGCCTGGGCCACGAGGGCGGCTACCGCTCGATCGACTTCTACACCGATCAGCAGGCCGTTCACATCAACCTGGACAAGGTACACAACCCGGTCTTTGGCAAGCAGGACCAGTAACGTCCGCTCGCCCTCACTACTCCCCCACCACTAACTAACTAAGGAGCCATCATGGCTGACATTCAGGCCCCCGACATTCTGCGTTGTGCCTACATGGAGATCATCGTTACCGATCTCGCTGCATCCCGAAAGTTCTACGTTGACACCCTCGGTCTTGTCGTCACCGAGGAGAACGAGAACGAAATCTACCTCCGCACTTACGAGGAGTTCATCCACCACAACCTCGTGCTGCGTCAGGGCCCTGTCGCTGCCGTCGCTGCGTTCTCCTTCCGCGTCCGTTCCCCGGAAGACCTGGACCTCGCGGAGGAATTCTACAAGGCGCGCGGCTGTGAGGTGCGCCGCAACAAGGATGGCTTTGTCAAGGGCATCGGTGATTCCGTCCGCGTCCAGGACCCGCTGGGCTTCCCGTACGAGTTCTTCTACGAGGTAGAGCACGTCGAGCGTCTTGCCTGGGCATACGACGCCCACATCCCTGGTGCGCTGGTACGCCTCGACCACTTCAACCAGATCACCCCGGACGTTCCTTCCGCTGTGAAGTACATGGAGGAGCTCGGCTTCCGCACCACCGAGGACATCCGCGATGAGGAGGGAACTGTTTACGCCGCATGGATGCGCCGTAAGCCGACGGTGCACGACACCGCCATGACCGGTGGCGATGGCCCGCGTATGCACCACATCGCGTTTGCTACCCACGAGAAGCACAACATCATCGCGATTTGTGACAAGTTGGGTGCGATGCGCGAGTCCGACCGTATTGAGCGCGGCCCGGGCCGCCACGGTGTTTCCAATGCGTACTACCTGTACCTGCGCGACCCGGACGGCCACCGCGTAGAGATCTACACCCAGGACTACTACACCGGCGACCCGGATAACCCGGTCGTGACCTGGGATGTCCACGATAACCAGCGCCGCGACTGGTGGGGAACCCCGGTTGTTCCTTCTTGGTACCGCGATGGCTCCACCGTCCTCGACTTGGACGGCAACCCGGTGCCGCTGGTTGCCCGTGAGGATGAGTCCGAGCTGGAGGCCACCATTGGCGCGGATGGCTTCTCCTACACCCGCAAGGAAGATGCGGAGGAGATGCCGGAGTGGAAGCAAGGCGAGTACAAGCTGGGACACCAGCTCTAAAACGACCTAAGTACTCAGGTTGATGAACGTGGCCCCGTGGCGTCGAGAAGCAAGCGCACATATCGCGGGGCCGCGTTGTCGTTTCACGTGAAACCTTCAGGTTCAACAAACCTGTTAAACAGAACAAACACGTTCTACAACACCTTAAGGAGCGAAGTACATGCTGGATGAGAAACAGCACATCGCTATCGCAGATGAACTGGCGCAAGCCGAAAAGGACCGCACGATGGTCCCACTGCTGACTGCCCGTTTCCCGGAGATGAGCATCGAGGATTCCTATGCGGTGCAGCGCGAATGGGTACGCCGCGGTGAGGAAAGTGGGCGCCGCCTCGTGGGCCGCAAAATTGGCCTGACCTCAAAGGTCATGCAGGAGGCCACGGGAATCACCGAACCCGATTACGGTGCGATTTTTGAGGACCAAGTTTACGAGAACGGCTCCACCATCGAGCACGCACAGTTCTCTAACGTCCGCATCGAGGTCGAGCTGGCCTTCGTGCTCAAGGAAGAGCTGAAGGGGCCAAATTGCAGCATTTTCGACGTGCTGCGCGCGACGGAGTACGTCGTCCCGGCGCTGGAGATCCTCTCCTCCCGCATCGAGATGGAGGGCCGCACGATCGTCGACACGATTTCGGATAATGCGGCGCTCGGCGCCATGGTTTATGGCGGCAATCCGGTAGACCCTGCGGAAGTCGATCTGCGCTGGGTGTCCGCACTGCTCTACCGCAACGAGTCCATCGAAGATACGGGTGTGGCGGCGGCCGTGCTCAACCACCCGGCAATGGGCGTGGCATGGCTTGCCAACAAACTCCACGCCCACGGCGACAGCCTGGCCGCCGATGACATCATCCTCGCCGGTTCCTTCACCAAGCCCATGTGGGTCGAACCGGGCGATACCGTCCACGCTGACTATGGAAAGTTGGGGTCCATCACATGCCGATTCCAGTAAAGTTGCCGCCCACGTTCACGGACGTCCTTGAGAAGGCCGAGGAGCCACTCGTCGGCGCATGGATTTGTTCTGGCTCGGAGGCCGCGGCGGAGATCATCGCCTCAGCTGGCTTTAGCTGGACGCTGATCGACGGTGAGCATTCTCCTTATGGCCTGGAGACCGTCCTCTCCTTGCTGCGCGCCACCGATGCCTATGGCCTGACGCGCGTGGTTCGCGTGCCGGTGAACAACACCGCGCTGATCAAGCAGTACCTGGACCTGGGCGCACAAAACCTCATGGTGCCCATGATTGATACGGCCGAGGAAGCTGAGGCGGCAGTCGCGGCTATGCACTACCCGCCCCGCGGTGTACGCGGCGTCGGCTCGGCTCTGGCCCGCTCCTCGCGGTGGAACGGCGTGGAGAACTACCTCACCAACGCTTCGGACACGGTGAGCCTCACGGTGCAGATCGAGTCTGCGACCGCAGTGGAGAACGTGGAAGACATCGTGGCCGTCGAAGGCGTGGACAACATCTTCGTCGGGCCTTCGGACCTAGCGGCCTCGATGGGGCTCCTGGGCCAGCAGACCCATTCGGATGTACTCGAGGCGGTCAATCACACATTTGAAGCAGTCCGCGCTTCCGGAAAGAAGGTAGGCGTCAACGCTTTCAACCTTGAGCAGGCTCAGAAATATTTAGAATCTGGAGCATCATTTGCCCTGGTTGGGGCTGATGTTCAGCTTCTTTCAGGAGCGGCACGCCAACTGGCAGACAAATTCCATTTGGGAGGGTAAAAAAGAACCATGAGTGAAAACAACAAGGTCAATATTGACGAGCTGCTGGCCAAGGTTCCGACCGGCTTGCTGATTAACGGTGAGTGGGTGGACGCCTCCGATGGCGCCACCTTCGATGTAGAAAACCCGGCAACCGGTGAGGTTATTGCCACCCTTGCGTCCGCTACTTCTGAGGACGCGAAGAAGGCTATGGATGCTGCCTGCGCCGTGCAGGATGAGTGGGCACGCACGTCTACGCGTGAACGCTCCGACCTGCTGCGCCGCGCCTTTGACCTGGTGCAGGAGCGCAAGGATGAGTTCGCTGCGCTGATGACCCTCGAGATGGGCAAGCCGCTGGCGGAGTCCTATGGTGAGGTCACCTACGGCGCTGAGTACCTGCGCTGGTTTAGTGAGGAAGCTGTACGCAACTACGGCCGCACCTTGCCGGCGCCGGAGGGCACCCTGCGCATGATTACCCGCCGCAAGCCCGTGGGCCCGTGCCTGCTTATTACCCCGTGGAACTTCCCGCTGGCTATGGCTACTCGCAAGATTGCCCCGGCCATCGCCGCTGGTTGCACCATGGTGGTGAAGCCGGCCAAGCTGACGCCGCTGACCACCCAGTACTTCGCACAGACCATGATTGATGCCGGCGTTCCGGCAGGTGTGGTGAACGTGGTCTCCGGTAAGTCGGCCTCTGCCATCTCCGAGCCGATCATGGCGGATTCCCGCCTGCGCAAGATTTCCTTTACTGGCTCTACCCCGGTGGGCAAAACCCTGCTTAAGGCAGCCGCCGACAACGTCCTGCGCACCTCGATGGAGCTGGGCGGCAACGCTCCGTTCATCGTCTTTGAGGACGCCGACATCGACCAGGCCGTTGAGGGCGCAATGGGCGCCAAGATGCGCAACATTGGTGAAGCCTGCACCGCGGCTAACCGATTCATCGTCCACGAGTCCGTCGCTGACGAGTTTGCGGAGAAGTTCGCCAAGCGCATCGGTGAGCTCAAGGTGGGCAACGGCCTCGATGAGGGCGTTACCTGCGGCCCGCTCGTGGAGAAGAAGGCACTGGATAACATCACCGCGCTTGTCGACGACGCCGTGGCCAAGGGCGCCAAGGTCCTCATCGGTGGCAAGCCGGGTGAGGGCAAGGGCTACTTCTACTCCCCTACCGTTCTCACGAACGTCTCCCGTGATGCCCGCGTGGCCCAGGAGGAGATCTTCGGACCGATCGCTCCGATCCTGACCTTCTCCGATGAGAAGGAAGCCATCGCGCTTGCGAATGACACGGAGTACGGCTTGGCCTCCTACGTGTTCACCGAGGATTCCAACCGTATGTGGCGCGTTGGCGACGGCCTTGAGTTCGGCCTCATGGGCTTCAACGCCGGAGTTATCTCCAACGCCGCCGCCCCGTTCGGTGGCGTGAAGCAGTCCGGCATGGGCCGCGAGGGCGGTGCCGAGGGCATCGAAGAGTACACGTCGCTGCAGTACATTGCCATGCCTAACCCTTATGCGAATGCATAAATAGTGCATTAAATTCGCTGCTAATAATGCTGGCATCTCCTTTACAGGAGGTGTCAGCATTGTCTTGTTGTGCATAGTATTCGAGACAATGTGATGTGACAGCACTCATAGGCAAATCGTGAGCACGCACAAACAACTATTTGCATGTGTGGTGCGACACAATTACTAGCTATACACCGAAAGCCACCGGACATGTCCGGTGGATTATCGGGCCGACATAGCTAGTAAGGAGGAGTTGGCGTGGACACATCGACGCAGTCACCAGTGCTACCCGCTCGAAATGTACAGCCCGGGCACCGGGCTCCCACCAAACCAAAGGGCGGCCTGGGCGCCGGGCGCCTAGGAACAACGTCGCTTGTCTTCATGATTATCGCGGCGTCGGCACCTCTTACTGTGCTCGCGGGAGGAGTGCCGACCAACTTCGCGGTATCCAGATTGTTAGGGGTCCCTTGGAGCTACTTAGCGCTTGGGATCATCCTCGTGTTCTTTGCAGTTGGGTACGGAATCATGAGTTCGAAGATTCAGAACTCAGGAGCCTTCTACGCCTATGTGTCTGAGGGGCTGGGCAACCGTCAAGGAATCGCAGCGGCGATTCTGGCGCTGGTTTCTTACAACATGATGCAGGTTGGTCTCTACGGGATCTTCGGGTTCTCTCTTGCCAACCTGATCAACGGTTGGTTTGGCACGACTATCTCGTGGTGGGTCGCCGCCTTGGCTGGTTGGCTCTTGGTGGCCGTCATGGGTGTCAGCAATGTTGATTTTTCCGCCAAAGTCTTAGGCGTATTGGTAGCCCTCGAGTTCGTTGTTGTTGCTGCAGTCTCAGTTCTTTCTCTTGGCGTTGCCCCAGAGGGCATTACTGCGGAGACGGTACGCCCGAGCCAATTCTTCACTGATGGTATAGGCGTTCTCCTTGCCTTTGGAATTGCAGCCTTTATGGGGTTTGAGTCGGGTGCAATCTACTCAGAAGAAGCGCGTGATCCAGAGCGGACTGTCCCGAAAGCTACCTATATTGCCGTGGGAACGATTGCCCTTTTCTACGCCCTTTCGGCATGGGCGTTCGCTCAGGGAGTGGGGCCGTCCGTGATCATCGACAAGGCAACTGAGCTTGGTCCGGATTTGGTCTTCGCGTGGTTGGGCGAATATTCGGTATTCGCCGCAAACATCGCGAACTGCCTATTTGTAACCTCGCTTATTGCTGCTCTCGTGGCGTTCCATAACGCCGCAGCGCGATACTTTTTCTCCCTAGGGCGCTCACGTGTCCTTCCCGAGAAGTTTGCGATGTCATCGTCCAAAGGGGCTCCTATAGCCGGGTCCCTCACTCAGACTTCCATTGCTTTCGTCGTAGTGGGAGGCTTTGCGCTGGCCGGAAATGGCAGCGAGATGGGCGAACTGTTCCCAGTCCTCACACTCTTTACGTGGTTGACCAACGCCGCGGCGTTTGGCCTAGTCTTCCTGCTCGCAGTGGTGAGCGTGTCCATCATGGCATGGCTCAACAAGCAAGAGAAGAGCTACAACCTCTTCACTCGGGTCATCGCACCGTTTGTTTCAGCGTGCGGCCTCGTGGCTGTCTTCGTACTGGTGCTGATGAATTTCCCGCTCATGATCGGTGGAACCGGCCCAGATGCTCTCGTGTGGGTGATGCCCGGGATCATTATCGCTTCCGGAATTCTTGGGTTGTTTTGGGGTGAGTATTTAAAGCACAAAAAGCCCTACATCTACGCAAGTCTTCACGACAATCTTGACCAAATCTAAATCATAGGAAAGGCAATCATGGAAAAGAAGCAGGTAATCGTCGTTGGTGCGGGATTCGCAGGACTGACGGCAGCGCGTGAGCTGCAAACCGCTGGAATTGACTATCACATCGTAGAAGCACGTGACCGTATTGGCGGCCGTGCCTGGACAGACGATAGGCTCGGACGTCCGTTGGAAATTGGTGCTACCTGGGTGCACTGGCATCAGCCTCATGTCTGGTCCGAAATCACCCGTTACGGCCAAGACATTATCGCTTCGCCGGTAGTGGATACTGCGTATTGGTATGCCGGTGGTGAGCTGAAGTCCGGCACAGAAGCTGAAATGGATGCCAAACTGGCGCGGCCAATGGAGAAGATCTTTGAGAACTCTCGTGAGTTTTTCCCAGAACCACACAAGCCACTTCTTGTTTTGGATGAGAAATTCGGCGCCTCCCAGGAGCTCAAGGATGCCTTCTTGGCTGCTGATGAGACAGGCGTCCTTGATGCTTTGGAAGACGGTGACTTTACGCAGGAAGAAAAGGACCTGTGCAATGCATACTGGTCGGCCGGATACATCGGGTACCCAGAGCAGGGCTCCTCTTTGATGGCTAAGCAGTGGGCAGCCTTATGTGATCACCGTCTTTCTTTGGTGGACGAGCAAACGCTGCGTTACAAACTCGTCAATGGTATGCGGGGTATCTACGGCAACATTGCGAAGGACCTGACCGGCGAGATTCGTTTGAACACTGCTGTGACCGCAATCGAGCACGGTGATGACTCCGCAACGGTTACCTATGCGGACGGAACCTCCGAGACGGCGGACGCGGTGATTGTCACGGTCCCGGTCGGTGCCTTAGGAAACATTAAGTTCACGCCAGGCCTGCCCGAGGGCGCGCAGAAAACTGTCGAGCAGAAATGGAATTCGACTGGTTTCAAGGCTTGGATCAAGATTAAGGGTCACCACAATATCTTTGGCTACGCGCCCCAACCGGCCGTTGTGTCTGTGCTGCGCTCTGAGTACTTCGAAGACGATGACACGACCATTTGCGTGGCCTTCGGATCCGACCACGAGAAGATCGACTTAGAGAGCATTGAGGATGCGCAAAAGGTTGTCGATCAGTGGCGTCCAGACCTCGAAGTTGTTGGTGTTACTGGACATGACTGGGTTGCTGACGAGTACTCCGGCCAGGCCTGGGCTACGCTGCGCCGCGGACAGTTCACCGAAGGTTGGCATCACTTCCGTATCTCTACCTCTTCGCTGCATTTCGCGGGAGCCGATTGGGCTTCCGGTTGGCGTGGAGTGGTTGTCGATGGAGCCATCGAAACCGGAATTTCCACTGCTCGCGAGGTCATCAACAAGCTGCGTGACTAACCGCTAGCCGCCGCACGATACGCACTCGGTGATTCGTGGTACTCCGCTTTGAAGATGCGCGAGAGGTGCGAGGGGTCGTGCAGGCCATAGCGGGCGCTGATGTGGCTGATTGATTCCTCGGAGTGCCGCGGATCCACGAGCTCTCGGCGGATGTGCTCGAGGCGCCTGGTTCTGATGTAGCTGCCGACGGAGAGGCCTTGTTCGGAGAACTTGGCGTGGAGGTGGCGCACCGACACGAAGAGTGCTTGAGCGATGGTGCTGGGACCTAGGTCCGGGTCGCCCAAGTGCTTTTCGATGTAGGCGGTTGCCTGGTTGAACAACAGTGTGCCCGCTGAGGGTTCATCGGCTACGTCGGAGGCGAGGACTGAGACCAGCATGGTGAGCGCGGAGCGGACCAGCGCCGTGGCGTGCGGACCCTTGAGCAGATCGAGGTTCTTGGCCAGTTGCTCAAAGAGGGGAACCGCGACCGCACCCAAGCCGTGTGAGCGGGAGATGGGGTTCGCGGTTAGGCGTTGGATCTGCGCTGGTGAAATATCGAGGAAGCTCTGCGGGAAGTGCACGATGAGTGTGTTCTGCTCCTCCGGATAGCGCAGAGTGTAGGGCCGTTGGGTCACGTACAGAGCTAGGTCCCCTGGATGCAATTCACACGTTCGCCCGTCCTGGCTCATGGTTGAGGAGCCGGTGATTTGCAGGCTGAGCTTGCAAAAGGGAGTCTCGTCGGTAGAAACCTTGTATCGGTTCACCGTATGGGGCGACGTGCACATATCGAAGAGGGAGATATCCCCCACCTTCGTGGAACGCAACGTGGCGTGGAAAGCTGCAGGGTCTTCGGTGTCCACGTCGAGTTGGCCAAAGGAATCGGAAGACGCGGTGCGCCATGACGCGATATCGAAATGCTCAACGGCGGAAGCAGACATAGCTGGAATCATATCGTGAGAGCTCACACATTTGTGGACAAATTGTATGCACGCAGAGTCAAGCGGCATCGTGTGGTGCAGGTAACATGCCGAATAAAAGATTCTTCGGGCTTTGTTCGCGGGCCCACGACTTCTTCACAAGGAGATCTCATGACTCAGTTCGCCACTTACGCTGATCTGCTCACCGCCATCACGGACGAGAACGGACGCGAAATCCTCAACCCCGCCACCGGAGAGGTTGTTGGCCGCGCGCCAGAGAACACCGTTGAGGACCTTAACGCTGCGGTGGAGACCGCACGCGCAGCGCAGAAGGACTTTGCCAAGCTTAGCGACGAAGAACGGTGCGCGCTTCTCACCAAGGCCGCCGCCGCCATCGACGCTAACGCAGAGGCACTCGTTGAGCTTCTCTCCCGTGAGCAGGGTAAGCCGCTCAATGGCCCGAACGCCCGCTTCGAGGTCGGTGCCTGCTCCGGCTGGCTGAATGCTACCGCCTCTTTCGAGCACCCCAACTACACCGCCGTCGATGATGACATCACCGCCACCGTCAACTACCGCCCACTCGGCGTCGTCGGCGCAATTGGCCCGTGGAACTGGCCAATGATGATCACCATCTGGCAGATTGCGCCGGCACTGCGTATGGGCAACGCGGTCGTCGTCAAGCCCTCCGAGTACACCCCGCTCTCCGTACTGGCCCTGCTCGAGGTCGTGAATTCCGTGCTGCCGGAGGGTGTGCTCCAGGTCGTTAGCGGTGCCGGTGAGGTTGGCGCGGCGCTGACCACCCACGAGGGCGTCGATAAGATCATGTTCACCGGTTCCACCGCCACCGGTAAGAAGATCGTGGAGGCCAGCGCCGATAACCTCACCCGCCTCACGCTGGAGCTCGGAGGCAACGATGCTGGCATCGTGCTGGATGACGCCGACCCGAAGGAGATCGCCGGCGACCTTTTCTGGGGTGCGTTCATCAACACTGGTCAGACTTGTGCGGCGATGAAGCGCGTGTACGTGCCGGAGTCGCTGTACGACGCCGTCTGCGAAGCCCTCGTCGAGGTGGCCAAGGCCTCCCCGATGGGCGTGGGCCTGGAGGAAGAGAACGTGCTCGGCCCGCTGCAGAACAAGCAGCAGTTCGACATCGTTGACAAGCTCGTCACCGCCGCCAAGGATTCCGGCGCCCGCGTTCTGCTGGGCGGCGACCCGGACTATGACGCGCCGGGCTACTTCTACCCCACCACCCTGGTGGCGGACATCGACCCGGATAACGCGCTGGTCGTGGAGGAGCAGTTCGGTCCTGCGCTGCCGATCGTGAAGTACACGGACCTGGATTGGGCCATCGAGCAGGCCAACAAGCTCGACGTGGGCCTGGGCTCTTCCGTGTGGTCCTCCAACCGCGAGCGTGCACTGGAGGTTGCCGCACAGCTGGAGGCTGGCACCACCTGGATCAACAGTCACGGTGCTGTGGATCCGCGCGTGCCTTTCGGTGGCATCAAGTCCTCCGGCTACGGCGTGGAGTTCGGCACCGAGGGCCTCAAGGGCCTGGCCTACCCGCAGATCATCAACGGCTAGCTCCTGCATGGCGCTGCTATTCTTAGCGCCATGAGCACCGCCAAAGTCCCGGAGATCGAGTACGCAGCCTTCGACGCCATGAAGGAGGTTGCGTCCTCGCTGAAAGCCGCCTATCTCACTAGGGCAGCTGAAGCAGGCAACGACGTTGAATCACAGTGGTGGATTCGCCAGAATTGGCTGGTAGAGGACATGGTCAGTGAGGTTGATCTAACCGATATCGACGCAATTCGTGCCGCTGCTGCTCTCTTCGCACAGCGGCTCGAAGCCCTCTCCACCGAACACAAAGCGGCATAGCCCATGCTTTCCGCCGCTGACTTCCCCGTTGATCCGCAGGTTATCGAGCAACGGCTAAAGACTCTGCAAGCCAGCTATTTTGGCCGGTCGAATGCTCACAGCACGTCTAGCCCAGAAGTCATTTATGTGGCGGGGCAGCCAGCGTCGGGCAAATCAACGGCTATTGAATCGGTAAAGAATGGTCACGCGGTTCTTGACTCCGATGAGGTTCGGAAGCTGCACCCAGCCCTCGACGAGATCATGGAGCGCGACCCCTTACGCATGGACGTGCTCACCAATGGCCCGGTGCCTTATTGGATGTCCTCGCTGATTGAGTATGGCCGGCAGCATGGGCACTCGCTCATCATTGAGAACACGCTGTCCAACCCGGAATTCATCGCGGGTGAAATAGCCAAGTTTCGCTCCGCGGGCTTCCGCGTGAAGGTCGTGGGCCTGGCGGTGGCGCAGGAGGTCTCCAGGCTGGGCGTCGTCCAGCGCTACCTGGAGGCGCAGCGCGTGAGCCGCTACCCGCGCTGGACCAATGAGGTTTCCCACACGTCGGGTTTTAAAGCCATCGTCCCAGGGCTTCAGGCTATTGCGCCGCTTGTCGACGACCTCACGATCCGCACCCGCGACGGCCGCACCTTAAGTGGCATCGAGGATATTGAGGCAGAGCGCGCAACCTGGTTCGACTCCCCCGCTATCCGTGCTGACTGGCTGGCCCGCTTTGATAGCTGTGACTTGGCTGGCCTTGAAGCGGAGAAGCTTACGCAGAACCTCGTGGCTGATGCAGAGCGTATCCGCAAACTTTAAGGCTGTGCCCGTGGAACTATTAGGTTCACCCACAGTTCCCGTGCCTGCACGCACCGAGAAGGACCAGGTGGTGAACTCGAATGACTCGCCTGGTCCAACGTGTGTGTGCGCTCGGCGCGTGGTTTAACCCTTATAAGACTTGCCGGTCACAGCCTCAGCGTTTCGCTCGTGCAGCCCGCAGGCCGTTCAAGATCACGATGACTTCGGCGACTTCGTGTACCAAGACGACGGCGGCCAGGCCCAGTACACCGCTGATCGCCAGTGGCATCAACACGATGATGATGGCCAGAGACAGCACGATGTTTTGGTTGATGATCCTGCTGCCTCGGCGGGCGTGCTGCAGCGCCTGCGGGATCAGCCGGAGGTCGTGGCCAGTGAAGGCGACGTCAGCGGACTCGATCGCGGCGTCAGAGCCGGTTGCTCCCATCGCAATGCCCACCGTTGCGCCCGCCAGTGCCGGCGCGTCGTTGATGCCGTCGCCGATCATCGCCGTCGGCGTCTTGGAGGAGAGTTCGGCGACGATGCTTGCCTTGTCCTCCGGTCGCAGCTCGGCGCGCACGTCGTCGATTCCGGCGATTTCAGCTAGCGCCCGGGCGGTGCGAGTGTTATCGCCGGTAAGCATGCTCACTTCTACGTCGTTGTCGTGCAGGGACTGCACGGCATCGGGCACCTCGGGCCGCAACTCGTCGCGCACCCCGATCGCCCCGGCGAGAGCGTCATCGACGGTGACTAGGACGCAGGTCTGGCCTTCGGACTCCATGCGCTCAACGTCCGCCTTCAGTGGCCCGGCGTCGATCCATCGGGGGCTGCCGACCAGCACCCGTCGGCCTTCGACGGTGCCGCCGATGCCTTGACCGGCTTCCTCGCTGATATCCAAGGCGGTGGGCGCTTCGGGCTCCGCTGCCACGATCGCCGCGGCGAGGGGGTGCGTCGATTGCTGCTCAACCGCCGCCGCGAAGGAAAGCACCTGCGCCCGATCGAATCCGTCTGCCGGGACCACTCCGGTAACCTCGGGCTGGTTGCGGGTAAGGGTTCCGGTTTTGTCTACCGCTAGGTGACGGATGCCGCCGAGTCGCTCGAACGCCGCGCCGGACTTGATGACTACTCCGAACTGGCTGGCCGCGCCGATCGCGGCCACGACCGTCAGCGGCACGGAGATTGCCAGCGCGCACGGCGACGCTGCGACCAGGACCACCAGCGCACGGGTGATCCAAGTCTCGGGGTCGCCCAACAGCGAGCCGATCACGCCGACCAGCACCGCCAGGATCATCACCCCGGGCACGAGGGGTTGGGCAATTCGGTCGGCGATCCGGGCGCGGTCGCCCTTCTCCGCCTGCGCCTGCTCGACGAGGTCGACGAGTGTGGTCAGCGAGTTGTCCGTTCCAGCTGCGGTCGTCTCGACCTCCAGCACACCGGCGGAGTTGATCGCTCCCGCGGGTACCTCGTCGCCGGGCGCAACCTCCTCCGGAATGGATTCTCCGGTGATCGCTGAGGTGTCAAGGCTGGAGCGTCCGGACCGAATGATGCCGTCCGTGGCGATCCGCTCCCCGGGGCGTACGACCATTAGCTCGCCAACCTCAAGGTCCTTCGCAGCGACCTCGGCCGTCGTACCGTCGCGCAGCACGGTCGCGGTTTGCGGTACCAGCTTCAACAGTGCCCGCAGTCCGCCTTGGGCCCGGTCCATCGCCTTGTCTTCAAGCGCCTCGGCGATCGAGTACAGGAACGCCAGCGCCGCGGCCTCTCCGACGAAACCAAGGATCACCGCGCCGACAGCGCTGATCGTCATAAGCAAGCCAATGCCGAGCTTGCGCTTCGTGACAAGGTTCCGGATCGCTCCAGGTGCGAACGTGTAAGCGCCCAACAGCAGGCCAAGCCAATACAGTACCGTTGCGGGCGTCTCCAAGTCGGACCAGTCCAGCGCCAGTCCTGTAATGAGGGCTACGCCGGAGAAGATCGGTAGCAGTAGCTCGGGGTCCTTCCACCATGGCCGATCGAGCTCTTCGATCTCCGTGGCGGGTTCGTGTTCGCATCCACATGCTGAACTCATGCGTCCGTTCCTTTCTCGCCGCAGCCGGGCACCGAGCACTCAGTGTCGATGCAGGGAGCATTCTCGTCGACGGCCAGCGTCGCGTTGACCAGCGCTTCGAGCGCCGCCGCGAGGTGCGGATCGGCAATTTCGTAGCGGGTCTTACGGCCCTCCGGCTCAGCGACGACGATGCCGCAATCGCGTAGGCAGGACAGGTGGTTCGAGACGTTCGAGCGAGTCAGATCCAAGCTTTGCGAAATCTCGGCCGGGTAGCCCGGACCGTCGAGTAGGGTCATCAGGATTCGGGAACGCGTCGGATCAGCCATGGCCCGGCCGAGCCGGTTCATAACGTCGAGGCGTGAAGCAATAGTCAGCATGTGCTGAACAATACAACGTGTGCTGAACTATTCAAAATGCACTGAACTGACGGTTACGCGTAGGTCCTGCGACCTGCAGGAATTAGTCGATGGGATAGCAGATGACTGATCCGTTGTGGTTCGGCTGCCACCCAACGCGGGAGCGACGTGATCGGCGGGGTCAGTTCAGCATTTGAATCAACGACCAGTGGCGGATCTGTTTTCGGTGGTCCGCCGCGGGGCCAGAGGAGGTTGAGATCGTTGACTACCACTGACAAGCTCCCTCCGGTTCACCCCGGTGAGATCCTCATGGAGGACTTCCTCAAAGGAATGGGGATCACCCAGCACAAGCTCGCCGTCTCCATCGGCGTTCCGCCCCGCCGGATCAACGAAATTGTTCACGGTAAGCGCGCTGTAACCGCTGACACGGCCCTTCGTCTAGCGAAGTTTTTCGAGATGAGCCCCCAGTTCTGGCTCGGGTTACAGGCTCAATATGACTTGGACGTGGCGGAAGACAAGATCCTCTCGGAAATCGAGCGGATTCAACCGGTCCAAGCTGTCTCAGCGTAGCGGTTACCCGAACCAGGTCCGTCAGCGTGAGGATATGCATGCGGATGGTTCGAACTAGGGAATTTGGGGCTGCCGTCGCGTGGACTTGAGTTCCGAGCGCCGCTTTTTCGCTTCGAGACGGCGTCGCACCGAGCTCCGCGTCGGCTTGGTCCTGCGCCGCGGGGGAGGAGGCGGAGCGAGCGCCTCGCGCAAGAGGGCGGCCATGCGTTCGCGTGCCTCGGCGCGGTTGCGTACCTGCAATCGCTGGGTCGATGCGGTAACGGTAAGGACGGTGCCGTCTAGGCGGTGCTCGTGGTTGTGGAGGACGCGGCGACGCTGGGCGTCGGAAAGCGATGAGCACGTAGCGATATCGACGGAAAGCTGCACTTTGCTGTCCGTAGTATTGACGCCTTGGCCACCTGGTCCCGACGACTTCGCGAACCGCTCCGTCAGGTCGGCGGCGACGATGACCAGACCCCCGGGGATCCCTGGGCCAGGTGCGATGGTCAGGTCGTTCATACCGCCCAGCTTAGTTAGAGTTGCTTCCGGATCAGACCCGCCGTGCGAGATCAGGGTAGTGTACGACCACGCCGCCACCGTCGACCTCCAACTCGACGTCGACTCCCCGTGTTCCGCTTTCATATCGGACAGTTTCAGAATCGACGGAGCTGTAGTACTGGTCTGATGCGATCACCTGGAGGGACGGTATATCAATCCAAGCCATGATCAGCTGCGTTTTCGGAACCTGAGTCTCAAGCAGCGTCAAGCGACGAATAGGCATTGTGTTGGTGAGAGGGCACAGACCGAGATCGCAATCGAGTGCGGCTTTCAGGTCGGCTGACTGGACGATACCGGGGGAGGGCAGCTCTTCAGGCTGGGCGCCCTCTTCATTGGTTTCCGCCGACCACACGCCTTGTTCGGACCTTAACAGCTCGAGGCTTCGCCCCCATCCGTCGCCTTCAACGTTCACCGACACACGTTCGGTCATCCAGTTCTCCGCGGCGCGCAGCTCCCACGTGGCCTCGTATCCATCGCCGTATTGCACTCCGGAAGCGGTCAAACCGGCTCCTAAAAAATGAACTGCGGCCTCGTTCCGGATGAGGGGAGTCTCGACATGCTCCCACTTATACGTGCGCTCCATGGTGAGGATTTTACAACGCTCGATGGTGCGAAAAGGCAGGTAGCTTTCGATTTGGACCGCGTACCGAGGAGGAGGCTTACCGGCAGAATGGTGTACTTCGTAAGCCCGCGGCGCAGAAGAATTCCATGAATGAGAGCAGGGCCAACGTGCCCGTTGCCGTCTGCAAAGGGATGAATCGTTTCAAACTGAGCGTGAGCAATTGCGGCCTGGATGAGAGCACCGTGCGAAGCGCCATCGAGGTAAAGACATAAGTCGTCCACGAGGTCATGGACTAGACGTGGGGGCGCTGGGATGAACTCGGCCCCAAAGGGTGTGTGGTTACTTCCACCAATCCAGTTTTGAATAGTGCGGAGACCAGTGGGGATAGAGCCCTTCTCCCCCATCAACTCTCTTTGGAGCTTTTCAAGAAGGCCGATGGAGATGTTGGTTCGGTGGCAAAGCTCTTCTCAATGGAACACAGAACGGTGAGGTTACGCGCAACCTCTTCCGCGCTTTCCTTAAAGCCGCGGACTTCCTTAAAGCCGCGGACTTCCTCCTTTTGGGCGAGTTCCGCGAGGACAACCTTGTCGACGTTGGGCGCAATACCTTCAATGCGTGAGGAAGAAATCGCCTCAGAACGCATGAGTAAGCGGGCCACAGACTCCAACTGGCCAGAAGCAGCATGACGGTTGAGATCCAAGATCTCTCGCTCGATACGTGCTGCCCGGCTGGTGAGCTCTGGGGAAAACTCCATGCCTTACTTACAAAATGGTCAGGGACATAGACCTAAAAAGGGCCTCCGGCCTTATCGCGCCGGGGAATGCCGGAGCCTGATTCGGGGATCCAGCTCTCGGTAACGTAGTGAGGCTTGTAGAGGCTATCCATTCGTCAGACAGCAAATGAGTGGTTGGATAACTCTTATCCAACCACTCATTGCGGTTTATGCGCTAGATAAAGCTTAAACATACGGGGTTTCAGGGCCATAATTTGGCCTCAATGAGAATGTCAATGACACCTCAATGGGAAGATCAATGAGAACTCTTGTCATTGAAGAGGAATGAAGTTAGCATTGAGCCGTCATTGTTAACATTGAGGGCGGGTATTCATCGTGAACAATTGGTCCGAGAATCAGCTGAGAGAGCTATTGGCTGAGCTTGAGTTGCGCGGCGGTGATTCAACAACAGTCGAGGTCAAAACCGCTCAAGGGGGCATTCCGGACTCTCTACCGCAGACATTGTGTGCGTTCGCAAACATGCCGAGTGGCGGCCTTATCATTCTCGGTGTCAATGAGAAGGAAGGATTCATTGTCACTGGCATTGAGAATCCTTCGGAGATGGAGGCTGCTCTGGCCTCGCAGGCGCGTCATGCCATCACCCCTCCAGTCACAGTGCATACCGACAGTGTGGCAATAGATGGCACGCATGTCGTGATTGCGGAGGTTACGGGTCTTCCGATTATTGATAAGCCTGCTATCTACAGGGGAGAAGCGTATCTTCGAATGGCTGATGGGGACTACCGTATGAGTGCCTCGGAGCTGCGCATGATGGACGTGGCAAAGCTGCATGCCGAAGAGGCAGTGTCCTATGACACGACGATTGTGGAAGGCACGAGCCTTGCAGACCTAGATAGCGACGTGGTGCAAGATTTCTTGGTTCAGGCGCGGAAAAAGAATCGGCGACTATCGGGACTTACTCAAGATGAGGACGTCTTACGGGCGCTAGCGGTGACGACCGCGACTGGAGAGCTGACGCTTGCTGGCCTGTATGCGCTGGGTTTCTATCCCCAAGGGCATTTTCCCTCCTTAGCAGTAACGGTGGCGCAAAGGCTACCAAATGGTTCGAAGCACGGGCGAGTGTTGGGGTTGGAGACCTTTGAGGGGCCCGTTCCGGTGCTGTTGAACTCGGTAATGGGATGGGTAAGGCAACGTTTAGCTGCCGTACGGCGATATCGAGAGGACGGATCAATGGTGGAAGTTCCTGAACTTCCCCTTCCGGCCATTCGAGAGGCCGTGGCTAATGCATTGGTGCACCGTGATCTTGGGCCAAATACGTTGGGTGCGGGTAAATCGATTGATGTCCGCCTATTACCGGACAAGATGGTTATCTCCAGTCCAGGAGGCCTACGGGATCTGACGGTTGAACAGCTCAAGTCGAGAGATCTGGCGCGCCAGGAGATTAACCAGCGGCTCTATAGACTGTGCCGATATCTCAAAGCAGACGATGGCTCTTTTGTTATTGAGGGCGAAGGCGGCGGCGTGCAGCTCATGCTGGATGCCGCGCGAGAGCAAGGACTACCGGAGCCTGACCTGATAGATTCTGGCGTGCAATTTACGGTGAAAATGTGGCGGCCGGACACTCGTGGAGAGGCCCGTATCTGGGAGCCACTACGCAAGGAGGAATCAGGCACCGGCCCGGAACGACGAGTGGATGCACCAGTGACCTTGGAACGCCTGGGTGTTAACGCCCCGCGCGTAGCGGAGGCGCTGCGTACGGCGGCACAACCGCTGTCTATCGGCGAAATAGAAACAGCCACAAACCTTACTCGAGCGCAGGTCCGATATGCGCTGAAGTCACTGGTGAAGGCACGATTCGTGCGTATGGATGGCACGCGCGGTTCACAAGCGACAACCTATGAATGGCTAGCTAACCGCGGGGCTGCAGGCGCTTAACCAGCTGATCGTGGTGGACTGGGGCCAGGCAGCCGGCGTCGACGACGCGCCGGGCTAGCTCCTTGTCCCCCATCTTGGCGGCGAAGGCCATGCCCATGGTGATGTCATGGTCGGGGCGGCCGATAAGCGTAATCTCATCGCTGGGATTGATGCGGCCCGGCTCGATGATGCGAAGGTAGGAGCCGCAATCGCCGCGCTCAGTGAAGGACTTGAGCCAGCCGGGCTCGTCCATCCAGCCGGAGAAGGTAGCGCAAGGCTGGCGCGGGATAGAGACCTCGAGCACGCACTCCCCCACCTGAATGCGCTGGTTGATGAGCATATTCGGCCAGGAAATACCCTCGGTGGTGAGGTTCTCCCCAAAGTAGCCGTCACGCAGAACGCGGTTGAGCGTGCCCTCCCAGTAGTTAAGCTCCTCGCGGGCATAGGCGTAGACGGCTTTCTCGGCTCCGCCGTGGTGGGCGTGGTCACCGATGGAATCCCCCACCACGCCGGAGCCGTCACCGTAGGCGGGCCCGGGGACCTCCAAGTCGAGGAAGGGGCGCGGCTGCTTATCGATGCCCGTGTACTCGTGCCGCCCGTGCGGCTCCGGGCGGCGGACAGCGACGTTCGTGGAGATAACCTTCATGCTCACTCATTGTGGCACACCTCACGCGCTTACACGTCGCGATCGCGGAAGAGAGCTTCAGCGGTCACGAGGTCGTAGAAGAAGAGGCGGGGGGCGAGAGGGAGGACGTCGGCAAGCATGGGCATGTCCTCCTTGAGCAGCGGACTTTCCATGATGATGTCATTCGCCGCAGCGCGGGAGGCCAAGGCGAAGGCATAGGAAATATAGGGCATCCAGGCCGCTGCATTGAGCTCGTCGGCGGTGTTTCCGCTGGCAAAGGCGCCCAACGCGATGAGGGTGTGGTTGACGGACATGTCAACGCCCGCGTTTTGCACTAGCGAGGCCAGTGCCGTGGCGTCCTTGCGCAGGTGCTCGATGGTGCCCAGCGCATCGAGGGCGCCGTTGTTGGCAAAGCACTCGCGCAGCGCTGCGACGCGGCCGGCCTCCCCCATCAGGTCATCGACGGGCGGTGTGGGGCTGTGAATGGTCGCAGCATTGAGTAGCATCGGGCGGGTCAGTCCATCAGCGCCGGACTCGCGCACGGCGGTGAGCTCGGGGTTCTCGCTGGCGGAAGGATCGAGCAGGAGATCCAGGTAGCTATCGGCGCTCGACTCGGCGGTGGGCTCCAGCGGCGAGTGGAACAAGCGCGTGCGCGCGAGCGAGCGGGCCTGCTGGTTCACGCTAACGCCAGTGCGCGCCAAGGCGTGGAGCGCGTCCTCCGGTTGGGCGCGGAGGCGATCAATCGTGCTGTCGAACATCGCCTGCAGCTTTGGGTTCGGGCTGCGCTGCGAGAGCACGTGAAGCGCGCGGAAGGTGCCCCAGAGCTGCTCCGGGGTCCAGTCCTTCGAGGCGAGCGCCGCCGGCGAGCCTTCCGGCGTGATCACGATGGAGGCGCTGGAGGGGCGTGCAGGGGCGGCGAGGTTGGAGGAGGCGCGGAGCTCGCGGACATCGACAAGCAATGAGCCCTGCTCGGCAAGGTCGGCGGGCAGCTCAAACCCCTCTTCGGTGGGAGTGAGTTGGGTAGGCGCCACGGTGGGCTCGGCCAATGGCCAGGCCCATCCCACTACTTCTGCCGGCGGTTCTGCGTTCTGTTCGATGACGATGTTGGCATCGGCATCGAGAAGGCCGCGGCTGACGAAGGGAGACTTGCGGATAGTTGCCAGCGCCGCATAAATCAGGCTGGTGGACGCGGACGCTTCATACTCCACGATGCGCCGCTCCAAGCTGCGGGCCTGGTGGGCCGCGCGCTCCTCCGCCGGAAGGGAGTCCAGGTAGTCCTCATAGGACAGCGTGGACCACATGAGGAAAAGCTCCGCCGTTGGCTGCTTGCGCACGGCGTTGGCCAGTGCGGCATTGGGCACGGCGAGGCTGGTGACCGCTTGGGTCGTCTTCGACGTGCGGGCCAGCTCCTTGATCTTTTGGCGGCCGTCAATGGTGACGAACTTGGCCAGCGGGAGCGGGCGCGGGGAGTGGACGGTGAACATGTCATCTTGATCAAGCTGGCCCGCAAAAATCACCGGCTTATCGGAGTGCTCGGTGGGCTCCAAGCCGATGCGCTTGACGCGGCTGAACAGGGCCTCGGGCCAGACATCGAATTCCAGCTCATAGCCAGCTTCACTGGCCACTACCTCGCGGCGAGAGACCTCGGTGTCCTCGAGGGTGCGAAGGCCCTTCTCCAGCGCGATGGGCTTCTTCGGCGGGGAGGCCAGCGTGTAGCTGAAGCGCGAGTGCGCGCCGAGGGCGTCGATGATGCGGAAGTCCATGCCGCGCGGACCGTCGTTGGTGGCGCGCATGTGGAGGCCCTCGGCGAGGGAGATGAAGCGGACGTCGACAAGCTGCTCGTCGTGCCACAGCGACACCTTGTAGCGGCCCACCCACGGGTCTTCGTAGAGGTCACCCGGGAAAGGTTCGGCGATGCCTGCGTCGAAGGTCTGCTCCGAAATCTCCTCCTGTTCGCCGCCGAGGGGCGCGTAGGTGAGATCGATGCGCCACTCCCCTTCCGCAATGAGGTGCACGCGCGGCGATTTGGTGAACACGGGCTCGTTGTCGAGGCCCCGGGCGTTGGGCAGGATGGCGACGTCAAAGTCCCACTCGAAATCGCCGTGCTTGGCGACGTCCACCGGTTCCCTCTGCGGCACTCGGACCTGCTCCGGCAGCGGGCCCACTTCCCAGCCGGCCCAGATGCCCAGCGGCTCGGCATCCTCGAGCGTGCCCTGCGGCGCGATGAGGGTGGTGCGGTCATAGACGATGAAGGGTGCTTCATCGGTGATGCCGGTGAAGGTGATGGTTTCGATGAGGTCCTCATCGCCATCGTGCAGGGTGACCTCGATGCGGGTAAAGGGGCCGGGGATGCCGACTTCCAGCGGCTCTTCGGTGGCGAATTCACGCACCGAGTGGGGGCGATCGATGAAATGGGACTTGACTACCCATCGTGGGTCCGTCAGGTCCGCTTCAGGGTAGGTAGCCGGCAGCTCCAGCATGAGGATGTTGCTCCCCCGGCGCAGTGAAATCCGGGGACCCTGCTCGGCGATGTCGGTAGTGACCAACGGCGTTGTGGGAAGTGAATAAATCTCCGCGCTCATTTGCTTCATCATAGGACACCGTGGGGCCCTGTTGCCATGTCGCTGGTAGAGGGCTTGATTGTCCTAACGGCAGGACAGGTGTCCTAAGCATAGGACAGATCGCTATAGTGGGGCTATGGACCCATTACAACTCCTCAAGAAAAGCCCGCTGAGCCTTAGCGAAATCTCGCGGCGCTCGGGAGTGTCACGAAATACGCTCAATCTGTGGTTGCGTGGGGCAGCTCAACCGAGTTTGACCGGGTTGGACAAGGTAATGCGCGTGCTTGGGTATGAGGTGTCCGTATCGGTGCATCGCATGAGCGACGCCGCCGCCGCGACAGCCGCCCGAGTTCTCCTGGGGGAGCTCAGCAGCGAAGAACCAGACGTTAAAGCCTGGATTGACCGCTTTGTGCAGTGGGGTGACGCTGCGGCCGTCGGTGGCAGCTACCAGGCTCTCATGGAACGGGCCGCGTGGGCCTCCAACCCATATGGCCGCCACGGGGCTCTCCACTTCTTACCGTCAAATCCCATAACGATTGCTTCAGCGGTTGATGCGAGTGGGCAAACTTGGGCGATGTCGGGTGCTTTTGCAGCGCAACGAGTCGCGGGGCAGATCGCAGGTGAAGAAGAACCTCAATCAACATTGATCTGGTGCACAAATCCAGCAGACATCGTGTCTTCATTGCCCACTCGGATCCGTGCCAGTTCTGAGCCCGTATCCGGAGGAATCACCCTCGTGCCAGTTGCTGGTGAAGAGCTAACGGGCGCAACAAAAGAATCAGGAATACACTACGTATCACCGCATCAGCTTGCCATTGATGTGTGCGCAGAAAACTACATCGGAGGGGCATAGGTGATGAGAAGAGCGACGAGCCGAGTGAGCTGGGAGCACCATGAGCGGCCGCACGTTTCGGAGTTAGGGACTGACCGTGCGTTATTTCGATTAACCAAGCAACTTCCTGACTTGGTGTGGAACGCTGCCGCGCTGGAAGGAAACACGTTTACCCTCCCAGAAGTCCGTACGTTGCTCGATGGCGTCACTGTGGGTGGGAAAGCACTTGCTGAACAGCAACAGATCTTGGACTTGTCGGAGGCTTTCAACTTGCTCCATGAGCTGGTTAGCCAACAAGAATTCGCGGTGGACAAAGGCATCAGTGATGCACTCCATGCCGTGCTTGCAAGGAACGAGGCCCTGGACGCTGGTCTTTTCCGTGGTGAAGGGCACGTGGAGGGAGATGGCGGTGGAGTGCGGCTCATGGATGGCGGGTTCATCCCTTTCGACCCTGCTGATGAATTGGGTGAAGCCCATGCCGATTTGCTGGTGTCCCTCCAAGGGCTTGAAAACCCAGTCGAGCAAGCGTTGGCCTATTTCTGCTCTGCCACGCGTAGCCAGTTTTACTTCGATGGAAACAAGCGAACCGCACGGCTTGTGGCGTCAGGCCTCTTGATGAGCAATGGCTACGCAGCACTTAATACCCCTAATGCGAGAAGGCTGGAATTCAACCTTGCCCTCGATGAACTGTTCCGATCCGATGACGCTACGACCTTGATGGACTTCCTGTATGACTGCCTAGAGGAGTCCTCCCAGTAAGCGCAGTCGGCCCTCCGCTTCCGAAGCGGAGGGCCGACGTGGGGGGCTGAATGCTCAGCGCATCCTTTAGTGCATAGTGCTGTAGTGCTTAGCGGAACATCTTCTGCAGAGCGGAGAAGTCAGCCTTGACCACGCCGACAGACTGCAGGAATGCGGCGATGGCGCCGAGCAGGGCAGCCACAACGCCTGCGCCCAAGAAGCCGGCGCCGACGGGGTGGCGTGGATAAAAGGAACAGAGTTGACGACACCAGCGGACTTGTTGTGGTCAATTGCCTGCTCGGAGAATTCTTCAGGGAGTGGCCGTATGGGGACTTGCCCAGAACACTGTTGACGTCGGCAAGCACTGCGTGGACACCATAAAACGACAAACGGTGAACCCCAGGAGGTGGGATTCACCGTGGTGAGTGAATGGGCAGATTATGCCATCTGCAGCGTGGTCACGCAGGTACCGCCTTCGTCAGAGGTATCCAGGGGAACCTCGCCGGTCTTGCCGTCCTGCTCGATGGTGATGGTGCCCTTCTTGTCGGCCGGCAGCCAGTAGCCAATGAAGCCGTTGTCGAACGTCGTGGTGTCTTCGTTGACTAGCTCATTTCCTTCGTCATCCGTGATGGTGACGTGGATGTCTTCCTGGCTGAGCTCACCGGTGCAGGTGGTCAGGGAGTGGTTGAAGCAGTCGTGCGTACGGGAGAGGTACGGCGCAATAGAGAGGTAGAACTTGTCCTCCGGCAGCGGCAGGGAGGCCTGACCCTGTTCAGTAGCGAGGATGAGCTCGTTCGGGCGCACGGATGCGAGGAGATCGCTATTGCGCTCGTCCTTGGACTGGCGGTCCAGCTTGTCCACGATTTCCTGGCCATCCAACCCTTCGAGATCGAACTCGGCGAGGATCTCCTCGGCGGGTACCTGCTGGATGTCAGTGGCGGCAGCGTCGCCCTTCGAGGCTTCACTCGGTACGGGGCTGTCAGTAGAGCAAGAGGACAGGGTGATGGCTGCGGCGCAGGCGGCAGCAAGAGAAATGAGGCGTTTCATAAGTCTTCCGAATGGGTCCGATTGTGTTGACCCAATCCTATACCCCACCGGGGTATCCATCAATGGAATGAGAGAAGGATCATCTTTTTGCGCTACGCGGGATAGTCTGTTCCTTATGACTGATACTGCAGGAACAACTCTGCCACCTTGCCCCGAGTGCTCCTCCGAGTACACCTACGAGATGCCGCCGCTGATTGTCTGCCCCGAATGCGCGCACGAGTTCTCCACCGACGCTGCTGCCAGCGACTCGGCCGCGGAAGGAACCGAGCCGACCATCGTCGACTCCGTGGGCAATGCGCTTGCCGACGGCGATACGGTCACCATCACCAAAACCCTTAAGGTCAAGGGCGCGCAGCAGCCGCTCAAGGCCGGCACGAAGGTGCGCGGCATCCGCCTGAACTTCGACGCCGGCACCGGCCCGGAAGATCACAACATTGATTGTCGGATTGATGGTTTCGGAGCGATGAAGCTCAAGCCTGCCGTGGTCAAGAAGGTCTAGAGAAACCTCTACGACCGTCAATGGTGGCCGTCACTGGCTGAGGGAAGGACAGTAAATCCTTGAGACCGGGCAGCAGCGTGGAGCTGCGTGTCATAGGTGAAAAAGGCTAGCGCGAGGCCAGCGTCACGGAGGAGGCAGGCGCTTGCAAGGTGGACAGCATCTAGGGAGCGAACTCCGGTCAGAGAGCATGCTCGGCGAATGACCTCATCGTTGATGCCAACCTTGGAGACCCCCTCTGTGAACTTCCGGTAACCGGTGCCGGTGAGGCCACTGCGCTGCCACACTTTGGATAACTCGATGTCAATGAGTGCAGAAGAAAACAGTTGTTGGCCTTCAAGGAGTGCAGCGACTTCGTAGCTTTCGCGCTCGGGTAAGGCCAACTTCGCTAGTGCCGAAGTATCGACGTAGATCATCACAAGCGGTCTTCCCTATCTAGTAGTGATACAACGTCTGTCTCGGAAGGCAGATAGTCTGTGTTGCTTGGCTGTGAGTAAGGCTTCGGGTTGTGGCTCAAGATTCCGGCAGCTACTAACTGCTCCACGGGGCTATCTAGAGACGAAATGGGTACTACGCGAGCAATGGGCCGATTGCGGTCAGTGATGATCACGCTTTGACCTGTAGCGGCGACTTCGCGCACTATGTGGCCAGAACGCTGGTTGAGTTCGCGCAAAGAGATGTTGGTCATCGCTCCAACCGCCTTTCCTGATTGTCTGTTCGCCAAATGTAGAACAGTAGAACAATGTTGATTGTAATGGCCCCGCCTAAGGAGAACAAGGGGGCGTCGACAGTCGCGTCGCCGCACTGCGGAGCAGAATGCGGCTTGCCTGGGTCTAACTGGGGAGATGTCCGTTCGGTGACTACACTGTCTAACCATGACTAACCCGAGCGATAACACCACCCACCGCTACACGCCGGAGCTCGCCGCGCAAATTGAAAGTGCCTGGCAGCAGTACTGGAAGGATAACGGCACCTTTAATGCGCCGAACCCAGTTGGGCCGCTCGCGGAGGAGGGTAAAGAACTTCCCGCGGAGAAGATGAACATCCAGGACATGTTCCCCTACCCTTCCGGTGCGGGCCTTCACGTGGGCCACCCACTGGGCTATATCGCTACGGATACCTACGCGCGTTATCAACGCATGCTGGGCAAGAACGTCTTGCACACGCTGGGCTATGACGCCTTTGGTCTGCCGGCAGAACAGTACGCCATCCAGACGGGTACGCACCCGCGCACCACGACGCAGGCGAATATCAAGAATATGCGCCGCCAGCTGGGTCTTCTCGGCCTGGGTCATGATCCACGCCGCTCGGTGGCCTCGACTGACCCGGAGTTTTATAAGTGGACGCAGTGGATCTTCCTGCAGATTTATAACTCCTGGTTCGATGAGGAGCAGCAGAAGGCGCGCCCGATTTCTGAGCTCATCAAGGAGCTTGAGGTGGGCAAGCGCACCACCAAGGACGGCCGCTACTACGCGGACCTGAGCAAGGAAGAGCAGCGCAAAGCACTCGACGAGTTCCGTCTGGTCTACCTGTCCAACTCCACCGTGAACTGGTGCCCGGGCCTGGGCACGGTGTTGGCCAACGAGGAGGTCACCGCAGAGGGCAAGTCTGAGCGCGGTAACTTCCCGGTTTTCCGCAAGAACTTGTCGCAGTGGATGATGCGCATTACTGCCTACTCCGACCGTCTTCTCGATGACCTGGAGCTTCTGGACTGGCCAGAGAAGGTCAAGTCCATGCAGCGCAACTGGATTGGCCGCTCCCGTGGTGCGGAGGTCAGCTTCCACGCCGAGGGCTACAACATCGACGTCTTCACTACCCGACCAGATACTCTCTTCGGGGCGGAGTACGTGGTGCTGGCTCCGGAGCATGAGCTTGTCGACGCCCTCCTCTCCCCCATCCCTTATGACGATGACGTGGATGAGCGCTGGACCTTCGGCCACGATGATCCGAAGGAGGCCGTAGAGGCCTACCGCGCCTCCATTGCCGCGAAGTCCGACCTGGAGCGCCAGGAGAACAAGGAAAAGACCGGCGTCTTCCTGGGCACTTATGCCACTAACCCGGTCAACGGCAAGAAGGTCCCGATCTTCATCGCGGACTACGTCCTGACCGGCTACGGCACCGGCGCCATCATGGCGGTCCCGGCGCACGATACCCGTGACTACGAGTTCGCCACCGTCTTTGGCCTGCCCATTACGGAGGTCGTCGCTGGCGGCGACATCACCAAGGAGGCGTATACCGAGTCCGGCAAGGCCGTAAACTCCGCTAACGATTCCCTGGACATCAACGGCATGTCCAAGGATGAGGCCATCGCCGCCGTCATCCCGTGGCTGGAGGAGCAGGGCGTGGGTCGCGAGAAGATCCAGTACAAGCTGCGTGACTGGCTGTTTGCCCGCCAGCGCTACTGGGGCGAGCCCTTCCCCATCGTCTACGATGAGGCCGGCCAGGCCTACCCGCTGCCGGAGTCGATGCTGCCCATCGAGCTGCCTGAGGTGGAAGATTACAAGCCGGTGGCCTTCGACCCGGATGATGCCGAGTCCTCCCCGCAGCCGCCGCTGGCCAAGGCCCGCGAGTGGGTTGAGGTGGAGCTGGACCTGGGTCTTGGGGATGGCCCCAAGACGTACTACCGCGATACCAACGTCATGCCGCAGTGGGCAGGTTCGTCCTGGTACCAGCTGCGCTACATCGATCCGACGAACGATGAAGTCTTCTGCGATCTGGAGAATGAGCGCTACTGGACGGGCCCGCGTACAGAAGAGCACGGCGCCAACGATCCGGGCGGCGTAGACCTCTACGTCGGTGGCGTTGAGCACGCTGTGCTGCACCTGCTCTACTCGCGCTTCTGGCACAAGGTCCTCTTCGACCTGGGCTACGTGAGCTCCAAGGAGCCCTACCGCCGTCTGTACAACCAGGGCTACATCCAGGCCTACGCCTACACCGATTCCCGTGGCGTCTACGTCCCGGCCGCCGAGGTAGTAGAACGCGATGGCGCGTTCTACTACGGGGATGAAGAGGTCAACCAGGAGTACGGCAAGATGGGCAAGTCCCTGAAGAACGCCGTGGCCCCGGATGACATCTGCAACGAGTACGGCGCCGATACCCTGCGCGTGTACGAGATGTCCATGGGCCCGCTGGACACTTCGCGCCCGTGGGCGACGAAGGACGTCGTCGGTGCGCAGCGCTTCCTGCAGCGCCTGTGGCGCTTGGCTATCGACGAGAACTCTGGCGAGCTGTCGACGACGGACGCAGAGCTTTCCGAGGATGATCTGAAGCAGCTCAACCGCACCATCGCCGGCGTGCGCGATGACTACGAGAACCTGCGCCTGAACACCGTGGTGGCCAAGCTCATCGAGTACGTGAACTACCTGACCAAGGCCTACCCGAAGGGCGCTCCGCGCGCCGCGGTGGAGCCCTTGGCCCAGCTGGTCTCCCCTGTTGCCCCGCACATTGCGGAGGAGCTGTGGAAGCGCTTCGGTCACGAGGAGACGATTACTTACGAGTCCTTCCCGGAGTTCGATGAGAAGTACCTCGTCGACGATGAGATTGAGGTTCCGGTTCAGATCAACGGCAAGGTCAAGGCCCGCGTCATGGTGCCCGCCGATGCCGACCAAGCCACCGTCGTGGGCGTGGCAAAGAGCGATGAGCGCATCGCCGAGCTGACCGCCGGTAAGAACGTGGTCAAGGAGATCTACGTCCCGGGCCGTATGGTCAACCTGGTGGTGAAGTAAAACCAACGCGGCCCCGATCTCGGGGCTGGGGCTGGGCCAGAGCTAATCCAGCTCTTGGTTCAGCTCTTCGCGCACCTTGGTGATGATCGCGCCGAGGAAGCCCTCGCACCCATCGGTGATCATGGGAAACGTGGAATCATCCTCAAGGACGCCCAGCGTGAAGAGCAGGTCGCGGGTGATGGCGTGCGTGTAGTCGTATTCCGGGTTGAACTCCCACTCGCCGCGGAATAAATGGACTAGTTCGAAGGACAGTTGAGGAATGCCCTCCGGTTCGGCGTAGGCATAAGGAATGTTGTTCAGGACGACCTGCGTTGCCCAAAGCGGATCGCTCATGGCCTTGCGGCCATACTTGGTGAGCTTGATATCCGTCGTCGTGGTCTTGATCCAATCCAAGTCCGTCAAGAAACCCCGCAAGTTCAGCAGCGGCTGGTGGTAGTCCTCGCGCTTGACCTCATCAAAATCATTGGGGCTATTTAGTCCCTCCTTGAGGCGCGCGACGGCCGCCTGCTTGAGGTAGCCGGCCCCGGTCAGGCGTGGATATTCCTCGATGACCTCGAGGTATTCGCGTATACGCTGGCCTACGTGGAGGGCGGTGGCGTCGTCAAGCGCCGGCAGCTCATAGTCGGGGCGCAGCTCCGGGTAGGCTTCGTGGATGTCCGCGCGCCATTGTTTCAGCAGCTCCGGGGACGGCACGGGGATGTCCTCGAAGGGTGTGGAGCGGAAGGGATCGAGCGGGAGATCCCCAGGAAGCGCGGGCTTGGTGCCGCCCTCGAGGTTGGCGGCCTCCGTGCCCATGGTGGCCAGGCGCTGTGCCACTGCTGGCGGGAAGAACGTGGTGAGGCGTTGGTGGATTTGGTCCAGTGTGTAGTTGGGGAAGAGCGCGAAGATGCGCTCCATACTATCCGTGGGCACGGCCATGTAGGCCATGGTGGCCTGGACATCGAGGACCACCTTGAACATCGCCTCGGCACTTCCGAGCTCACTCATCAGATCGGGACCCTCACCGGCGATAAGCGCGGGAAGGCCCATGACGACGCGCGAGCTATCGGCCACGCTGATGCTGATATTCCAGGCGCCGTCCGAGGGGTGGTAGTGCGCTACCTCCCGGAAAGTCTCGAAAAAGTCCTGGTCAATGATGCTGAGGACGTCGATTGGCGTGCCTTCCTCACCCACGAGGATTCCCGGATGAGAGGGCTCGAGGCCCAGTGCGGCGTGGACGATGATCATCATCTCGCCCACGGTGAGTTCCGCGGGGGCGGCGACGAAGCGGGACGTGGTGAAGAAGGGATTCTCCACGTCGATGCGGACGTTCCTAGCGAGGTTCATAGTGACCGACAGTATTAGAAAACCGTGCTAGCCGCGCGCCAACGCTTCGCCCACACGCTTGCCAGAGTGGATGCATCCGCCGAGGAAGGTGCCCTCCAGCGCATTCTTGCCGTGCATGCCGCCGCCACCGAAACCGGAGGCCTCACCGCAGGCGTAAAGGCCGGGGAGTGCCGTGCCGTCGGGGTTGAGGCACTGGCCATCGAGGTTGGTCTCCAGGCCACCGAGCGTCTTGCGGGTCAGGAACTTCAGGCGCACCGCGATGAGCGGGCCCTTAGATTCATCGAGGATGCGGTGCGGGGGAGCCACGCGGATGAGTTTGTCGCCGAGGAAGCCGCGGGCGACGCGCAGGTAGTTGACTTGGGCGTCCTTGCTGAAGGGATTGTTCAGCTGAGAATCGCGGTCTTCCAGGACTTTTCGAAGTTGGGTCATATCAATGGTGGGGGAGCCCTCCGGAGAAATATCGTTCATTCCGGCGACGAGATCCTCCAGGTTGTCTTCCACGACCCAGTCGATACCGTTGTCCATGAAGGCCTTGACGGCCACGTGCGTGCCGGGGCCTAGCTTGCCGGCGAGCTTCTTGAATTCCTTATCCGTCAGATCCGGGTTCTGCTCCGAGCCGGAGAAGATGAATTCCTTGTCCACGATGGCCTTGTTGAGCACGAACCAGGAATAGCCGTGCCCGGTCTGGCCAATGTGGGCGAGCGCGGCCAGATTATCGGTGCCGGGGAAGAGGTTGGTGGGCAGGCGGTTGCCTTCGGCGTCGAGCCACAGCGCCGAGGGCCCAGGGATGATGCGGATGCCGTGGCCGGGCCAGATGGAGTTCCAGTTGGTCATGCCCTCGGTATAGGCCCACATGCGGTTGGTGTTGACCACGGAGGCGCCGGCCTGTTGGGCGATGTCGATGCCGCGGCCGTCGACATGCGCGGGAACACCCGTGACCAGTTCCTTTGGGCATTCGCCCCAACGCTCAGTGGGCCACATCTTGCGTACCTTCTCCAGGTTGCCGCCGATGCCGCCGGTGGCGATGACCACGGCGGAGCCGCGCAGCTCGAAGTGCTTGACGACGTCCCTCGGACTCGCCTCACCACGCGCCTGGCTGGTGGGAGAGAGGACGCTGCCGCGCACGCCGACGACCCGCGGATTGCCGGCGTCGTTGTCGACGACGAGCTCGTCCACGCGGTGGCGGAAGTGGAATTCTACCTGGCCTTGTTCTTCTGCTTTAAGGAGTGGTTCGCGGAAAACGCGCACGACCTCTGGGCCCGTGCCCCAGGTGAGGTGGAAGCGCGGCACGGAGTTGCCGTGGCCGGAGGCATCCCCGGAGCCGCGCTCGGCCCAGCCGATGGTGGGTAGGACGTTGAGGCCCAAGGACTTGAGGTAGTCGCGCTTTTCATTGGCGGCGAAGCGTACGTATTCGCGGCCCCATTTCTCGCCCCAGTAGTCGTGCCGGTCATCCTCGGTCACCGGGTCATAGTCGGCGGAGTTGGCCCAGTCGCGCCAGGCCAACTCTTCGGAGTCCTTGACACGCATCATGGATTGCTCGGGGGAGTCGACATAGAACAGCCCGCCGAGTGACCAGAAGGCCTGGCCGCCGAGGTTATTGCGGTTTTCCTGCTCCAGGAAGATGACGTGCTTGCCGCCCCTGAGGGCCTCGTAGCCGGCGACCATGCCGGCGAGGCCGCTGCCGACGATGATGACGGAGGTTTCGTTCATGGAAAGAAACTTTACGCGATGAAAGAACAGTTAGGGGGAGTATTCAGGAAGATGTACAGAAACAATGGAGTTTCGGCATTTGTTAGTTGGGGGTAAATGGGGGCGTAAAGAGGACGTAAAGATTCGAGGCTGAAGGTGTAAAGATGCCGCAAAGAAAAGGTAAGTACAGCGGGGTGTGCTCCTAACGTCACTAGATGTCAGATGCCGATTAGGAGGCACTGATGCTCGGTGACAACCTTCACTGAGCACGGACTAGTGCAGAACATTGCACGCGCACAAGGGGGTCTCTCCCACATGTTGGACATTCTGGTCATAGTGATCGTGGTCCTTGCGTTCAGCGGTCCTTCCTCCATCAACGAGTTTATGGACGGAGACGCGTAGAACATGAACACCATCACAGCAGTCATCGGGCTCATCATTGTTGTCGCGCTCGTGGCTTATCTCATCATTTCCCTTATTGACCCGGAGCGTTTCGCATGATCGCTAGCATTGCGGCGGTGGCGCCGCAGTATCTTGCCCTCCTTGCACTTCTAGCAGCGGCCTACGTGCCGCTGGGCAATTGGATGGCCCGCACATATACCTCTGAAAAAGACTGGGCCGTGGAGCGCCTTGTGTACAGAATTTTGCGTATTGACCCTAACCGGGGCCATAACGCTAAGAACTACGCTCGCGCTCTGCTGGGCTTCAGCCTGGCTTCAGTCCTCGTCCTTTACGCAGTGCAGCGGCTCCAAGCGGTGTTGCCAAGTTTTGGAAACCCCCGCGAGGAAGCCGTGGAGCCGTGGATGGCCTTCAACACCGCGGCTTCCTTTACCTCCAACACCAACTGGCAGTCCTATTCCGGTGAAGACACTCTGACGAACGCTTCGCAGATGCTGGGCCTGACCGTGCAAAACTTCGCCTCAGCCGCAGTGGGCATGTGTGTTGCTGTCGCCTTGATCCGCGGCATCGGTCACTTGGGGTACAGCCGCGATACGTTGGCAACCGAGAATGGTCAGCACCTCATCGGCAACTTCTGGGTGGACCTCACCCGCGGCCTCGTCCGCATCCTGTTTCCCCTGTCGCTATTCATCTCCACCGTGCTCGTCCTCGGCGGAACCATGCAAACCTTTGGCTCGAACCTGGTTACGGAGTCCGGTGTAGATATTTCCCGTGCTCCCGTGGCCAGCCAGGAAGCCATTAAGCTCCTGGGTACCAACGGCGGTGGCATCTTCGGTGCCAACTCTGCGCACCCGTTTGAGAACCCGACCGGCTTTACCAACTTGGTGGAGATCTTCTCCCTGCTTGTCATCTCTTTCTGCATGATTCGCACGTATGGTGTGATGCTCAAGTCGCAGAAGCACGCGTGGACGCTGCTCAGCGTGGCTGGTGGTTTGTGGACCGTGATGGTTGTTCTGGTGACTTGGGCACAGCACACCCTTGTCGGCGGCGCGTCTCAGTTGGCAGGCACCAACATGGAAGGTATCGAACAGCGGCTAGGCATTGATGCCTCAGCACTGTTCGCCGTGTCTACCACGGGTACCTCGACGGGTGCGGTGGATTCGATGCACGATAGCTATTCGCCACTGGGCGGTGGTCTGCTCATCCTCAACATGCTGCTGGGTGAAATCGCGCCGGGTGGTGTGGGTACTGGCCTCTATGGCCTGTTGGTTGTGGCCATCCTCGCGGTGTTCATCGGTGGCCTCCTAGTGGGCCGCACACCGGAATTTATGGGCAACAAGATTGGCCGCAAGGAAATTTCAGCGGTTAGCTTGTACATCCTCACCATGCCGGTTCTGGTCCTCGTGGGCGTCGGCGCTTCCGTGGCGCAGCGCAAACTCGTGGAAGCTTCAGCGACCAACTTCGGTGCGCCGGGCACGGCTGATAATGCCCACAGCCTGTCGGAAGTTCTCTACGCCTTTACCTCGGCGGCGAATAACAACGGTTCTGCTTTTGCCGGACTGACGGTGACTGAGCCCTGGTGGCAGATCACTTTGGGCTTGGCCATGCTGTTGGGCCGCTTCCTGCCCATCGTCTTCGCCCTTTACCTAGCCGGAAGCCTGGCAGGACAGAAGCGCCAGGCCACCACCGCAGGCAGCTTACCCACCTCCGGCATTACCTTCTCGCTGTTGACTATCGGAGTAATCCTGCTGGTTGCAGCGCTCACTTTCTTCCCTGTCCTCACCCTGGGTCCCATTTCGGAGGCACTATCATGACAACCCAAACCATCACCGCTGAGCCGGATAAGACTCCTCACCGCAACGCTCCGGAGAAGAGCAGTGGCCTCGCGGCTGCGGCGCTGAAAACGCTGCCGAGCAAAATGTCCCCGCTCGCCCAAGCACGCAACCCCGTGATGTTCGTGGTGTGGGTAGGCGCGGCACTGACCACTGTGTGGTCCATCCTCAACCCCAGCTTTTACGGATGGGTCGTGACGGTATGGTTGTGGTTCACCATTGCCTTTGCCGCCTTTGCCGAGGCATATGCCGAAGGCCGTGGCAAGGCCCAAGCAGACAGTCTGCGCTCTGTGCGCGATGATGCAACTGCCAATCTCATTACTGACTCTGGCATTGAAGTGGTCCCCGCGTCCGAGCTGACCAAGGGTGCCATCGTGCGTGTAGAAGCAGGGGAGACCATCCCGGGTGACGGTGACGTCATCGAAGGTGCTGCCACCGTGGATGAATCGGCTATTACTGGTGAGTCGGCTCCTGTGGTCCGCGAAGCTGGCGGTGACCGCTGTGCCGTGACCGGCGGCACCGTGGTGCTCTCTGATTCCATCAAGGTCAAAATCACCTCCGAACCGGGCTCCACCTTCGTTGACACCATGATCGCCTTGGTGGAGGGCGCGGAACGCCGCAAGACTCCGAACGAGATTGCGCTGAGCATCCTGCTCTCCACGCTGACCATCCTCTTCCTCGTCGCCGTCACTGCGCTTGCCCCGATGGGTCTATTCACCGGCGCGGAGCTTTCGCCACTATCCCTTATCGCTCTGTTGGTCTGCCTAATCCCTACCACCATTGCCGCCCTACTTTCGGCAGTTGGTATCGCCGGTATGAACCGCCTCGTTCGTCACAACGTTCTGGCCACCTCCGGCCGTGCGGTGGAGGCGGCTGGTGACGTCGCCACGCTCCTCATGGACAAGACGGGCACCATCACTTACGGAAACCGCCAGGCCACCGGCCTGATTGTGGCTTCGGGCGTTGATGAGCGCGAGGCTGCAGCGATTGCTCGCATTTCCTCCCTAGCGGATGAAACCCCAGAAGGCCGTTCCATTGTGGCCTGGCTGACTGAAAACTACTCTCTGTCCAGCGAAGGAGATGCAGAAGCGCGGAGTGCGGAGGTCGTTCCATTCAGCGCGTCGACGAGGATGTCCGGCCTTGACCTGGCTCACCGCAAGCTGCGCAAGGGCGCTGGCGATGCCGTACGCAAGTGGGTTACTGAAGCAGGTGGCACCTGGCCGCAAGAGATCGAGGATTCCGTAACCCGAATTGCACAAGACGGTGGCACCCCGCTGCCCGTCGCTGTGGAAGAATCCGATGGCAGCCGCACGGTTATTGCGGTGGTGCAACTGAGTGACGTCGTCAAACCTGGCATGGCCGAGCGCTTCGCTGAACTGCGTCAGATGGGTATCAAGACCATCATGGTGACCGGTGACAACCCGCTGACCGCAGCTGCCATTGCCAAGGAAGCCGGCGTCGATGATTACATCGCCGAAGCTACTCCGGAGGACAAGCTCGCCCGCATCCGTGAGGAGCAAGCACAAGGCCGCATGGTGGCCATGACCGGTGACGGTACTAACGACGCCCCAGCGCTGGCCCAGGCGGACGTGGGCGTGGCCATGAACACTGGTACCTCCGCGGCGAAGGAAGCTGCCAACATGGTGGACTTGGATTCTGACCCGACAAAGCTCATCGATGTCGTTCGAATTGGCAAGCAGCTGCTTATCACCCGCGGCGCGTTGACTACCTTCTCCTTGGCCAATGACCTGGCGAAGTACTTTGCCATCCTGCCGGCGCTCTTCTCCACGCAGTTGCCGCACTTGGAGCGCCTCAACGTCATGCACCTGCATTCCCCTGAGTCCGCCATTGTTTCCGCAGTTGTCTTCAACGCGCTCATCATCGTCGCGCTCATCCCCTTGGCGCTCAAGGGTGTGTCCTACAAGCCGGCCTCTGCGTCCTCACTGTTGCGTCGAAACCTCGGCATCTGGGGTCTCGGCGGTGTTATTACCCCCTTCATCGGCATCTGGGTTATCGACCATGTCGTCTCCCTCCTTCCAGGCCTATAAAGAAAACCTGCAAAGAAAAAGGAAGCAATAATGCGTGTTTATCTGCGTAATCTCATCGCCGGATTCGTCGCCGTGCTCTTATGCGTCGTCGCGCTGGGCATGATCTATCCGGCCGCGGTGTGGGGAATATCTCGCATCACCCCGAAATCTGCCGATGGAAACCTTATCTACCAGGGTGAATGCCTGGTCGGTTCCACTCAGATTCAGGATGGCTTGGAAGATGGCCCCTACTTCTTCGCCCGCGCGGAAGGTATGAGTAACTACGGCACATCAAGTACGGAGCTAGAGAAGGCCATCCGGGAACGCCGAGAGGAGATTGCTCAGCGCGAAGGCGTATCAGTGGAGCACGTGCCTGCCGATGCCGTTACCGGCTCCGGTTCCGGCGTGGATTCCGGCATCAGTCCTGAGTACGCGGAGCTGCAGGCTCCGCGTGTGGCCCGGGAACAGGGTATGCCTATCGAAGACGTGAAGAAGCTGATTGCAGACAATACTGAGCATGCCAGCCTGGGTTTCTTGGGCGAGGACACGGTAAATGTGACCACACTCAACATTGCATTGCCCACGCCAACCCCTTGCTCATAAAGATCAGCTCATAAGATGAAGCAATGTTGACCGAACCGACGACACCCCCGACGCGGGTCAAACGCGGCACCCTGAAGATTCTGTTGGGCGCCGCTCCCGGCGCGGGCAAAACCTGCGTCATGCTCAGCGAAGCGCACACGCTGGTCGACCAAGGCCGCGACGTTGTCGTTGGGGTAGTGGAAGACCACGGGCGCGCGTACACCAAGGCCCTGTGCGAGGGGCTGGAGATTGTTCCGAGGCGCACTGTCGAGGGCATTTCCGCGGGTGAAATGGACACCGCGGCGGTTATCCAGCGGCACCCGGAGATCGTTCTCGTCGATGAGTTCGCGCACTCTAATCCGCGCGGCGAGGTTCACGAGAAGCGGTGGGAAGACATTGAGCAGATCCTGGACGCCGGAATTGATGTCATGTCGACTCTCAATATCCAGCATCTGGAGAGTCTCAATGACGTTATCAAGCAGATCACGGGCATCGCGCCGCAGGAAACGGTGCCGGACGAGGTAGTACGTGCTGCCGATGAGATCGAGCTTGTTGACGTTTCCCCACAGCTGTTGCGCACCCGTCTGAGCGACGGCCACGTGTACCGCGAGGCGCGCATTGAGCCTGCACTCAACAACTACTTCCGCGTGGGAAATCTCACCGCGCTGCGCGAGTTGGCACTGCTGTGGCTAGCGGATCAGGTTGATGAGGCACTCATCACTTATCGCTCGGATCAGAAAATCACCGAAACGTGGGAAGCGCGTGAGCGGGTGGTTGTGGCCATCCAAAACGTTGCCCATGCTGAGACTCTTATCCGCCGCGGACGGCGCATCGCGACAAAATCCTCGGCGGAATTGCACGTGGTCCACGTTGTTTTCGGTGATTCCTTCACCTCTCGTTCCTCCTCGGTGGGGGGATCAGCGCAACAGCTCGCCCGGCTGCAGTCCTTAGCCCAGGATGTGGGCGCACGACTGCACCAGGTTACCGGGGACAGCGTCCCAGAAGCCCTGCTTAATTTTGCCCGGAGTGTCAACGCCACCCAGCTCGTAGTGGGGGTCTCGCCGCGGCGTCGTTTCGGCGTGCACTGGCACGGTACGGTAGCGGAAACGGTGCTGCGTGAATCCGGCTCAATTGACTGTCACATAGTCAACCTTCCCCCGGAAAAACCACTTCCGCTCACACGGATGCTGCATCCTTTCCGCCCTTTCCCGCAGCGCGCCATCGCGTGGCTTAGCTCAGCGTTGGCTTTCGTGGGGCTCACTGCGCTGTTGGTGCAAGCTGACGGCCAGGATTTGGGAACAGGTACTTGTTCCGCGTTCTACTTTGCGCTCATCCTGCTTGTCAGTTTGCTGGGAGGCCTGTGGCCGGCCGTAGTGGTGGCGGTGGCTTCCGGCCTAGCGGTCAACTGGTTCTTCACCGAGCCGATCCATACCTTCGATATTGCTGATCCCGCTAACGCCGTGATCGCCGTAGTCATGGTGGCTATTGCGCTGGCCGTCGGCATGCTCGTGCGCCGCGCCAAGATTGAGCGTGCGAACTCGGCTATTGCTGCGCGTGATGCTGAGCTACTCACGGTGTTTTCCCGCGCCGCCTTGAATCGCCGCGCGGATTCTTCTCCGAAGGATGCCGTGATGCGCAAGGTGGGGGAGGCTTTTAATTGTCGTAGAGCAGAGCTGCTGGATGAAAACGGTGACGTTCTTGCCACCTGGCGCGCAGCTACCCCCGAACGCACTTCGAAACACCTTCATATTCCCGAAAAAGTGCGCCATGAACAGGAAGTGGACACCGTTGTTGCGAGCGCAGATGGCACGGTTCAGCTGCGTCTCGAGGGCCCGACATTGTCTGCTCGTGACCGAGGTCTGGTCACCGTGGTAGCGGGCTATCTCGCAGGCATTGTTCGCCGCGAAAAGCTCTCTGCTGAGGCCGCGCGCGCAGATGCGATAGCCGCTGCTGACGAGTTGCGCCGAGCGCTGCTGTCTAGTGTGAGCCACGACCTGCGTACCCCGCTGGCCACGGCCAAGTTGGCGGTGTCCTCGTTGCGCAACGCTGACATTGAATTCACTCCCGAAGACCAGGACATGCTTTTGGCAGAAACTGCGGCGAGCATCGAGGAACTTACCGGATTGGTAACCAATTTGCTGGATTACTCCCGGCTCACAGCCGGCGCCATAACCGCCCGCCGAGACATCGTCGACGTAGCCGAAGTGGCTAATCGCGCCATTGCTTCCTGTGCCTTCGGGCATTCCCGAGAGCAAATTGGGCGCATTCACCTTGACCCTAGCGTGCGTGGAGTTACGTGCTGCGCGGATACGGCGCTCATGGAGCGCGTCTTGGCCAATCTCTTCGATAACTCCTTGCGCTATGCACCAACCGGCGACGTTACCTTGAGCGCCCAGACCACCACCGAACAGGTAGAACTGATCGTTGTCGATGAAGGCCCGGGCATCCCACCGGAGAAGCAGAAGGAACTGTTCCAAGCGTTTCAGCGTTTGGGTGATACCAGCAACGACAACGGTGTAGGCCTTGGCCTTTCTGTTGTCCAAGGCTTTGTAGAGGCCATGAGCGGTAGCATCGAGGTGGCTGCCACCCCGGGCGCAACCTTTATTTTGCGGTTTCCCGTCGCGGGAGGAGAACAAAAATGACGACGAAAAAGACCAGCATCGCCATTGTGGACGATGACCCCCGCCTACTTAATACGTTGAGTATTAACTTCAAGGCTCGTGGCTACGAGGTTCACCAGGCGCGTACAGGCGCAGAGGGACTACAGGTGGTGTCGCAGCAGCAGCCAGACGTTGTGATTTTGGACATGGGGCTGCCGGATATGGATGGCACCGTCGTGTTGGAAGGAATCCGCGGGTGGTCTGCGGTACCGGTCATCATCCTGACGGCGCGCTCCGATCCACTGTTTAGCGCCGCAGCTCTCGACCGTGGCGCGGACGACTACGTGACCAAGCCCTTCTCTATGGAGGAGCTTCTAGCCCGTGTGCGAGTGGCGTTGCGGCATGGTAGCCCACAGAGTCCGGTGAGGCGCACTGAGATCGCTGTGGTTCGCGCCGGGGATATCGTGATTGACGTTCCGCACCATTCCATCACCAAAGGTGGCGAGCCGCTGCATCTGACACCCACCGAGTGGGGCGTGCTCACCACGCTACTTCGCGCCCACGGTGGCTTGGTGCGCAAGGAGGACCTGCTCTCTGAGATCTGGGGTCCCGGCTTTGAGGGGCAGGGTCACTACCTCCGCATTTACACCTCCCAGTTGAGGCGCAAGTTGGAGGATGACCCCGCCCACCCACGGTACCTGCTCACAGAATCTGGGTTGGGTTATCGTTTCGTCATCCCAGAGACGGGATAGGAGAGCGACCTAACTTAAAGGTGGCGAAAAATGAGACACAATTCTCAAAAAAGGGTACCTATTGGTCGGCAGGTAGTATAAACTCCTCGCTAATACTCGTCCGCATGTGGATGCTGAAGGTTCCACTTTCAGGCTCATGCGGACGGGATGTGCTCTACAAGAAGGTGCTCTCATGTCCTCAACAACCACGACAAAAACTACGTCAACGCGCGATACGTTTAACACCCGCTTCGTCTTCCTTATGGCTGCTATTGGCTCCGCTGTGGGCCTGGGTAATATTTGGCGCTTCCCCTACGTTGCTTATGACAACGGTGGTGGCGCCTTCCTCATCCCGTACATGGTGGCGCTGCTGACCGCGGGTATTCCGATTCTCTGGTTTGACCTGGCCATTGGTCACCGCTTCCGTGGTTCAGCACCGCTGGCCTTCCGCCGCATTGGTAAAAGCTGGGAAGGCGTTGGCTGGTTCAAGGTCGGCGTGAACTTCTTCATTGCGATCTACTACGCCGCCATCATTGCCTGGGCGGCGTTGTACACCGTGAAGTCGGTAAAGCAGGCGTGGGGTGACGATCCTGCCACCTACTTCATGAGTGATTTCCTCCAAGCAGACCCAGAGACCACTTATTCCGGCGACGTGGTTCCCGCCATCCTCATCGTCATGATCCTCGTGTGGATCATCTGCATTGCGACGTTGGCCACGAGCATTAACGAGGGAATTGGCAAACTGACGTCGATCTTCTTGCCGGTTCTGGCGGTTATGTTCATCATCCTCGTGGTGCGCGCATTCTTCTTGGAAGGCGCCACGGTTGGCCTGAATGCCTTCTTTACTCCGGACTGGTCCGTACTGAGCAACCCCTCAGTGTGGATTGCGGCCTACGGCCAGATTTTCTTCTCGCTGTCCATCGGCTTCGGCATCATGATCACCTACGCGTCTTACCTCAAGCCGCGTACCAACCTTACGAACACCGGCCTGGTTACCGCCTTTGCGAACTCCTCCTTCGAGGTCCTCGCTGGAATTGGTGTCTTTGCCACCTTGGGCTACATGGCGGCGCAGCAGGGCGTGGCCGTGGATGAGGTGGCCTCCTCCGGTATCGGCTTGGCGTTCATCGCCTTCCCGACCATCATCAACCTTATGCCGTGGGGCGGATTCTTCGGTGTCCTCTTCTTTGGCTCACTGTTCTTGGCCGGTGTGACCTCGTTGATTTCCATCATGGAGGTCGTGGTTTCCGCAGTGGCCGATAAGTTCGATGTGTCCCGCCGGGTATCCGCGATTTTCGTCGGCAGCGTCATGGCGGTTCTGTCCTGCTTCCTCTTCTCCACGTCTTCCGGGCTGGTCACGCTGGACATCATGGATAAGTTCACCAATAACCTGGGTATCGTCTTTGGCTCTATCTGCGCGCTGATTGTGGTGGGCTGGATTACCGGCCGTCGCCGTGAAATCCAGCAGCACCTCAACGCCGTGTCCCAGTTCAAGGTTGGTGGCTTCTGGCAGATTCTCACCTTCGTGGCTACGCCGCTGCTTCTGGTGTACTTCCTTGTCAACGAGATTCTCACCATCGCGCGTGAAGGTTATGAGGGCTATGCCTCTATCCAGATTGGGCTCTTTGGTTGGGCAGCCCTCGGCCTCATCCTGTTGGGAAGTCTGCTTATGCCGCTCGTAGCTTTCCGCGGCAACAAGTACCTCGACGGGATAGAGACCTCGGATTACGGCGTCCCAGTCGGCGGGCGCCCCGCAGGTACTCCAAACCCGCTGGCTGCTGGCACTGTGTCAGAAGTGAGCACCGAGAGCGCAGCCGCGCCCGGACACAATGCCGTGCCCGTTTCAGGCCAGAAATAACAACTAGTAGGAAAGGAGAATGACCATGACTACCAGCGCAATCCTGCTCTTTATCCTCTTCGTCGTCGTCATCTGGGGTGGACTAGTGGTGTCCTCCATCTGGCTAGCCCGCACTGACGATGACACTACGGGCGAGCTGGGCTCCGCCCCCGGTACGGATGACGAAGCCCTGTCACATCGCGTTCATCAGCGCAGTTAAATTTCCACCACTGTGCGTCCGTGGCGGGTGCCGGCACGCAGTTCCTTGGCGGCCGCGGTGACGGCGTCGAGCGGCACGGTTTCCGTAATGGAGTGCAGCAGGTCGAGGTCCAGGTGATCGTCGAGAAGCTGCCAAGCAGCCTCACGCACCGCGCGCGGAGCATCGACGGAGTTGCCACCCGCCAGCACGATGCCACGCAGGATGAACGGCAGCACCGAAGCCGGCAAGTCTGGGCCGGCCGCCATGCCGGTGGCTGCGACAACACCACCCCAGCGCACCTGCGCCAGAACGTTAGCCAAAACAGTGGAGCCAGCGGTGTCGATGGCGCCGTCGTAAAGCGCCTTTTGCAGCGGACGCCCAGTTTCCGAGAGCGCAGCGCGGTCCAAAATGTGATCCGCACCCAGCCGAGTGAGGTACTCCGATTGGGAGTCCACGCGGCCAGTCACAGCGGTGACCTCGTAGCCGGCAGACTTGAGCAACTGCACGGCGATGGAGCCCACGCCGCCTGTCGCGCCGGTGACGAGGATGTGACCTTCCGTCGTGCCGTGCGTGCGCAGCTGGTTCACGCAGATAGCCGCGGTGTAGCCGGCGGTGCCGATGGCAGCAGCATCGTGGGCGCTGAAGCGCTCCGGAACGGGAATGGTGGCCTCACCGTTGACGCGCTGCTGGGTGGTGTAGCCGCCGTGACGGAACTCGCCCAGGCCGTCGCCGAAGGCTGCGACGAGCTGGCCCGGTTTCAAACGCTCATCCGTGGTTTCTTCCACGGTGCCGACGACGTCAATGCCGGGCACGAGTGGGTCGATGCGCATGACGCCCTTATCGCCCTCCAAAGCCATGGCGTCTTTGTAGTTAAGGGAGGAAAACTGAACATTGACCAGCGTGTCCCCTTCTGCCAGAACCTGCTCGTCCTGGAAAGTCTGGGAAACGCCGGACTCGGTGCGGGTGACAATGAGTGTGCTCATGCGCACTATCCTACCGACACTGTGAAGCAGCCTCTTGGCAGCAAATGCACTAGGAACTTGTCAGCTTTTCCTCTTACAGTGGCCACCATGAGCACCACAGAGCTACGCCACACTCGAAACCGGCTTGCGCCCGTGCCGGATCCGTACCGGCATGTGCTTCGCGACGCCCTCCTAGTCACCCTCCTCGCCCTTGTCACCGTGGGGCTAGCCACGCTGGGCAAGCCCTTCATGGAGATCCCGGGAGTCGTGGATGGCTCTGCGCATGCGGTACGCAAGGTGAACCTGCACCTCTTTGGCGGTTTTGAGACGGCCTCGGTGTGGTATGGAGCGTGGAGCGATCTCTTTGGCAACATCCTTCTTTTTATGCCCTTCGGTGCGGCCGTGTACGTGGTGGGGCGCTCTCTGCGCCGGATTCGCTGGGGTCTCGGTGGAGCACTACTGGCAGGTCTCATGGTGAGCCTGGGGATTGAAACTGCCCAGTACGTCTTCTGCCTAGGCTTTAGCGATATTGATGATGTCCTTTACAACACCGTGGGCAGTGTTCTGGGGGCACTTCTTATGGCGCGGCTGAGCCGTGAGGCACGAATGAAGATCCTGCAACGCCTTGGCTTTCTCCTAGCACTGGCATCAGTGGCGCTTATCGGAGCCATGCTGCTGAACTAGGCGTTTGCTAACTTATGCGTTCGGCGATGGTGGTCGCTACCTGTCGCGCATAAGGAGAAACACCGGTAATCGTGGCCGAACCAGGACCAGTCCACGAGCCGTAGCCCACGGGAAAGAAACCTTCCACCGTGGGCTTTCCGTTACGGAGCAGCCCGGTAAAAGGGCGCAGGGCGGGCCTAAAACCGGTAGCCCAGATGAGATCACTAAAGCCCTGCTCGGTGAGTTCATCGAGGGAATCGAACATCGGGGCAGCGCCTAACAGCCCGCTATCCCGGGCCTTGAGCACCGGCGGGACCATGACGATGTCACCCAGTTCCGACTCCGATCCGGGATCGGGCTCCCCCTTTGCCAAGGCGAGCATGCGCTGCCGGTTGCGGCTAAAGAGCACGCGGCCGTCCACGTCATCCGGCATCCACCGCGGCGGATGCGTGGTAAACCACGTGGTGTCCACGCCTTCCAGGGCAAGCTCGGCGGCGATTTGGGCACCTGAGTTGCCTGCGCCCACGACGGCGACACGCCCCGCATCGTGCTGTGCGTCGGGGAGAAACGGCGCGGGGCCGGGGTAATTCGCCGTGTGCCATTGGCGGCCCGCAAACGCGCCGGGGTAGAAGGGGATAAAGGGCGCGGACCACGTACCCGTGGCCGCCACAACGGTGCGGGCTAGGAACTCCCCGCGGTTCGTGGTGAGGCGGAAGAACGGAGCGTCGTACAGTACATCGGTGACATTTACCCCATGCCGAACGGGCAGGTCATAGCGCTCCTCGTAGCGCGTGAGGTAGTCGACCACATGGGTTGCCGGCGGAAACCCGGGGTAGTGCGGCATGGGCCAGCCGGGAAGAGTGGAGGACTCAGCATCGCTAAACAGCGTCAGCGAGTCCCACACGTGCTGCCAGGCACCGCCGGGGGAGGGGTTGGCGTCGAGGATGAGAAAGTCGAGCTTCTTTTTGCGCAAGTAGTAGCCGGTGGCGAGGCCGGATTGGCCACCACCGACGACGATGCAGTCATAGGTATGCATTGGCTTAAATGAGTTTGCGCTCGCGGGCAGCGGACACCGCAGCGGTACGGGTCTCCACTCCGAGCTTCTGGTAGACGTGGATCAGGTGGGTCTTGACCGTGGCCTCAGAGATGAACAGCTCCTGCGCAATCTGCTTATTGGACTGTCCCGTGGACAAGGCCTGAAGGATCTCCAATTCACGGGCAGAGAGTGCCGTCTCCGGCTGGGCTAGGCGCTCCGCCAGGAGGTTGGTGACCTCGGGGGCTAACGTGCGCTTTCCCGCAGCGGTGTCGAGGACCGCGTTATGCAGGGCTTCCTCAGGAGCGTCCTTGAGGAGGTAGCCCATTGCGCCAGCTTCGACCGCGGCGAGGATATCCGCCTGGGTGTCATAGGTGGTGAGGATCAACACCGGTGGGCCGTTGAGCTCACGCACGCGCCGGGTGGCGGCGATACCATCGACATCCGGCATCTGGATGTCGCAGACGACTACGTCGATCGGGGGGACGTCGTCAAGCAGCAGCTTCTCTACTGCCGAACCGTCAGAGCCTTCCAGAACCACATCAATGTCGTGGAACGTGTTGAGAATGGCGCGCAGCCCGGCGCGGACCACGGGGTGATCATCGATGAGCATCACGTTAACCATTGCGGCTGCTTCCTGTTGGGAGTCGCACCGCGAGCGCGGTGCCGGCCGGTGAGGATTCTACCTGGACGGAGCCACCGACGCTGCGAACACGCTGCTCCAAGCCGGTCAGGCCGAAGCCTTGTGGGCCGTCGATGCCGCGGCCATCGTCGACCACGTCCAAGGTGATTTCATCTGTGAAAGCGCCCAGCGTAACTACTGCACGGTTGGCGTCGGCATGCTTCATCACGTTGGTCAGGCCCTCGCGCGCGGAACGCAGAATGACGTGGTGGAGCTCGGTAGGCACCTCGCCGCGGCCGGTGAGTTTGAGGCTCAACTGCGTGCGCAGACCCAGACCGTGTGCCTGGGCCTGGAGCTCATCTACCAGTGCACGTAGACCTTCATCGATGGAGGAGGTTGGGGCGGCGAGTTCTTTGACGAAGCGACGAGCTTCGGCGAGGTTGTCCTTGGCCACCTTCTCAATGAGTTCGAGCTGCGCGGTGGTCTCCTCTGGGTCCGTGCTGTTTTTGGCAGCGCGGCTGAGCAGCACGATGGAGGATAGGCCCTGGGCCACGGTGTCATGAATCTCCCGGGAGAGCCGCTCGCGCTCCTCCAGACGGCCGGCTTGGTGCTCGGTGGCGGCGAGTTCCTCCTGTGTTTCACGCAGTTGCTTGGCGACGGCCGCGTGGTGCACCGCCTCCGCCTGAATCTTGCGGGCCGCGTGATAGACGGCCACGGCGAAACAGGTGCCGATGAAGGGACCGATGGCGGCAGCCGCTGTCCATGCCTGGGGATGTAGCCAGGCGGGGATAAAGGCGGCGATGGCCCACAGCACAACGCTGGCGAGGATGCCAGGCCAGAAGGGAAGAGCATGGACAAAGACGAAGACCAGGGGGAATTCCATCCACATGAAGTCTTGGGCATGCACCATGAGGCCGATCCACAGCAGGCAGAGCGCAGCGAGCCACAGCGTGGTGGGTACGGGCTTGGCGGGCTTGCGGGCAGCGTAGAGCACGAAGCCGGCGTAGACCACGGCGAGGGCAATCGAGAGCCCGAGGACTCGGGCATCGAGCCGGTTATCGGCCCAGGCGCGGAGTACGCCGAAGACCAGCAGGAATCCGAACATGACGTGGAGGCCAACGGTCCACAGGCTGTTTCGCATCATCACGCCGATCCAGCCTATCGCCTCAGCGGTTGAGGCCGAATCAACCAACTGGTTGAGTGAAGGTTCAACTAGGTACCCGATTACTTTCTCTTCGCGCGTGAGCAGTATGAATACTATGTTCCTTGCATTGAGAGAGATAGTCACCGCCCGTGGTCGTTTCTTCCTGATCGGCGGCGTCGTGGCTCTAATTACGTTGTTGCTCGTTATGCTGTCCGGCCTGACCCAAGGCCTGTCCAAGCAAAATACGTCCGCCCTGGAGGCGCTCGGTGAAAACACCCCGAACGTGACGTTTTCTACCGAGGACCCGTCCTTTACGGAATCAGAAATCTTCGCTGAAGACGTCACCGCTGGTGCTATCCCGCTGGGCGCTACCCAGACCAAGCTTGACGGACAGGGCGGCGTAGCTGTCTTCGGTCTGCCGGCTGGTACTGAGATCCCCGGTACGGACACCCTCATCCCGGATCGCGGCATGGTTCTGAGCGAATCTATCGACGAGGAGATGAACGCGCCTTCCCAGGCCACGCTCGGTGGCGTGGATCTGGACGTGCGCGGCGCGGTGCCGGATGAGTACTACTCCCACTCCCCGGTCGTATGGGTAGACACCGCCACCTGGCAGAAGGTCTCCCACGCCCGCGAGGACATGGTGGGTGTTGCCCTGTTGAGCGCGGAACCGACTGATAGCTCCGTCTCGATGGCTAAGGCCCTGTCTGGCCTGCCGGCTTATAGCTCGGAGCGCGGTTCCCTGCTCACCATGCAGGCATTCCTCTACGGCATTTCCGCCCTGGTGACCATTGCTTTCCTCAGCATCTGGACCATCCAGCGCACCCGTGACCTGTCCATCCTCCGCGCTCTTGGTGCCAGCGTGACGTACTTGCTCAAGGACGCTATTGCCCAGGCGGCCATCATCCTCGCCGCCGGTGTGGGCGCCGGCGCGCTCGTCGGCTGGCTGCTGGGCCTCGCCGCACAGGGCACCGTGCCCTTCGAGGTTTCTGTAATGACGGTCATCGTTCCCGCACTCGGCATCTGGCTGCTCGGCATCGCCGGTGCCTTCCTCGCCACCCGCCGCGTATCCAAGATCAATCCGCTCGACGCCCTAGGAGGCAACGCCTAATGACTACCACTGCTACTCCTGCTCTGTCCCTTCGCGACATCGTGGTGACCTACCCCGACGGCGAGTCCCGTGTTACCGCTCTGGATGGTGTGAGCCTAGACGTGAAGCCTGGCGAGCTCACCGCTGTCATTGGTGAGTCCGGCTCCGGCAAATCGACCTTGCTATCCGTAGCCGCCGGCCTCATCGAGCCTGATTCCGGAACCGTCGAGATGCACGGCACCCGCGGCCTCATCTTCCAGCAGGCCAACCTCATTGCATCTCTGACCGCGCGTGAGCAACTACTCATCATCGACCACTTGGAAGGCCGAAAGCCACGCCAGGATCGTGCCGATGAGCTCTTAAGCTTCGTGGGCCTTGAGGACTTTGGTAACCGCCGTATGAACCAGCTGTCTGGTGGTCAGCGCCAGCGCGTCAACATTGCCCGCGCTCTTATGGGCCAGCCGTCCGTGTTGCTGGCGGACGAGCCGACCTCTGCCTTGGACTCCAAGCTTTCGCGTGAGATTGCCAAGCTTCTGCGCGGTGTTACCGAAGACTTCGACACCGCAACCCTGTTCATTACCCACGACCGTAGCCTGCTTGATTACGCTGACCGTGTCCTCGAAGTCAAGGATGGCAAGGTTTCCGCTTACTCGGAGGTCGCGGCCTAGCCCTCGCTATTAATTCAAGGAACTAATTTTCCTCCTCGGTGCCCGAACCAGGCGAGTACGGAGTACATTAGTACTTCGATATGCTTCGACCTCGCCGCCTACGGGTAACCCCTACCGACTATGAGCGCATGCAACAATGGACCCCGCTGCATGCGCTCATGTTGACGATTACCATCGCTGCCTGCGGTGTCTTTATCGTCGGCGCTCGCCGCGTTAAAGGCACAAGCCGTGAAAAGTTCGTCCGCCAGATGGTCGGCTGGGTCCTTTTGGTCCTCGGCACCGCATGGACAGTTATTTCCCTGGACCCTTCCCAGTTCGATATCCGGGAGTCCCTCCCGCTGCACCTTTGTGACGTGCTGCGTCCCATCTTGGCGCTCGGCCTTATTACCGGCAACGAGCATGCGCTGACCCTGACGTATTTCTGGGGCATCATCCTTAACCCGCAGGCCATCATCACCCCGGATGTCATCTACTACTTTGCCCCGCGCTGGCTGCGTTTTAGCACCTACTGGTTCTTCCACATCGTGGCCCTCGCCGTGCCGTTGGGTCTGACCTTTGGCTTAGGCTATCGGCCGACGTGGAAAGGCTACCGCTTTGCCGTGAAGGTCACGCCCATCTGGATGGCCATCGCCATGGCGGTCAACGCCAAGACAGACGGCAACTACGGCTTCCTCAACCACGCGCCGGGCAGTCCCTCCATCATCAACCTGCTGGGTCCCTGGCCTGGCTACATCGCGGCAGAGACTCTTGCCGTCGCGGCAGCATGGGCCGGAATGACGTGGCCGTGGGAAAACACCTCGCTGCGTCGCGGAACCGTGCCGGTGGGCACTCGGGGACTGCTGCGCAAGTCCGTCGGTACTGCGTCCGGGATCCTGCGCCGGGCCACTGTACGTTTTCGTAAATAGTGGCCCGCAAATCGCGAAATTCTAGGGCTTCGTTGCGAAAACGTACCAAGACGGCGGCGGCCAGGTACGGATCGATCAAATAAGGCCCCAGATCTTCGGATTTTTGGGGTGCTATTTGATCGAAACGTACTTAGTAGCGGAGCTAGCGCTCCGCGTTGAGGAGCCGGGCAATGGCCTGTGGGATGGCTGCGGCGATCTGGGAGGACGAGCAGGGCGCGAAGCCGTCGGGGGTTTCGGCCGCGATGGCCGCCGCGTGCGCGTGGATGGCCCCGGCGTGGAGAACTTCGGCGATGACCTCAGTGGGGGATGCGGCGGGCGCGGTGGCGGAAAGCTGAGCCATGACCGCACCGAGGATGCCGGAGAGCACGTCGCCGGAGCCGGGAGTCGCGGCATAGGAATGGCCGGAATTGAAGGAGTACTGCGGCTGGCCGGGTGCGGTGACGCGGGTGAGGCGGCCTTTGAGCAGGATGATGCTGTTCAGTTCCTCGGCTAGCTCGCGGAGGGCGCGGCTCCAGCCGGTAGCCGCATCGGGCGAAGAGCCGAAGGTGGCCTCGTAGAGGCGGGTGAATTCGCCTTCGTGTGGGGTGAGGATGGTCAGCGGATGATCGGTGACTGTCCGGCGCAAGGAGGTGTTGCGCGCCAGAAGCGTGAGGGCGTCGGCATCGATGACGGTGGGCAGACCTTGTGCCAGTACCTTTCGCAGTTCGGAGGCCGCCGCCGAATCGGTGCCGCGGCCGGGACCCACGACCCACGCCTGGGCGCGCCCAGCGGAGACGACATCGGGGTGGCAGACCAGCTCGGGGAGAAGCGCGGTAATGGTGTTATCGCCGATGAAGCGCACCATCGACGGCGTGGCCCGCACCGCCGCGGTGGCGCACAGAATGCCCGCGCCCGGGTAAGCCTCACTGCCGGCAGCGAGGGCGACGACGCCACCGGAATACTTATCGGAACGCGCGGCGGGAGTGGGATCGGTCATGGGGCCGGTGCAACCGACGGGCCAGGGACGAGTGAGGCGCCCGCCAGGAAGATCGAGTTCGCCCGGGAGCCACTCCCAGGGCGTCGGAACGGTGGGTTCATGGGCGATGAATGCGGCAGGATTATCCAGCTCAGCGAGGGCCTCAGCGAAGGAAGGTGCGCCGGGTAAGAAGAGGTCGGAGACCACCACCTGTCCACATTCAGCGGCCAACGCGTGGCCCAGTCGCGGTGAGCCAAACGTGACGGTGACATTGGCCTCGACAGCATCCGCGGCGACAACGCCGGTATCGGCATCAACACCTGTGGGCATATCGACGGCGACAACGGGCACGCTGGTAGCAGTGGCCTCGCGGTAGAGCGACAGCGCGGCGCCGGTCAGGCCACGGGCGGAACCGAGGCCCGCGATAGCGTCGATAAGCAGTGCGGTGCCTGTCGGCAGCGCGGACATAGGAGGAAGGACCGTGGCACCCGCGGCGAGGAAGGCCTCCAGTGCTGCCTCGTGGTGCTTCTCGGGGACTAGGGCATGGACGGTGATACCACGCTCGGCCAAGAGCGCGCCGGCAAAGAGTCCATCGCCGCCATTGCCGCCCGGCCCAGCGAGAATGACAACCGCGCCGGGGTGAGCAGCCAGCATCGAGGTGGCAGCTTCCGCCACCGCTGCGGCGGCAAGTTTCATGAGCTGATCCGGCTCCGATTGCTGGGCTAGAAGCTGCTCTTCAGCAGCACGAACAGTGGCAACGGTATAAGCAGGGCGCATACCCTACGAGTCTAGCCCTGGCAGGTAGGGCACCAGAAGAGGTTGCGGCCCTGTATGACCTTCTCCTGTATCTCCGTGCCGCACACATGGCAGGGCTGCCCGGCGCGGCGGTAGACGTAGACCTCGCCACCGTGGTCGTCCTTGCGCGGCTCGCGGCCCATGGCCTCCGGGGTATGGGCTGGGCGGACGGTGTCGATGCGGCCGTGTTCCACGCCGTAATCCATGAGACCTACCAAGTCAGACCAGATTGCATCGAACTCGGCGCGGTCGAGCTGACTGCCGGGGATGAAGGGGGAGAGTGCTTGGCGGAAGAGCGCCTCGGCGCGGTAGATGTTGCCAACTCCGGCGAAGAGGCCTTGGTCCATGAGCATCGCGCCGATACTGCGGCGTGAGGCATGTACCCGGGCCCACAGGGCATCGGGGTCAGCATCCTCACGCAGCGGATCCTGGCCCACCTTCGCCACCTTGGCCTGGTACTCCTCCTCCGTAATGAGTGTGCAGAACTGCGGGCCGCGCAGGTTCGCGGCCATCGTTCCGTTATCGATGCGCAGCCGGATTTGCCCCCACACATCAGCGGAAGGCTCAAAGCGCAGGGACCCAATGAGCCCCAAATGGATGTAAATCACGTGGCGCGGGCTGTCCGCATCGAAGTGGAGGAAGAGGTGCTTGCCAAAGGCTTCGGCGAGGGAGAGGGGTGAGGCGTCGACAAGCGCGGCCTCCGCAGCAAACCTGCCCTGGGGGCTGCTCACAGCCAGCGGCGCGCCGCGAAAGTCCGCATTGAGTGTCCGAGCAAGGCGGTGAATAACGTGTCCCTCAGGCATGTCAGGAAGTCTACGCGGGGGCAGTGCTGCTGTAGACTTTCCGGGTACTACCCGTTGAACGGAAGGGCCTAAATACTATGGGGCGCGCAATCGGTTTTGACCGTGAAAAATACATTGAGCTGCAGTCGGAGCACATCAACGCTCGACGCAAAGAAATCGGTGGGAAGCTTTACCTGGAAATGGGTGGCAAGCTTTTCGATGACATGCATGCCTCCCGCGTGCTGCCCGGTTTCACCCCGGATAACAAGATTGCGATGCTCGAGCGCATCAAAGATGACGTAGAAATCCTCGTCTGCATCAACGCCAAGGACATCGAGCGCCAAAAGATGCGCGGTGACCTGGGGATCCTCTACGAAGACGATGTGCTGCGGCTTGTCGACGTCTTCCGGGGCCGCGGCTTCCTTGTCAATAACATCGTCATGACGCAGCTCGAGGACGGCAACAGCCAGGCGGAGGCCTTCATCGAGCGCCTCGAGCGCCTGGGGCTGACGGTGGCGCGCCACCGCGTCATCCCGGGCTACCCCGCCAACATCGACCTCATCGTCTCCGAGGAGGGGTTGGGCAAGAACGACTACGTGGAGACCACCCGTGACCTCGTGGTGGTCACCGCGCCGGGGCCGGGCTCCGGTAAGTTGGCTACCGCACTATCGCAGGTCTACCACGAGAACGTGCGCGGCGTGCAGGCGGGCTACGCCAAGTTTGAGACCTTCCCCATCTGGAACCTCCCGCTGGATCACCCGGTGAACCTGGCCTACGAGGCAGCCACGGTGGACCTTAACGACGCCAACGTCATCGACCACTTCCACCTCTCCGCGCACGGCGAGTCCACGGTGAACTACAACCGCGACGTCGAGGCTTTCCCGCTGCTGAAGTCCCTGCTTGAGCGCCTGACCGGCACCGTTCCCTACCAGTCCCCGACGGACATGGGCGTGAACATGGTGGGCTTCTGCATCACCGACGACGAGGTCTGCCGCGAGGCCTCCCGGCAGGAAATCATCCGTCGCTACTTCAAGACTTTGGTGGAGGAGGCCCGCAACGGCCTCGACTCCACGCAGTCCGAGCGTGCCGCCGTGGTCATGGCGAAAGCCGGCATCAAGTCCACCGACCGCCCGGTGGTGCTCCCGGCGCGTCAGAAGGCGGAGGAGACCGACGGCCCGGCGTCCGCGCTGCAGCTTCACGACGGCACCATCATCACCGGCCGCACCTCCCCACTTCTGGGCTGCTCGGCGGCCACCTTGCTCAATGCACTCAAGCACCTGGCGGGCATCGACGATGACCTGCACCTGCTCTCGCCGGAATCCATCGAGCCGATCCAGACGCTGAAGACCAAGCACCTGGGTTCGCAGAACCCGCGCCTGCACACGGACGAGGTGCTCATCGCATTGTCGGTATCGGCGGCGAAGGACGAGAACGCCCGCCGCGCGCTCGACGCGCTGAAGGAACTCGAGGGCTGCGATGTCCACACCACCACCATCTTGGGTTCCGTGGATGAGGGCATCTTCCGCAACCTGGGTGTCCTGGTGACCTCCGATCCAGTCTTTGCCCGCAAGAGCGCGCTGTACCAGAAGCGCTAAGACTCCACCGAAAAATTGGGGATCTTGCCATTAGCAGGCCTAGACTTGCGGGCGTGACTATTGGCAAGATTCTCCTCTACTACTGCTTTACTCCCATCGAGGACCCCACCGCGATCATGCTGTGGCAGCGTAACCTCTGCGAGAAGCTCGGGCTGAAGGGCCGCATCCTCATTTCGGAGCACGGCATCAACGGCACCGTGGGCGGGGACATGGAGGCCTGCAAGCGCTACGTGCGCGAAACCCGCGAGTACCCGGGCTTCAAGAAGATGGAGTTCAAGTGGTCCGAAGGCGGTGCGGAGGATTTCCCGCGCCTCTCGGTTAAGGTGCGCGATGAGATCGTGGCCTTCGGCGCGCCGGGTGAGCTCAAGGTGGATGAGAATGGCGTCATCGGCGGCGGCGTTCACCTCAAACCCGAAGAGGTCAACAAGCTAGTAGAAGAGCGCGGCGAGGAGGTCGTCTTCTTCGACGGACGCAATGCCATGGAGGCGGAAATCGGCAAGTTTAAGAATGCCGTGGTGCCGGACGTGCGCACGACGCATGACTTCATCGCCGAAATCGAGTCCGGAAAATATGACTGGATGAAGGACAAGCCCGTGGTCTCCTACTGCACGGGCGGCATCCGTTGCGAAATCCTCTCAGCGCTGATGAAGAACCGAGGCTTCAACGAGGTCTATCAAATCGACGGCGGCATCGTGCGCTACGGCGAAAAGTACGGCAACGATGGCCTGTGGGAAGGCTCGATGTACGTCTTTGACAAGCGCATGCACCACGAGTTTGGCCAGGGCCTAGAGGATCCGGGCTTCATTCAGCTGGGACACTGCGTGCATTGCGGGGCGGGAACCAATACGTTCCATAACTGCATTAATGAGGACACGTGCCGTAAGCAGGTGCTCATCTGCGATGACTGCATCCAGCATGTGGAAACACAGCACTGCGGCCGGCCGGATTGCGCCGAGGTGGCAGCCGCCCAGGCGCAGGGCTAGTTTTCGATAACCGGGGCGAGCAGGATCTGGATATCGTTGATACACCAGATCATGAAGTTGCCGGCCATGACCCAGAAGATGGCCATCCAACCGCGCCAGCGCACATAGGCCTTGAGCTTGCGCACCATGATGACGGCGCAGCCGATCATGCCGATGAAGGGGATGATCAGCGTCGTCGTGGCGAACACGGTGCGCTGGGTCCTCGTGCAGAGCCAGGCGGCATACTCGGCGCGGAGGCAGTTGGTCGTGGTTCCGGCGACTTTAAAGATGCCCGCGAGGAGAAGCGCATAGAGCGCTGAGCCGATAAGGATGGCAATCATAAACCACAGAGCTTGGCGCGAGGAGCGGCGGTTGGCTTCGGCGACGGCGAGGGGGTCGGGTTCGTCGGCAAGCTCGTCAAATGTGCGGGGCTCGGGGCGAGGCAGGTTCGTATAGTCCGCGTCGGACGTGAGATCGTTTTCGGGGTGCTCAGCTGCCATGGTCTGCCAGTCTAACGCGCTTCGGCGGTGTAGGTGCTGGGGCAGACCAGCACGGGCACGCCCAAGTGCGGGAGCAGCTCGGTGGCGGTGCTGCCGATGAAGACGCGCTCGATGGGGCCCATGGGGTCGGAGCCTAAGCAGAGGAGGTCGCCCTTCTTCCACTTCAGCGAGTCCACCGCGCCGGACCAGCCATGGCCGCTGCCGATGGCCGTCGTGACCGAAAGCTCGGGGTAGGCATCCGCGATGAAATCGTGGGCCCGGTCCAACAACGAAAGCGAATGCTCGCGCCAATTGGGGGCATCGGAAGGAAAGGTGGGGGAGTATTCGAGGGGGACGTCGACAAGCCCCTTGGCTGAAAACGCCAGGATGCGCAGGGGGATACCGCCGCGCTGCGCAATGCAGGCCGCGTGCATGAGAGCGGGATCATCGGCGCTGCCAAGATCGGTGAAAGCAAAGTTAATGCGGGTGATGCCGTGCTTAGACAGCTTGATGCCGCGCGGAGTCAAGCCCACCGGAAGCGGCGCATAGTGCAAAAGCGCATCGGCGGTAGAGCCCGAGAAGAAACGGCCCTTGGGTGCGGATTGGTTTGCGCCGAGGAGGATGACGCTCGCGTTAAATTCCTCGGCCGCCTCCTCCAAGAGCTGCGGGCGCGAGGGCCCTGCGATGAGAACGGAGACATTCTTATCGAGCTGGGACTTGTCCACCCCAGCCGCGTTCAATGCCTGTTTGACGGCCCGCTCGCAGGCGGCGCGCTCCTTCTTGAACCACTTTTTATAGGAACCGGTGAGCTTGCTGAGCGACGTCACGGTGAGTGGTTGCGAAATAGTAGATACCACGCGGATCTGAACGGGCGTGGAACGCGCGATCCACGCGGCAAACTCGATAGCTTCCGTGCCGGTGGAGCTGGGGCTCCACGAAACAAGGACGCGGAGCGGAGGGACCGTGGCGTCTGGGGTGCACTGTCCTTCCGCGGGGTGTGAAGAATTCTTAGCCATTCATCAAAAGGTTCGGGGTCGTTTTATTCATTATCGGCCCTTCACGCCTTAAAATAAAAATCCGCTCTACCGGCGCTTTTTGGTCTATTTTCCTTCCATGATTGGCCGGTAGACATCGGCCAGCTTGGAGATCAGGTTAACCAGGGAGTTGGCGTCCTTGATGTCGTCCGGATCGAGCCAACGCAGGATCTCCGCCAAAGCCGCCGCACGCTGGCGAGAGACGATGGTCAGCTCGGATTCGCCAAGCTGGGTAAGGGCGACGAGGACGCCGCGGCGGTCCTTTTCGTCGCGGTGCCGTTCCACGAAACCTTGGCGTTCCAATTGGTACAGCGCATTGGAGGCGGTAGGCATCCGGATGAGCTCTGCCTGGGCGATGGTGCTCACGCGCGAAGGGCCGCGCATGCGCAGCTGGTTCATGATGGAGACCTGCGACGTGGTGAGGGATGTGCCCTCTGTCGTGCGCTGGAAAATGAGCATGAGTTTGTTGAGCGCGGGCTGGATCTGGCGGGCGACTTCCAGGGCATCCTCGTAAGGGATGGGGGATTCGATAGTTTCTTCACTCATGGAAAATAAGTGTAGCTAGTAATTTCGCGGAGCGGTAGTTAGCCGATTAAAAAATTTGGTTTCCCACCGCGAAGCACTATGAAAGGGTCTAGATTGTTGACGCCGCCGGCACTACACTGTCCGGCGTGAATTCTCCGTCAAAGGCAGAGTCTGCAAAGACAAGGTCCGCAGTGGCCTACCGCAACGAAGTCTCTTATGAATGGGAGCGTGCACAGCATCTGCGCGAGCTTCGCGCGGGAAAGGTGACGCGGGAAGAGCTATGTGATGCCGACTTTCTCCTTCGCGCGGCGGCGGAGCACCATGGCGTCGACATGCGCAAGCCGTGCCCGGTGTGCGGTTCAGACATGCGGCTGACCCGTTGGGTTTATGGAGATGCTTTAAAACGCCGGGCGGGAAGTGCGCGGAGCGCTGCGGAAATTGCGGACATGGCCGCAGAAGGGCTGGAATTTACCGTGCATTTTGTGGAAGTGTGTCCGGCGTGCCGCTGGAATCATCTGCTTCGAGCTGCCACGGTCTATGCTCTAGGGTAGTTTTGGCTTCCCAGTTCACGCCGGTAAGCTGCATGTATTTACAGTTTGTGTACAGGATTGATGAGGACACGGATCAGTGACCGAAAAGGAAACCTCCGGGCGAAAGTCAGGTAATCGCAGGAAGAGCACCTCGCGGAGCGCTCAGCGTTCGTCCGGCCGCAAGCGCCGCTGGCCGTGGATCGTGCTGGCTGTTTTGTTTGTACTAGTGGGCATTCCTGCCCTGCTCTTCGGCTACGCGTATACGCAATACGACGTCCCCGGGCCCAAGGAGCTGCAGCCGAGCCAGATCTCCACCATCGTCGCCGGCGATGGTGAGACTCAGTTGGCCAAGCTCGTTCCGCCGGAAGGCAACCGCCGTCAGGTGACGTTGGAAGAGATCCCGGATTATGTGGAGGACTCGGTCCTCGCCGCCGAGGACCGTGAGTTCTGGACCAACTCGGGCTTCTCCTTCACTGGTCTGGGCCGCGCCGTCTTGGGCAAGCTCACGGGTGATAGCACTGCCGGTGGTGGTTCCACCATCACCCAGCAATACGTGAAGAACACTCTGGTGGGTGACGAATACTCCTACGTCCGCAAGATCCGTGAGCTCATCTATTCGGTGAAGATGACCAATGAGTGGGCCAAAGAGGACATCCTGAACGCCTACCTCAACACCGTCTACTTCGGCCGCAATGCCTACGGCATCGAGGCTGCCTCCAATGCCTACTTCAACAAGGACGCCAAGGACCTCACCGTGGAGGAAGGCGCCATGCTCGCCGGCCTCATCCAGTCCCCATCGGTTTTGGATCCGTGGGTGGATGAGGAACGCTCGCAGAACCGCTGGAACTACGTCATGGATGGCCTGGTTGAGATGGGCGATCTGGATGCGGCTGAGCGGTCCCAGATGGCTTTCCCGGAGACCCGTGATCCCAGCGAATACTCCGCCTACACCGAGGCACCCGGTGCTTATGGGCACATCAAGAACCAAGTCACCGGCGAGTTGGCACGCGTGGGAATTACCGAGGACCAGCTGGCCACCGGTGGCCTCAAGGTGACCACCACCATTGACATGACTGTGCAAAACGCGTCAACCGACGCTGCCCACGAGCAGCTTGGAGTGCTGCAGGAGGACGCCCGTGCTGCAGCCGTGACCATCGACCCAGCTACGGGTGCAGTGCGCGGTTACTTCGGCGGGGATGATGCCAATGGTTGGGATTACGCCAACTCCCCGCTGCAGACCGGTTCGGTCTTCAAGATCATGGCGTTGGCAGCGGCCCTCCAGCAGGGCATCGATCTCAATACTTATTACTCCTCGGCGCCCTACCAGCTGCCAGGATCGCAGATCGTGACCAACGTGGGCGGCGGTTGCGGCAGCTGCAGCATCGCCGAAGCGCTGAAGAATTCCTACAACACCTCCTTCTTGCGCCTCCAGGATGACCTGGAAAACAAGATGCAGGACACCGCGGACATGGCACACGCATTGGGCGTTGCGCGCAGCCTGCCGGGGATTGAAAAGACCCTGACGGAGAAGGGAGGTACGCCGTACGAAGGCATCGTGTTGGGCCAGTATCAATCGCGCCCGCTCGACATGGCGACGGCAATGGCTACCTTGACCAACCAGGGTGTGTGGCACCAACCGCACTTCGTGCAGAAGGTTGAAAACGCCAACGGCGAGGTTCTTTATGAGAACCCGACCGACGGCGGTGAGCGCCGTGTCTCCGCCAACGTGGCTAACAACGTTATTTCTGCGATGCAGCCAATTGCCGCATGGTCGAATGGCGCGCTAGCTGGCGGGCGCCCGTCTGCGTCTAAGACTGGTACCACGCAGCTGGGTGACACCGGTCAGAACAAAGATGCGTGGATGGTCGGTTCCACGCCCCAGCTGGCTACAGCAGTGTGGGTAGGCACGGCCGACAACACCTCCGCGATTTTCAATCAGTGGGGCGGCATCATGTACGGCTCGGACGCACCGACGAAGATCTGGAAGTCCATCTTGGACACTTCTCTGGCTAACGTCGAGCAGCAGACCTTCCCGCAGGCCTATCCGATCAACTACGGCGTCGGCAGTTGGGGTTCGGGCTATGTCTATGACCCGAGCCAGACCACGACGTGGGACCAGACCCCGGCAAGCCCGGAGGGCGAAGCCGCTGAGGGCGAGGGCGAGGCAAAACCAGAGGAAGGCCAACACCATGACGAGGGGCATGGTGATGCCCCGGCGCAGCCGGCCCAGCCTGAGCAACCGGCTCAGCCCGCCGATCCTGAGGTCCCCTCGCTGGATGAGATTCTCAATGGAGATGGCCTCGACCAACTACTTGGCCAATAGGAGACTGATCCCTGGTGAGCCAACACACGACTTCTCAGCTAGTCCCTCTCTCTTCTGAGTCGATGGCCCGCGGCGCCGTCGACGCCCTGGGCGGGCCGACGGGGCGTTTTGCTCGCTCGGCCCACTCCGGGTGGTGGACTCCTTTGCGAGTGATCATCACGCTGGCGTGGACATTCCTGGCGTTTGGGTTCTTGAGTAAGACCAACTGTGCGGTTAGCACCCGGGGTGAGGATGGCCTCATCAGCCTGAACTGGGCTGGCAACCGCCAGTACGCGTCCTTCTGTTACAACGACATCATCCCGCTCTATGGGGGCCGTGGACTAGACCAGCCGGGCTTCCCCTACGCCTATTCCTGGGTTGAGGGGGATATCACGCGCTACATGGAGTACCCCGTATTGGCGGGTATGTTCCAGGGCGCCGTCGCTTGGCTGGCGCGCACCACCTACCCGGCCGTCGAGTGGATTGGGATTGCCGATGTCAGTTGGTACTTCGGGTTGACCGCGCTCATCATGTCCCTCGTGTGGGTAGGCACCGTGGTTATGGTTTTCCAGCTCACGGGTAACCGGGCGTGGGACACCGTCCTCATGGCAGCTAGCCCCCTCGTGGTCATGCATGCCTTTACCAATTGGGACATCCCGTCGGTGGCGTTCATGGTCGGCGCTCTGCTTGCGGTGACCAAGGGCAAGAACTGGCTCGCCGGCATTCTCATTGGGCTTGGCACGGCCTTTAAGCTGTGGCCCCTGTTTATTCTGGGTGCCTTTCTGGTGCTGGCCATCCGCAACAAGCGCTGGGCACCTTTCATCAAGATGTTCGTGGCAACTGTTGTGACGTGGCTCGTGGTGAACCTTCCCGTGGCGGTGGCCTACCCCGAAGCTTGGCGCGAATTCTTCCGGCTCAACCAAGAGCGTGGGTTGGATTGGACCACGATCTATGCGCTCCTGAGCCGAATTGGGGGAGTCGACCTTGAAAACGAATTCGTTAATACCTTCTCCCTCGTGGCCTTCCTGGCGTGCTGCGCGGCAATCGCCATCATGGGGCTCAAAACCCCGCGTGCGCCGCGGGTGGCTGAGATGATCTACCTCATCATCATGGCCTTCCTCATCTTCAATAAGGTGTGGTCGCCGCAGTACTCGCTGTGGCTCATTGTCCCGGCGCTCTTGGCGCTGCCACGGTGGCGCCTCATCTTTAGCTGGGCGCTTGCCGACGCCCTCCTCTGGCCCATCCTTGCCTGGCACATGCTCGGCTCGGAGAACAAGGGCCTGCCGCACGAGATGCTGGACATCGCGGTGATTACGCGCGATGGTTTCATCATCGCCATCGGCGTGCTCATCATCCGTCAGATGTGGGGCAAGTCGGAAGACAAGGTCCGTGCCGCGCACGGTGGCAGGGATCCACTGGCGGGGGACTTTGCGCGATGACCATAACAATCGTGGGCATCATCTCCATCACGATAGGTTTCTTGTGCGTATTGGGTGCCTATTACCTGTTTCAGCGTTCTGAAGACCGAACCTGGCCCATCATGCTGGGGTTGTTGGCTCTGCTTTTCCTTACGGTGATACCTGCGAGTTCGGCAATCTTCGTCGCCGCGACTCACTAGGGGACGGCCGAGGAGACAAGGGATTTCCTTTTCCGCCGGTCAGTGCGGTACTGTGTGAGGGTTGCTTGACGCAACAGACCCTCCTGCCATATCCGCAAAGGTGATATGGCCGATACCAATTACTAGACCATAGGAGGTGATGAGGTCCGTGCGTCACTACGAAGTCATGATCATTCTGGATCCCAATCAGGATGAGCGCACCGTAACCCCGTCCCTAGACAAGTTCCTCGAAGCAATCCGCAAGGATGGCGGCAAAGTCGAAAAGGTTGACGTGTGGGGCAAGCGCCGTCTTGCATACCCGATCAACAAGAAGGAAGAGGGCATCTACGCAGTCGTGGATCTGGAGTGCGAATCCCACTCCGTTCTCGAGCTCGATCGCCGTCTGAACCTGAACGACTCCATTCTGCGTACCAAGGTTCTGCGCACCGACAGCAAATAGCGGATACTGGGTTTCGAGCAATCCACGTAACCGATATTAAGGAGTAAAGACATGGCTCAGGGAGATACCAATATCACGGTCGTTGGCAACATTGTCGCCGACCCGGAACTGCGCTTCACCCCGGCGGGTGCCGCAGTGGCAAATTTCCGTGTTGCCTCCACCCCGCGTCGCTATAATCAGCAGACTTCCCAGTGGGAGGATGGCGAGGCCATGTTCCTCACCTGCAACGTGTGGCGCCAAGCCGCAGAAAACGTTGCGGAGACCCTGACCAAGGGCATGCGCGTTATTGTTACTGGCCGTTTGCGTCAGCGCTCTTACCAGACTCGTGAGGGCGAGAACCGTACTGTCTTTGAGATCGAGGTCGATGAGGTCGGCCCGTCCCTGCGTTATGCAACCGCTCAGGTAAACCGCAAGTCCGGTAACGGTGGCGGAAACTATGGCGGCGGCCAGCAGCAGGGTGGCGCTAACTACGGCGGCGGCAACCAAGGCGGTTTCTCCGGAAACCAGGGTGGTTTCTCTGGAAACCAGTCCCAGTCTTCTGCCCCGCAGCAGTCCCAGCAGTCGGCTCCGAGCAACGATCCGTGGAATTCGGCACCCCAAGCGGGAAGCTTCGGTGGTGCGGATGCAGAACCCCCATTCTAAGACTGTCACGCAAGTATTCATTTAACTCAATTGAAAGGCAGGGATCATGAAGCTGATCCTCACCGCTGCCGTTGAGAACCTCGGCGCCCCCGGCGAAATTGTAGAGGTTAAGGACGGCTACGGACGTAACTACCTGCTTCCGCGCGGCCTGGCAATCGTTGCCACCCGCGGTGCTGAGAAGCAGATCGAGGGCATCAAGCGTGCCCAGGAAGCTCGCGCAATCCGCGACCTGGACCATGCACGCGAGATCCGTACCCAGCTGGAGGAGCTCAAGGACGTCAACGTCCCCGTGAAGACCTCCGAGTCCGGCAAGCTCTTCGGCTCCGTGTCCGCAGAGGACATCGTGAAGGCCGTTGCCGCCGCTGGCGGCCCGAAGCTGGACAAGCGCATCGTTGTGCTTCCCAAGGGCCTGGTCAAGAAGACCGGCAACTACCAAGTCGAGCTGAAGCTGCACGCTGACGTTATCGGCAAGGTGAACTTCTCGGTCGTCGCTGCCTAAGAACTAAGGCGCACGACGGTCACCCTCCGTCCAGCCGCGTGTGAGGCGCGGCGATGGTACGCCAGTAAGTGACCCTCAGACAACAGCAAGGTTTAAGGCCGTGCTCCTCCCACTATGTGAGGTGGTGGAAGGTGTACGGCCTTTAGCCGTTTTAGGCATGCGGGGTGGGGAATCGTCGCCAAGCACGGCATGTGGATAACTCGCGGAACCTGTGGATAAACCTGCGTGCAGTTTACAGTGAGTTTACTCACGCCGCCTTTTGTTAACCCGCAGGTAGCGCCGATTTCGGGTTGAAGACCCTACTTTTTCACGGGTTTTGTGCGTATATTCACACCTCGAAAAACAGGCTCTGACCTGCGGTAACTATCTGTGCTGGTCACAAGCTTGCGGAGTTATCCACAGGACTGACCTCGTGCTTTGCGGAGTCTTCGTCCGCTGAGCTGGTAATTCCACAGGCATCTGTGGATAACTGCGGAAGTTATACCCAAGGGGCAGTGTCCATTGCCTCGGCTACACTGTTGTGTACTACGCGCGGTTGCCGCTTGGCACTGCCTTAAAGCCTGGCCGTCCGGCGCGGATAGAAGCTGAGATTTTCAGGGGCGGTCAGGGTGGGATCGATGAACGGTGGGATTGATGGACAATGACTAATGCCAGTTTTGACGACGATCAGGTTCCACCGCCGCCTGAACCGGTAGAGGAGGAACCCCGCCGCTCTTACCGCCAGGAGGAGCCGAAGCGTTACGGCGAATTCCGCCAGCCACCCGCGGACCGGGAAGCAGAGCAGGGCGTTCTTGGCGCTATGCTCTTGAGCCCGAACACGGTGATGGAGGTCATTGAAGAGCTGGAGCCGGAGGACTTCTACTATCCTGCGCACACGCTCATCTATCAGGCCATGATTGACCTCTATGCCGCGGGCACCGATATTGATGCGGTGATTGTGGCAGCTCGGCTCGATCGCTACAACAACCTCGAGCGGGTCGGCGGCGCGCCTTACCTGCACACCCTGCTGGCCACGGTGCCGACCGCCGCTAACGCTCGCTACTACGCGGAGATCGTGGCGGAAAAGGCGGTGTTGCGCAAGCTGGTCGACGCCGGAACCAGAGTTGTGCAGCTCGGCTTCCAAGGTTCCGAGGACATGGAGATCGAATCGGTTCTGGACCGCGCCCAGCAGGAAGTCTTCGCGGTGGCGCAAAAGAAGACCACCGAGGACTACCGGGCACTGAGCGATCTTATCGATCCCACTATCGACGAACTCGCCGCCCTGCAGCAAAACGGCGTGGAATCGGGCGTGCCCACCGGATTCATCGACTTGGATAATCTGACCAATGGCTTGCGCGCCGGTCAGATGATTATCGTCGCCGCCCGCCCCGGCGTGGGTAAGTCCACGCTGGCCATGGACTTCATGCGCTCGGCATCTCTGCAGCACAACAAGACTTCCGTGGTGTTCTCCTTGGAGATGTCCGCCTCAGAGATCGTCATGCGCTTGCTGTCTGCGGAGGCGGAAGTGAAGCTGTCGGATATGCGCGGCGGGCGCGTATCGACTGAGGACTGGGCAAAGATCGATGACACCCTCAACCGCATCCAGGATGCGCCCCTGTTCATCGATGATTCCCCGAACCTCACCATGATGGAGATTCGTTCGAAAGCCCGCCGTCTCAAACAGCAGCACGGTCTTGATCTCATCGTGCTGGACTACATGCAGTTGATGTCCTCAGGCAAGAAGGTGGAATCCCGCCAGCAAGAGGTCTCAGAGTTTTCGCGCCAGCTCAAGCTGCTGGCCAAGGAGCTCGAGGTCCCGCTCATCGCGATTTCCCAGCTAAACCGTGGCCCAGAGTCCCGTACCGATAAGAAGCCACAGCTGGCGGATCTGCGTGAATCCGGCTCGCTCGAGCAGGACGCCGACATGGTTATGCTCCTGTATCGCCCGGACTCACAGGACCGCGATGATCCCCGCGCCGGTGAGGCGGACATCATCTTGGCCAAGCACCGTGGCGGCCCGATCGACACGGTGAAGGTGGCGCACCAGCTGCACTACTCCAAGTTCGTCAACATGGCGCACGGTTAAATCACAGGTCCACCACGGCGTTGGGGTCACCCAACCGTGGGCCGAGAATGACTAAGACTAGGAAGACGGCTGCTGCGGCGAGTGCGAGCCACCGCCACACGGGGAAGAAGCGTTCGCCACACAGCCGGGCGAATGCCGCGCCGATCAGCGCGCCGAGCGTATTGAAGATGAGGTCATCGATATCGGTGCGTCCCAGGGCGAAGGCGTACTGTGCTGTCTCCAGCGCCAGGCTCAGCGCGAAGCCCCACGCGGCCGTGGCCTTGAGTGAACGGCACATGCTGAAGACGAGCATTCCGAAGGGAATGAAGAAAGCGGTATTGCCCGCGTACTCAAAGAGCGGGCCAAACCACGTGCCACCGGAAAATTCATCGAGCGGCACCAAGCGCAGATCGCGGACACGCTGGTTCTCCGGCTTCCAGAGGTAGCCGATCTGAAAGAAGGACTTCAGCGTAGTCAGCGCGACCATGACCGCGACCCACGCGCCAAGGGCGACCCTATTGAGCAAGGGTCCTACCCTTGAATTCTGGCAGGGTCAGCGCCGCGACAGCGGCGATGCCAAAGGCGGCCGCAAAGAGTACGAAGAGCCAGCCCGTGCCCGCCACCGCGATGAGCGGCGGAACGATGAGCGGCGCCAAGATGGATGCGAGCCTGCCGAAGCCGGCGGCAGCACCCGTACCGCGCCCGCGCAGCGCGGTGGGATAGAGCTCGGGACCGATGGCGTACAAAGCACCCCACGCGCCCAAGTTGAAGAAGGACAGCAAACAACCGGCCAGGATGATCGTGGCCTCAGTGCTGGCAAAGCCATAGAGACCTGCGGAAAGCGCGGAGCCCACGAGGAAGGCAGCCAGCGTGGTGCGGCGCCCCCATACTTCGATGAGCCAGGCCGCGGCGGCGTAGCCGGGCAGCTGGGCCAGGGTGATAATGAGCGTGAAGCTGAAGGACTTCACCAGGGAGAATCCGTCGGCGACCAGCAGCGAAGGAATCCAGATGAAGGCGCCATAGTAGGACAGGTTGACGCAGAACCAGATGGTCCACAACGCGAGAGTGCGCCCGCGCAGGGACGGCGACCAGATGCTGGCGGCGGTGACGTCTTCCTCGGAGTAGGTCGGTGCCGGGGTCGTGCGGTCGATGTCCGTCGAGTCCACTTCTGCCTCAAAGGAGGCGACGATCTCCTCTGCCTCCTCGTGGCGGCCTTTCGACTCTAGGAAGCGCACCGATTCCGGCAGGTGGAGGCGTACGAAAAGTGCATAAAGGGCGGGGACCATGCCGAGCGCGAGCGCCCAGCGCCAGCCGCTTTCCGACGCCCCCACAACAAACGTTCCAACTACCGCGGCCAGGATCCAGCCCACCGCCCAGAAGGCCTCCAGCAAGACCACCATGCGCCCGCGGACCTTGAGTGGGGCGAACTCGGAAATCAACGTGGAGGCCACCGGCAGTTCGGCGCCCAGGCCGAGACCGATGAAGAAGCGCAGGACGATGAGAAGCGTGAGGCCCGTCGCCAGGGCGGAGGCACCCGTGGCGAGGCCATAGACCAACAGGGTCAAGGCAAAGACGTGGCGGCGGCCAAACTTATCGGCCAAGAGGCCTCCGAAGGTAGCGCCCAAGGCCATGCCGATGAAGCCCACGGACGCCAGCCACGAGGATTGGGTCGGCGTGATTCCCCAGTGCACGGCCAGAGCGGCCATGATGAAGGAGATGAGGCCCACGTCCATGGCGTCGAGCGCCCAGCCAATGCCGGAGCCGAAGAGAAGACGTTTGTGTTTGCCGGTGACGGGAAGGCGGTCGAGCCTCTCCGTGCGAGAGATAGAGCGATGATCAAGACGATTCATGCAGGCTAAGCATACTCTGCGGAGTGAAAGCTTTTCAGGCGCAAAGAATTACTGACAACAAAAACCGAACTCAACGCCATGGCTATACCCGCGAAAAGGGGGTTGAGCAGGCCAAAAGCGGCAACAGGTAGAAGAATAATATTATAGGCGAAGGCCCAAAATAGGTTGCCCTTGATGATGCGCAGGGTAGCGCGCGCAAGCCGTACGGCATCGGCCACAGAGCGCAGGTCGTTATTCATCACCGTGATATCGGAGGCCTCGATGGCGACATCAGCCCCAGCACCCATCGCGATTCCCAGGTCCGCCTGCGCGAGTGCCGCGGCGTCGTTCACGCCATCGCCCACCATGGCCACGGTCTTTCCTTGCTGCTGAAGTTGGGCGATAGCTTCCACCTTGTCAGAGGGCATGACCCCCGCTGTCACGTTGGCTTCATCAATGCCTACCGCTCGCGCCACTGCGTGTGCTGCACCGGTGTTGTCGCCCGTGAGCAGATGGGGCGTGAGGCCTAGGTCCTGGAGGGCGGAGATGGCGGCGGCTGCGGACTCCTTAACGCGGTCCTGTAGCTCGATGGTTCCCACCACGTCATCCGCCACGTAGACGCCGACCTGCGTCCCGGTGCCGTCGTAGCCCGCGGGTGGGCGTCCCACCCGCACGCGGGTACCTTCAACGGTTGCTTCGATCCCTTGGCCCGCTAGCTCGTGGAAGTCCTCGGCCGTGGGGGTTTCGCCGTCGTAAGCCGCGCGGATGGCTCGCGCGATGGGGTGCTCGGAGCCCTGCTCCGCGGCGGCCGCAAGACGGAGAACCTCCTGCTCTGAGTGCCCCGCAGTGGCCTGAACCGCCGCTACTGACATCTGGCCTTCGGTGATGGTGCCCGTCTTATCTAGAACGATGGTGTCGATCTGGCGGGTCGATTCGAGGATCTCCGGGCCCTTGATGAGGATTCCCAGTTCGGCGCCGCGCCCGGTGCCCACGAGGATTGCGGTGGGCGTCGCCAAGCCCATGGCGCAAGGGCACGCAATGATGAGGACGGAGACGGCGGCCACGAAGGCCGGGGCAACTCCGCCGACCCACAGGTGCGCTAAGAGCGCGAGGATAGCGATGCCGATGACGATGGGCACGAAGACAGCGGCGATGCGGTCGGCGAGGCGCTGCACTGGGGCCTTCGAGGTCTGGGCTGCGGTGACGAGCGCGCCCATCTGGGCAAGGACGGTGTCGGAGCCGACGCGGGTGGCGCGCACCTCAAGCCGCCCGGAGGCGTTGATGGTTGCGCCCGTCACCGTGCTGCCGGGTGAAACCTCAACCGGCAACGATTCGCCGGTGAGCAGGGATTCATCTACGGCGGAATGTCCGTTGAGGACCACACCATCGGTGGCGATCTTCTCGCCGGGGCGAACCACAAAAATATCGCCCTCGTGAAGGTCACCGATGGGTATGCGGGTTTCAGTATCGCCGCGCAGCACCGTGGCCTCTTTAGCGCCCATGGTGAGCAGCGTGGTGAGAGCCTCGGAGGAGCGGCCCTTTGCCTTGAGCTCAAACCAGCGCCCAAGCAGCAGGAACGTAATGACCATCCCCACTGATTCGAGGTAAATGTGGTCCATCTGCGCGTCATTGGAACGCAGCGTCATATGCATGGTCATGCCGGGCATGCCGGCGTTGCCGAAGAAGAGCGCGTAGAGCGACCAGCCAAAGGCGGCGGTGGTGCCCAACGTGATGAGCGTGTCCATCGTGGCGGCGCCGTGCTTCAGGTTGGCCCACGTGGCGCGGTGGAAGGGCGCGCCGCCGATGACGTAGACGAGCGTTGTGAGTACCAGGCAGGCCCACTGCCAGTTCTGGAATTGGAGGGCCGGGACCATGGAGAGGAGCATCACGGGCAGCGAGAGCGCCGCAGAGACGAGCGTGCGCTGCAGGATGTCGGAAGCCTCACCCTCGCGGGCGGTGTCCGCCGTGCTTGCCGACGCCTCCCCCTCATCACTCACCGCAAAAGCCCCGTAGCCCGCGCCTTCGACGACGTCGATGAGATCGGCGGGGGTCGTCGTCGCTGGGTCATAGCTTACGGAGGCAGATTCCGTGGCGAAGTTGACTGTGGCTTCGACGTTGTCGAGCTTGTTGAGCTTGCGTTCAACCCGGGATGAGCAGGAGGTACAGGTCATCCCGGTGATACCGAGGGTGAGGCTGGTAGTCATGATGCTTAGGCCAACTCGTAGCCGGCTTCGGCGATGGCGGCGGCGACCTGGTCATCGCTAAAGCCCTCACCAGTCACGGTGACGGCGCCGGTGGTGTGGTCAGCGGTGACGTCGGTGACGCCCTTGATCTCCGAGATTTCTTCCTTCACGGAGAGTTCGCAGTGGCCGCAGGTCATGCCGTTAACGGTGTAGGTGGTGGTGCTCATGGTCGTGATCAGACTCCTTAAGTAGTGGGTAGATACACCGTTGAGCGTATACCCCCTAGGGGTATAGGTGCAAGGAATAATTGAGCCTTGTGTACCGTTGAGAGTTGAAAGAACCTACAAATTTCCCCGAAACAGATAGGAAGAGACATGGCAACGATTGACATCACTGAAGAGACGTTCCAGGAGACCATCTCCGGCGATGGCATCACCCTCGTGGATGCCTGGGCGGAATGGTGCGGTCCGTGCAAGCGCTTCGGCCCGGTCTTTGAGAAGGCATCCGAGGAGCACCCTGATGCCACCTTTGCCAAGTTGGATACCGAGGCAAACGAGGATCTGGCTGCGAAGCTGCAGATTAACTCCATCCCGACGTTGATGGTGTTCCGCGACGGCGTCTTGGTGTTCCGCGAGTCGGGCGCATTGCCGCCGGCAGCCCTGGAAGATCTCATTAGCCAGGTCAAGGCTCTCGATATGGATGAGGTCCGCGCCCAGGTGGAGAGCCAGCAGGCCTAATAATTCCGGATGTTTCTGAAAAGGCGGTCGAGATGGACCGCTGCGCGCTTTCCTGTGAGTATCGCTACACTCGCAGGAAAGCGTCTTTACATATAAAGCACTAACGAGCGCTGCATTGATTACTGCTGCAGGAACCACTAAGGAGTGAGCGCAATGGCAAACCCATTCAGCAAAGGTTGGAAGTATGTGATGGCTTCTTTCGATCAGAAGATCGATGAGAACGCTGATCCCAAGGTCCAAATCCAGCAGGCCGTGGAAGGTGCAAAGGAACAGCACCGCCAGATTTCCGAGCACGCAGCGGAGATTATTGGCCGCAAAACCCAGCTGGAAATGCAGCTCAACCGCCTAGTGAAAACTCAGAAGGACTACCAGGATCAGACGCGCCGGGCCTTGGAGTTGGCGGACGCTTCCGAGGATCCGCAGAAGGCCGCCGAGTACAACCAGGCAGCGGAGGTTGTGGCGAGCCAGCTGGTTGCCGTAGAAAATGAGCTGGCGAATCTGAAGTCCCAGCACGAGGCTGCCGCGCAAGCGGCGGAGCAGGCAAAGGCCCAGCAACAGCAGTCGGAGGCCCGACTGAAGGAGCAGCTCGCGCAGGTGGACCAGTTGCTGTCCCAAGCCGATCAGGCGGCGATGCAGGAGAAGAACGCTGAGGCTCTGGACTCCATGAATGAGCTCAAGCCGGATGACTCGACGCCTACGATGGATTCGGTACGCGCCAAGATTGAGAAGCGCTACGCTGATGCGCTCGGCGCCCAGGAGCTGCACCAGGCAGCTGGTGGTAGCCGGATTCAGGAGATTTCGGCGGCGGGACACGATATGGCCGCTATGTCCCGCTTGGATGAGATCCGCGCTGAGATGGCCAAGAACAAGGAGCTGGAAGGCTCATCCTCCAAGACCACAGAGGAGCTCGAGGCCGGCGCCGAAGCCAAGGACGCTGAGGATAAGTAGTAGCCAGCGCCGAAGTAGAGGGACCTTCTGGAGCAGGCCGCATAGCGCGGCCAGGGGATTTCACCACCCCGCGCTCCAGAAGGTCCCTTTGCTAAGGTCCCTGTGCGCCTCGACGGTCTAGCTGTCCTGGCGGCGGATATTGATTAGCACGCCGCGGATGCCGGAGTGGAAGCCATCGCGCAGGTTGACGCGCTGGGTTTCGGTGAGCGTGTACTCGTGCAGAGTCTCGCAGGCGAACTGCAGTAGCGGACGGTCGATTTCCGGCGGCAGACCGCCGCCGGAAAGGAGATGGGCTTGGTCGCGCTGATCGGCGCTCGCGGCGTTGTCGAACCACCACGATGCATATTGCTGCCCCACGTCAAAGGGGGACTGGAAGCCGGCGGAGCTCCACACTTCCTCGGGGAGGGGAACATACTTCGAGCGCAGCTTGCGGCGCGGCGCCATCATCGACGGCTTGGGCGCGGCCGGTTTGGGGGCAGGCTTCGGGGCTTCGGTGCCCGTTTCCTCTTCTGAGTCCGCGGGCTTCTGATCCGCGGCGCTGGGCTTTGTGGTTTGTTCGCCGCAGGGGGCGGGTTCCTCTTCGTCGGCGGGGGCGCTCGGTGCTGCCGACTCTGGGTGCGAGGCGGTGGCAGCCACGTCTTGCGCCGCGGCGGAAGGTGTTGCCGGCCCAGGCTTTGGCGCAGAGGGGAAGGCAGCTTGTGCCTCGGTAGGTTCGTCGCACTCTGGGGCGTCCTCGGTGGCGGAATCGCTAGCGTCTTCGCTTCCTTCTCCGGTGCTCTGGGGCTCGCGGATGGTCGGCGGCAGCGGGCCTTCAAGGACCTCAAGCTCCATCGCATCGGCGAAGTCCTCCCGCGGATCGAGGATCGTGGTGGAGTCGCAGGCATGGCGCAGAGCTGAAGACATGGAGTCCCATCCGAAGCCATAAAGGTGCACGCGCACACCATTGTTGACGGCCTCCTGGACCCCGGGAATCATGTCTGCGTCGCCGGAGACCAAGACGAAATCCGTGACTTGGCCCTTCATAGCGGAAACGATCATATCGGCGACGAGGCGGGTGTCCACGGCTTTCTGGGTTCGCCGTTCGCCCCATTCGATGAGCTGACCGGTGCGCAATTGGACGCCATCGCAGACCCGCAGTGCTCGCTGGTAACGGTGGGGGCCGGTATCGGGGATTCCGTCGTACCAGTATTGGCGGTGGATGGGGTTGCCTACTTGGTTCTCAATCATGGAACCGAGGGAGCTGACTACTTCGGGTAAATCAATCTCTAGCTGGGCGCGGGCCCCCGTCTCCCAAGAGTTATAAAAGCTGGCCAGTAGGTATGACGTGTCAACGAAGACAAGTGTTCGTTCAAGCATGGCTCCTAAATTCCGTTCTATCGTTTCTAACTAATTTTTCTATGATCACTTTCGTGAGGTCTCCAGCTTAAGGCTGGTGTCATCCAGTGTGCCCCATTAGTCACAAAACGTCGATAACCTTGGGGAAATTCCCAGGTAATAAACGTGTTTGCCGCAAGTCTTGCGGAGGTTGCAGGGCAGGTTATATGGTTAGTTACATGAGTAACCAACCAACTAGGGAGACTGCATGGATAACTCCGCGCAGCCACTCTTTCGTCAGATAGCGGTACTCATCGAGGACGCCATCATTGAGGGCACTCTCGCCGAGGGCGCCCAGGCACCGTCCACGAATGAGCTCGCCGCTTTCCACAGCATCAACCCCGCCACTGCCCGCAAGGGCCTGACCCTCCTCGTGGATCTCGGAATCCTCGAAAAACGCCGAGGTATCGGCATGTTCGTCACCTCTGGTGCCGCAGACCTTATCCGGGCGCGGCGTCGCCAAGACTTTGCGGCTGAATACGCCGCACCGCTCATCGACGAAGCCGTGCACCTGGGCTACACCCGCCAGCAACTCCATGACCTCATCGACCTTGTCGCAGAAAGTCGAGGACTCTACTCATGATTTCTACCCCGCACTTCACCTTCGACGACGGCCTCACGCACGGCCTCGTCGGCCCCAACGGCATTGGCAAGACCACCTTGCTGCGCAAGATTGCTGGCCAGCTCGGCGGCTCCGGCATCAAAGTCGACGGCGACAAGCCCTACGACAATGAAAAAGTCCTCAACAAGGTTGTCCTCATGGGCATAGATAACCCACTGCCTGAAGGTTGGAACGTGAAGAAGATCTTCACCGTGGCAAGCCTGCGCTGGCCCACGTGGAGCACAGCGCGCGCTGAGGAGCTGGTCGAGCGCTTCGAGCTTCCAATGAAGAATTACTCGGGCCTTTCCCGCGGGCAGAAGTCCGCAGCGAGCTTCATTGTTGCGGTGGCCTCGGGGGTGCCATACATGCTTCTCGACGAACCCTATCTCGGCCTCGACGCCGCCAAGCGGGAGGTATTCTACGACGTCTTGCGTGAAGAGCACGGCCGCACCATTATCGTCTCCACCCATCACCTTAACGAGCTGTCTGGTTTGCTCGATACCGTGGCGCTGATGGGGGAGAACCCGCTGTCCGGTCCCATCGATGAGTTCATTGAGGGCGTCGTCCAGCTCACTGGCTCTGCCGAAACCCTCGATCGCGCGCTGGGGCGCCTGCAGCTCCCAGTGCTTGAGCGCGAAACCTCAGCCGTAGCAGACCGTGCGCTTGTCGACGCTCGCCCCAACCACACCGCCAACGTCTTCGACATGGCCCAAGAAATGGGGCTGCGTGCCACCGAGGTATCCCTTGAGCAGGCAGTTCTGGCATTAGGGGAGGCATGATGAAGCTCTATAGGCATATGGCGCTGAGCTGGAACAGCTTCTTCTACGCCTTGTGGATTGTCATCCTTCCGGTGCTGGGAATGGGCCGTGGGCAAGGGTGGGCCATTGGTTACTCACTCTTTATGGTCCTTATGGTTTACCTTTCGCAGCCTGACTTCACGCGCTATCTGACCTTTGGGTTGAGCACCCAGGTGTGGAATGGGCACCGGCGCATCAATGCTTCCCTGACGCTCTTTCTCATTCTGGTTAGCGCACCCTTCGCGTTTCCATGGTGGGTCCTCATCGCCCCGGTGCTCATGTGGGTGGTGTGCATGACGAAACGCTTTGAGCCATCACGACTGACCGCGAGCTCCCTCATCGTAGGCAGCGATGGTGATTCTTCGACGGGCTGGTTCTCAGCGTCCCCGGTCTCCCAGATTGTGTTGCGCCCTCAAGCCCGCGCGTGGATGTGGGCTGCATTCGGTATAGCCATCGCAACTGCGATAAACATCGTGGTGAGCAAGCTGTGGGATACCGGCGTGGGCATCGTAGGTGTCATTGTTACGTTGATTGTCCTGCCGCTAGTTGCTGATTCAATCCGCAGCTCACTCAAAGATGCAGTGGCCTTTGGGCTGCCGCGCGGTGCTTGGGCCAAGACCACTGTGCTGTGCACGGCAATCCCCGTGGTCCTATCGCTCGTGGCCGATCTGGTAGCGATGATGTGGACCGGCAATCCAGCCGGGTTCACCATCGTGTGTCTTGCTACAACGTCACTACTTTTAACTTTCGCCATTACCGACAAACTGACGTGGCTTTACACAACTGCGCTAGCGGGAGCAATCGCCGTACTGTTCATAGCGTGGCTTATCAATCCCAGCGTTGCGATGGGGTGGACGCTCACAGGGATGGCAATCATCTACGTCGTGTGGGCTGCCGTATATCCCCGGATGGCGAAGAAGACCAACGTGTTTAGCCCGGGGCTCATGGGCTGGTTTGGGGCACGCTGAGAGCCAGCCCATGTCTGCGTAAAAAGCTTGTCTTTGTGTACTTCAAGAAGGGGCAAAAACCTTCATTGAAGTGCATATTTGTGTTTTTTCAAGGCCGTGTGTAACTTTATGTGAGTCAGCGCGACCGACAGCGCCCCACAGGAACTGAGGTTCTTGGAGAGAGGCGGTAGGAAAACAGGCCCTGACAACAAATATTTTCCTTACTCGCAGTACTGCGTACCGCCAAAGGCGTTCCGTATGGCTGTGTGGTGACGATGTTTGAGAACTCAATAGTGTGCCAATGTACTTTTTGTGTTGGTTGATTTTATTTTTCTGGCCGTGTTGTGCCATATGTATGGCACGGTTGGTGTATGCCGGATGGCGCTTTTCCTTTAGCGGCGTCATTGTAAATAACATAAGTTGTT
>NZ_VDTC01000600.1 GCF_007672725.1 Corynebacterium aurimucosum ATCC 700975
CGATGATGTTGACCGAAAGATTCATCAGATTTGGAAAGACTCCGATGAGGTTTATGGTGCTCCGCGGATCACCGCAGAGCTCGCCGAGCGCTACCGCATTTCGCTTAACCGTAAGACTGTGGCGAAGCGGATGCGCATGATGGGCATTGAAGGGATTTCACCGCGTGCCTTTGTCCCAGTGACTACAATCCAAGCCAAGCGTAAGTCGAGTCTTCCTGACCTGGTCAAGCGCATGTTTGATACTGGTGAGCTCAACCGGGTGTGGATGTCGGA
>NZ_VDTC01000601.1 GCF_007672725.1 Corynebacterium aurimucosum ATCC 700975
CCCGTAATCTCCACCCCCAACCACACTCCCGACAAATCATCATCCGCTACAACCCCCACTTCCCCCCCATCCCACCAACCAACCAACACCAAACCCCCCACTCCTACCACAACCCCAACAATCACCTCCACCCCTACAAACCCCCTCCTTCCCCCCACCCACACCTCACACTCTCCCCCACCCACCACCTCCCCACCCCCCAACACATACCCCACCATCCCTTCAAACACCACTCATACCCCGATCCCGACCATCACCATGCGGTTCCTCGTG
>NZ_VDTC01000602.1 GCF_007672725.1 Corynebacterium aurimucosum ATCC 700975
GGGAAGGTATGTGGAGGGGCTGGTGGAGGAGGGGGGATTGGGGTAGGTAGTGAAGGAGGGGGTTTGTGATGTTGAAGTGATGTTGAAGGGGAGGGGGAAGTGGGGTTGTTGGGAAAGTTGTGGGGAGATGTTGAATGAGAGGGTATAAGTTTGGGAGAAGGGGGAGTTGGTGGGGATGTGGGAGGGGGGGATGTTAGGGTGAAGGGGAAAGTTTGCGGGGGGAATAACATGAAGGATGGGGTTGTGGGGGGGGTATGTAAAGGGGGGGTTGGA
>NZ_VDTC01000603.1 GCF_007672725.1 Corynebacterium aurimucosum ATCC 700975
GGTTAGGGGAAGAGCGGGTTTGGGAAGGAGGGGTTTGGGGGGACTGGGGAGGGAGAAGGGAAGGAGAGGGAGGGTTTTGGGGAGGAGTGTGGTGATGGGTTGGGGTGGGGGGGTTGTGAGTGGAAGTGGAGGTGGGGGTTTGGTAGGTAGGAGGAGGAAGGGTTGGGGGGGGAGGGGGAGGAGGGGGGGGTGTAGTTGTTGAAGAATAAGGTGGATTGTGGGGGAAATTGGTAGGGGTGGGAGGAGAAGTAGGTGATTGGGGGGGAGGTGGTG
>NZ_VDTC01000604.1 GCF_007672725.1 Corynebacterium aurimucosum ATCC 700975
TAGGGGGGGGGGAAAGGAATTGGGAAGGGTAAGGGGGAGGTGAAGGGTGAGATGAGGGGTGTGGGGGGGGAGTTGGTGGTGGATGATGGTGATGGTGTTGTTGGGGGGGTGGGGAGGAGTGAGAGGATGGGGGAGGGGGTGGGGTGGATGGTGGGGGGGGTAGTTGGAAGGTTTGTTGTGGGGGGGTGGGAAAGGGGCTGGGGGTGGGTGGTGGGGGTGGGGATGATGTATGGGGGGGGGGTGTGGGGAATATGTGGGATGACGCGGAAATCT
>NZ_VDTC01000605.1 GCF_007672725.1 Corynebacterium aurimucosum ATCC 700975
TTTGCTTCGGAGTTTGGAAGTTGATGGTAGAAGTCGCATGAGGGTTGGATATTGGGGGTGAAGATGGTGAAATGATGGAATGGGATGATTGGGATAAGGTTTGTGGGTGGGGGAAAGATTAGTTGGGATTATTGGAAATAGGCTTTAGAGGTGTGGGGTATTAGAAATGGAGGGTATTGGATTGTTGATGGGGTGGGTTGAAGGGTTGAAGGAAAGGAAGGAAAGGAAAGGGAGGATTTGGGGGGGGTTTTGGGGGAAACCGGAGTTGAGTG
>NZ_VDTC01000606.1 GCF_007672725.1 Corynebacterium aurimucosum ATCC 700975
CACTCACCCCCTTCAACTCCTTCATCTTTCCCACTCCACCCACCTCCTCATCAATCTCCCCCATACCACCCTTAGATGCCCGCATCCTCCTAAACCAATTAACTCCATTCAACCAGCTCTTAACACATCCCCGCTCACCCTTCACCTTTCCTTTCTCACCCTCCACCTCTCCATACCCCTCACCAACCCTCCCCTCAACACTCTCATACCCCAACCACTTACCACCAATCCCTCCCAACTTTCCCCCACCCATATTCAACCTCCTCCTCCCC
>NZ_VDTC01000607.1 GCF_007672725.1 Corynebacterium aurimucosum ATCC 700975
GAGTTGGTGGAGGTGAGGATGAAGAGGAGGAAAAAGATAGGAGGGAGAATGTGGAGGATGAGGGATAGGGGGATGTGAAAGGGGGGAATGATGATGGGGGGAATGAGGTGGGAGAAGGTGAGGGTGGGGATGGGGAGGAGGGAGAGGGATGGAAGATTAGAAGGGAGGTGATGGGTGGGTAGCATGCTGAGGAGGTTGGGGAGGATGAGGCGGATGGGGGTGGTGATGTTGAAGGGGAAGGTATGTGGGTGGAGGGTGTGGAGGGGGTGGGG
>NZ_VDTC01000608.1 GCF_007672725.1 Corynebacterium aurimucosum ATCC 700975
GGGGGGATTGGATGCGTGAGATGCAGGGGGGTATTGGGGAGGAGGTGGAGGGTGACAGCCTGACGAACATGTGGGAGGGGATTGGGTGTGGTGTTGAATGGATTGAGTAGGGGGGGGAAGAGGTTTGAGGGGAGCGGGAGGGAGGGGTTGAGGGTTTAGGGGAGTGTGGGGGGGATGATAAGAGGGGAGAGGGGTGAGGGGAGTGGGTAGAGGAAGAGGAGGTATTGGGGGATGGTTGTGAGGAGGGTAGTAGGGAGGGGGGGGGTGGGGAT
>NZ_VDTC01000609.1 GCF_007672725.1 Corynebacterium aurimucosum ATCC 700975
GGGGGGATGTGGAGGGTGTGGGGGGGAAGGGGTGAGAAGAAGAGGGGGACGGGGAGGTTGGAGGCGTGAATGAGGGGGTGGTGGAGGGGGGTGGGGATGAGGAGGGGGTTGGGGAGAGGGTAGATGGCGGGGGTGGGGGGGCGGAGGGGGTGGGGGGAGGTGAGTGAGGGGATGGGGGTGGGGGGTGTGGATGGGATGGTGGTGGATGAGGGTAAGGTGGTGGGGAAAGGAGTGATTAATTGTGTGGTGAGGTTGGAAAAGGTGTGGAAGGG
>NZ_VDTC01000060.1 GCF_007672725.1 Corynebacterium aurimucosum ATCC 700975
CACTAGACATCCCGTCCAAAAACATCCTGGACTCCGTGTCCAAAAAGTCGCTAGACATCACAAAGCTCAGCTAACAACCGGTCTTCTTAGTCGGAGCAGACTATGCCTATCCCGCCGCCTTGTGCGGCGGGATTCGTCGTTTTCTGTACATGCGATTCACAACCGGGATAAGAACTGCTCGAAAAAGCATGAATACCTGGGGATTTGTTGTTTGTTTGGGGTGTGCGTATATTTATCGAAGTCGCCGCGAGACGCTGGTGACACGGAGATTAACTCCCAGTTGACAAGGTTTAAACTTGTTTACTAGAGTGTGAACTCCAGCCGCTCAAGACGGTGAATGATAAACATTCATTGCGCTGAGTGTGCGGATGATGTCTGAGAACTCAATAGTGTGCCAATGTACTTTTTGTGTTGGTTGATTTTATTCATTGTGGCCGTGATGCATTGTATGTGTGTTGTGGTTGGTGTATGCCGGATGGCGC
>NZ_VDTC01000610.1 GCF_007672725.1 Corynebacterium aurimucosum ATCC 700975
AGGGGGAATGGATTGGGAAGGTGTTGGGAGAGGATGGTGAGGGGATGGGGGTGGATGTGGGAGTGGGGATGGTGGAGGGGGAGTGGGGGAGGGGGGGTGAGGTGATTGCGGGGATGGTGGATGAGTGGGGGGAGGTAGACGTGGTGGTGGTGGGAGAGGGGATGGAGGTGGATGTGGATGGGGTTGTGGAGGAAGGGGTGCAGGAAGACGGGGTGATCGGAGGTGATGTGGGTGGGGCGGTCGATGTAGTGAGGGAGGGAGTGTTCGTGATA
>NZ_VDTC01000611.1 GCF_007672725.1 Corynebacterium aurimucosum ATCC 700975
GGTGGTGGGTGGTTGGAGGGGTATGGGGGGGGTGTGGGAGCTGGTGAAGGAGATGAGGGGGAAGGAGGGGGTGATAGGGGGGATGGAGGTGATGGAGGGGGAGGTTGGGGTAGGGGTGGGGGAGAGGAAGAATGTGGAGGAGGTTTTGGATTTGGTGGAGGAATGGATTCGGGGGTGGGAGGGGGATGAGTAGGGGTCAGTACTGGGTGGGGATGTGTGGTTGGGGCTAGACTGTGGGGCATGGACCATACTGGGGTACGACTTTGGGGCAG
>NZ_VDTC01000612.1 GCF_007672725.1 Corynebacterium aurimucosum ATCC 700975
AGGTGTGGGAGGAGTAGGAGTTGGGGGTGTTTGTGGACGGGGGGGGGCTCGGGTATGGGGTGTGGGGTGGGGGTGTGAGGCGGGGGGAGTTGGGGGGGGTTGTGGAGGGTTGGGTAAAGGTGAAGGGGGGGGGATGGAGGTGGAAGAAGGAGACGGTAATGGAGGTTATGAGAATGAGGGGTGAGAGGAGGGGAGGGCGAAGGAGAAGGGGGATGGGGGGGAGGTGAGGGTTTTGGCTAAAGCGGAATTGATACGGGGGGAAGGGGGGTAG
>NZ_VDTC01000613.1 GCF_007672725.1 Corynebacterium aurimucosum ATCC 700975
AGCAGTCAACCCATCCAACAACATGATCCTCCCCCTCCACCAAATTCTCTTCCCTGAACCCCTCCTCCTCCCCCACCCCTTCCCCCTACATCACCAACCCTTCTACCACCTCCTTTCCAACCCCACCCCAAACTCCTCCTCCCCCCCAACACCTTCCACCAGACCCGCCGTTCCTTCGACACGCACCTCAACATCCCCCTTCAAATCCCCCTCCCCACTCCTCACAACATCGCTCCGCAACCCCTGTTCCGCCTCCATGCCCATAACCGCG
>NZ_VDTC01000614.1 GCF_007672725.1 Corynebacterium aurimucosum ATCC 700975
CGGACGTGCATGAGTCGTCGGTGAAATGAAGGGAATCGGTGGAGATAGGGGTGGAGAGTGGAAGGAAGGGCTTGCGGAGGTGGGTGCAGGGCGGCGGATTTGGGGTGGGGCTGGGGTGGTGGGGGTGATGGGTGATTGGGAGGGAGGGGTGGGGGGGGGAGAAAAGGGTGTTGATTTGTGGGGGGGGGAGGAGGGTAAGGAAGTGGGGGGGGAGGATGTGATGGAGTTGGGTATGGTTGGTGGAGGGGGGGGATGATTGAGAAGTTGATGA
>NZ_VDTC01000615.1 GCF_007672725.1 Corynebacterium aurimucosum ATCC 700975
GTGAGCAGGTGGGGGGGGAGTTGGTGTTGGTTGTGAAAGAAGGGGGGATTATCGTGCAGGGTTTGGGGGTGGAGGGTGTTGATGGGGGTGGGGGATTGGAGGGAAGTGGAGGGGTGGTTGAAGGGAAGGTGGGGGTTGGGGGGGATGGGGAGGAGGTGGATGTGGAGGGGGGGGGGATGAGGGATGGGTTTGTGATAGTTGGGGGCGGGGGTGGGGGGTAGTTGTGGCGTGTGGTTGTGGAGGTGGCGGGGACCAAAGAGGAAGTAGTTGG
>NZ_VDTC01000616.1 GCF_007672725.1 Corynebacterium aurimucosum ATCC 700975
ATCGAGGGAGGGGGGGAGGGTTAATGGTGGGAGGGTGAATGGGGCGGGAGTAAGTCGAGGAGAGTTGGGGGGGGGTGTTTGTTTGATGTGGGTTTGATGTGGGTGGTGGTGGACAGAGGATGTGTGAGGGAGGGGGTATGATTTTGGGGAAGGGGGGATAAACGGGTGGGGGTATTAATGAGAAAGGGAGGGAGGGGATGGGTGGAGGAGGGGGTAGGGGTGGTTGATGAGGTTGAGGAGGGGGGTAATAGGGTTGGTGGTGGAGGATGGG
>NZ_VDTC01000617.1 GCF_007672725.1 Corynebacterium aurimucosum ATCC 700975
GATTATGTATGCGGAGAGGGCAGTTATCGACTTGGTAAATGTGGTGAGGAAAAGGGGGAAAAAGTAGAAGGGGTGAGGAAAGGGAGAGTGAGGTAAATGGATGGTTGGGAGAAATGTGGTGGAGGAAGGGAATTGGGTGTGAGAGGTTTTGGGAAGGGGAAGGAAGGAGTAGGGAGCTTGGAGTTGTGTTGGGTTTCAGGGTTAAGGGGTTTTAAGGAGGGGTAGAAGGTGGAAGATGAAGCGGAAGGGGAAAAGGGGGAGGTAAAGGCGG
>NZ_VDTC01000618.1 GCF_007672725.1 Corynebacterium aurimucosum ATCC 700975
GGGGGGGGGGGGGGGGGGGGAAGGGGGGTGTGGGGGGTGGATTTGTTGGTGGAAGGTGAGGGGATTGTCGAGGGTAGGGAGGGTGAATAGGTGGTGGTAGAGGAGTTTGTGGAGGGTGGGTGGAGGGGGTGTATGGGTAATGAGGAAGGGGGAGAGGTATTGGTTGGATTGATTGAGGAGGGTGATGAGGAGGAAGGTGGAGAGGGTTGGCGATGAGATGGGGAGGAGGAGTGGGAAGAAGGTGGTAAAGAAAGGTGGTGGGTGGATGTGA
>NZ_VDTC01000619.1 GCF_007672725.1 Corynebacterium aurimucosum ATCC 700975
GGGGAGGGAAGGGGAAGTAGGTGGTGTGGGAGTGGGGGGGGGTGGGAATGAGGAAAGTGGAGAAAAGGAAGATGGGTGAGGTGATGGATTTTGATGAGGGGGACGTCTGTGGTGGGATGGGAGGGGAGAAAGGTAGGGGTATGGGGGGAAGGATGATTGATGGTGAGTTGGAGTGTGGGGGGGTGATGGGGGGGAGGAAGGAGGTGGTGGGGTTGGGGTTTTGTTTTGAGGAGGTGGAGGGGGCGGGGATGTGGAAGATGGGGAAGGGGG
>NZ_VDTC01000061.1 GCF_007672725.1 Corynebacterium aurimucosum ATCC 700975
TGGCTTGGGAGGCCGGGGGCAAGCTAGGGTGGGGGAGAACTAGAGACAACAAGCTCCTGCACGCGTAGACGATGGGTGGGGGTGTCGCGGAGAAGGTCGGGAGGATGGATAGGGTGGGGGATGGGGGGAATGTTGGGGTGGTTGGGGAGGGGAGGTGGCGGGGGGTTGGTGATGTGTGGATGTGCGTGATGGGGGATGGGGTGAAGGGGAGAGTATTGGGGGGGAATGTTGAGATTGTTATGGGGGGCTTGGGGGGTAGGGGTAGTGGCAGGAGTGAGGGGCTTGAGGGTGATATGGGGAAAGGAGTAAGGAGATGGGATATGTGAAGTGTGAAGGAGAGGAGATTGCTGAAGCCGGGGGGTTGGGGAGAGTGGTAGTTGAGGGGGTGCGGTTGTAGGAAAAGGAGTTGTGAGGCGTTAAGATGGTCTCGACGTGTGGTTTTGAAGGGAGGTGGAGTGGTTATGCTGTCGAAGTGATCTCG
>NZ_VDTC01000620.1 GCF_007672725.1 Corynebacterium aurimucosum ATCC 700975
AAGGGCACAATACTGGGTGCGGTTGATGCAGTGTCGGGCGGAGGAATAGGTGTCTATACGGAGGAAGGTATGGATGGTGGGATTGTGGTGGATAGGGGTTGTGGGTTGAAGGGTTGTGGATTGGATGGGAGTGAGATTGAGGTGATGAGGATTGTTGGTGTTGGGGGAGATTGAGTGGGAGAGTTGGGGTTTGGGGAGGAGATCGGGGTGGTGGAGAAGAAAATGAAGGAAGTGTGATTGTGGAAAGGGTGGGATAGTGATAATTTGGAA
>NZ_VDTC01000621.1 GCF_007672725.1 Corynebacterium aurimucosum ATCC 700975
TGTGGCAAGAAAGTGGAGGGTGGAAAAGAACAACGCACAAGGCTTGAGGTGTGGGGGTGGTGGGTTGTGGGTTGGGGGGGGAATGTGGGGGGGGGTGAGGTGTGTGGGAGTTGGGGTGGGGGGTTGGAGTGGGGGGTGGTAGGTGGTGGGCGTTGGGAGAGAGATGGTAGGTAGGTTGGTTGGATATTGGGGGTTTGAGAGTTGAGGGTGGGGTGGGGATTGGAGAAGGGTTGGGAGAGGTGGGGGGAGGGATGTGGGGGAATGGTGAGT
>NZ_VDTC01000622.1 GCF_007672725.1 Corynebacterium aurimucosum ATCC 700975
CTTCTCTCCCTTCTCCACCTCCATCCCTCCCCCCCTCCCCCTCCCCAACCCCCACCCCCCCCCCAACTTTATCCCCCCACCCCTCCCCTTCTCTCCCCCCATTCTTCGCAATCCCGCCCCCAACCCCAACCCCAAACCCCCCCACCCCAACTCCTCCAACCCTTCTACCACAACCCACATAAACCCCATCCACCCACCTATATCCCTTCCCACAAACTCAACCACCTCAACCACATCCTCCCTCCTACTCCCCCCCATACCCTCCTCTCC
>NZ_VDTC01000623.1 GCF_007672725.1 Corynebacterium aurimucosum ATCC 700975
GGGGTTTTATAAAGACGGTGTAGAATGGAAGAGTAGGGTTTGAATAATTGGAAGTTTGGAGGAGTCTTAATAGTTATGGGAGAGTGTGTTGTGATGGGGGAAGTGGGGGAATGTGTAAGGGAAGGGAGGATTAGGGAGTGGGTGAAGTGGGTGGGGGAGAGGGTGGAGGTGGAGGTGGGGAGGAGGTGAGGGATTGGAGGTAGTGGAGAGAAGGTAAATGGATGGGGGGGGAGTTTGAGAGGAAGGGGGGTAATGTGAGGGAGGGGGGGG
>NZ_VDTC01000624.1 GCF_007672725.1 Corynebacterium aurimucosum ATCC 700975
GGATGGAGTTTTGTCAGTGGAGGGGGATGGAGAAGGCGGGGGCGTACGTGGGTGAGGGGGGTTTAGAAGATGGGGTGGGGGAGGTGGAGGGAGGGATGGGTGAGGGTGTTGGCTTGGAGGGGGGTGTTGAGGATGTGGGGGAGGGGGTGGGTGTGGGGGTTGAGGTGTTGGAAGAAGTGGTTGTGATGGGGGGGGTGGAAGTGAAGAAGTGGAAGATGTTGGAGGAGGTTGTGGATGTGGTGGTGGTGGTGGTGGAAAGGGTGGGGGTTG
>NZ_VDTC01000625.1 GCF_007672725.1 Corynebacterium aurimucosum ATCC 700975
ACCCACACCTGCTTCCTCAACCCTCCTTACCACCCCTTTCTCCACCTACCCAACAACCTCAACCACTTGACCCCCCGCACCCACGACAACAACTCCTCCCTCTTCTCCACCCCTCCTGACCCACTCCACAACCCCATCAACATCCCTCCCCCCTACACACCCAACAACCCCCTCCTCCTCTTCCACCCTCCCTTCCACCCCCCCACCAACCTCACCAGCACCGCTAACCACCTCGACCACACCCTCCAGCACCACCGAATTCACCACCTC
>NZ_VDTC01000626.1 GCF_007672725.1 Corynebacterium aurimucosum ATCC 700975
AGCGGAGGAGGGAATTATGACGATCGAAGTGGTGATGGGCTGGCTTGTGGAAGTGTGGAAAGAGAGGGGGGAGTGAGGGATGGTGGGGTGGTTGGGTGTGGGGAGTGGGCATGTGGAGGATGTGGGGTAATTGATGCTTGGGGGGTGAGTGGGGGGGGGGGATGATGGGGGGAGGTGTGGTGAGGAGGAGGGGGGGTTGGGTGGGGAGGTGGAGGTGTTGTGGTTTGAGGGGAATCTGCGTGATAGCGCGGATGCGGTGGGGCTCAGTGG
>NZ_VDTC01000627.1 GCF_007672725.1 Corynebacterium aurimucosum ATCC 700975
ATTACCCACACCGATACCGTGCAGCCGCACATCCAAGATCCCACCCGACGTATCCTCCTCGTTGTACGCATCCGCACCATCCCATACCCACTCCTCCACCTCCCCCCACTCCGTCCTCCCCACGAGGCATCCTCCCCTCCCCATCCTCAACTACACCCACCTGCATTCCCCCATCCACCACCCCACCTTCCTCACCCCGCACTACTTATCCACACATTTCCCCTCCCCACCCATTAACCCCTCCCCACAACCCACTTAATCCGCTCTTCT
>NZ_VDTC01000628.1 GCF_007672725.1 Corynebacterium aurimucosum ATCC 700975
TCATCGCCCGCATCGGCGACGGGTCCGGCCGCCCGGGGCAGGGAGAAAAGGCGGAGAAGAAGGAAGAGCGGAAGGGAGAGGAAAAGGGGGAGAAGAAGGGGGAGGAGAAGTGCGAGGGGAAGGGTGAGAAGAAGGAGGAGAAGGGGGGGGGTGTGGGGGAGTAGAGGGGGGAAATGGGGAGGGGGGTGAAGGGGTTCAGTGGGGGGGTAGGAATGGAGGTTGGGATAGGGTTGGGGGTGTGGTGGAAAGGGTTGGTGAAGTGGAAGGGGA
>NZ_VDTC01000629.1 GCF_007672725.1 Corynebacterium aurimucosum ATCC 700975
TTGGGTGAGGAGAAAGGAGTGGAGGGGGGGATGGATTGCGTGGAGATTGGGGGGTGGGAAAGGGTGGGTGATGGGGTGGGGAGAGTGATGGGTGAGGGGGAATGGGAGGGGGGGGGAGTGTGTATGGAAATGTTAGGTATGGGAGAGATGTTAGTGGAGATGGAAGAAGGAGGAAAGGTTTGTGCTTTGGTGAGGAGGTTGAAAGGGAAGGGTAGTGTTTGTAGTGAGGGGGGTGAGGTTGAGTGGGGGTAGGGGGTTGAGGTGGGAGG
>NZ_VDTC01000062.1 GCF_007672725.1 Corynebacterium aurimucosum ATCC 700975
ATCATCCCCCCACCCAACTACTCCACCCTATCCCCCTCCCAAATCCTCTACACCTTTCCCCCTCCGTACACCTCCACCTCCACCTTCACCAACACCTCCACCCCCTCCACCTCCCACCCCTCACCCCCCCCCATCCCTACCCCCCCCACCCACTCCCCAACAAACAACACACAAATCATTCCCCCCACCACCCCCCCCAAGACCACCAAACAAACATTCAACAAGCCCAAACCCTCCGCTCCCCACCTCCAGCCCCCCCCCCCCCGAAAGCCCTCTCACCTCCCACTTTCTTTCTCACTCTCCATCCTCCCCACTCTACCCTCACCCACCTTCTCTTACCTAAAAACTAGTTTTTTCTAACCTTTCCCCTACTCTCCTCTTATCCACTCTCCCCACCTTCACCATTTTCCCTCCCTTCTCCACCACCATTCATTCACCCAACCTCCCAAAGCACTCCACCTCACGCAACCTTCTTTAACCC
>NZ_VDTC01000630.1 GCF_007672725.1 Corynebacterium aurimucosum ATCC 700975
TATAGTGGGGAAGGTTGTGGGTGGGGCTAGGCGTATGTGGGCAGGAAAGAAGAAAATATCGAAGGAGGATAATGGGGAATGGAAAAGGGGGTAATTGAGCGGGGAAGGGAGGGTGGTGGGTGAGGGTGAAGTGGACGTGTGGGGGGGCGTGATGGGGGTGGGGAGCGAAATAGCCCGGGTGAGGAAGATGTGAGTTGGGCACGATCTGGCGGGGTGGGCCGGGTAGGTAGAGGGGAGGATAGAGGGGGCTTGCTAGGTGGGGAGGGCGG
>NZ_VDTC01000631.1 GCF_007672725.1 Corynebacterium aurimucosum ATCC 700975
AAACTCTACCACCTCAACTATCCCCAATTCCTCCCAATTCACCATTTCCCATAACCATCCCCCTAAAATCACCCCCCCCTACCTCCACCTTTCTTACAATATCTTCCCCTAATCACAATCCATTACTCTTTACCTATCCTTCCATCTCCCCATACATCCCATATACCATCCCCTCCTACTCCCCACACTTTTCTTCATCCATACCCCTTTCACTAAACCTTTCCCAAAAAATCCTCTCAACACCCCCAACCCCGTCCTACAGCTATCCC
>NZ_VDTC01000632.1 GCF_007672725.1 Corynebacterium aurimucosum ATCC 700975
GGAGTGGTTGGTGGAGGATATGGATAAGGTTGGGGATGAGGGTGAAGGGTGAGTGGTGATTTGTTGTGGTTTAAGGTGGGATGGGGTGGGGATAGGGGAAAGGACGGGGGGGAGGGGTAAGGGGGGGGTGGGGGAGGAGGAGAAGGTGGGGGTGGTGATGGGGGTGGATGAGGAGGGTAAGTTGAGGTGGGAGGTAGGGGGGTATGAGGGGGAGGTGGTCTTGGATGGGAAGAAGGCGATCATGAAGGAGGTGAAGGGGGCTGGGGGCG
>NZ_VDTC01000633.1 GCF_007672725.1 Corynebacterium aurimucosum ATCC 700975
TGATGGTTGGGGAGGGGGGGAAAGAGGTTGTGTGGTGGGTTGGTGATTTGGGGGGGGGGGGGATAGTAGGGATGGGGAGGGTTAATGATGAAGTGGTGTGTAGGGGGAGTGGGGTGTTCAGGGGGGGAGTGATAGAGATGGTGAAAAAGATGTGGATGTATAGGGTTGAAGTGGGGGTAGTGAAAAGGAGGTTGGAGAGGTGTGGAGTGGAAGTGGGTTATGGGAAGAAATAGAAGCTTTTGTTGGAAGATGGGTAGTTGTTGTGTGTG
>NZ_VDTC01000634.1 GCF_007672725.1 Corynebacterium aurimucosum ATCC 700975
AGTAGGAGTTAGAGGGCAGGGTTGAGGACGGGGGTGAAGGGGTAGTGGCCGGGGAAGATGTGCAGGGGGGGGGGGAGGGGGTGGGTGGTGAGGGGATGTGGGAAGGAGGATGGGGGGTGGGGGGAGGAGGGAGAGAATGAGGGGGATGGCCAGGGAGGTGGAGGTGGGGAGGAAGGAAGAGTGGGGTGGAGGGTAGGATAGGGGCTGGTAGGCGTGGATGTAGGAGTGGTGGATGTTGGGGGAGAACTGCGGGTAGGTGTGGGTGTGGT
>NZ_VDTC01000635.1 GCF_007672725.1 Corynebacterium aurimucosum ATCC 700975
CACACCAAACAACAACAAACAACTCAATACACCAAACACACACCCTTAAAGCACCATCATTGCTTTAACGCTCTCTTTTTCGTTTTCCCACCACTACCCCCATCCCTTACCACCTCTCCACTTCCACCTCTCAACAAATCCCTTTTTACTCACCCACTCATCACCCCCCTCCTCCCCACCACCTCTCTCCATCCTCCCCTCAACTTCTTCTCTTCCTCTTCCTTCCCACCCTCACTTACACTACACCCTCTACTTATTCCTCTTCTTCC
>NZ_VDTC01000636.1 GCF_007672725.1 Corynebacterium aurimucosum ATCC 700975
GGGGAGCAGGGTGGTGTTGGCGGAAGGATTAAGGGCGAGGAGGGGAATGCGGTGGCGGGGGGGGAGGGGGCAGGTGAGGTGGTGTAGGAGGGTGGGGTGGTGTGGGGTTGTAAGGTTTGGGTGGTGGAGGTGAATGGGGAGGATGGGGGGGAAGGGGGGGGGCGTGGGGGTGGTGGGTGTGGGGTTAGGGATGGAGGGGAGTATGGGTGGGGGGAGGGGGAATATGAGGGTCGGTGAGTGGGGAAGGGGGAAATGTTGATGAAATGTTG
>NZ_VDTC01000637.1 GCF_007672725.1 Corynebacterium aurimucosum ATCC 700975
ATTATCCCACTCCTCCTCTTAATCTCTCACGCTCCCATTACACTATCCGCTTCCATCCTCCCCCTCACCCCTTCCCCCCTTCCTTCCCTCACCTCCCACCCCCCCACCACCCCCCATCCCTCCCCCCTCACCCTCCCCATCTCATCACTCACCTCCCAACTCCCCACCCCATCTTCAACCTCCTCCTCCATCTCCACCCCACTCCCACCACCTTCTCCCCACTCCATCCCCCTTACCCCCCTATCCATCACCAACCTTGCCCCTTCTCC
>NZ_VDTC01000638.1 GCF_007672725.1 Corynebacterium aurimucosum ATCC 700975
ACGTGGGCAGGTGGGTGGAGCCGGTGGCGGATGGCGCGTAGAGGTGGTGGAGGTAGGGTGGGGAGGGTTTGAAGAAGGATGGGGGATGGGGGATTGAGTAGGAGGGGGGGAGGAAGGGGATGGTGGAGGGGGGGGAGGGGAGGAGGGGGATGAGGAGAGGGGTGAGGGGGAGGAAGTGGGAGTGGGTGGGGTGGGGGGGTGGGGTGGGGGAGGGGTGGGGAGGAGAACGTGGGGTGAGTTGGAGGTGGATTGGAGGGTTTAGTTGAAAG
>NZ_VDTC01000639.1 GCF_007672725.1 Corynebacterium aurimucosum ATCC 700975
ACTCCCACTCCCCTTCCTCTCCCCCAGTCCCACCCCGTTCTTCAGATTCCTCCCCACATCCCCACTCCATTCCCCTATCCCCACACTCCCCCTCCATAACCTCATCCAACACACCCTCCATATAACCTCCTCCCTTCTCATTCCACTATTCCCACCCAACCTCCACACCTTCCCCCACGTCCACCTCGTCCTCTTCCACCTCAACTCTCCTCACCACCACACCTATAAAAACCTCACCCCCCCCCACCTCCAGCCCACCATCCACTTTC
>NZ_VDTC01000063.1 GCF_007672725.1 Corynebacterium aurimucosum ATCC 700975
GGGGGGGTTTCAAAGGGTGATGGGTGGTTTGTTGGAGGGTGGGGAGGAGGTGAATGGGGGGGAGGAGTGGGTGGATGGGGATGAGGGGGTGAAGGGTGTTGGGGGTGGGGTGGAGAATGTGGATGAGGGGGTTGTGAGTGGGGATGTGGAAGTGGTGGGGAGAGTGGTTGTAGTTGTGGGGAGAAGGAATAAGGGGGTATAGGTTGTTGTGGGTTGGGAGTGGGAGGGGGGGGGTCAGGGGTGGGGTGGTTGGGAAAGGAGGTGAGGATAAATGGTGGAGGTGAAGGGTGAAGGAGGTTGTGGAGGGGGAGGGGGTGGGGGTGGGGGGGGATGCGGGGGGGGAGGGGGGAAGGGGGGTGGGTTGGAAAGATATGGGGGGGAGCGGGGAGGGTTGGGGGTGAGTGGTGATGGGGGAAGAGTGAGTGGTGGGGCATGAGGGGTGGGGGAGTCGGGGGGGGGCGGGGTGCTGGCGTGTGGGGG
>NZ_VDTC01000640.1 GCF_007672725.1 Corynebacterium aurimucosum ATCC 700975
TTGTTGGGTTGTTTTGGGGTGAGTATTTAAAGGAGAAAAAGCGGTAGATGTACGGAAGTGTTGAGGAGAATGTTGAGGAAATGTAAATGATAGGAAAGGGAATGATGGAAAAGAAGCAGGTAATGGTGGTTGGTGGGGGATTGGGAGGAGTGAGGGGAGGGGGTGAGGTGGAAACGGGTGGAATTGAGTATGAGATGGTAGAAGGAGGTGAGGGTATTGGGGGGGGTGGGTGGTCCTGTGGGTTGGTATTGCTGGGTTGAAGGAGAGGG
>NZ_VDTC01000641.1 GCF_007672725.1 Corynebacterium aurimucosum ATCC 700975
TCGGCCTCGAGGTGGAAGTTGGGGATGAGGGTGTGGATGGGCTCAGGAGCGATGGCGCGGGTGAAGTAATGGTGGTAGGGGTGAAGGAGGTGTTGGTAGATGGTGTGATGGATGATGATGTGGTTGGGAGGAAGGTTGATGAAGGTGTTGGAGATTTCGTGGAGGCGAGGAACGTCGGGCCCACGGGGGTGGGGGATGTGGTGGAGGAGCAAGTGGGAAATGGTGGGGGTGGGGGAGTTGGAGGAGGGGGAGATCATGATGACCGGCAG
>NZ_VDTC01000642.1 GCF_007672725.1 Corynebacterium aurimucosum ATCC 700975
CATCCCATTCATTCACTTTCATCTTCTCCTCCCCCATCCCCAACCCCACCCTCTCCCCGAAATCTTTACTACTCCCACCCACAACCTCGTCCACAATAACTCCCTCCCCTCTGCTGACGTTACTCCCCTCCACCACCCCCCACTCCCCCACCAACTCCCTCATCCATCCCCCCCCCCCCTTCCTCCCCCCCCACTTACATCACAATCCCCCCCCCACCCCCCTCCCATCTCCACATCCCTAACACTCCCCTCACCTTTCACCCCACTCA
>NZ_VDTC01000643.1 GCF_007672725.1 Corynebacterium aurimucosum ATCC 700975
GATGACGTTTTGGTTGGAAGTGAGAAATAAGGACGATGGGGAGTAGGAGATGGTGTTCAGGGAAGTTAGGGAACGGGGAGGGATGTGAGAGAAGGAGGGAGGTATGGATGAGATAGGTGTTGGTGAAAAGAGAGGGGTGATGGGGGTGGTGGGTGAGGAGGGAAGGATTGGTGATAGGGGGAGGGTTGTGGGTTGTTATGGGGGGGGGAAGTGATGGAGGGAGTAGAGGTTGGGTAGAAAGGGGGGGGGGAGAGGGAATTTGATAAGG
>NZ_VDTC01000644.1 GCF_007672725.1 Corynebacterium aurimucosum ATCC 700975
AGGAAGGATTTGGTGTGTTGGGTGGTGTAGGAGGGAGGATGAGTAGGGGAAATGCGGTAGTTGGGAAGAGGTTTGGTGCGGGGGGAGGGGAGGTTGAGGATGATTGGGAGGTAGGGGAATTTTGTATTTGAAGTGGGCTAAGAGAAAACTGGGGGGAATGGGGGAAGGATTATTGGGGGGAGTTTAGGAGTTGGGGGAAAGGGAGAGAGGGTAGTGGGAGTGGGTTTCGTGTTGTGGAGTGTGCGGGGGCTGTTTAGGTTGGTTGGGA
>NZ_VDTC01000645.1 GCF_007672725.1 Corynebacterium aurimucosum ATCC 700975
CGGGTGGTGATGTTTTTGAGTGTTGTGGGGTGATGGTGTGGAGGTATGAGGAGATGGGGAAGAGGATTGCGGGGAGCTGGGAGGGGGAGGTGGGGGGTGGGGAGGTTTTGGGTGGTGGTGGGGGAGTGTGGGTGGGAGAGCATGTGGTGTGGATGGAGGGGGGGAGTAAGGGGAGCGAGGGGGAGAAGTGGATGGGAGTGGAGTGGGGGGGGAGGAATTTGAGGAGATGTTGGGGGATGGTTTGGCGGGATTTCGAGAGGGGATGTGC
>NZ_VDTC01000646.1 GCF_007672725.1 Corynebacterium aurimucosum ATCC 700975
GAAGAGGTGGTGAGGGGGTTTGTGATGGAGGTAGGAGGCGTGGAGCAGAAGTGGAGGGGAGAGAAGATGGGGGATGAGGTGATGAAGGATGTGGGGGAGGAGATGGGGGAGGAAGGGGGGGGAATGTGGGGGGTGTGGGGGGGGGTGGAAAGGAGGGATGGTGGGAGGGTGGTTGGGGTATGGGTGGGAGATGAGGAGGGTGGGGGGATGGAGGGGGGACAAGGGTTCGGCCTGGTGGGTGTGGAGGAGGGTGTTGGGAGGGTGGGGG
>NZ_VDTC01000647.1 GCF_007672725.1 Corynebacterium aurimucosum ATCC 700975
CCCGTGCACCCCCTCGTCGTAAACCATGGCCGAGTTCTCCTCACCCATCCCCCACCACTCTCCGATCGACACCTTCTCCTCACCACTCCCCCCGTCAATAATCTCCCCCCCTCCCTCTCCCATCCAATCCCCCTCCCCCTACCCCAACACCACCACCACCCCACCCATCACCAACCCCTTCTTTTCCCCTTCATCCCTCTATTTACCTTCCCCACCTCCATTCTCCTCCCCTTCCCCCTCCACCACTCACCCCCCCACCGCAACATCC
>NZ_VDTC01000648.1 GCF_007672725.1 Corynebacterium aurimucosum ATCC 700975
TATCTCCCCCCGCGGACCCACGATTACTTCACAGCCCTAGCTCGTTTTATGGCAAGCCGCCATTTCTTCCATATCCCATTTCTTCTTCTACGTATACCCTCTACCTATGTAACCCACACCCTACCGTTACTTAGCCTACCCCCCCCCCTACCTCCCTTACCTTCTTCCCCACCTCCCTCTATCTCCCTCAAACACTCTTACCCATCCCCCCCCCCATCGTGTCTAAACCCTCTCCACTCAATTCCCTACACCTCATCACCCCCCCTC
>NZ_VDTC01000649.1 GCF_007672725.1 Corynebacterium aurimucosum ATCC 700975
TAGGGAGTGAGGGGGAGTAGTGATGTTGGTTAGTAGGTGGTTTGTGGTGTAAGGAATGTGAGGGTTGAGGGGGGGAGGGTGAGGGTGGGAAAGGGGGGGGGAGATAGGGAAGGGGTGGTGATGGTGGAAGGGATAGTGGAGGCAGTGATCAGGGAGGGGGGAGGGCTGGGAGATGGGGTTGGGGTGGGGGGTAGATGGTGGGTTGTGGGGGAAGAATGGTTGTGGATGGGTGTGGGGGGAGAGGGGGTGGTGTTGGGAGTGGTGGTG
>NZ_VDTC01000064.1 GCF_007672725.1 Corynebacterium aurimucosum ATCC 700975
AGGGGAGAGGTTGAGCGCATCGGGGTAAAGGAGGGGATGGGGGTGGGGGATATGGGAGGGGAGGGGGAGGAGGAATTGGTTGGGGGGTGTAGGGGAGGGGTGAGGTTGGGGTTGGTTGGGGTTGGAGTGGGTGGGGTGGGTGGGGTGAGGATTGTGGTTGTGGGTTGGGGTGGGGTGGGGTTGGGAGGTGGAGAAGGGGATGGAGATGGGGATGAAGGGGAAGAGCCGGGGTGGGTGTGTGTGTAAGTGGAGGGAGTGGGTGGTGATGGAGGGTGGGGTTGAGGAGGGGTGGAAGGTGGGGATGATCAGGTGGGTTGAGGAGGGAGGGGTTAGGATGGAGGGGGATGTGAAAGAGGTTGAGGCGTTGGGTGTTAAGGAGGGGGTGGAGGGAAGGGAGGAGGAGTGGGGGGAAGAATTGGTGTGGATGGATATGTGGGGGAAGGTGGTGGATGGTGTGAAGGGGGGGATGGGGGAGATT
>NZ_VDTC01000650.1 GCF_007672725.1 Corynebacterium aurimucosum ATCC 700975
GGGAGGAGTGGAGGTTGGTGAGGGTTTGTGACGGGGAGATTGGAGTGGATGGGGAGATGAAGGGTGAGAGGGAGGAGTGGAAGAAGAGGATGGGGAAGGGGGTTGCGGAGGGCGGTGAAGGGAGGATGATGTGGTGGGTGGGTGAGGAGGTTGAGGGGTGGGGGGGGACGATGGGGCAGTAGGAGGGGTAGTTGTGGTGAGGGGAGATTGGAAGGATTGCGAGGAACGGACTGGGGGGGAATGAGGAGAGGCAGGGGTCAGAGCTGG
>NZ_VDTC01000651.1 GCF_007672725.1 Corynebacterium aurimucosum ATCC 700975
ACCCCCCTGGCGCTCTGGGTGGGTCCGCTGCTGACCGCACTCAGCGTGCCTACGCATGTTGTCGATAACGACAACTATTCGCCCATCCAGCGCTTCTTCCGGCGCTTCGGTATTTTCGCCGCAGTCCGCCTCATCCAGTCGACGATGCTCATTTTCGCCCTCATCTTCTTCCTACCGATCCAGCCTCCCCACCCCATTCTCATCCTCTTCCCCCCCTCCCTTAGCTCACTTATCTTTATCCTCATTTCCTACACCTCCCTCGCCTCC
>NZ_VDTC01000652.1 GCF_007672725.1 Corynebacterium aurimucosum ATCC 700975
GAGAAGGGAGTGTTTGAGGGAGATGGTCAGGTGGTGGGGGGAGGAGAAGGGGAGGGTGGGGGGGTTGGGTACAATCACGGGGGGTGAAAGGGGGCGGAAGATAATGATGATGAGGGGATCGGAAGGGGTGATGGAGGTGAAAACGGGGCTGGGAAAGAGGTTGACGAAGAGGATAAAGGGGAAATAAATAGGCAGGGTGGGGAGGATCAGGAGTGGGACTCGGTGAGGGTCGATAGGTAGGTGGTAGCTTGCGTGGGGTGGAAAGAG
>NZ_VDTC01000653.1 GCF_007672725.1 Corynebacterium aurimucosum ATCC 700975
ATCACCATGAACTACAACCTACCCCCTCCCACCCCCACCCATTCCCCACCACTCAGAAACATCCTCCCCACTTCCAAGACCACCTCATCCCCCACATCTCCCACTTCATCCCCCACACCCCCCACCTGTCCACCTGCCGCACCCTCTTTCTCACCTTTCCCCTCATCATCCCCATACCCCTAACACTTCCACTCTTCACCCCGCTCTTCCACTGGCAACACAACCCCGATTACCATCATCGCAACATGCTACGCAACCTCCTCCTGC
>NZ_VDTC01000654.1 GCF_007672725.1 Corynebacterium aurimucosum ATCC 700975
TGAATACGAGGTGGGGGGGGGTTCTGGGTGATGGAGGTGTTGGTGGGAGGGGAGGGGGGGGGTGTTGGGGGGGGTGGTGGTGAGGTGTGTGTTGGTGAGGGTTCTCGTTGTTGGGGGGAGGAATAAGGGGGGGGGGGTGATGAATGGAGAGAGTGGAGGGGTTTGGGTGTGGGGGGGGTGGGTTGGGGATGTGGGAGGTTTGGGAAGAAGGGGGGTGAGTTAAGAGAAAATTGGGGATACGGAATCGCGGTGGAGGGTGGTGAGGGT
>NZ_VDTC01000655.1 GCF_007672725.1 Corynebacterium aurimucosum ATCC 700975
GGGAAATATTAGGGAGGTGGAGAGGGGAGGGAATAGGAGGGATAAGGAAGAGGAAGCGGGTGTTAAAGGTATGGGGGGTTGAGGTAGTTTTTGTGGTGGTTGTTGGGGAGAGTGGGAATAATGTTGCGATGGAGGAGAGGGAGGGCCTGAATGAGGGAAGGGGGGGTGGGTGGGGGGGTAATAAGGGAATGGAGGAGTCGACGGTGAGCGGGGTGGTAGGGGGTGAGGTAGGCGGGAGGCTTCTCGTCACTCAGCTTCAGGTCGGGG
>NZ_VDTC01000656.1 GCF_007672725.1 Corynebacterium aurimucosum ATCC 700975
TCCCCAACACCAATATCCACCAGGCCATCCCCTGTACCCCCCGTCTTTCTTCCCACCCTGTCCCCCACCATCCCCCCCTCCTCCCCCACCCCCCCCACAATCCCCCCATCTCCCCCACCCCCCTGAACCACCGCACACAGCTCACCCCCCACTTCCTCATCAAACCCCACCCCCCCAACCACCCCCACATCAACCCCACCCCCCTCAACTCCCCCACCACCCACTCCTCAACCAACCCATCTCCTCCCCCGCTTCCTCATCACATCC
>NZ_VDTC01000657.1 GCF_007672725.1 Corynebacterium aurimucosum ATCC 700975
TTTGCTTGATGAGGGAATTGAGATGAGGGAAGCTAGGTTGTGGGGTGATGTGGACGAGGTGGGGGGTAAAAAGGTAAAAGGGGATGGTGGGCGTTGGTTGTAGGTTGTGGGTGGGGAGGTGGAGGAGTTGGAAGAGGAAGTGAAGGGTGGGGGTGAGAAGGTTGGGGGGATGGTGGATGAGGTGGTGGTGTGGGATGAGCACTCGGGCAATACTGGGATGTTGGGGAGGGCGGGGGGTGGGGGGGAGTATTTGGGATGTTTGATCG
>NZ_VDTC01000658.1 GCF_007672725.1 Corynebacterium aurimucosum ATCC 700975
GCGGCACAGGGGAGGATGGGGAGGAAGATAAATGCCGCGGCACCGGGGGGCGAGGAGATGAGCAAGGGGGAGGAGTTATGGGAGAAGAGAGGGGAAACGCGGGGGGGGAGGAGGGTGGGTAAGGGTGAAGGTAGGAGAAAGGGGGGGAGGGGAGTAAGGGGGTGGGAGGGGATGTTGTGGGAAAGGACGAGGATGAAAGAAGTGGAGAGGGGAGAGACCAGGAGGAGGGCGGGGATGTTGAGGAAGGAAGGGAAGTGGAGATGCTG
>NZ_VDTC01000659.1 GCF_007672725.1 Corynebacterium aurimucosum ATCC 700975
CTTTACGAGTTCAACGCTTCCTCAAACCTACCCCACGACTTCACCACGTCCTCGCCCCAGCCCCCCCACCACTGCCTACCCACATTCCCGAAGTTCTACTTTCCCCCGATCTTCTCCTCATCCACCTTTCCCTTCACCATCTCCCTCCACTCCTTCACGGCCCCCTCCATCACCCCCCCTTCTACCTCCACCTGACCTGACCCCACATAAGCACCCCCCCGCTTCTATCCCTTGTTCATCTAATAACACGGCGTATCCTCCTCACC
>NZ_VDTC01000065.1 GCF_007672725.1 Corynebacterium aurimucosum ATCC 700975
GGGGAGGGGAGGTGTTGGTGACGGGGGGTGGACTGTGGAAGCTGAGGTGGCGTGGTGTGTGGAGCAATTGGTTCTGGGGAGAGGGGGGGGGGGATGAGATGGAGGGGAAGTATGAGGGGAGGTGGGGGTGGGTGGGGAGGTAGGTGAGGGGGTGGTGGGGGGAGGTGTGGTGGGTAAGGATATGGAGGGTGAAGTGGGCGGGAGGGTGGGGGGGGAGGAGGTGGGGGAAGATGATGGGGTGAGAGAGGTTGATGATGGTGGGGTTGAGGTGAGGGGAGAAGAGAAGGGGGTGTTGGTTGGGGGGGGGAAGGTGGGGGTAGGGGGTGGTGTGGGGGTTATAGTTTGGGTGTGGTTGGGTGATGTTAGTTGTTGAGGGGAGAGAGGTAGTGGGGGGTAGGGGTATGAATGTTGAGAACATTTGGGATGTCAATGAACAGGGGAAGGTGAATGTGGGGAGGGGTGTTGAGGGTTGTGGGT
>NZ_VDTC01000660.1 GCF_007672725.1 Corynebacterium aurimucosum ATCC 700975
TGAGCCTCCTTATTGATGGAGGTGATTGTTGGGGTGCTTGTGCTGGGGGGGTGAGCGGGGATGAGGGGTTGTTGGAGGGTGGTGGGGGGTGGGGTGAAGGTTTGGGGTGGAGAGTGGGTAAAGGATGGGGGAGGGAAGTAGAGTAAAGGGGGGTGAATAAGAAGAAGAAGGAGGGGTGAAGGAGAGGTGAGGGAGGTGGGGGAAAGGGTGGAGGGGGTAGGGTGATGGTGGGTGGGGGGGGGGGGGGGGGGGGGAGGGGGGGGGGT
>NZ_VDTC01000661.1 GCF_007672725.1 Corynebacterium aurimucosum ATCC 700975
TGGAAAGGAGGAATGCATGGGAATAGTGGGGAATGGGGATTTGTGGGAGGGGTACGAAGGAATGAAGGGGAGGTTGGGGATGGATGGGAGGAGGGGATTGTGGGAAAGGGATGTGAGTGTGCGGATGGGGAGGGTGGGGATGGGGAGGTGTGTGAAGTGGGTGAGATAAAGGAGGGGGTGGGGGGGGTGGTGGGGGGGAGGAGGGGCGGGGTGTGAGCGGGGGCGGCGAGGGGGGGCAGGACGAGATCGTGGGGGGGGGGCGGGGT
>NZ_VDTC01000662.1 GCF_007672725.1 Corynebacterium aurimucosum ATCC 700975
GGTGACTTCGAAGAGCAGTGAGGATGTGAGCGAGGGGTGGTGGGTGCATGATGCGTGGGTATGGTAATGGAAGGATGTGAGGTGTAAGTATATGGTTAGAGTGAGGGGTGGGGAAGTTGTGCGGGGTGTGGTGGAGAGGGTGGGGGCTGGAACGGGGGGGGTGGGCGTGGAAGAGGATGTGGGGGGGGGTGAGGTTGGGGGTGGGGGATGAATCGAGGCGTGTGTTGAAGAGTGGGGCTGGGTGGGGGCTGTTATGAGAGAGGGTG
>NZ_VDTC01000663.1 GCF_007672725.1 Corynebacterium aurimucosum ATCC 700975
TCTTACCCTCGCTTATCACCTCCCACAAACCACTCCCGCACCTCCATCATCTCCAACTCACTCAACCCAGCTCCCAATAAAAAATTAAACAACCCCCTATCCCAATCATCTTTTCCATCCATCACATTCCATCACCCTTCCCCCCAATTCTATCAACCAAACCCCCCTCAACCCAACACACACAACCCCCCACTACTACCACTACCCCCCACACCCCTCAACCTCCTCTACCCCATCATCCCCAACCACAAGCACTACCACCATC
>NZ_VDTC01000664.1 GCF_007672725.1 Corynebacterium aurimucosum ATCC 700975
GGGGATGCGTAGAGGGTGGGGGGTAGGATGGGGGAGGGGAATTGGGGGGGTGGGATGATGAAGGGGGAGGGTGAGGTGGTGGGGGTTGTGTTTGGTGGTTGGGTGGAGGATTGGGATAGGGGGTATGGGGTTAGGGGGGAGGAGGTGGGGAAGGTGGGTGAGGGGGTCGGGGGAGAAGAGGGAGGGGGTGGGGTTGTGGGGGCTGTTGATGATGAGGATGGGGGTCTTGTGCGTCAGGGGAGTACGTAGTGCAGCAAGGTGGATG
>NZ_VDTC01000665.1 GCF_007672725.1 Corynebacterium aurimucosum ATCC 700975
GAGGGAAGGGTTGGAGTGGTGTGGATGAAGAGGGGGTTGAGAAGTGGATTAATGAGGAGATAGGTGGGGATGGAGAAGGGTGGATGGGAGAAAGGATGAGGAGCAGTACTAGGGGAGAGGGTAAGTTGGAGTTGGGTTGGAAGGGGGTGTATGGAAATAAGGAGAGGGGGAGGGGTGGTGGGATTAAGCCAGGTGCAGAGAAGGTGGATAAGGTGGGAGGTTGGCATGATGAGGCATGCTGGGCAAAGGGTAATCGTGAGTGAAA
>NZ_VDTC01000666.1 GCF_007672725.1 Corynebacterium aurimucosum ATCC 700975
GGATTTCCTCCATGATTCGGCGGGGGAAAAGGGGTTCGGGGCAATGGGGGAGGAAAATGGGATTTTGGGCATGTTGATGGAGGGAAAGATGTGGGGGAAGTTGAAGAATGTGGTTTGGGATTGGGTGGGTGGTTGGTGGGGGAGAAGTGGAGTGGAGAAGGAGGAAGGGGGGAGGTGGAAGATGGGGGGGGATGTGGTGTATGGGTGGGGAGAGGATGCAGGGGGAAACGGGGAAGGGTGGGGGGATGATGAAAGGCTGGCAGAC
>NZ_VDTC01000667.1 GCF_007672725.1 Corynebacterium aurimucosum ATCC 700975
GAGGGATGGGAGTGGAAGGGGAGGGTGTCATGGAGGTTATCGGTGGGGTGGGTATGGGGGATGAAGTAGGGGGTTTGGGTGTTGGTGATGTTGATGTGGGGGGGGAGGATGATGGGGGTGAGGGGGAGGGAGTGGGGTGGTGGGAGTGAAGAGGTATTGGGATGTGAGAGGGGGATGAGTGTAGGTGAGGGGGATGGGTTATTAAGATGTGGGGGGGAGGAGGAAGGGGGGTGTGGAGGTGGGGTGGGGGGAGGGGATGGTGGGG
>NZ_VDTC01000668.1 GCF_007672725.1 Corynebacterium aurimucosum ATCC 700975
GTGAGAGACGGCGTTTTTAGGCGTGAAAAGGGGTTTTAGACAGCGGAAGAGGGATCTTGAGGGGTGAAGATGCGTGTTATAAGATGGGGTTTAGGGGGATTGGTTGGGGTGATCGGAGTAGAGGAAGTGGGGGTGGGGGGGGTGAGTCAGGGAGTGGTGGGTGATGTGGAGGGTGGGAATGTGGTGGGGGTGGGGGAGGTGGGGGGCGGGGTGGAGGGGGGTGAAGGTATGGGAGGGAAAGATGAGGTGGGCGGGGTTGAGGTTG
>NZ_VDTC01000669.1 GCF_007672725.1 Corynebacterium aurimucosum ATCC 700975
GAGGGGGGGGAAGGTGATGAAGGAGGTGAGGGGGGCGGAGATTTGTTGGGAGGAGTTGGGTTCGGCGGGGGAGCAGGAGGTGAAGGGGAAGGTGTCGGTGGTGGTGGGGTGGGAGGATGAGGGGTTTGAGATGGTGGGGGAGTTGGTGGAGGAGGTGGGGGTGAGGTGCTTGGAGGAGTGGCCGGTGTTGGGCGGGCGTAGTGATGAGGAGGTAGGTGAGGAGAGGGAGGTGGATTGGTTGATGGGGGATGAGAGGAAGGGGGGG
>NZ_VDTC01000066.1 GCF_007672725.1 Corynebacterium aurimucosum ATCC 700975
TGGATAAGAGTTATCGAACCAGTGATTTGGTGTGTGAGGAATGGATAGGGTGTAGAAGGGTGAGTAGGTTAGGGAGAGGTGGATGGGGGAATGAGGGTGGGGGAGGGGGGAGAAATAGAAGGAGGGGTGAGGGGTGGGGAAGTAGGTAATATGGGAGATGGAGAGGGGGTTGAGGTGAGGAGTATGAAAGATGGGCTTGAGGAGGTGAGGAAGAGTGGGGTTATGGTTGGGTTGGATTGTAGTGAGTGGGAGAAAGGGAGGGGGTGAAATGGGTTGAATGCCGATGATGGGGATGGGGTTGGGGAGAGTGTTAGGGTTAAGGGAAATGTGGTAGGGGTGGGGGAGGTGTGCGGTGATGGGGGGAGGAGGATAAAGGTGATGGGAGTGTTTGGAAATGTGATGAATGTTTGGGTGAACATGATGGTAAAATGGTGAGGGATGATCGTTTCGGGATAGTGGTTTGTGGTAAGTGGGAT
>NZ_VDTC01000670.1 GCF_007672725.1 Corynebacterium aurimucosum ATCC 700975
CTCAAGATTATTCAACACAGTTAGACTCTCCCCCATGACTTTCACCATCCCCTCCCTCAACCTCAACCCCATCCACACCCCTTCCAAACACCCCAATCACAACAACCCACCCATCAACCCCTCCCTCCACACCACACCCCCCCACCTCCTCCTCATCCACCAGCTCCCCCCCAACCCCCACCACCAAGTTAACAACCCTGTCCACCAACCCCCCCCCACCCTCCGTCTTACCCAATTCCTTCACCCCAACCCCAACCCCCTCTCC
>NZ_VDTC01000671.1 GCF_007672725.1 Corynebacterium aurimucosum ATCC 700975
CACCCCCAACACGCCCGCAGCCTGCCCCATGACCTCCCCACCACCTCCCACACCTCGCCGTTGTCCACTCCCCTCCCAACCACCATCCTCCCAACATCACCATCCTTCTTCCACCCCTCCCCAAACCCAACAACTACACCACCCTCCACTTACCATTTAACCATTTAATTCTCATCAACCACAACACTCACAACCCCACCACCAACCCCATCCACTCATACCTCCCCCCCCTCATCCTCGCCCCCCCTTCCATCTCAAACCTACC
>NZ_VDTC01000672.1 GCF_007672725.1 Corynebacterium aurimucosum ATCC 700975
ATTTATAAACCAAATAAAAACCAACTACCCACACTCCAACCCCCCAACCTTCAACCAACACCCCTGTCTCCACCTTTCTTTCCTCCACTACTAATCCACCTACAGCTGCTCCAACCAATCCACTCCCAACTCGCCCTCTCTCCAACACCCACAACCCTTTCCCCTCCTCTCCTTCCCCCACCTCACACTCACCCATCCTCAAAATCCATCCAATTCACAGTCCCCTTAACCATCCGCTCACGACATTTCCCACAATCACCATCA
>NZ_VDTC01000673.1 GCF_007672725.1 Corynebacterium aurimucosum ATCC 700975
ATCAGCTTAGGGAACGGTAGGTGGAGGTGAGGAGAGGTGAAGAGGATTGAGGGGAGGGGGGTTTGGGGAGGGGATGGAGAAAAGGAGTGGAGAGTATATGTAGGGCAGATGAGTGGAGGGGGTGAATGGTGTTGTGTATGTGAATTTGTATGGGGGGGGGTTGTTATTGAAGGTTAGTGTGTGAGGGAAGGGATAGAGGGAGGGGGAGGTTGGAGGAAGGAGACGCGCGATGCGCAGTGTGTATGACTACGTGAAGGGAGAAAC
>NZ_VDTC01000674.1 GCF_007672725.1 Corynebacterium aurimucosum ATCC 700975
TTTTGGCGGTGGGGATGGTGTAGAAGGTGTATGAGGGGAGGGTGTGGAGGGGGTTGAAGTATGGGGTGGTGATGGGATTTATGGTGGTGTTGTTAGGGTGGTTGGGGTTGATGAAGAAGTGGTGGGTGGTGGGGGTATTGATGGTGTTGCAGGTGATGGGGATTGTTGTTGGTTTGATGGTGCAGTGGTGCGTGGGTAGGATGGGATGGGGGTGGATAAGTCGGAGGTGAATCGCATGAGTATCGCGCAATTGCTGGTGGTGGG
>NZ_VDTC01000675.1 GCF_007672725.1 Corynebacterium aurimucosum ATCC 700975
CATTCCACAACCTTCCCCACCCATTCTCACCCCCCTCCCTGACCCGCCACAACCGTCCCCAAATTCCCAACACTCTCCTCTTCCCCCACACAATTTCCCTACCTATCTTCCCCCTCTCTATCCACTTATCCATTCATATCCCTATCCACCAATTCCCTTTCCTCATTTTCCTCAACCCTCCCTCCACCTCCGAATTACTTTTCACTTCCACACCCCTACCCGCATATCCACTTTCCACACATTCATCAACGATCCTGCGAACTT
>NZ_VDTC01000676.1 GCF_007672725.1 Corynebacterium aurimucosum ATCC 700975
GGAGGTTGTGGGGGACGGGGAGGTTGCCGGGGGAGAAAGGTATGTGGAAAGCGGGGGGGAGAGGGAGGGTAGGGGGGGCGGGGGGTTTGTGTAGGTGAGGGGGGGGATGAGGGGGTTGAGGGGGTGGGGAGGATGGTGTTGAGTGGTCTTTAGGGCTGGGGAGTGAAGTTGGGAATGGGGCGGATGGTTGTTAGGTAAGGGAGCGGGGATGTGAGAGTTAGCGCGGTTGGTATTGGAAAGGAAAAGTAGGGAGGTGGTGGGTGG
>NZ_VDTC01000677.1 GCF_007672725.1 Corynebacterium aurimucosum ATCC 700975
GGAGGGGGAAGGTGAGGTTGGAGGGAGAGGGGATGGAGAAAATGGGGGTGTTGGGAAAGATGGTGGAGGGAGAAGGGGGGGGGGGGAATAGAGGTTGATGAGGTATGGTGGGTGGGGTAGGGCGTAGAGAGTTGGGTAGTAGGGGTAGTAGTGGGGATGGGAGAGAAGGAGGGGGAGGTAGTTGGAAGGAGGGTTAGTGAAGAGGATGGGGGGGGTGTAGGGGTGGGGGGGGTATGGGAACTAGGGGAGCGTTACCCGGAATGG
>NZ_VDTC01000678.1 GCF_007672725.1 Corynebacterium aurimucosum ATCC 700975
CACCCGATACCCAAAACCACCCCCCCGAGCCCTAGCCCAAAGGCCGCCCCAACCCTCCTCAGACAGCACCCAATCTTCATCCAATCTCCCTTTCTAACTCATCACCCCAACTGTACCACCAACTTTAAAACATCCTCCCCACAAACCACCCTTCACATCCGCAAAACCCCTGATACATCCCTAATCCACCACCCCCCAACATAACGCTACTCACCTTAAACATACCAAGTTATAAAAGTGAATGCTCCTATTGAACTCAAAACC
>NZ_VDTC01000679.1 GCF_007672725.1 Corynebacterium aurimucosum ATCC 700975
AGGGGTGGTGGAGGAGAGTGCGGATTTGAATGTGAAAGGTCGAGCGAAGATAGGGTTGAAGTTCGTGAAGGGGAGGGGGAGTATGTTGAGAAAGGTTGAGGAGTAGGTGGTGTGGGGGGGGGGGATTTGGTGGTGGAAGGGAGGGGGGGGGGAGGGAGTTTGAGGGGGGAAGAGTAGGTTTTGTAGTTGGGGGGAGGGGGGTGGGTGGTGAAGGAGGAGGGGAGGGAGGGTGATGGTGGGGGGGGTTGCTGGGTGGGGGGGGGG
>NZ_VDTC01000067.1 GCF_007672725.1 Corynebacterium aurimucosum ATCC 700975
GAGGGAGAAAAGTGGGGGAGGGTGTAGAGGGAAGGTGTGTTGATAGAGATAGAAGTGTAGTGGGGAAGAGGGGAAAGGGGGGATTGAGTGGAAAGGATGGGAGAAGGGGTAAAGAGGGAGGGAGGAGACGGCTTGGGTGGGTGGGGAGGAGGTGAGAGGTGCAGGTGAAGTTAGTGTTAAGGGGGGATTGGATGGATGAGTATTGGCTTGGAGGGGGGATACTGAAGAGGAGTGGGGATGGGGAAGGATGTGTAGGGGGAGTTGTATTGTGAGGGTGTTAGGTAGTTTCAGGTTTATTGTGTGTACGGCGTAGGTGGGGAGGGAATTGTTGATTGAGTAGGTAGTTTTGGGGTGGGCGGTGGGGGCTGGATTTTTGTTTGGAGAGGATTATGGAGTTTATGGAGAAGCTGAGGTGTTATATGGAGGCAGGGAGCTTGGTGGAAGGGTTTGGGGGGTGGGTGATGGGTGGTATAGG
>NZ_VDTC01000680.1 GCF_007672725.1 Corynebacterium aurimucosum ATCC 700975
AACCGGTTCATGAGGGGGATGAGGGGGGAAGAGTGGTTGTGGATGTGGTTGATGGGGGGGGGAGATTGAGGGATGTTGGAGAGGAAGAGGGGGAGGGCGGGGGGGGGTTGGTGGGGTCTAGTGGGGAGGGGGGGGTGGTGGGGGTGGGGCAGGGGGGGGGGGGGGGATGAGGGGGTTGGTGGGATGCGAGAAAGAGATGAATGGTGCGGCGGCGGGGAGCTGGGGGGGGATATAGAGTGCGGCGGGCTACTTCTCAGTCAGGTG
>NZ_VDTC01000681.1 GCF_007672725.1 Corynebacterium aurimucosum ATCC 700975
TGGGGAAGGACTATGAGGTGGAGTTGTTGGTGGTGGGTAACAAGGGAATGGATTCAGTGGGGGGGGGGGTATTGGGTTGGGTTGGGAGGGAGGTGAGGGGTAAGGGGGACGGGGATGTTGTGGTGGTGAAGAGCAGTGAGTAAGTGGGGGGAGGGAGTGGGGGGTGAAGTGGGGAAGGTGGGTGGAGGGGTGAGGGGGGAGGGGTGAGGGTGGGGGGGTGAGGGTGGAAGGGGGGGGTGGGGGTGGGGAGGGGGTGGGGGGGGG
>NZ_VDTC01000682.1 GCF_007672725.1 Corynebacterium aurimucosum ATCC 700975
GTGAGAAATGAGGGGATGATGAGGAATGTGGTGGAGATGGATATGGAGAGGGAGAAGAAGAGGGAGGGTGTGGAGCGGATGGGGGTGGATGGGGTGGTGGAGGATGGGGGGTGGGACAGGGGATAGAGTGGGTAGGAGGGGGAAATTTGGGAGGGGGGGGTGGGGGGGGGGGAGGGGTGGGATGATGGGGGGGGGATGGAGGATGTGTTGGGGGGTATGGGGGAGGGAGTGTTGTGGAGGAAGGGTATTAATGAAGGGGGGAAG
>NZ_VDTC01000683.1 GCF_007672725.1 Corynebacterium aurimucosum ATCC 700975
GGTGAGCGCTAGATCTGGCTCATGAGGAAGAAGAACGTCGATCGCGTCATCGGCGTCGAGGGTTACGAGGGAGTGTGGTGGATGTGAATGAGGGTAGGGAGGAAAGGATTTGGGGGGTTGTGTGGGAGTGGAAAAGAGAAGGGGGAGGATGGAGCTGATACTAGGGTGGTGGTAGGGTTGTGAGGGTGAGTGATAGGGGGAATAGTGAAAGGGGAGGGAAGGAAAGGGAGGAGTCTTGGGGTAGGGGGATGGGTGTGGAAAGG
>NZ_VDTC01000684.1 GCF_007672725.1 Corynebacterium aurimucosum ATCC 700975
GGAAGAGGGGGGGATGGCGGCGTCGGGAAGGTGCTCGCGCAGGGTCTCCGGCATGGGGTGCTCGGGGGAGGGGGTGAGGAGGGAGGGGGTGAGGGGGATTGTTTGGCGGGGGGGGTGTATGATGGGGGGGTGGTGGGTGGGGGAGGAGAAGGAGTGGTTGGTGTAGGAGAAGTTGGATGAGGTGTGTGAGATGTTGGGGGGGTAGGAGGTCGTGTTGTGGGTGGGGGATGGGCTGGGTGGCGGTTGGTTGGGGGGTGGTAAGG
>NZ_VDTC01000685.1 GCF_007672725.1 Corynebacterium aurimucosum ATCC 700975
GAGGATTGCCCGGGGAACATTTGGGGGGGGGATGGAGGTAAAGGGTAGGGAGGATTGGAGTGTGGAGGGTAGAAGGGTGAGGTAGAGAATTGGGAAGTAAAGATGGTTTGGGATGAAGGGGGTGAGCGGGGTGAGTGGGAGGGGGATGAGCGGGTAGAGGAGAAAGGTAAAGGGGAGAATAGTGAGGTGGAGTTTGGAGTGTTTGATGGCGTTGATGGCTTGGGGAGTGGAGAGTGGGGGGGCGTAGAGAAAGAAGAGAAGGG
>NZ_VDTC01000686.1 GCF_007672725.1 Corynebacterium aurimucosum ATCC 700975
TATGAAGAAAGTTTTTGTGATACTTTGACGAATGGAATTGAGGATTATTGAGTAAAAAGGGTGAAGCTGGAAAAGGGGAGTGGATTTGTAGAGCTTGAAAGCCGGCGGCGGAACTGGGGAAAAAGAGTATGCGGGTGTTGGATTGGATTTGTAAATTGTGAGGTATGAAATGGAGGGATTGCGGGATTGTGGTGAAAGGTGTAGAGAACGGAGATGGTTGAGGGGAAGGAATGTGGATTTGGTTGTGTTGATGGAGGGTGGGA
>NZ_VDTC01000687.1 GCF_007672725.1 Corynebacterium aurimucosum ATCC 700975
TCCCTTCTCCATCTCCTCCCACCCCCCCACACCCTTGAATTCCTCGATCCCTCCCTTCACCTCCTCACCCCTCACCCCCTCACCCTCCCCAATCCACGCAACCTCCACGTTCTCTACCTCCCCCTCATACCCCCCCATCCCCTCGCCCCAAATATCCACCCCCACATCCTTCTCCCCCTTCATCACCCCCATCCACACCTCCCCCTCCACAATAATCTTCTCTTCTCCCCACCAGATTTCACCCATCTCTCGGCACACGTATC
>NZ_VDTC01000688.1 GCF_007672725.1 Corynebacterium aurimucosum ATCC 700975
GGGGATGATGTGTACGTGGTTGGTATGTGGGAGGTGGGTGTGGGGGGGTAGGAGAAGGAAGAAATGATGGAGGTGTGGAAGGGGGGGGGGATTGAGGGTTGGAGGAGGTAGGTATTGTTGTGGTGGGGGAGATGTGAGAGGAGGGGTTGAAGGGGTAAGGGGAAGGGGTGGTGGGGGTAGGGGGGAAATGGGGGAGGGGGGGGATGTGGGGGAGGGGTGGATGGTTTGGGAGGAGAGGATGAAGGAGAATATGGTGGGTATGA
>NZ_VDTC01000689.1 GCF_007672725.1 Corynebacterium aurimucosum ATCC 700975
ATTTACCAACCACCCCAACACAAATCTCCGCCTGATAAGGCAACCGCATTCAGACCACCTTTCACACACCTTCTTCCATACCCTTATCCAATTAACACTTCCACACCCTACCAAACATCACACATACTTTCCAATCCAATTCACCCATTCCACTCCGCTTCACCACCCCCTCTACCCCAACACTTTCCGCACCTACCGCCAACCCAACTTCCACTCCCCATCCATCTTTTCCCCCACTTCCCACAACTCATCAAATCTTCTAT
>NZ_VDTC01000068.1 GCF_007672725.1 Corynebacterium aurimucosum ATCC 700975
CGGGGGTAGGGGGGTAGGGGGTGTTGTTGGGGATAGAATGCACGCTAGTGGGGAGGGGTAGGATGGTGAGGATGGGGAGGGAAAGGAGGAGGGAGAGGGTTGAGAAACAGGGATTGTTTGAGGAGGAAGGGTTGGGGTTGGTGGATGAAGTGTATGGGGGAGGGATGCGGGTAACGGGGAAGGGGGAGGATGGAGAGGATGTGATGGAGGAGAGGTAGGTGAAGGGGTATAGGAATTTTGATTGGTTGAAAGAGGGGAGGAATGTGAAGGGGTGGGTGTATGGGATGATGAGGAATAGGTAGATGAAGTGGTATGGGAAGGGGAAGGGGGGTGGGGTGGGTACGTCGAGGGGGGGGATATCGGAATTGGGGAGGGTGGGGGGGGAGAGGGGGTGGGGAAGGGGAGGGGTGGAGGAGGGTGATGAAAGTGGAGGCGTAAGGAGTACGAGGGAGGGGAAGTATTTGTCGTGTTGAGG
>NZ_VDTC01000690.1 GCF_007672725.1 Corynebacterium aurimucosum ATCC 700975
GAGACCTCGGTCGGGGAGAAGGGGTTGAGGTGTTTGAGGGTGCGATGGGGGATGGTGTGGATAGGTTCGAGGGGGGTAAAGAGTGGTTGGGTGATGGAGGGGAGGGTAGAGGTGGGTGGTGAGGGGTGGGAGTAGAGTTAAGTGTCATGTAGTAGGGATTGTTTGAAGTAGATGTGTTTGGGAGTGGGGGGTTTAGGGGAAATGGGGTAGGTGTGGTGGGGGATGGGGGGGGGTTGGGGAGGGTGGGGGGGGCGATGGCGCCG
>NZ_VDTC01000691.1 GCF_007672725.1 Corynebacterium aurimucosum ATCC 700975
GGAAGATGATGGTGAAGGTGTGGAGGGGGTTGATAATTTGGGGTTTGGGGATGAGTGGGTGAGGTAAGGGGTGATGGATGGTGGGGATGGCGGTGTGGGGGTTCTGTGCGGGGAGGGGGGCTTGGGGTAGGGGAATGTGGTGTAGGAAGGTGGGAAGGGGTTGATTGGGGGTAGAGGTGAGAGGAGGTTGTGGAAGATTTGGGAGGGTAACGGGGGGATATAGGGGTGCGGGATTGGTGATTTGCAAGGGATCGAGGAAGATG
>NZ_VDTC01000692.1 GCF_007672725.1 Corynebacterium aurimucosum ATCC 700975
GATGGTGATAATTGGGTGGTGGGGTGGGTGGAGGAGAATGAGATGGGGGGGGGGGTGGAGGGGGTGGAGTGGAAGTGTGAGGGGGTGGGGGTGAAGGAGGAGGTAGAGAAGAAGTAAGGGGTGGTGTTTGAGGGGGGGGTTTGTGGGGGGGGGTTTGGGGATGGTGGGATTGAGGGGTGGAGTTTGTAGAGAAGTGGTATTTAATCGTCGCTTTATGCGCAAACGTTTAGGGAGGTGGGTAGAATGTTAAAGGTGAGTGGTGA
>NZ_VDTC01000693.1 GCF_007672725.1 Corynebacterium aurimucosum ATCC 700975
CCCCCCTCAACCGACCCAACATGCTCACCGTTCCCACCATCCTGTTCCTGTCTCACCAATTCATCTTCTTTCCTCCACTCTTCCCCATCTGCTTCACCTCCCCTCCCAACCCCCACCACCCTCACTCCCCTCACCACACCCCCCACATCAACCTCCCCATGCACTTCATCATTACCACACTCCTCCTTCTTTCCTCCCTCACCTCTCACTTCCCCCTCTTTCCGCCACAAACCGCTCACCTATGCAACCTCCCACTCTCCTAC
>NZ_VDTC01000694.1 GCF_007672725.1 Corynebacterium aurimucosum ATCC 700975
CCCCCCCATCCCCGATACTCCTCCCACCCCACACCTCGGTCTTCCCCTCAATCCTCACCTCCTCCCCAATCCTCACCTTCACCGTTCCACCACCACCCTCCCCCAACTCCTCCTCACCCCCCTCTGCTGCCTTCTCAATCTCTCCCTCCCCCTTACCCTCACCCACACCAACCGTCACCTTCTTACCCTCTCCCTCTTCTCCCTTCCACTACTTCACACACCAAACCTCCACTCTCATCTCCTCCCCCCACTTCAGCTCACCA
>NZ_VDTC01000695.1 GCF_007672725.1 Corynebacterium aurimucosum ATCC 700975
TGGGGCGGATGGTGTGGAAGTTGGACAGGGTAAAGGAAAGGAGGGTGATGATGAGGAGAGTAGAAGGTGAGAGATTGTTCATGAGATAAATGTGTGGTAGGTTGAGGGGCTGAGAATTGGTTGTGGGGCGATGCGTTAATGCAGGCGACGGTGGTAGGGTTTTAGTAGGTAGGGGAAAAGGAAGCAGAGGAGGCGAGATGCTATGGAGAGTTGTATTAGTGATCTGGTCTTATGGATCGGTTTAGTGTTGGTGATGGTGGGC
>NZ_VDTC01000696.1 GCF_007672725.1 Corynebacterium aurimucosum ATCC 700975
ATGAAGATGATGAAGGGTGAATACAAGAGGAAGGAGGGGGGATGGATGGAGTAGATGGTGGAGATGACGGGGGGTGTGGTGAGGTCGTTGGGGTGAGTGTTGGGGGTGGATTGGTAGGTGGAATGGGAGGAGGAGGTGTGGTTGGAGATGGAGTGCTATGAGGAGGGTATGAGGGGGGAGTGGAGGCGGGTGCTGTATGACGTGGTGGAGAAGATTTGTAGGCGGATGACGAAGGAGGTGAAGGAAGTTAAGGGAGTAGTGG
>NZ_VDTC01000697.1 GCF_007672725.1 Corynebacterium aurimucosum ATCC 700975
AGGGCAGGCGGGGAGAAGGGTGGATATTAAGGGGGTTGGGTGTGGTGGACGAGGAGGGGGGCGTTGGGGTTGGAGGGGAAGGTGGAGAGGTTGTTGAAGATGAAGTTAATGGGCATGGGGAGGAGGATGGAGATGGGATTGGGGGAGTAGTAGATGGTGGGGAAGGGGGTGGAGGAATGTTGGTGGAGGTTTGCGGGGAGGTTGGTGATAGTTTTGATTACTGGGGTTTTGGTGAGGCGAGGTGGTGTGTTGTTTGTTTTCT
>NZ_VDTC01000698.1 GCF_007672725.1 Corynebacterium aurimucosum ATCC 700975
CCCCCTCCACCAATCCCCCATTCCCCCCACCCTCCCCCCACCCTTCCCCCTCCCCCATCCCCCTCACCTCCCCCACCTCCTCCTCCACCCCACCCTCCCCCTCCCCCTCACCTACCCCAACAACCCCCCCCACTCCCTCACCGTCACTCATTCTCCCCTCAACATCTCCACCATCCCCACCACCCTCCAATCAATTAACCCCACCCACCTCCTACACCCCACCCCCCACCTCTTCTTCAAACACGCCGTAGCCTCCCCCCCA
>NZ_VDTC01000699.1 GCF_007672725.1 Corynebacterium aurimucosum ATCC 700975
ATAATGATAGATGTTTGGGTGATATAGGTGGAGGCTGATGCGTTTGGTAGGTGAACAGTTGAAAAGGATGATGTTGGATGGGAGATGGGGTAGTGGGTGGAAGGGGGGGGGTTTGGGAAGGGGATGGGGGAGGGGGTGAAAGGGTGGCGGCGGGGGGATGAAGTTGTGGGTGAAGAATTGGGGGGGGAGGGTTGGTTGGAGGGGGGGGAGTGGGTGATCGATGGCATGGACGGGAGGAAGAATTTGGTGGGGGGCGTGGGTG
>NZ_VDTC01000069.1 GCF_007672725.1 Corynebacterium aurimucosum ATCC 700975
GGGCGAGGGGTGGTGGAGTGTAGGGGCGGCTGGTTGGCGGACAGGGTGGGAGAAAAAGAGAAAAGAGGATGGAGAATGGGAGGGTTGGGAATGGGGCGGAGGTTTGGCAGAGGTGTGGGGGGAGGAGGGGGATAAAAGGGATGGGGGGGGGGAGGGATAGGGTCACGGGGGATATTGGGGTGGGGGGAATGAGGAGGTTGGGGTGAGGATGGTGAAGTTGGCGGTGGGAGTGTAAAGGTTGGAGGATGTGTTGTTGGTAGGGGTAGGGGTGGAGGGGAAGTGGAGATAGGTGGAGGTTGTGGGGGGGGTTTGATTGGAGGAAGTTGGCGGTGGGGAGAGGGTGGTTGAGGGGGGGGTAGTGGTTGTGGGGAAGAAAGGTTTTGAAGTGATTGTGGTACGAATAGGTATCGAAGGTCTTGATGAACTTGTGAATGATCTCGGGGGTGGAGGAAGGAGAAGCTGGGAGGTTGGAT
>NZ_VDTC01000006.1 GCF_007672725.1 Corynebacterium aurimucosum ATCC 700975
CATCCTCTCTTACGGACACAAGATCCGTACAAATAGGGTGTCCACTAAACGAGGGTAACCTCACCCGCCGAAGGGTGAGCTCATCCGTATGGGCCTTCTTGCCCTTGCATGCTCCAGCCTCGGCGCCACGGCGGTCGCGCTCATCGACAAAGACATCATGCGCCCAGTCATCATCGTGCTCATGGTGGCGGTGGGTACCTTCGTTGCTTTCCGTCCAAGCTTCGGAAGCGGCGAAGGAGAGGGAATCCGCGGCGGTTGGCGCACGTGGGCGGGGTTAGCCGCCGTGGCGGCCATTGCCTTCTACGATGGCGTCTTTGGCCCCGGCACCGGCATGTTCCTCATCATGGCATTTACAGCCATCTTCTCCCAGAACTTCCTTACTTCCGCCGCGATGTCCAAGGTGGTCAACACGTGCACCAACGTTGGCGCGCTCATCGCCTTCATTCTGGGCGGGCACGTGGTATGGGGCCTGGCCTTAGTTCTGGCAGCAGCAAATATCCTCGGCGCGCAGCTGGGCGCGCGAACCGTCCTCGGCGGCGGCACCAAGCTCATCCGCTATGCACTCCTCACGCTCGTCGTGGTGATGAGCGTGTACCTGGCCTGGCAGCAGTGGGGTTAAATCCGGTTCTTCGTCTTTGCGGTTGCTACCGCATTCCACGGGTCCTCGGGCCACGGGTGTTTGGGGTAGCGCCCGCGCATGTCGGCGCGCACCCCGGCATAGGGCCCGGACCAGAAGCTGGCCAAGTCATCGGTCACAGCAAGCGGCCGCCCGGCGGGAGACAGTAGATGGAATTGCACGCGGTGGCCGCAGTATTCGGGGGACTCCGCCAAACCAAAACACTCCTGCAACTTGATGGAAACCACCGGGCGCTCGCCGGACCAATCAATCTTTGCATCACGCCCGGACGGCACCGGCAAACGCTCCGGCGCGAGCTCGTCCAAGCGGCTGGCTTCGGGCCACGGAAGCAATCGTTGCAGCGCCGGATACATGTCTGGGCGCCCGCCAATCGCCAACCCATGCAGCTCCGGATCCAGCCACTCAAGGTTGGCATTGTCGATATCTGGCCAGGGCTCTCCGTAGGCCCGATACAGATGCCGCAGACGTTCCCGCAGGTTCTGGGCCTTCTCGCTGAAGTGGAACAAGCTTAAGCCCTGTCCGGACTTGCGCAGTGCCTCCACCGCCTCATCGCCGGAGACCTTCACTGGCGTCTCCGACAACACGATGGCACCTGCCGCACGCACGCGCACGCCGCGGACCTTGGAGCCGTCGAGAAACGCTCGCGTCTCCTCCGTGACGCCGACGATCTCGAGCGCATCCTTGTCCGCGATAGGCACTGCTTCACGAATGACGGCGTTACCGGATTGCGCCAACGACACCTCAGCCACCGCCAACCAGTCAGCTCCCTGTTCACCGTTGAGTAGCCGCGCGCGGGTACCGCTCGCTAACAAGTACTCCTTGTCACCCACGCGCTTAGCCACGAACTCTGGGAAAGCGGTAGCGACCACCACGCCTGGGTCCACCGGCCCCTTGTCGGGCACCAGGCGGGCAAGCCGCTTCGGGTCCGAATCATCCAGACGAGCAATCGTGCGTGCTGCCCCCGCACCGTACTTCAACAGTGCCGCGCCCCATCGCGGGTGCACCGGCAAAAGCGCCAACTCTTCAGTGGCATGAAGCAGATCTAGGGTGCGGTGGGCGTCGGCAAGCGCGGCCTTCGGCGGTTGATCAAGCAAGGGGAAGTCCGGTCCCGCGCCCCAACAGTCCATAAACAGCGCTGCCTGCGTGAGGTCCGCGGAAAGGATTTCTGGAATCACGTGCGGAGAAAAGTGCTGGTAATCCTCCTGCGAATAGCAACGGACGACGGTACCCGGCGCCTCACGCCCGGCACGTCCAGCGCGCTGATCGGCGCTGCTTTTCGACGTCGACACCGTCACCAACCCACTCATCCCGCGCTGCGCATCCCGCTTGGGAACGCGGGACAATCCAGCATCGATGACGGTGCGCACGCCCGGCACGGTCAGCGAGGACTCCGCAATAGACGTCGCCACCACGATGCGCTGTTCTCGCGTATACAGGGCCGCGTCCTGCTCCTGCGTGGTTTGGCGGCCGTGGAGTGGGAAAACGTTGTGGCCGCTCAAGGCATCACACACCAGGTTGACCTCGCGCACACCCGGCACAAAGACCAGAGTGGACTCGTGCTGCCGCGCGGCAACCTTGGCCACGCTTTTCCAAAAGTCTCGATCGCCCGCGGCACGTCCCGGAATCGGTTCATAGGAAATGTCGAGCGGGTACGTTACGGCCTCGGTGGAATGGATCGGCGCCCCTCCCATGAGCTGGGAGAAGCGAGAGGCGTCGACAGTCGCGGACATGGCAATGACCCGGAAATCATCGCGGAGCTGAGCCAACTCCAAGCACATGCCCAGCACCAGATCGGTATCGAGCTGGCGTTCATGCACCTCGTCGATGGCTACGGAATCAACACCAGTGAGTTCCGGATCCCGCAACAGTCGGCGTAACAAAACACCTGGGGTAACAAACTCGACGTCCGCGCCTTTGCGGGAATCACCGCGCACCGCATAGCCGATGCGCTGGCCTGACAACTCCTGCAAGCGGTTGGCCGCGGCACGCACCGCCACGCGGCGTGGTGCGGTGACGAGAACCTTGCCGTTTGCCTGGTTCGCCAACGCCGGCGGAACGAGCGTGGTCTTACCCGTGCCGGGCGGGGCCTGGACGACGACGTGGCCTTCGGAAGGAAGCGAATCAATAGTCTCTAGGACGGGGAGTCCTTTGCCGATCGCCTTGAGATCAAACATCGAGATCCTAGCGCTCCCACCTATCTTCGTTGTCCTCCAGCTTGCGCACCACACGTCCCGGTGAGCCCAAGACCAGCGAGTTATCCGGGATATCCTTAGTCACCAGCGTGCCCGCTCCCACGACGCAGTTCTTGCCGATTGTCACGCCCGGCAGCACAGTGACATTGGCACCAAACCACGTATTATCGCCGACGCTGATAGGTTTCGCAATCTCCCAACCTTCTGCTCGCATCTCATGGTCGTTGACAGGATGCCCCACGGTAATAAGCGAGCAGTTCGGGCCGATCATGACGTGATTTCCGAGGGTTACAGGCGCCTGCGCCAGGATCGTCGCGCCAAAGTTGATGAAGACGCCCTTTCCGATGGTCACATTGCAGCCATACTCCAAGTTGAGCGGGACGTGCAGCCCGGGAACCTCGGACTCGGGCGAAAGCAGCTCTCGCAAGATCTCCTTCGCGCGCTCTGGGTTGGTGTTGTGCAGCTCATTGAGCTCCTTGACCAGCAGGAAGCCGCGGCGATGTTCGGCGCTGACCTCCTCGTTGACACCGGGCATGAACCACTGCCCGCTGGTCATGCGCTCAAAGGATCCTTCGTCTGGGTGATGCATGTCAGCCATCCTATTCCCTCGTCTTAGTCTCGAGTCAGAACATCGAGAGCGGCACGGTGAAGGAAAACCTTGGAGCGGCCTTGTTGGATTTCTTCGAGGATTCCTAAATCTACGAGATGTGCCAGCCACGCGCTGGCAGTTTGGCGTTTGACGAAGCCCATCTCTACCACGTCAGTAATGCGTACATAGGGCTTGATAAGAATGAGCTCGGCCATCTCGAGCGGATGGTTAATCACGCCCGCAGAACGTATTCGTTGCGCAGTGTTTTCCTGGATAGCCCGAAGCTGGGTAATCATTGAGGAGGCGTCGGCAGCCGCTGCGTGAACGCCGCGGATCATAAAGAGAAGCCAGTCTTGCCATGCTCCCTTGGCTGTAACAGCGTTGAGATAGCGATAGTAGTCTGCTTTGTTGTCGACGATATACCCGGACAGGTATAAAACCGGCAGCTCAAGAAGATCTTCTTGAATGAGGTAGAGGACGTTAAGGATTCGTCCAGTGCGCCCATTGCCATCGTAGAAAGGATGGATTGCTTCAAATTGATAGTGAAGCAGTGCCATCTTTACGAGGGAATCAACGTCGTGGCTGCAATATATATAGTCCTCCCACGCTGCGAGATGGCCCTCGATAATCTCCTTTCCTTCAGGTGGGGTGTAGAGCCGCTCCTTCGTTACAGGGTTACCGATAAATGTGCCCGGAAGTGAACGCACCTCGGCCTGAGTATCTAGAAGGGTGCTGCATACGATTTTTGCCGTCTTCTCGGATAGAGGTCGCTGCGATAGCGAGGAAAGTCCAGCGTGGAGCGCGGCGTTATAGCGAAGAGCCTCCTTGGTGGCAGGAGTCGGCTCAGCATCGACGTGCCACGCCGCACGGAAGAGCTCGTCATTAGTGGTGACGATGTTCTCAATCTCGGAGGAAGCACGAGCCTCACGCAGTGGAATCGTTGAGGTGATGATCTCCGGGTTGGGAATGAGCTGGCAGGCCGTACGCAGTTCAGCCAGTTTTTCCTTAGCATCGATGATGGCCTTAAGCACGGGAACGGTTTCCACCACTTCTGCTGGTGGGAGGGGCGGAAGCCCATTGTAGGGGGTGTCCGGGCTATAGGTTGGCATGGTAAAAGAATAGACATGTTGAGCGGATATGTCGATTTTTTCTAGAATTTTCGACATATCTGGGTGACTTGTCGATTGCGTCGACATATCGGCGTACCCTCAGACGTTGACGCGTTAACAAATTAAGAAAGGTACTTTAATGGCGAAAATCGGCATCATCCTCGGCTCTACCCGCGACGACCGCGCCGGGCTGGCCATCGCCCAGTGGGTCACCGACCTCGCTCAGGGCCGCGACGTGGACTACGAGCTCATTGACCTCAAGGCTTTCGATGTCCCGATCCTCACCACCTCTGTCATTCCTATGGCGGCAAACAAAAACTACGAGGACCCGAATGTGCAGGCCTGGTCCGATGCTATCGATTCCTGCGATGCCTTTATCTTCGTCACCCCGGAGTACAACCACTCCGTGCCGGGCGCGTTCAAGAACGCCGTTGATTCCCTCGGTGCCGAGTGGGTAGGCAAGCCGATTGCTTACGTGGGCTACAGCTTCAGCGGCGGCATCCGCGCGGTAGAGGCGTGGCGCCTCATCATGGCGAACTTCTCCATGCCGCAGCTGCGCACCCAGCTGGATTTCTCGCTGAATACCGACATGAAGGATGGCACCTTCATCCCGGCTGATTTCAAGAGTGGGATCGTCGAAAACATCTGCGTCGAGCTGGAAGAAGCCCTATCTTAGGGCGCATGGAAAAAGTAGCAGTCGTTACAGGAGCGTCTTCGGGGATTGGGGAGGCGTCGGCAAGAGCGTTGGCGGCTGACGGCTGGCATGTCGTCGTCGGCGCGCGGCGCGTGGAGCGCCTTGAGGCCCTCGCGAATGACATCGGCGGCGAGGCATATGCCCTCGACGTAACCTCGGACGAGTCCGTGGCTGAGTTCGTCTCCCACCTCGACCGCGTGGACCTCTTGGTCAACAACGCCGGTGGCGCTAAGGGCCTGGAGCCCCTCGTGGACACCACCATCGAGGATTGGCAGTGGATGTATGACGTCAACGTCCTTGGCACCGTTCGGATGATCCAGGCTCTCATGCCGAAGCTGCGGGGCGGGCTCATTATCAACATGGGCTCCGTGGCCGGGTGGAACGTCTACGAGGGCGGTTCCGGTTACAACGCCGCCAAGCATGGCGTCCGCGTGATTTCTCGTGCACTGCGTATTGAAGAGCACGGCGTTCGCGTTACCGAACTTGACCCGGGCCGTGTAGCCACGGAGGAGTTTTCCCTCAATCGTTTTCGGGGTGACGCCAAACGTGCCGCACAAGTTTATGACGGCGAGCTCAACCTCACCGCAGAAGACATCGCTGAGGCAGTGCGTTGGGTGGCGTCCCTGCCGGAGCACGTCAACATTGACACCATGACTATTAAGCCGCGTACGCAAAGCTAATTTACCTGTTTCGCTGCAGGTGAGACGCCTCTTATAGTGGCATGTGTTAGTGAAAACGCATGTGAGTATGGGGGTGTTAGGTGGCTTTCAGCGCCATAGTGGCCTTGATGGGTGTGTGGTTCGCGGCGATGGCTTCGCCGGGGCCAGATGTGGTTCAGATTATTCGTTTGGGTGCGCGTTCCACGCGTGCAGCGGTGTGGGCCGCAATAGGTAGCACGACTGGCTTGATGATATGGACCGTTGCTTCGCTGGCGGGGCTTACCGCGCTGATTTCGGCCCATCCTGAAATCCTTGTGGCGCTGCAGATTGCCGGCGGTAGCTATCTGCTATGGATGGCATTTTCTGCAATAAGCAGCGGCATTAAAGAGCGTCGTGCTCCAGCAACCATGAATCCTCAACCGCGCGGGTTCACCCCGGACGGCATCATCAAACTCGGTACGGCGTACCGCATGGGCCTGGTCAGCGATCTTTCTAATCCCAAGGTGCTCATCTTCTTCGGCGCTATCTTCGCCAACTTCATCGATCCGGGCATGGGCTTGAGCGCGAATGCCACGGTTGGTTCTGTGCTGATTATTGAAAGCCTCATTATTTTTGTCGGCGTTGCGTTGTGCACCCGTGCGGTGGCGAAGTGGATGGCAAAGAACTCCGCCGGGGTAGATATCTTCAGCGGAGTCGTGTTTGCCCTGCTTGGCGTCATCATTCTGGCAGAGGGAATTCTTGCGCTTTGAGCTGGGTATGCTGGTCAACATGCTAGAAGTCTCAATTAAGGGAGAATCAATTAAGCTCGGTCAGTTCCTCAAACTGGCTTCCTTGGTCGCGACCGGGGGTGAGGCCAAAGAACTCATCGAGCAGGGTCAGGTCACCGTCAATGGGGAAGTAACTAAGCAGCGCGGAGCAACGCTGGCGCTTGGCGACGTCATCTGCGTCTCCGACACTTGCGCCCGCGTCGTCGAAGACGACGACGATTATTTTGATGAGGCTACCGCCGATGATGACTTCGACCCGGAGAAGTGGAGGAACCTTTAATGCCCGCTTTTGAAGCTGAAGTAGGAATGCCCTACTGGATTACTCTGGCCAGTTCTGATGTGAAGGCCTCCGAGAAGTTTTACTCGGCCGTGCTGGGCTGGGAATTCGAAGATGGCATCGCCCGTCTTCAAGGTCTGCCGATTGCAGAAATTGTTCCGGGCCAGGACACCTGGGCTACCTATTTCCTCTCCCGCGACTTGGAAGCCGATTGCGCCCGAGTAGAACAACTCGGCGGAAAAATCCTCGCTTTAGGTGCCCCGCTGGCGCTCGTACTCGACAAGTCCGGTGCCATGTTTGGCTTGACGCAGCCGGAGCTCGACCGCTTCGTCGCCGGCGGTGAGCCTGGCACCCCGGTGTGGCACGAGCTGACGGTCTCGGAGGATTTTCACTCAGCGCTGGACTTTTATGGTGAGCTCTTCGATTGGGAAATCCGTGGTGATGAGCATTATGCAGTTGCGGAGGAAGAAGGCGCTGCCTTCGCTGGGTTCTGGCATGCGGAAGGTTTGCCGAGTTTCTGGCAAACATACTTGGGTGTGCGGGACATCGACCAAGCAGCGAAGGCTGTTGTGGAGAATGGCGGGCAGGTTATCCGCGAGCCCCACGACTCACCATTCGGCCGATTGTGCCTGATTGAGGATTCCACGGGTGCGACGCTTACCTTGTGCGAGGTCGAGGATGCCCCCGAAGAACCCATCGAGCTCTAGGGTTGCGGAGGTCGTTCTCCGCATTCCGCCTGGCAACGTCTCCACCTACGGAGAGATCGCCAAAGTCGTAGGGGTCGGTGCGCGGTATGTGGGCTGGGTGATGTCGAAAAGCGCGGATCTGCCCTGGTGGCGGGTGGTCAACAGTACGGGCCGCGCCCATACCCCCGCCGCCCAAGCCCAGTGGGATGCCGAAGGTATTCCACACCGCGGCGACAGTGTGGTGCTCGCTGAATGCGGGCTGGATGCGGCGGACCTCAATTACCTCCTCTAAGCCGAGCACCAATGTGTTTCGTCGTTTTAAGCGACGAACCTAGTTATCTAGAAGGGGATTTCTTCATCTCCCTTGCCATAAGCGGTCTTCTTATTTGTGTTTGCTTGCTGTTCTTGGTCTAGCTCGGCTTTCAGCTCCTGAGCTTCCCGGTGCTTCCTAGCGCGGTAACCTTCAATATCTTGCGCAACGCTTCGCGCCCAGCGCTTGTTCTTTGGTGCTAGTGGCCCGGAAGGTTCCGTGATTGCCCAGGTTCCATCCTCAAAGAGCCAGACCACATCCCCGGTATCGGGGTCCAAAAAATAGAACGCCCGCCCATCGGTCTTCATGTTGTGGTGATGCTGGCACAACGCCACCATGTTGTCCGGATGCGTTGGCCCACCATCGGCGTAGTTAATACGGTGGTCTAACTGACACAGCCACGCCGGCATTCCGCAGCCAGCTGCACGGCATGTGCCATCGCGCCCTTCAACATATTTGCGAACCAACGTGGCTGGTCCGTAGCCATTAGTGGCTTCTGGCTTGGTGCTCAAGTCCCTTTTCGTTACGGCTTGTGCTGGGATTTTCTCTACCTGCCAGCCGTGCCCTTCTACATATACTGGCGCGTCTTCGACGTCACTCGCTTGATAAGTGTGGAGCACTACTCGGGCAGCTTCTGGTTCTACCTTTCCAGTCGTTAAAAGGATTAGTGCTTCTGCCATCGAGACTTCATGCTTTTCAGCAGCTGCCTTAATGGCCTCATGGATGATGATTCCAACGCTGCTATCCACCTCTAGTTCTATGGTGGCGCGTTGGTCGCGGGTGAGAATGGAATATCGATTCTTTGTGCGTTTATCCTCCACTGCGATGGAGTCGTCATGGACCTTGACAAGGTCACGCATGCGACGACGAATCTGCGACGTGGTGGGAAATACCTGATTTGGCTTCGTAGGTGTAAGCCAACGGGCCAACGCAGCGTCAATGGCGGCCACTACCTCAGTGGAAGGTTGGCCGAGTTTAGCCATGACCTGGTCGATGGCAATCAAGGCGGGTAAGTCCAGCAAAAAATCTGCATCTTGCAGGGCCTTGAGCTGGGGTAGCTCTTTCAATCGGTAAATCCCCATGATTATGCGAGCAACCGCCCCGGCCGCTTTGCCGGTCTTTAGCCCAAGGCGCATGCACGCTGTATCTGAGTCCTCGTCCAAGGCGGGAAGGATGCTAGACCAAAATTCGTAGTCTGCTTGGCGTATGGCTTTACCTCTCATGCAGACCGGGTCGTTCGGATTGGAATGAGAAAAATAGGAAACAACGGTTTCTGTAGCGGAAGACAATTCAACCCCCTCTTTTGTTAGAGATATTGAGAAGGACCGAACCCCCACTGTCCGAATCCCTTTTCGAAAAATGAGTTTATTCTGTACCGTTTGGAAAGTCTATACCCTGGCGGAAAGTTGTGATTAGAGAGGTGAATGTGCCTATTGATATTGCATTTACCCAGCCTTCCGCCGCTTTGAGCTTCGTTGGGAGGGGCTTGTTGGGTAAGAAGCTAATAAAATTACTGTTCGAACCCTAGCGTGGGGAAGGGTGCGCGCTGAATCCCTTGGGCAGCGGCGCTTATGTACCAATCAAGCCTGTTGAAGCTGTGGCTTGAGTTAATCTATGAAAGTGCTTAAACTCCGCTCCCTTATTGCTGGTCTTGCGCTAGCGACCGTCGCTGCGCCATCCGCCCAGGCCCTGACGTTTGATCCTGGGAAGGTTCCGCCACGCACTCAAATGACCGTGCGCTATGCCGACGGAAACTCGGTTTCCACTGGAAATGGCCACGAGTCTCGTCCTGCGCTATCCCTCGCGAAGCTGTACCTAGGAATGTGGGTCCTGAAATATGGCGCGCCGGAGGATAAAGCGCGGGTGGAAAACATGGTTCGCTTCTCTGAGGATGGCACCGCTAGCGATCTGGAGCGGAAGTATCCGCAGGCCATACCTTCCATCATCGGGGAATATCGCTTGGGGGAGACCCATCACAACGGTTACTGGGGCAATACCACGACGTCGACGGAGGATCTCGCTCGCTTTATTGGGGTGATATTTGGCGACCCAGTTGCTGCACCGCTCATGAAAGGTATGGCGACGGCAGCGCCTGTGGCATTCGACGGATATCGTCAGGACTTCGGCACCGCGCGGATTCCAGGCATTATCGGAACGAAATTTGGGTGGTCAGATGACCGGCAGGTGCATGCGAGCGCCTCTTTCGGTCCTGGGTATAGTGTGGCGGCAAATACCTATGGATCTCCCGCGGATCTCACCGCAGATGTGCTCGGTGCGGTGGAGGTACAGCCGCAAGCGCCGAACTTGCCGACGCCCCCTCAGGACCTGCGCGATAGGGCGTGTGCGGAGCTGAAGCGCGCTGTGCCTAGTTCATCGCACGTGTGCTGATTGGCCACGGGTTTAGCTAAGTTTTACCTTTGCGGAAACTGAGAAATTAATATATTCTCGGCTACCAAATAAGCGGTTACTAACCCGAAAGGTAATTCCCTATGCGTAAGGCCCTGTCCATCGCGGCCATTGCTGTTGTGGCTTTGACCGTTGCCCCGTCAGCTTCGGCGAAGAGCGACCAAACTCGTTCGCTCATTTCCCCTGCTACATGCGCCTCCATCACTAAGTTGGCAAACGAAGGAAAGCCGGTTCCGGATCCGTCGATTCTGCACGATGCTGATTCCGTTCCTTCCTACTTCAAGAGCGGCGTGCTCAAGTACAAGGTGGCGGATAACTTCCCCTACCGCGAGCAGCTCGATGCCGCGGTAGCTGAGTGGAACGATGCTCTCGACGGCAAGGCTTCTCTGAAGGAAGTAGCGCCGTCCGAGGCCGATGATGACACCATCGCCATCATCTATAAGCCGGAGCCGAATGGTTACGTCCAGGGTACGGCCTACCCGGACCACGGGATGCTCTTCATCAAGGCGGCCACCGCTCAGTACCCAGAGGCGCTTCAGGGAACCATCGCTCACGAGCTCGGCCACATGATGGGGGCGGGCCACTCCTGCGCCCACGCCCTCATGGCCGGCGCAAACCAGAACCCCATTTCCTATCACGTAACTCCGCTTGACGCCGTGGCTGTCCTGCAGGGGCAGTTTGACTAATTCAGCGCAGGCTGGCTGAGCCGGGCGAGTGCGAGTAGGTATCGTCCGCCTTGGCTAGGCGGTGGGCGCGAAGCCCCAGGGTGATGACGATGGGGTAGAGAATGAGCGCGACCACGATGTACTGCGTGACCAGCTGCCATGTCTCATCCCACATGTAGTTCCACGCGAAGTGGAGACAGAAGGAAACAAAAAGCGCGCCCACGCCCACTCCGAGGCGCCACCACCACGTTTTGTGGGCGGCGTAAATGGCCCAGCCGATGCCAAAGCCTGCGATGGCCGTCAGTGACATGTGTAGGCCTGGGCCCGCCACAAGGCGGAGCCCCCACATCTGTAGCATGCCAATCCAATCAGACGTCGGGTGCATGACGGCGCCGAGAGAGGCGTAGAGGACGTTCTCAAAGACCTCGAAACCCCAGCCCACAAGCGCGCCGACGATGAAACCATGCCAAGGGCGGTTGAGCTGGCGGAAACTGAGTAATACAAAAACCACGCCCAGCGCCTTGGCGAACTCCTCCGGATAAGCTCCGGACCATGACATCATGGATTCTTCCCATCCCACGCCCTTGGTGAGGGAGCTGAACGGAAGTGCTGATAGGAGCGCCAAAGACACCGCGGTGCCGGCTCCCCACAGCACGCTGGCTGTGGCCCATCCCTTGGCAGGTCGCGCCCACATCGGGCTGAGGTGCCACAGATACAGCCCCAGCACCAAGAAAGCAAAGCCGATCAACAGGCTTATTAGGCCCGGCAGCGGGGCAACGAGGAAAGCACCAAACAGATTGATCAGAGCTGCAGGCAGGCAGATACCAATGATGACCCACAGCGCTACGCGGAAGATCTTGCTCACTTGAAGGCCTCCATAAACTGATCGGCGATTTCTTCTGGGTTTCCGTCTGAAAAGACGAGCTCGTAGTTGAGATCGTCCTTGGCCACGCTAAAGGCAACGACCGGGATGTATGTATACGTTCGCAGTACGAGGATGCCGTCTTGGTTTTCTACTTCTTCTTTCGGCATCGACCCGAAGGTCGTGGCGCGCACAGCTCGGCGCAGGGCCAGCTCGTCATCGTCGACATCAGAGGTGAGGTAGGCCTCGACCAAGGTATCGCCGCAATCCCACGCCTGGTTGGCCACGGAATCGTAGTTCACGCTGCATTCGACGCCGTCGATAGGCAGACGCCACTCAGGATCGTCGAGGACAACAGGCTCGGTTTCAGGATCGTGGTCCGGCAGCGCCAGGCTGAGGACGGCGGGCGTGCCGAGCACGAGGAGGGTCACCCCAAGCACAGCGAAAAACGGCCCCGTCATCTTCGCTGGCGGGAAACGATAAGAAGTCATGCACACCACACTAACGGGTACATCTGACATAGAGTGAAGTGCATGAAGGATCTGTATCAGTTTGTTAATGGCCCCTGGATCGAGTCCCACGTTATTCCCGATGACCGCGGTGTTGACGGGACTTTTCACGCGCTTCGCGACGAAGCCGAGGAACTCGTCCATGACATCGTTAAGGAAGACGAAGGCCGTCCGGGGATCGTGTATTCCTCCCACATGGACGTTGAGGGAGTGAACGCTGCGGGAACGGCGCCTTTGGCCGAAGATTTGGACAAGCTGGTGGCGGCGGACCCGGAAGAGCTGGCGCACAACCTGGGCGTGCTGGAGCGCGAGGGCGTCGGCGCCCCGGTTACCTTCTGGGTAGAAAAGGACTCCGGCTCCGAGGAGGCAGTGGCCTACATTATCCAGTCCGGCCTGGGCCTTCCAGATGAGGCTTATTACCGCGAGGAAGCCCACGCGGAGACGCTTGAGGCCTACGAGAAGCACGTCGCAGCGATGCTTGGATTCCTGGATCCGGCTCGCCTCTTCGGGCTGGGCGCGGAAGCGGCCGCTACGCGCATCGTGAATCTGGAAAAGGAAATTGCTGCAGGGCATTGGGATGTCGTGGCCTCGCGTGATGCGGTGAAGACGTATAACCCGGTGGACGTCGCCAAGCTGCCCAGCATCACCCGCGCCATCCTGAACGGTGGGGCACTGCCGGAGCACCGCGCGGTGGCCATGATGCCGTCGTATTTTGAGCACCTGGAGGGTCTGTTTACCGCCGGCCGCATGGCGGATTGGCAGCTGTGGGCCACGTGGCACATTTTGTTGTCGCGCGCGCCGTACCTCACTGAGGAGATCGGTAAGAAGAATTTCGAGTTCTACGGAACCAAGCTTTCTGGCGCTACCGAGCAGCGTGACCGCTGGAAGCGCGCCGTGGGCCTGGCAGAGAACATGGTTGGCCAGGAGATTGGCAAGGTTTTCGTGGACAAGCACTTCCCGCCGTCCTCGAAGTCCGAGATGGATGAGCTGGTGGAGTACCTTACCGCCGCATACCGCGAGAGGATTTCGCAGCTGGAGTGGATGACCCCGGCCACTCGTGAGCGCGCGCTGGAGAAGCTCTCGCAGTTCAAGGCCAAGATCGGTTATCCGGAGACCTGGCGTGACTATTCCGACCTAGAGTTTTCACCCAAGGGTGCGGACCTGGTGGCCAATGTGCGCGCAGGCAGCGCGTGGAGCCACGATTATGAGCTGGCCAAGATTGGCAAGCCGGCCGACCGCGACGAGTGGTTCGCAACCCCGCAGACGGTCAATGCCTTCTACAACCCAGTAGTTAATGACATCACCTTCCCGGCGGCGATTCTGCGCCCGCCGTTCTACAACCCGGACGCGGACGCGGCGGAGAACTTCGGTGCCATCGGCGCGGTGATTGGCCACGAGATTGGGCATGGCTTTGATGATCAGGGCTCGCAGTATGACGGCCAGGGCAACCTCAACTCCTGGTGGACGGATGAGGACCGCGCGGCCTTCGAGAAGTTGACCGCGAAGCTGGTGGACCAGTTCCAGGGACAGGTGCCGAAGGTGCTGGAGGGCACCGATTCCGCGGGTGTCAACGGTAGCTTCACCCTGGGTGAGAACATCGGTGACCTCGGTGGACTGGGTATTGCTGTGGTGGCCTACAAGAATTACTGCGCCGACAAGGGCTTGGACATCAACGGCCAGGTAGCACCGTTTGAGGCCGAGGGCGCTGAGCCGGAATTGGCAGAGCACGAGTACACCGGTCTGCAGCGCTTCTTCCTGGCGTGGGCGCGCGTGTGGCGCACTGCTATTCGTCCGGAGATGGCCACGCAGTACTTGGCCATTGACCCGCACTCGCCGGCGGAGTTCCGCTGCAACATCATCGCCGAGAACATCGACGAATTCTACGAGGCTTTTGATGTCGAGGGTGGACTGGTCCCAGAGGAGCGCGTCACCATCTGGTAGTACCCTTGGGGGCCATGAGTGAGTGGAATATCGGCGGCCAGGATCGCCAGCTAAGTCCAGAACAACAGCTCGAGCAGCTCTCCTCCTACATGGAGGTGCACTACCCGCTGCCGGATTTCCGCCCGCCGTGGGCCGGTGGAGGTTCGCCGGAGGCGGACCGCTATTGCGCGCTGCTGCCGGACCGTATCGTGCAGGCCTCCATGATGGTGCTGGGTTCCGCTGTGGATCACTCGCTACCCGGCACCGTTTTTACGGAAGGCGTGAGCGTTGAAGACTCTGAGGTGGGAGCGATTTTTAGGCCGTCAGAAGAGTCTGGTCGCTGGGCGGTGTCGCTGCATTCCGGCGGCTGGTGGCGCGGTGACGGCAAGGCACTAGAAATGCAATGGCGGCCCGAAGTTGCTGCCGCAGCGCAGTTGTCGGGCACGACGATCATCGATGTCGATTACCCGTTGGCGCCGGAGCACACCGTGGCGGAGATGGTCCAGTCGGTTCAGGCGGCCGTCGATTATGCCCGTGAGCATGGGGCCAACCGCGTGACGGTGTGGGGATATTCCTCCGGTGGGGCGCTCGCAGCGCTGGTGCCTGCCGACGCCCTCCTCCTCACCTTCCCCGACTTCGGTGCGCTGGCCAAGCTGCCGGAGGAGATCCGCGGTGACTACGTCCTCGATGTTGAGAAGCTGCCGGGGCTGTATTCTGACATCTTGGTCCAGACCGCGGCGCAGGATGAGATTGCTGAGCGCGTGGAGATCCCCGGTGCACAGACCGCGGAGTACGTGTCCATGCACCGTATTTCGACCCCGGCCGTGGCGCGTCAGCGCATTAAAGATTCGGCCGAGTTCCTGTAGTTCTACTGTTCGCCCTCCGGGCGAATCTTCATCTCGGAGTTCTTCCACAGGCCGGAGCGCTGGATAATTTCTTGGTCGATATCTGCCTCGAGCGGGGCCTCGCCGCGGGAGTTGGTGCGCAGCTCATACTTTTCAATGGAGCCCCAGTCGCGCGCCCAATCGTTGTTGAGGTAGCTCGGGATCTCATAGGAGTAGTTCACTGCCTCCGCGGTTGCCAGCGCACCACCACCGGAGAAGGACTGGAAGTCCGTGAGGGAGGTTTGTGCGGCGGCGTCAGGAAGAATGCGGAACTGCGGGATCTCGGTCACGCCGGCGTAGTGGTCGAAGGTGCGCTGGCAGGGGAACTGCAGGGCGACGGACCAGTCGAGGAGTGCCGGGGTAGAGGAATCGAACTGGGAGTTGATGGTGGCAAGCTCCGGGACGCGCGGCGGGGTAAACGCCATCCAATCGTCTTCATCGGTGGAATCATCGACCGCGACGAGGCGCACAACGTTGGCCTCCTCTGGGAGCTCGTCTAGAGCAATGCGGAGGTTGCGCCATTTGGGGGTCGCGCCGACGTCGGAAAGCTCGGCCTCACCCTTGTTGGTGACCTTGCCATCCTTGAGTGTTCCGTACTCCAAGGTGAGCTCGGTGCCCTCCTGCTCCACTCCGTTGACGTCGTGGTGGTAAATCTTGCCGGCGGCAGCGACCGAGAGGACGGGGGTGTTTTCGCCAGGTTCCGGCAAGTTGTACCACTGGGTGGTGATGGTGGCGGTCGAGCGCTGCGATTCATCGTAGGAGCCCATGACCGGGACCTTCCGGTAATCCAAGTTGAACGGCAGGTGCATCTCGGAGCCATTGACGCCCAGGGTTCCGCGCACGCCACCGGCGGAAGAGTCGGTGACCTCGGTTGCCTTTTCCTCGGATTCGGTGAGATCCTTCTGTTCATTGGACGTCGCCGAGTCCTCACCGGTGGTGTTGGCAATGGCGCCTACCGACGCCGAGTTGAGGTTCTCCGGCTCAATATCTTCCTTGATCATGTTCGGGCCGAAGCCGAAATTGTCTTCCTTCTTGTCAACGAGCGAGTCCTGGAATTCGCCCTCGACCGGAGTGAGGAAGGATTCATTGGTGTTGGTCTCCACCATGGTGGAATCCGCCAGCGAGCAGGTATCGCCGCGCAGGGAAGTCAGGTTGCCCTTGCCCACGGAGTAGGAATCCGCCTGGGCCACGTAGCCCTTGGCAAAGGAGGCACACGAGAAGGCCACGATGATAATGCAGGCCGCCGCAATCGGTGCGGACATGACACCCGCCCAGCGCGAGACCTTGGCGGCATTGGCGGCCTCGAATTCCTCGAGGGTGCCGGCGGTTTCGGCCTTGTTCTTGCGATAGCTGTGAACCAGGGACTGGTAGAGGCCAATCGCCAGGACCACCATGGCGATGGCCAGCACCACGGTGTTGGCCTCGATGCCCTTGAACTGCACGGTGCGGTCCCACCACGGGATGCCGAAGGAGGATACGTACCACCAGGCGTTCCAGCCGCCCAGGGAGATGGCCAGGAGGAAGATCACCGCGGCGATGGAGAAGGTCCGGGCACGCGGGGAGCGCATGGCAATCTGGGAAAGAACTACCGAGCCGAGCGCGGCGATGACGCCGGCGACACCGGCGTAAATGCCGAAGTGGTGCGTCCACTTCGTCGGCGTGAACATGAGGAAGAAGGCCGAGAGCGCCATGATGGCCAGCAGGCGCTTGGTGGGATCTGCCTCCGCACCGACGACGCGGTGGTCCTTGATGAAGGCATAGATGATGAGCGCCAAGCAGAAGAGCATGGTGAACATGGCAAAGCGGCGCGTCAGGGAGCCGTCCACGGAGGGCTCGAAGAGCGTGGAGTAGCGCACGAACTCCGAGTACCACGGCAGGGACGGGCCGACCGCGGAACGCACGCGAGTGGATTCGAGGACCGACGCTAGCGTTTGGTCCCCGAAGGCAGCGACCATGACAGCGGTGCCACAGGCAAGGAACGGGGCGATGAGAGCTGTCCAGCCGATCTGGGGAGCGCGCTTGCCCATGATACGGAACAGGGCGGGCAGGCAGACCAGGAAGATGCCCACTGCGGTGAGGCCGGTGGGGCCAGCGGCCAGGGTGATGGTGGCGATGATGGTGCCCACCGCCGCCGGAAGGAGGCGCTGGGTGGAGATGGCGCGCTCGAAAGAGGCCCACGTCAGCATGACGCCGAGGGCCACGATGGGCTCGGGGCGGATGCCGTTGTTATAGGGCAGCCAGAAAGCCAGGAACATGAACGCGGCGGTCCAGTGCGCCAAGCGGCGCTCGTTGACGCGAGCGCCGAAGCGCGGAAGCATCTCGCGCGACAAGATAAACCAGATGATGAGCGCTGAGATAAGCGCAGGCAGGCGCACGATGATAGACGCGCTGGAGAATTGCGCCAGCCATGCCACGAGGTCGTAGTACGGCGCGCCGAACGGGGCCTCGGGGACGCCGTACCAGCGGTAGTAGTTTGCCATATAGGTCGCGTGATCGGAAACGCGTCCCATGGTGAGGATGAAGCCATCATCGGAGGTATTAGCACCGAAGATGTACCACCAGCCGAGAACAGCCGCCACGACGCCATCGAGCGGGCGGATCTGCTTCCAAGTTTCGGGCATGAAGCCACGGCGTTTGCCATCGAGGCGGTCGATTCGCCACAGGCAGACCAGGCTGATCACCACCATGGCCAGGCCCAGCCACATGGCGATGAGCTTGAGCGGTGTCGGGGAGGAGGTGAAGCGAGAGTTGATCTCCACGTGGATGCGGAGGTCGTCGCCAAGCTCGGCGAGGGCTTCCGGGGAATCGTCGATCTCGGTATAAACGCCGGTGACCTGAGGGCGGAGATCCTCCTCGGAGGTCTCTTTGTGCTTGCCCAAGGAGACGGTGGTGCCGTCACCGGTGGATTGGATGCGGAGCGTGGAGTCCTCAGGCAGCTTCGCCACCTGCTCGGCCGTGAGTGAGAAAATGACCTCATCGAGGCTGGTCACCGAGAGGCCATCCTCGCCGGCGCGGACAAACATGCCGCGGTTGGAGGCCTTCTTGGACTCCGGGGGCACGGTGCCGTAGAGCAGGTCCTGGCCATCGCGCAGCTTATCGACGGCCTTCAGAGGGATCTCTGCATCGATCTCCTCCGGCGCCACCGAAATGAGCGGGGCGTTGATGGATTGCAGGGAGCCCTGCTGGGGCCAATCGAAGGAAGATTGGGTTTGGTTCACCGGCAGCAGCGGCGTGGCCACAAAGCACAGGAAACCGATGAATCCAGCGATGATGGCGGTGAGCCGCAGGGACTGCGGTGCTCGCAGTGAAGAGGTATTCCGATCTGACACGGCGATCAGTCTACGTCACCGCCATGGCTTATTAAGATCTGGCCGCGACGACGAAGGGGCCAATCTGTTTAGTGGTCCAGCCCTCTTCAAAGACCTCCGGGTTGAAGAACACCGCGCGGTAGCGCACGTTGGGCTGATTGGGGTAAATGTCTTCTGCCAAGTGCGTCTTGTAGCCATCCCCGGGTTCCTTGATGTCCCCGCGGAAGATGAGCACGTCTGGGCCGCGCCACGGTGAGGACTCGAGGGAATGCGAGAATTCCTTCGGAGTCTGGTCCCAGGAATTGGAAGCCCACTCTTCAATCTGCAGGTTACGGGTGCTGAACTCTCCCAACGGGTTGGCATAGTTGCTGGTGAAGGCGTTAAACCCGTAGTAGGGGTTGTAGGCCATGAAGAGCTTTTCGTCCGTGAGGACGACGGTGTCGTTGGCCGCGTAGCCCTGGGCGTCGATGAATTCGCGGATCTTTCCGTAATTAGCGGAAGAATCGCTGGTGTAGCGGTCCGCGCGCTCCCCGTAGCCGTCGGTATCGGTATAAGCGTGATCCAAGGCGGTCACGTTCGTCGCGGGGATTTGCTGCGCATAGTAAATACCGCCCAGCCCCATGATGATGGCAAAGACCAGGGTCACGCGCTTGCTGATGGTCTCAGTAATGCCCGCCGGGTAGAGCGTGGGCAGGCCCATGAGGCGGACGTCGGCCAGCGCGAGAATGCCCGCCGTGGCGAAGAGCACCGCGACCATCAGCTCCAGGCGGAAGCCCAACAGCGTGCTGCCGGCAAGAGTCATGACCATGGAAGCCAAAGTCCACAGGTAGGTGCCGACGAGCGCGGTGCCCATAGCTCGGATTTCGGGCTCATCGACGCGCAAGATGAGGTAGATCAGGCCAATAAGGCTGAGGGCGCCGATGACGGACAAGGAGAGGAAGGGCGCCGGGATTTGGGTGCCTTCCTCCGGCAGGTAGTGCTGCGCGGTGGATTCTAGCGGGGCGGTGGCGTGCAGGACGGCGTGCAGATATGGTGCCCAAGCAATCGCGGCGATGGCCAGGGATCCGGCCGCGATGGCGGCGAGGCGCACGAGGGGAGTCCACCTACGGTCGCCCACGCACGTAACGAGTGCAATGAGGCTGACGATGGTAAGCGCCACGGCTCCCGTGTACAGCGTGTAGAAGCAGGCGGAGATTCCGAGGTAGATGGCGATTGCGGCGGCGGAGAACCACGAGGAGCCGTAGAAGGCGTGTGAACACAGGACAGCTACCGCTGGTACGCCCATTGCGATGACCGCGGAATACGGTTCTTCAGCGCCGATGGTCAGGGTCACCGCTGTGGTGGTCAAGGCAATGGCGGTGGCCACAGGTAGGGAACCGGCAAGCCGCTGCCATAGAGGAACCAGGATGCACCCGGCCACGGCCAGGGAGATGAGGCTCCAGGGTTGGTAGACCTCCCAGCCGGGCATGTTGAGGATGTTGGCCAGCCGCCCACCCAACCAGAACCAGCCCAACGGGTAGAAGGTGGGCAGGCCTTCGTAGTTCATGTCCGCATAGGAGCTGGCTTCCGTGACGCGGGTGAGGAACTGGGTGCGGAACACCTGATCGACCTGGACGCCGTCGAGCCAGAGGCGCGAGGCCGATAGTGGCAGGCCAATGCTGGTCAGCGTAAGAAGCGCCGGAGAAATATAGCACAGGGCGGTGGTGAGCCACGTCCGCCACCGGGGTCGCGGCGAGCTGCCAATGACCCACCACACGCATAACGCGCCCACCAGGAGAACGGTGAGCGCAGTTCCCGCGGTGCTCAGCGCACGGGTCACCATCGACGTACTGAACGCCGGGAGGGAGACCGTCTTAAAGGCAAAGAAGCCAAGAAGCGTGACAAGGCCACCACCTAGAGCGGCGGCGGCGATACCCACGAGGGTGGCGCGACGCGATAGGCGGTCGACGTCATATTCCATGGTGGGGGACACGGCGGGAGACGACATGGTGGGAGACTCAGTCATGTAAGTAGTTTCCCACACGCCGTGGACTTAGCGGAACTTTAGAAAGGCAGCTTCCGGAAGATCGCCTGCGGGATGAACTTGAATCCCAAGGACACGTACTCAAACAGCGGGTGCACGAAGATGGACTGCTTACCGTCCAGGACCGCCTTGACGGTGGCCTTGGCCACGTCGGATACGTTGACGGTCAGTGGCGCTTCGCCGGCTTCCGCCGACATCTTGGTGCGGACCTGGCCCGGGCGGACCACGAGCACGTTGGCGCCGGAGCCGCGCAGGGCCTCACCGAGGTTGATGAAGAAGCCGTCCACGCCGGCCTTGGAGGCGCCGTAGACAAAGTTGGAGCGGCGCACGCGCATGCCGGCGACGGAGGAGATCGCCACGATGGTGCCGTGGCCCTGCTCCTTGAACTTCTGGCCGAGCAAGACGCCAAGGGAGACCGGTGCGGTGTAGTTGGTCTGGGCGGAGGCGACGGCCTTGGCCTGGTCCTGCCACAGTTCTTCCTGGTCACCGAGGGTGCCGAAGGCGATGATGGCGACGTCGACGTCGCCGCGCTCAAAGGCGCGCTTGACGACGTCCCCGTGGCCCTCGAAGTCAGTCGCGTCAAAGTCGATGACCTCGACGTCGCCGCCGCGGGACTCGATGGTGGCTCGGGCATCCGCGATGCGCGGGGAGTTGGCGCGTGCCGCGAGGGTGACCTTGGCCGGGCCGCGCTCGAGGAATTCTTCGACGATGCCCAGGCCGATTTCGGAGGTGCCGCCGAGAAGGAGGATGTGTTGTGCTTGGCCTACTGCATTCAGCATGAGGTGATTCCTTTCTAGTGCAGCTCGAGGCGGCGGGACATATCGGAGGCGAAGACGCCGGTCGGGTCGATGTCGTTGCGGGTCTTGAGCCAGCCCTCGAGGCCCGGGTACATCTTGTGGAAGTTCTCCGCCGAGGTGCGGGACTCCTTGGCCAGGTAGAGGCGGCCGCCGAATTCCATGACGCGCTTATCCAGATCGTCGAGGAAGGCGCCCAGGCCCGGCTTGATGGGGAAGTCCACGCAGACATTCCAGCCTGGCATCGGGTAGGACAGCGGGGCCTTGTTGCCGGGGCCGAAGAGCTTGAACACGTTGAGCGCGGAGTAGTGTCCGGAGCGCTGCATGTCCCGGATGATCTCCTTGAAGGGCTCGACGGCGTCGGTCGGCACCACGAACTGGTACTGCAGGAAGCCGTTGGAACCGTAGCCACGGTTCCACTCGCCGATGAGATCCAGCGGCTGGTAGAACTGCGTGAGGTTCTTGACCTGGTTACGCGCCGGGGCGCCCATGAGGTAGTAAGCCTCACCGATAGCCATGAGGGAGAGCTTGTTCATGGTGAAGTTCGGGAAGATATCCGGAACCGTCATCAGCTGCGGAGCATTGAACTTCAGCGGGTCCTTCGCCAGCTTCGGGGCGAGCTCCTCGAGCTGCTCCAAGGTGGCCAAAGAGCCGCGCGAAATGGTGGAGCGGCCCAGCTTCGGCTCCGGGGAGATGACGTCGAACCACGCGGAGGAGTACGTGTAGTTGTGCTCCGAGCCATCGGAGTGGAAGGCCACGGTCTCATCGAGGTTATCGGTGCGGTCGGTATCCGCGATGAAGTAGGCGGTTTCCGTCTTGGTCATCTTGATCTGCGCGCGCAGGATGATGCCGGTCAGGCCCATGCCGCCGACGGTGGCCCAGAACAGTTCGCTGTTCTCACCTTCCGGTTCCAGGTGGAGGACGCGGCCGTCGGCGACGAGCAGCTCCATGGAGGTGACGTGGTTACCAAAGGAACCGGCGGAGTGGTGGTTCTTGCCGTGGATGTCCGGGCCGATAGCGCCGCCGATGGTGACCTGGCGGGTACCCGGCAGGACAGGAACCCACAGGCCGTAGGGCAGAGCGGCCTTCATGAGCTGGTCAAGGGTGACGCCACCGTCGACGTCGACAATGCCCGACTCCGGATCGATGGAGTGGATCTTGTTGAGGGGTTGCATGTCGATGACGAGGCCACCGGCGTTTTGCGCGGGGTCACCGTAGGAACGGCCCATACCGCGGGCGATGACGCCGCGGCGCAGGTGGGCGGGCTTATCAGCGTTGTCCTCAGCCACCTGGGCGACGGCAGTCTTGATGACGTCGACGTCTGGGGTGGACAAAACGTGGGCGGTTGTCGCCGCCGTGCGGCCCCAACCGTGGAGGGACTTCTCAGTAGTATGCAGTTCCATCTCTTACTCTTTGATTCGATGTGATGGGTCGGTTCTCTACCCTACCTAGGTGACAGTGCCTGTGGCGTGAGTGAAAACGTGAGATTAGGTACAAAAGCCAAGTAAACGGAACATGTGTACTGTCCGGTTATGTGGTTTTAGTTCGGAATTAGTACAGATCCATAATCTCGCGGATCTCTTCCGGCAGCTCTTCCTGGGAGGTGATCTCCGGGCCGTCATACTCACGGAGGATCTCGTAGACTCTTGCCCTTGAGACGGAATCGAGGATGGGGAGTTCCTCGGCGATGAGCCGCGTCATGAAACCATTGAGCGGCAGCGAGGTGTGTTCGGTGGCCAGATAGTGGCCGTGGCGTTTGTCTTCCTCGGCGCGCTCATCTTGCGCTGCTCGCTGGGCCGGGGTGAGGTGCTCTTTTTTGGAGGAGTACATGCACGGTAGCCTACCGCCCGCCTAAAGTGGGGCGGTATGACTTCTCCCAAGCAAGACAATTATGCGCTGGATGACACCCTTGCCGGACGCATCACCCAGGCTGCGGCCGTGGGCATCATGACCGCGTTCCCTGACTGGATCAAGAATAAGACTGCGCTCGTTTTCGCCTACGTGCTGTCCTTCCTCGGATTCGGCGCGCTCGTGGCTATCACTAATGCAGAGAGCCATGAGGACCGCCCGGAGCCGGAGACCCCCGACGTTCCCGTGTGGGCCATCCCAGTTGCCTTCGCCATTCTTGTGCTGGGTGGATGGATCACTGTGAAGACTGAGCAAAGCGTGGTCCGGTTTATTCGCCGCCGTGGGGCGGCAAAACCCTGGACGGTATGGGGCGGAATTAGTGCTGCCATCGTCCTCATCCTTAGCGAGCTTGAAGCACGCGAGCTCACCGCGCGTAACTAAAAATGCGTATGGTGGGGCACATGAGCTCACAGGTCACAGATTTGGCGCAGGTCCGCGCCAATCGTGGTGAAACCCTCCTGTGCCAGGTATCCAATGTTCGCGCAGAAGCAGAGGTTCACCGCCAGATCGGTTTCTCTGACGCGCTCACGTTGGAAGAGCTCCACCACATTCTTGAAATCTGCTTCGGGCTGCCGCAAGAGGATTCACCGTGGCACTTCTTTGAGCACACAGATGCCCGCGGCCAGCGCATCGATCCGAGCCACACCGTGCGCGAATTCTTGAGCCGCGAAGGCGAGCAGGTTGATTACGCCTGGGGGCTGTGGGATTTCGAAATCATTGTGGTGGGGACCTACCCGCGCGATAGCGGGACGCCGGAGGCCCTGTGCGTGGGCGGTTCCGGTTCTTTCCAGACCCCCTTTGATCTCACCGCCGTGAATGCGGAGCTCACGGGCCAGGAAACCATCGATGAGGTGTTGGATCTTGTCATTAGTCCCGTCCGCGCGCTGATTGAGAGAACCCGTCTCTACGACTTCGTTCCGCTCCTCCAAGCACTGGATCTGAAGCGGGATGTAAGCATTGATGCTCAGGCGTACCGCCAGCTGCGCACCTTGCCGCGCGAGGTGACGAACGAGGGCAAGGATGCTTTCTGGTCCATGGCTCTAGCGCTGTCCTGCATGGGCGGGCGCGAATTGACCGATTCCGTAGCGGAAACGTCCATGGCCGCTCTGGGGTGGGTCGATGATGATGGTGAGGAGCTGCGCGGCCCGGAAATTCGGGAGCTGTGCTCGGCTTCGCTGAGGGTTTTGTCATCCCTGGGCGCCTATGGCGAAGACGCCGTCGCGCCCGTAGACCGCCTGGACATTTACCGCGCCCTTGTCCGCGGGTAGAGTATTTCGCCGTGACTGAACCTACTTCTAGCATGAAGACCCAGCTCGTGCGCTTTGTGTCCGTTGGTGTTTTCACCGCGGCGATTGATTACGGCCTGACCCTCTTCCTTACTTATTTGGGTCTGCATCGTTCCCTGGCGAAGGCGATCGGTTGGGTCTTCGGCACCATCGCCGCCTATGTGGCGAATGCCCGGTGGACTTTTGGTGCTCAGGTTTCCGGCCGCACCGCCGGTGCCGTGGGCTTGCTGTACCTGTCCACCTTTGCAGTACAGAATTTCCTGTATTGGGTGCTCAACGCCCCACTGATCAGCTTGGGCTTTGAAGGCGCTGTCAAGGACACCATCGCCTTCGTCATCGCGCAGGGCGTGGCCACGGTGACCAACTTCGCCATTCAGCGCGCATTTATTTTTAAGGGCAAGTAACCATGCCTGATCGCGCCGAACGCCTTTCACAGTCGAATTCCCTGCAGGCGCAGGGCGCGAAGTTCGCGATCACGGGAGCCATTGCCGCGCTTATCGACGTCTCCCTGACCTGGCTCTTTCAAATTGGTTTAGGGTTATTCGGCGATGTGGCCTCAAGGACCGTTGGCTTTGCCGCCGGCACCTTCGTGGCTTATTTATTGAATCGACGGTGGACCTTCAACGCGCGGGCATCGAAGCGCCGCTTTGCTGCCGTGTTTGCCACCTACGCCATGACCTATGCGATCAACATTCTGTTGTATCGCTGGGCCTTCCCCTTTTTCGACCACACGCTGGACTGGCCTTCGTCCTGGGCGCTGGCAGTGGCTTTCGTGATTGCCCAGGGCACAGCAACGCTGATCAATTTCTTTGTGCAGCGGTGGGTGATTTTCCGCAGCACGCGCAAGTCTTTTGAGTTTTAGGGCCGGCGGAAATCTTCCTTACGGCCGCGGTTGTGCAGGCGCAGCCACTCCATAAAGCCCTTCACGTCATGCTGCTGAACTAGGAAGAACCAACCAAAGCGCGCGAATTCCTGGGGAAGAAGCTTGCGCATACCGCGTTGCCACAGCAGGTAGCCGCGGTTGCGGTAGGTAAAGAAACGCTTGAACTCGCCCTCCGGGTATTGCGTGTGCATCTTGCCGCCGAGGATGGGCTTGAACTCATCGGAGCCGTCTGGGTGTAGGTAGCTGGTGGTCAGCGCGGTGCCGAAACTCAAGCCTGAGTTGACCAGGCGGCGGTGGTACTCCACCTCATCGCCGCGGATGAATAGGCGGTAGTCCGGCACGCCGATGATTTCCATGGCCTCGGCGGAGATGAGTGCGCCGTTGAACAGGGAGGCGATGCCAGGGAGAAAATCACCCTCCAGCTCGCTCATGTAGCGGCGCCACACCAGGCCCTGGCGCAGGGGAAAGGCAAGCTTGGCGGGCTCGTTGATGTTGCACACGGCGGGGGAGACTTCGTGGAGGTTATTCTTATCGGCGACTCGGTAGAGCTCCTCCAGCACCTGGTGGTCGGCGGGCCGTCCGTCATCATCCGCACACCACACCGCATCCGCGCCCAGGGCCAGAGCCGTCAGGAATCCCAACGCGAAGCCGCCGGCACCGCCCAGATTGGTTTCGGAAGGCACGTAGACGCCGCGCTCGCCGGCCAGTTCGTGGAGGAGCTCCTTCACTGCTGCTTCCGCACCGTTATCCACCACGATCACCCACTGCACCGGGTGCGTCTGGTTCACCACCTGCTCAAGGGAGGCGCGCAGCAGCTCCACGCGCTGGTGGGTGACGATCACAGCGGCCGTTGTTCCGGCCTGGGACAGGGTGGCAGTCATGGGTTCTATTGTGCCACCCGCATGTGGCGCTCAGGTGCGTGACATGGAGGTGGCCGAGGTTTAGGCGTTGAAGCCCGGAATCTTGATGAGACCGGAGTTCACAGCATTGACAACACCAGCAATGAGGCCCAGCACAATCGCGGCGATGGAGGTGCCAACGATGATCTCAGCGGTGGTGCCCACCGGGTATTCCTTGGCGGTGTCATTCTTCAGGGAAGACATGGCCACGTCCTTGGCGGAGCCGGCAGTCTCAAGGCCTTCCTTGATTTCTTCAGGGGTGCTGCTGCCCTCGCTACTACCCTTGCTGCTGATGGCCTCAGCGCCCTTCTCAATGCCGTAATCCACGGAGGAGGCGTAGCCATCGCCACCGACGGCTTCCTTGAATCCCTGCTTCAGGATGTAGCCAAAGACTTCGGCCTCGGAGACCTCAGAAGAACCCTTCTCAGCAGCAGTAGCCGGGGCGATGGACAGGGACAGTGCGGTGGTGGCGGCAACGGCAGCGGCGGTGAAACGCTTCATGGAGGTTCTCCTTGGAAGAAAAGTAGAGGTAGTGAAAGTAAAGAAAATGATAAAGAAGTGAGGGCTAAAAAGTATGCGATATGGAAAAGCTCCAGCCCTCAAAGGGCTGGAGCTAGAGCTTCAAAGCTAAAAGCTTGATGCGTTCAGATTAGAACGGAAGGGAAACGCCCGGGATGAGGCCGTTCTGAACTGCGGTGTAAGCAGCGCCGAGGACGGCAGCGGCGATGCCGACGCCCCAGAGGATGTCAGCGGTGGTGCCGCGCTTGTATTCCTGCTTCGTGTCGTTTTCGTAGGAAGACTGGTAGAAATTGTAAGAAGCCTTGGAAGAGTTTTCGTCCCCGCCGGAAATTTTCGAGCTTGTCTTAACGGAACCCCAGTGCGGTGCGGAGACGAACTCCTCGACGATGCCGTCGACGATAGATTCGCCCGGCTGTGCAGCAGAGGCAACACCAGTGGACAGGGACAGTGCGGTAGCAGCGGCAACAACGCCAGCAGCGAAACGCTTCATGATAGGGCTCCTTAGAGTTAAGAGAGAACGGTACCTGTGATTCAGGCTCGCGGTTATTTTAACTGGAATAGATATTGGAAAAGAAGCAAATAGAAAAAGTTTCTATCGCGCTGCACCCATACAGGGGTATGCATCTTTCCAGCGCATAGGCCCAATGGCTGGGGTCAGTGCACAGTAGAGTGACCTTATGACTGCGAGAAGCGTTGAAGAAATGTGGGCTCCTTTTAGGGTTTCCATCCACGTGGGTGACCTGACTCTGCGGGTGCTGCGTGATAGCGACATCGCTGCGATTCATGGTGTCACTGCCGCCGAGATTTTTGGCGAGCCGCTACCGGATTACACGTTTCCGTGGTTGAAGCAGAAGCCTGATCCAGGTTTCCGGTGGGCGCACCGCGCGCAGATGTCCCCGGAAGAATGGTCGCTCGACTTCGGAGTGCATCTTGATGGTGAAGTCATTGGTTCTGTGGATCTGCGGGCAAAGAATTTTCCCGATAACCATGAGGTCGTAACCGGATCGTGGATCTACCACCGCCTTCAGGGCCGCGGCATTGGTACGCAGGTCCGCCATGCCGTTGCGGTCTTTTGTTTTGAATACCTGGGTGCGCGCCGGTTGCGCTCAGAATGGGAGCCGGGAAATGAAGCTTCCCAGGCTGTATCGCGCAAGCTGGGCTACACCATCGAAGGCAACAAGGCCGTGCTGAGCAAAGAGGATTACCAGCCGGGGCCGGAAGTGATTGTGGCCGGGGTGAGTGAGGAACTGCGCGAGCTTCTGGGAGCAAACTTCGCAGTGTGACGAATCATTCGTGAAAATGGGTGAGTTTCTACTCATTTTCACGGAAACTTGTAGAATACTGGCATGCTTAACGCGCGGACCGTCTCAAAAATTGACGCTCTTCTTGATCAATATGCAGCGTTGCGGGAGGACAACTCCGAGGCCATTGCAGAGATAGCACGCGCAGAGGTGGCGGAGTCAGTGTATAACTCGAACGCCATTGAGAATTCCACGTTGACTTTGGAAGACACCGAGAACATCCTGGCCGGGTTTACCACTAGGGCGCATGATTTACGGGAAGTCTTTGAGGCCACAAACCTGGCGGACGTGACTGAGGAACTTATTCGGGGCGTCGGTAAGCTCGATGCAAACCTCATTCTGCGACTGCATGGCGTGTTGCTTCGCGGCATCAATGACGACTGGGCGGGGTGCTTTCGTCGAAGGGGGGAGTGGGTTCGCGTGGGCGCTCATATGGGAGCCAACTCTGAATACGTGGACAGGCTGGTGGACACAGCCATTGCCGAATACTACGAGGACACTAGCTTCTTTGTTGACCGAATCGCGCGGTTTCATGCGGAATTTGAAACCATCCATCCTTTTTCAGACGGCAATGGGCGCATCGGGCGCGTCATTATCAATCAACAGCTCTTGGAGCTAGGGGCACCGCCCATCATCATTCCGAACAAGGGAAAAGAGCGCCACTATTACCCTGTGTTCCGTGGCTACCCAGTTAGTGGGGACTTCTCTGCGCTGAGCACGCTCATCGCGCGGCAACTCGTCGAGTCCCTACACAAGCGCATAACGCTCATGACCGCGCCGAAGGTGATTCGCCTAGCGGAATGGGCAAAGGCTAATGGCGTTTCTGGTTCCGCGGCCGCCAATAAGGCGGCGCGGGGTACCATCCCGGCCTTCCGGCAGCGCGGAACGTGGATGATTGATGCGCAGTATGGCAGTGACAACAAAGGCCGTGGCTAGGCGTTCTCCTCGTTGTCAAAGCGCTTGCGCAGATCCCGCACGTACTGGCCCACCTCGGGGCCTTCGTACTCGCCGACGACCTCGGAGACCTCGCCTACCGAGCGAATCTGGCCGTGGTCGATCCACAGGGCGGTATCGCACAGCTGAGCCAGGAAGTCATTGGAGTGGGAAGCAAAGACCAGGATGCCGGAGCGCTTCACCAGGTCCTGAAGACGGACGCGGGCCTTGGCCATGAAGGCGGCGTCGACGGCGCCGATGCCTTCGTCGAGAAGCAGGATCTCCGGCTCAATGGAGGTCACCACGCCCAGCGCTAGGCGCACGCGCATACCGGTGGAATAGGTGCGCAACGGCATGGAGAGGTAATCACCCAGCTCAGAGAATTCCGCAATCTCATCCATCTTGGCCTTCATCTGCTTGATGGTCTGGCCCAAGAAGAGGCCGCGGATGATGATGTTGTCGTAACCGGAAACCTCCGGGTCCATGCCCACGCCGAGGTCAAAGACAGGGGCCACGCGCCCGCGCACGTTGGCGGCGCCGCGGGTGGGCTCGTAGATACCGGAGAGCAGGCGCAGCAAGGTTGTTTTGCCCGCGCCGTTGTGGCCAACGAGGCCGACGCGATCGCCCTCGCGCAGGTGGAGGTTAATGTCCTTGAGCGCTTCCACCATGACCACGTTCTGGTCATTCTTGCCAATGGAGCCACCGGCCGTGGAGAGCATCGCCTTCTTGAGAGAACGGGACTTGGCATCAAAGATGGGAAAGTCCACGCAAGCGTTATACGTATCAATGGAAACCATGGACGATCCTTTCTAGACCCAGTAGGAGACGCGGAAGCGCCACTGGCGCATGGCCAGGCCGGCGATGAGCAGGCCGGCGACGGTGCAGGCGATGACGATGAGCCAGTGATAACCGGCGACAGGCTCGCCAATCATGGGGGCGCGGATGATCTCCATGTAGTGATACAGCGGGTTGATCTCGGCGATGCGCGCGCGGCTGGCCACGGCACCTCCCTGATCCTTCAGGGTGTTGGTCATCCACACGATAGGCGTGACGTAGAAGAGCAGCTGGGTTAGAGCCTCCAGCAGCGGGGCAACGTCACGGAAGCGGGTGGCAATGATGCCGAAGAACATGGCCACCCACACGCCGTTCACCAGGAAGAGTGCCAGTGCCGGGATGAACAGGAAGAACTCCCAGCCCAAGTGGCGCGGGAAGATAAGAATGAGCAACAGCCAGATGATGAGGTTGTGACCCAAGAAAAGGGTTTGCCGCCAGACCAAGCGGTAGACGTGCACCGACAGTGGCGCGGGCAGCTGTTTGATTAGGCCCTCGTTGTCGATGAAGACCGTCGAGCCTTCTTTGATGGCGCCCGAAATGAAGTTCCACATAATCAGGCCCACGGTCACGTGGGGCAGGAACTCCGCCACGGGGATCTGGAAGAGCATGGAGTACAGCAGGCCAAGCGCCGCGGCCATGACACCGGTTGCGATGGTGATCCAGAACGGACCCAGCACCGAGCGGCGGTAGCGCTGTTTAATGTCTTGGATGCCCAGCTTGAACCACAGCTCGCGCTGGCGAGCGCCTTGCAGGAGATCGGCGAAGGCCGCCGACATGGTCATGGAACGCGAGGCCGGCTCCTCGCCGGGTGCAGGCGCGGAGGTCATGCGGGCGACGTCGTCACGCAGGTTTTTCTTGTCTTGCACGCCCTTCACCCTAGCGCGCACGTCCCACAAACACCTACACACACGCCCGTAACCTGGGAAAACACGGGCGAGCTGGGAAAACCGAGGGTTAGGAAAGATTCAGGTGGGGCGTATAGAGTAGGGGGCGTTCATCCGCATCGGAAGGAAGGGTTGAAGCATGACGGAACAGTATGACGTCGCCAGCGTGCGAGGTCTTTACACTGGTCTGTCCGATGGTTGGACCTACCTGAACGCGCATGCCGCGCCGCAGATTGCGGAGCGCGTGGCCTCTGGTGTTGCCCGTTCTTTCCGCATGTCCGCCACGGTGAAGCCGCTGGAGGACGCCGTGGGTGCGCACTCGGCGCACAACGATCCGGGGGAGCTCCACGCGGCAGACATGTATGCCTCCGCGCGCCGGGCGGTGGCGGATCTCACGGGTGCCACGGCGGAACGGGTCATCCTGGGCCCGTCCTTGCCGGTGCTTTACCAGTCCTTGGGCGTTGCACTGCGCCCGCTGCTGCGCCGCCAGTCTTCGGTGGTGCTCTCCCGCTTTGATTCGCCGGAGATGACACGCGCGTTTGAGCACGTGGGTGCTGATATTCGGTGGGCGCAGCCGGATTTGGGTACGGGCGAGCTCCCAGCCTTCCAGTACGCCGATCTGGTTGATGGCTCGACGCGATTCGTCGCTTTTTCCGCCGCGCACGAGCTGCTGGGCACGGTCACGCCGGCCTCGGACATAGTTGATGCGGTCCATGAGCGTTCGCGCGCATGGGCGCTTGTCGACGTCTCATCGATCGCTCCCTACCGTCTCCTCGACTTTGATGCGATTGGGGCAGACATTCTTGGTGTGGATGTGGGCGCGCTGGGTGGCCCGCAGATGGCGGCGCTGGTCTTCCGCGATACCGCGATGTTCCGCCGCCTCGATGAGCTTGTCGTTGGCCCGGTCTCCGCGGGCTTGGCGGGCGGCGTTGGACCCTTGGTGGATCATCTAGCGGAACTCGCCGGCGGGGAGCGCGGTTCGCGCCGCGTGCGCCTGACGCGTTCGATGGAAGCCCTCGCGGGTTACATGGAGGATCTCACGGGGGATCTCTATAGCTTGTTGGGCACGCTGCCGGCCGTTCACATCCTTGGCGTGACGGGGGAGGCGGCTGCCGACGCCTCCGATGATCGCCTCCCACGCCTCACTTTCGCCGTGCGGGATGTGCCTGCGGATGTGATCCACCGCCGGCTCTTCGACAATGGCTTGGTTACTACCATTGCTCCGCACACCCCGCTGCTCACGGAGATGGGCGTGGAAGAGGTCGGCGGTGCCGTCACGGTCTCGTTGAGTCCGTTTAGCACGTACCACGACGTTGAGCACTTGACCCGCGTGGTCGCGTCCCTGGCTTAGACCTCGAGGACCAGCTTGCCCGTGACCTCGCCGGAGTCGAGGGCTTTGTGGGCTTCGGCAGCGCGAGCAAGCGCGTAGGTAGCGTGCAAATGGTGCTTGACGCTGCCGTTCTCCAGCCAAGGCCAGACGTTCTTAACGGTGTCCGCGACGATGGCGGCCTTGCCCTCCAGCGAGCGGGAGCGCAGCGTGGTGCCCTGCAGGGTCAGGCGCTTGTTAAGGAGGATGCCCATGTTGAGCTCGGCCTTTGTGCCGCCCTGCATGCCGATGGTGACCATGTGGCCGCCCTTAGCTAGCGCGATGAGGTTCTTTTTGAGGTACTTCGCACCCATGATGTCGAGGATGACATCGCACTGGTTCTTCAGTTCCTCGGCGAAGTCCTGCTCGTTGTAGTTGATGAGGATATCCGCGCCGAGTTCCTTGCAGGTCTCGAGCTTTTCGTCCGAGCCAGCCGTCACCGCGACGGTGGCGCCGAGTTGCTTCGCCACCTGGATGGCGAAGGTGCCAATGCCGCCCGCGCCGCCGTGGATGAGGATGGTCTGGCCCTTATTTAGTTTCGCCTCCATCGCGATGTTCGACCACACGGTGCAGGCCACCTCGATGACGGATGCGGCCTCGGCAAAGGAATAGCCGCTGGGGACGGGCAGCAGCTGGCCCTTGGGTACGGCGACGTATTCGGCATAGCCGCCGCCGGCCAGCAGTGCGCCGACCTTGGAGCCAACCTCGACGTCGGTGTCGCCTGCATCGACGACTTCGCCTGCGACTTCGAGACCAATAATCTCCGAAGCGCCCGGCGGCGGCGGGTAGTGCCCGCGGGCCTGGAGCAGGTCGGCGCGGTTCACACCGGCGGCTTTGACTTTAACGAGGACTTCGCCGGCTTGGAGTTGTGGTTTATTGGTCTCCCCCAACTCCAGCGAGTGTGGGTCTTCCAGATTGGTCTGAATGATGGCTTTCATGCCACACCACCGTACTTAAGTCCAATCATCCTCGACGAGAAACGCGTTGACCGCGATGGCTGCGGCGTTGGCCTCGCCCATCGCTACCGCCACCTGTGCTGGAGGGTTAACCACGTTGCCCACGGCCCAGATGCGCGGGTGGCTGGTGACACCGGCTGGGCCCACCTTGATGAGGCTTCCGCCCATCGCAGCCGGCGGGCTGTGGCGCTCAAGGTTGAGGTCAGTGAGGAACTCATCGTGTGGGCGGGGAATGGGCATGTAAAACAGCGCATCGACGGCATGTTCGCTGTCTCCAACCAGGACCTTTCCATCTTGGAAGGAGGTGACGGGGCCGTCGACAAGCGCAATGCCCCGCCGAGTCAGGTCCGCGCGCTGCTCCTCGGTGAGCTCCATGCCGTTGGTGAAGAAGGTGATGTCCTTGGACCACTGGCGCAGGAGTGCCGCATGGTGCAGGGAGAACTCGCCGATGCAGAGAACGCCGAGCTTCTTGTCCGCCACCTCGAACCCGTGGCAATAAGGACAGTGAAGGACTGTATCTCCCCAGTTTTCTTCGAGGCCCGGGATGTTTGGATGTACGTCGTCCACGCCGCTGGCGACGATGATGGAGCGGGCCGCGACGGTTTCGCCGTTGCTCAACGTGGCGGTGAGCGTGCGGTCATTGTCGGTGACGGAATCTACGGTGGTGTTTAGGATCTGCACGCCGTAGCTGCGCAGCTGCTCCTTGCCGCGCTCCTGGAACTCAAGGGGTGGTGTGCCTTCGAGGGCGATGACACCGTGGATTTCGTGGGCGAAGCGGTTGCGGGGAGTGGCGGAATCAACAACAAGGACACTGCGGCGGGCGCGGACCATGACCAGCGCTGCCTGAAGGCCGGCCGCGCCGCCGCCGATGATGAGGGTATCTACTGTCTGCATGGGCCCGAGTAAACCAGAGCAAGGTGCGTGCGGCAATGGTTTTCCGTAGGTTGTGTTGGGCGCTTTGCACAACGTGATGAGGAGAATTCTTCTCCCGCGGCGGAGTCTAGTACTCTGAACGTGTTGCGCGCGGTGCATGCTGACGCGTGACGAGGAGGCGTGGCAGAGCGGCCGAATGCACTGGTCTTGAAAACCAGCGTGGGGAAACTCACCGCGGGTTCAAATCCCGCCGCCTCCGCCAATTGTTTTGGTGATTACACCAAAATCTTGCGTATTTTCAGCAGTGGCGCTGGGTTATTCTAGTTCCATGGCCGATCGGCAAATATTCCTCCGCCCAGAGTACAGCCACCCAAGTTCGTTGTGGCCGTCTGAAGAACTCATAGTTTCTGGGGCTAACAGAGTCGGATTTTATCTTCCTGAAGACTTAGGAATTGAGTCCGATCTGGGACGCGAAATCCTTGAGTGGACGGAGGAGTTTCAGCAGAATTTCCTCGAGAAACCCGATAGCTTTCGCCAGCGTCCGCGTTGGAAGGACCAATTCGATAGATTTCGATGGTACGACGCGGGATGGCGTATTACTCACCAATTAAGGGAGCTTTTTCCATCGGTACAGATTGTTCCCCAGTTCGCTCAATTCGTTTTCTCCGTTAATGAGCGAAGAGAAAATGTAGGGAAGAAGCCCTTATGCCTCCCCGGAGAACAACTCACAGGGTTTGTATCCATTAGGGATGTGAGGAATGACGATTAAGCGAAGTTATCGCTCTACGGCGTCAGGCATTGTCTCCGTTGTTCATCGCTGCAGTCACCCAGCTCAGAACGCATCCCACTAGTAGGAACCCGCTGATCTGCAGGTGGGTGGCCCAGTTTCCGCCGCCAGGCAAGGCGAGAAAAATTGAAAATGCAACTGCGGCAAGGCAGTGGAGGGTCAACCGGCTATGTGCGCTTAGACGTCGTTGTGGCCAGGCTGTCCCGATACCCCAGCTCGCTACTGTGAGAATGGCATAAAAGGTGATTCCCGCTAAGACTCCTGGAACAAGGTAGAGCATCGATGTATCTCCTTTGGAAGGGAAATAGCTGTAGTGACAAAGATAGCATCTCACATGCACTCTGGTACCGTATTGTTGTACCACAATGTGGAGGTTGGACATGTCTATTAGTGCTTCAGAAGCTCGGCGTACTCTTTTCCCTCTGATCGAGAAGGTGAATCAGGACAGAGATGCCGTAGAGATCGTCTCTCGCAATGGGAATGCTGTGTTGATGTCAGCGGACGACTATTCGGCGTGGGTGGAGACTGCTTACCTTTTCCGATCTCCAGCTAATGCCCGCCGGCTATTGGAGTCTTACGAGCAAGCGCTTAATGGAAAAGCGGAAGAACACGACATCAATCTGGATGCGTAAATGCTTTTGTCATGGACCCCGCACGCGTGGGATGACTACCTGTACTGGCAGCGCAAGGATCGGAAAGTCCTCAAGCGAGTCAACCAACTCTTGAAGGACATGATGCGGGACCCTTTTGAAGGAATCGGAAAACCGGAGCCATTAAAGTACGGAATCCCGAATGCGTGGTCACGGCGAATCACGGACGAGCACAGGATTGTCTATCTAGTCGAAGACGGCGAGCTTAGGATCCTGCAGGCTCGCTATCACTACTGATCCGCCCCGCCAGGATGCGAGGCAGCGACTCTGCTGCGGTGGCGGTGACCACGACGTTGGCAAGCGGCGAGAGGTCCGTGGGCTGCGGGGTGACTTCCACGATGGGGATGCCGCGTGCATGGGCAATCTGTGGCAGGCCGGCGGCGGGGTAGACCACGCCGGAGGTTCCCACGATGAGCAGCGCGTCCGCGGTGGACATGCGGCGCTCGGCCTCAGCCCATTCGTCGTCGGGCAGGGCCTCGCCGAACCACACCACGCCCGGGCGCACGAGCCCGCCGCACACGGGGCACTCGGGTGGCGTGATGCTCTCGACCGGTTCGTTCGGCAGTGCAATGTCCTCGTCATACGGCGTATCGCAGTCGGTGCAGCGGAAGGCGAACAAGGAGCCGTGTAGGTGAACCACGTCTTGGCTTTCGGCGCGCTCGTGCAGGTTATCGATATTTTGCGTGGTCACCGTCATGCCGCGTGCGGCGGCAATTGCGCGGTGCCCGGCGTTGGGCTCGGCCCGCTGCGCAAGCTGTGCGCGCCACAAGTACCAGGCGAACATGGGCTCAGGCTCGCTACGCCATGCGCTTATCGACGCCATCGCAACCGGATCCACGTTCTCCCAGATGCCCGTCTGCGCATCGCGGTACGTGGCGATGCCGCTATCCGCGCTCATGCCCGCGCCGGTGAAAACCTCAACGTGGGTGGCATCAGAAAGGATCGACTGTGCGCGCTCAAACAGGTGCTCCATGCATCTAGAGTACGGCGATGAGCACGCAGAATGCTATGGATGCGCTAAGCGCGATTCCCATGCGCCATAGGTAGCGCCGGCCAGGTTCGTGCGCGGTGTTGATCTGCAGCTTCGAAGAATTCGTGGAAAAGACTGCCATGCACATGGGGTCGGTGGGCTCGTTGTAGATGCCCATGCTGCCGGCAAAGCGGAGCGCTTCGTTGCGAACTTGTTCTTCATGGTCGGTGGGTATGGCTTTCACGGCCTTCGGGGATGTCAGCGTTAATCGGACGCCCTGAATCATAACGAACACGGTGAAGGCTATCCACGCGGCCACGAGCAGAAAGCCGGAGAAGGGGATATCCGGAATGACGGTGCAGACCGCGGTGAGGCACACGCAGGCCGTCATGGTGAGGACTGTCTGGGCAATGAACGTGGAGGTCTTTCCAGTGAGCAGCTCCGCGCGCTGTGCCGTGGCCTCGGAGAACGGAAGAGCTGACTCTGCCGGAACATCCATTGTTTTTCGAGCCAGCGAGATCGGCGGCACGCACAGCGGCAGCGCAATGGCGAACACAACGCCGATCCACACCAGGACCGTTGCGTTGAGGAAAGATTTGGGCTCGAAGCGGTCCGGGTTGCCTGAGCCATCGAAGTGGACCGGGATGGGATCGGGGACCGAATCCCAGCGCAGCAGCATGTACACCAGCGTGAGAGCACACACCACAGCGGTAGCGACGTAATACTGGCGGCTTCTCATGCCAGTGAGTTTACAAGGCGACCGGCCGAGGACCTCTGCGAAAGGCGTCTGGCAAAAGGCATCTGTCAAAAGGCATCTTTGGGATTAAAACGCCATTTGCGCGGGGGTAAAAGGCGTTTTTGGCTCTGAAAACGCCTTCTGGTTGATGCCTTTTACAAGATGCCATGTGAGCAGAGGAGACTGAGCAAGAGTGCGGGCTATGTGTCGTTGTGCTCTTGCCAGGCGTCGATGCCGCCGCGCAGCGAGTAGACGCTGCTGAAGCCGTGGGCGCGGAATGGATCTTCATTGGAGATGTGCTTAAAGGGCGACCGGCTGATTCTTTCCACGCTACGTGGTCTGGGTGAGCAGGTAGAGTCGAGCCCAAGCTGACCAAGAACCGGAAAGGACAGTAGCCGGCAATGGAACCTTATGTTGGAATTGTCGTGATGGAGCTTGCTAAGAAGTCCAGTTCATCTGCCCAAAGCTTCTTCCGCGAGGACTTTTATATTGTGTATGCGGAGTCGGAAGAGAAGGCTCGAGAGCGCGTTGAAGCGATGGCGAACGAGCAGGCCGATGGTGAGGACGTGAAGGTACGGCATATCGTGGATGTCGCGCCAGCCCTCTATGGTTATGTAGACCGCGATTGTGATCTCTACTCGCGGCACTTTGCGAACCTAGAGGACTACGAGCGTTTCGAGATGAAGCTCGGCGGAACCGACCCGTTGGCTGATTAATCGTAGACTTCGCGAAGAAACCTGCTGACTCTCTTCTGCATTGGCCTGGCTAGCTTTCGGAAGGCTTTCGCACCGCGCGGCGTGAAGTTAATTCTCCACGCCACGTTCGGCCTCTAGGTCATCGAGAGAAATGGTCTCTAGCTCGCCTCGGCGTCGGCTTCGGCCGAGAGTTCGGAGATGTGCTCTTGCCAGGCGTCGATGCCGCCGCGCAGCGAGTAGACGTTGCTGAAACCGCGGGCGCGCAGGGTCTCGACGGCCTGGGCGGAGCGCAGGCCGCTGGCGCAGTAGAGGACGGCGAGGTCGGCGGGGTCTAGTGGCGGGTTGTGGCCGGCGAGGATCTCATCGAGCGGGAGATGCTGCGAGCCGGGGATGAGGGAGGCGGCGCGCTCGGGGGCGGTGCGGACGTCGATAAGCGTGGCGTCCTCTGGGATGTCGCGGATGTCGGTGGGGTTGTCGGGGCGCGCCGGGGTGGCGCCGTTCGCGCGCACGGGGATGTATTCCCAGGTCCCGGCGAGGGAATCGTAGTAGCCCAGCGTGCCGATGAGCGGGGTGCCGATGCCCGTGAGGAGCTTGAGCGCTTCGACGGCTAGGGCGGAGCCGGCGACGCCGACGACCGGTCCCATCACACCGGCCTGCGAACAGGAGGGCACCTGCGGGTCGGTGGGGAAGAGGTCTTCGTAGACCGGGCCGTGGCCGGAGTGGAAGACGGTGAGCTGCGCGTCGTAGCCCAGAAGCGAGGCCCATACGTGCGGAATGCCCAGTTCATGGGCGGCCCAGGAGGCTAGGTGGCGGGAGTAGAAGTTATCGGTTCCGTCGATGATGAGGTCAGCGCCGCGCAGTTGCTCCAAGGCGGTATCGGGTGTCAGGCGCGAGAACTCCTCGACGGTGCACTCCGGGTTGAGGGCGTTCAAGGCCGAAGCGGCGGATTCGGTCTTGGGCTGGCCTACGGTTGCTGTGCTGTGGATGACTTGGCGGTGCAGGTTGGAGAGGGAGACGGTGTCGTCGTCGAAAAGCAGGATGCGTCCCACGCCTGCGCCTGCGAGATAGAGAAGGGCAGGCGATCCCAGGCCGCCGGCGCCGATGACGGCGACGGCGGAAGCGCGAAGTCGTTCCTGTGTAGAGGTTCCCCACAGGGCTTCCTGGCGTGCGTAGCGTGAACTCATTCCAGGCCTACCCACGTGGTGGTGTCATCGGTGTGCAGCTGTTCCTTCCAGATGGGGACTTCCGCCTTGACGCGGTCGGCGCAGGTCGACGCTGCTTCGAAGGCATCCTTGCGATGCGCGGAGGCGGCGGCGACGATGAAGGCGGACTCGCCGATCTCTAGTGCTCCAGTCCGGTGCGCGCACCAGAGGCGGACGGCGGGGAAAGCGGCGGCGACTTCGCCGGCGACGCGCTCAATTTCCTGCTGGGCTGAGGGGTGCGCGGTGTAGGTGAGGAGCTTGACGCCGCGGCCGGAGTCGTGGTTGCGCACGATGCCGTCGAATAAAACGACGGCACCCGTTTCCGCGGTGGTGATGTCGGGGGCCGTGATGGGCTCGGCGCTGATGTGTGCGCCGAGGAGACCGTAGTTAGTGCTCATTGATGCCTTCCAGCTGGTTGATGATGTGGTTAAGAACTGGTTCGAGGACGGCGCCGCCGTCCTTGGCAGCACCCGTGGAGCCGGGCAGGGCCATGGCGAAAGTGGACCCGGTGACTCCGGCAACCGTGCGGGAGAGTGCCGCGGTGGGGATGGCCGCCGAGTGCGCATAGAAGGCGTGGGCCAGGCCGGGCAGTTCGCGGTCAAGATGTGGGGTGAGTGCTTCGACGGTGCGGTCATCCGGCGTGATGCCGGTGCCGCCCGAGGTGAGGATGACCGAGGGGGCGTTGGAAAAAGCGGCTTCGAGGGTGGAGTCGATGTTGGCGTCCGCGACGACGACGGGATCCGGGGTATCGAAGCCCTGCTCACGCAGGAAGTTCACCAGGATAGGGCCGGAGCGGTCTTCGTATTCGCCGGCAGCGGCGCGGGTCGAGGCAACGATGACGAGTGCGCGTCGGGTCATGAGAGCGGGAACACCTCCACGAGGTCGCCGGCTGAAAGCTGCGTATTAGCCGGGATACGGATGAGGGCAGTAGCACCGATGGCCTGGGACATCAGGTGGGAGCTGGTGCCGCCGAGGAAGGAGGCTTGGGCGATGCCGTCGGAGATGCTGATAGTTCCACGGCGGAACTGCTCGCGGTTGTTGAGGCCTTCGGCGGGCTCAGTAAGGTGTGCTCTAAATGGAGCGGGAGCGTGGCCGATAATGGGCGCCAAGTAGAGGCGGAAACTTACCAGAGTGGAGATGGGGTTGCCGGGGAAGCAGACAACGGGGACCTCGCCCAAACGTGATAGGCCCTGCGGGCCGCCGGGCTGCTGCGCCACGTGGCCGAACCATCCGTCCTCTTCAAAGATTTGGCGGATGACCTCAAACTTTCCGTGGGAGATGCCGCCGGAGGTGACGATGACATCGGGGCGGTGGGTAATGACTGCTTCGGCGAGGTCCGCGCGAAGGGCAGAAGGATCGTCATTCGTGCGCACGAAGCCGGCCACCTCGATGCCGTATTGCGTGGCCAGGGCCGCGAGCATCGGTGCATTGGAATCGGGGATGGTGGCCTCGCCCGCGCCACCGATTTCCGCACCACCGGTGCAGATGAGGATGCGGGCGGGCGCGAAGGTGAGGACCTCGGTGAGGCCCTGGGAGGCGAGGGTGGCGATGGAGGGGGCGTCGAGAAGCGCGTGCTCGTTGATGAGGGTCGTGCCTGCCTGGACATCGGAGCCCGCGCGGCGGATGAACTGTTCGGGGGCTGCCGGCACGGTGACCGTGGCGCCCTCTTCCGGGAAGTGCGGGGGCTCGCAGTGCTCGACGGGGACGATGGTGGCAGTGCCCTCAGGGACCTTCGCGCCGGTCATGATGGGGAGGGCGGTGCCTTCGGTGAGGTCCCCCGGAGGATCACCCGCCGCGATGGTGCGGCCGACGGTAAAGGTGCCGCCGTGTGTAGTCGGAAGCGCATAGCCATCCATCTGTGAATTATCGAAAGGTGGAAGGTTGTGCTCCGCGCGGTACGTCGCAGCGGCGCGGCGGCCGAAGGCGCTGCTCAGGGGTGTGGACACCACCCGGGGCTGCGGAAGGGCCGCGCGGACGGCGGCGAGGTGTTCCTCATAGGTGCGCATCGAGTTCCTTCCTGTCACGGAGGCTGGCATAGTGGCAACCATGGTTGATATACACTACTTTGCCGCAGCCCGCGCCGCCGCAGGGCGCGCGCAAGACACGGCGCAGGCGGCGACCTTGGGGGAGCTGTTGGACGTGTTGCGTGCTCGTCATACCGGCAGCACCGAGGCCGGCATGAGCTTTGCGGAGGTGCTGGAGCGCTGCACCTTCCTGGTGGATGGCGCGAGCGCAAAGGAAGACGCCGTGCTTGCCGACGCCTCCCGCGTCGATGTCCTCCCGCCTTTTGCTGGCGGTTAGTTGCGGACCCGCAGAGGGCTGGTGAAGAAGTTCACCACGCTGGAGACAATCGCAAGCACAATCGCGCCGATGATGGCAGCACCCCAGCCGTCGATGACGAGTGAGTCCATGAGCGCGCTGACGAGGAGCAGGACCGCGCCGTTGATGACGAGCGCGAAGAGGCCCAGTGTCAGGCAGGTCAGCGGTGCGCCGAGGAAGCGGAGCACTGGGGTGACGACCTCGTTGACGATGATGAAGACCGCCGCGATGAGCAGGAAATTCTGGGTGGTCGCAGGAACGATGTCGATTCCGGGGACAATCGCTACCACGGCCCAGAAGGCCACCGCGACGGCAATGACGTTGAGTGCAAAATTGATAAATGTCTTCACAACTGCACTCTAACGCGGAAACTAGCCCTCTGCACCGAAGGCCGCGTCCCAGGCCTTGAGCAGCGTTTCAGTTTCCTCCGCCGTGGTGACGGTGATGCGTACGCCCTCAGGGAAGGCACGGACCAAGACGTCATTGTCGGCGAGCTTGGCCGCGACATCCTGCGGGGAGCCCAGCTTCGCAATGGAGTCGGCGGCGAACCAGATGTGGTTGGCCTGGGACTCCGGAACGCCAAAGTCCGCGAAGTGCTCCACCAGGTGGTCGCGCTGCTTAACGGTCTCATCGGTGCGCTCACGCAGCTCCTTCTGAGCGGCCAGCGAGGCCGCTGCACCAACCTGCGCCACCGAGTTCACGGAGAAGGGGATGGCCACCTTGCTCAGCGCCTCGATGATCTCGGCGTTGCCGAAGGCATAGCCCAAACGGATGCCGGCCAGGCCATAAGCCTTGGAGAAGGTGCGCAGGCCAATGACGTTGTCGTGGGTGTGGACATAGTCCGTGGCCAGCGGGACGGCCTCGTTGCGGTTGTACTCGATGTAGGCCTCATCGAGCGCCACGATGACGTCCTTCGGAACCTTGGCCAAGAAGGCGTCGAACTCCTCCTTGGTGATGATGGAACCGGTGGGGTTATTCGGGTTGCATACGAAGATCAGGCGGGTCTTATCCGTGATGGCAGCCGCCATGGCCTCCAAGTCCACGCGGTGATCCGCGGTGAGCGGAACCTTGACCGGGGTGGCGCCCACGACCTGCGCGAAGATGGGATAAGCCTCAAAGGAGCGCCAGGGGAAGACAATCTCATCACCGGGCACCGAGGTGATCTGCACCAGCTGCTGGCAAATCGCGGAGGAACCCGCGCCGGTGGTGACCTGCTCAGGGCTAACGCCAAGGTTTTCGGCGAGTACCTTGCGGATTTCCACCGCGCCCATATCCGGGTAGCGGTTGACGTGCGCGACGGCAGTCTCCATGGCCTTCAGCGCGCCGGGCAGCGGCTCCTGGGTTGCCTCGTTGGAGGAGAGCTTCAAGGCGTGCTCGGCATTCTTGCCGGGGACGTAGACGGGTAGGGAGGAAAGGTCTGGTCGAATCATGTTCTCCACCTTAGGCGTTGCGGGGGCCGCGGGGACCGAAGTCGAATTCTGCAGTTTGCGGGCCGAAGGCCTGAAGTCCCTTCGGCGCGTCGAAAGCGTCGAGGCGCACCTCAAGGAAGGCGCCGCGCTCCGGGTGGGCGGCGATGTCCTCTAGGGCCTTCGCTAATTCGCCTTCGGTCGAGGCCACGTAGGACTCCATCGTGGTGTCCTTCATGAACACCTTCGGCAGAGCCGTGTAATCCCACATTTGGATCTCGTTGTACTCGCGCTCCATGCCCAAGATGTAGCGCTCGATGGTGTAGCCATCGTTATTGACCAGCACGATGATGGGCTTGAGGTCCTGACGCACGATGGTGGAGAGCTCCTGGGCGGTGAGCTGGAAGGAGCCATCACCGATGAAGAGGACGTGGCGGCGCTCCGGGTTAGCCAGCTGCGAACCGAGGACGCACGGCAGGGTAAAGCCGATGGAACCCCAGATGGTGGAGTTAATGTACTGCACGCCCTCGGGCATGCGCTGCTGGCCCAGACCGATATTGGAGGTGCCGGCCTCGGCGATGACCACGTCATCTTCCTGGATGAAGCCGAGCATCTGCGGCCAGATGCGCTCCTGGGTCAGCGGGGCATCCGGGTTCGGCTCGAAGGGCTCGGGCTCGAAAGCCGCGCTTGTCGATGCCCCAGCTTCCGGGATGCGGTCGAGGAGGACGTCGAGAAGCTCCAGCGTATTGATGCCCACGAAGTACTCGCCGTCAGCGTTGAGGTGCTGGTCGCCGAAGTTATAGACGCGGGCATCGGCCAGGTTGTGGGTGAAGGAGCCGGAGTTGACCTCGATGAAGCGCGGGTTTGTGGTGACCAGGAAGTCGGACTTTTCGATGCGCTCCTGCACGCCCGGTGCCGACGCCGCGCCGTTGTATGTGCCGATGAAGAGCGGGTGGCGCTCAGACAAGATGGCCTTGCCAGAAGAGAGCTGGGAGTAGGGCAGCTGGGCCTTGTCGATGATGGCGCGGAATTTCTCAGTGAAACCGTGGCGGTTGGTGTCCTGGTCGATGAGGATGATCGGGTCCTTGGCCTTCGCGAGGTGCTCCAGCACGTAATCCGCAGCGGCGTTCAGGCGCTCCGGATCGGAGGGGGCGAGCTCGGTGGAGAAAGGCTCGTCGGGGACCTCGATGCTCAGGTGCGTGATATCGGAAGGAATCTGGATGTGGACCGGGCGCTTCTCGCGCAGGCAGGTGTGCAGGGCGCGGTCGAATTCCTCGACCACGTTCATGGGGGACACACGCGTGGCCACCTCGGTGAAGGGTGCAAAAGAATCCAGCATGTTGGCAAAGTCGCCGTCGGCAAGCGAGTGGTGCAGGTTCCAGCGGAATTCGGTCGCATACTGCGGCGGCGCGCCCGCCAGCGACACCAGCGGGACGTGCTCGGCGCGGGCACCGGCGATGCCGTTGAGGGCGGAAAGCTCGCCCACGCCATAGGTGGTGAGCAGGCAGCCGACGCCTTTCTGGCGGGCATAGCCGTCGGCGGCATAGGCGGCGTTGAGCTCGTTGCAGGCGCCGACGAAGCGGATGCCCTCGGAGGCCTCGATCTGCTCGAGGAAGCTCAGGTTGAAGTCACCGGGCACGCCGATGATTTCAGTAATGCCGATGGCCTTGAGGCGGTCCAGGATGAAATCACCAATGGTGGTCTGCATGAGAGGGTCCTTTCTATTTGTTTCGGGCGTCGTGGCGCTTCTTGCCCAGCCAGATGAGGGCCAAGGTCACAATCCAACAGGGTAGGACAATGGCGCCGGTGCGGTAGTCGGGCAACATGAACATCAAAACGATGACGAGAGCGAAGAAGGCCAAGCACAGGTAGTTGGCGATGGGGTAGAGGGGTGCGCGGAAGGCGGCGTTCGGGCAGCGCTTGCGGAAGTTCAGGTGTGCTACGGCAATGGCGGACCAGGAGATGAGCTCCGCGCCAACAATGATGGCGAGGAGAACAATCAGGATCTTGCCCTCGAAGAGGAAGTTAAGCAGCACAGCCGAGCCCATGAGTAGGGCGTTGAAAAGCAGAGCGCGAACCGGCACGCCCTTGGCGCTGACGGAATTGAAGAAGGGCGGGGCTTGGCCGCCGCGGGAAAGATCCCGCAACATGCGCGCGCCGGAGAAGGTCATGGTGTTGAACACGGAGACGGCGGCAACGAGCACGATGAGGTTAAGGCCCGTGGCCGCGGCACTAATGCCCAAGGTGCTCAGCGCGCGCACGAAGGGCGAGGTGGAGGTATCAAGTTCGTTCCACGGAGCGAGCAGCACGATGATGCCGATGCCGCCGACGTAGAAGATGAGGATGCGCCAGATCACGTTGTTGATGGCCTTGGGCAGGCTCTTGGCGGGATCCTGCGCCTCGCCCGCGGCGGTACCGATGGAGATGATGCCACCGAAGGAGAAAATTACGGCGACGAGGGAGAAGAGCACACCGGCGGCACCGTTGGGGAAGAAGCCGCCGTGCTCGGTGATATTGCTCAAGCCGAGGGCGGGCTCCGGGGTAAGGCCGAAGACGATGGCCGCGCCGACGACGATCATGAGGATGAGTGCGACGACCTTGATGAGGGAGAGCCAGAACTCCGCCTCGGCGAAGGCGCCGACGTGCACCAGGTTGATGGCGGTGACGATGACGAGCGCGACGAGGGCGGTGAGCCAGTGCGGGATGCCGGGGAACCAGAAGTCCATGATGGTGCCCGCGGCGGTGAGCTCCACCATGCCGACGACGATGGTGGTAAACCACCAGTTCCAGCCGGTGACAAAGCCGGCAATAGGGCCGATGTACTCGCGGGCGTAGGCGCTGAAGGAGCCGGCGACGGGGTGCTCCACGGCCATCTCACCGAGCATGCGCATGATGAGGAAGATGATGAAGCCGCCGATGGCGTAGGCGGCGATAACGCCGGGACCAGCCTCCTGGATGGAGGCACCGGAGCCCAAGAAGAGGCCCGTGCCGATGCATGAGCCGAAGGCGATCATTTGCAGGTGGCGCGATTTCATGCCGCGCTGCAGGCCGTCGTCTGCACTGGTGTTATCGCTGGCGACAACGTCCTGTGCCCTGACGGAATTGTTGGTTGTGGTCATGTAGACGCCCTTCATGAACGTATATGTGTGACGTGGGTCATTTAGCTGTAGGAGATTATTGCGCAGCACAGTTTTGTTTGTCACTAGACAATATTCGGAAGTATCTTTGACATATGTCAAAAGTGACACCCCCGCAGCTGACGAGCATCCAGGATATCGTCGACGAATGCGCCCAGATCCTGCAGCGCTCCGTTGAGGTGACCACCCCCGCCATCGCGGTGATTGCCGCCAGTGCCCAGATTGGTGCCATCGATAAGAACCGTGCCGCCTCTATTCTGAACCGCACCCCACCCCCGGAGCCGATCCCGTGGATGCTCAGCTTCGGCATCCAGGAGGCGACCCTACCGGTGCGCCTGCCTGCTAATCCGCGTTATGACATGCTGCCCCGCGTGGTCATTCCCTTGCGTCACGAGGACAGGCTGGTGGGCTACCTGTGGATCATCGATGAGCCCGCGCTGGGCGACGCCCCCTTGGCCCGCCTGGACTCTTTGCTTGCGCCCCTTGCCAGGCTTATCGACGAACGCGATGCTCCCCTCGCCGCCCGCGCCCAACAGCTCGGGGAGCTGGCCCGCGAGGTGCTCACCGGTGATCCGGCCGCGCTGGCGGGTGCCCGGGAGCGCGATCTCCTGCCCTCCGATGGTGAGCTGACCGTGCATCGCGTGCTGGTGGAAGGCGACCAGCGTGCGGTGGCCGTGGAACTTGCCCGCCCGTTGGTGCGCCGGCCTTTCTTGGTTGCGGATTCCCACGATTCCCTCGTGCTCGTTGAGTGCTGCCGCGATGGCAAGGACACCGAGGCCCTCATGGAGGAGCTGCAGAGTGCCGCGCTTGTTGCCGGCGCTGAGGTTGTGGCGCGCGGCTCAGCGCCGACGGCCCCGCAGGCGCGACTCATGGCGGACGTGGCCAAACTCTGCGGCCAGGATTCGCTGCGCTGGGAGGAGGCCGGTGCGTGGCGGCTGCTGCGCGGGTGGGAGCTGACCCAAGCAACGGTGGTGGAGATGAGCCCGGATGCCGCCGTGCTTCTCGACGACCCTCGCAACTCCTACTGGCAGACCCTGCTGACCTACTTTGAGCATTCCCGCAACGTCTCTGCGACCGCCGCTGCACTCTACATTCACCGCGCCACGCTGCACTATCGCCTCGACCGCGTCCGTGAGATTCTCGGGCCCGGCGTGCTGGATGATGGCTGGCGCTGCGCGGCTCTCTACGTTGCCCTTAAGCTGCATGCGGCGCTTCAGGGAAAGAATAGGGAAGCCCCATTTTGTCCCTAGGGGAAGCGCTCAGGTAGAGTGATGGACGATTCATTGCGAATCGCTGGAGACGTGCCAGAGCGGCCGAATGGGGCTCCCTGCTAAGGAGTTGACTTACTTGCGTAGGTCCGGAGGTTCAAATCCTCTCGTCTCCGCAAACTACAGAACCCGAGTCATCGTTTCACCGGTGGCTCGGGATTTTACGTTTTCAGTTCCTTCGTATGCCGACAGCCCGTGAGCAGGGAACTTAGAATGAAGGCGCTGACCTTAATCTGTGCTGGCTGGGAGCGTCATGGAGTTACTAAAAGAGCCAATTTGGGATGTGGAAAGTAACGCGAACATCGATCCCGATGAGAGCTTTGTTCGAATTAGGCTGCATGAAGACAGCGTTGTAGCTGAATTTACTATTGCCGAGCTGTGTAGTTTCTTTGGAATTAACGGTTTCGATTGCTTGCAGCGACAATTCAAGGCTTGGTATGGCTTGAACGCTTTCGCGTGGGATTCAAAAGGTAAAGTTCACTGTGAACAGATCCCTTTCTCCGAATATTTTGCTCTTTCCAAAATTCATGAGTGCTATTCCCCGCAGCCACTTCCCGAAGCAACGAACGGTGTAGTGAGGTGGGGGATGAAAAAGAAGTAATTATCGGGCGAATGTGCTTGATGGCGAAATGGGGGCAGGGTGGTTCCGAAGAATTATTGGTCACCTAGTTCAGCACTTGCGTCCTGTGGCTGCGAGGCACTCTAAAACCGGAAGGGCCGCTTTAGCGCAAGCTTCTTCTGCAGGATACCCATTCGTGCTTTCGGTAATATTGGTAACGGGAATTTGCTCAGCTACAGATTTTTTGTCCCCAAAAGTATTCAATAACGTGATCTAAGGAGAAAAATGATCGACTCTCAAACTGGATGGTTTTTGTTCACGCTAGTGTGAAGGTTATTCCAGTCCTCGGCGGTAAGGTGCTATTGGGGCTTAATCCTAGGGGGGATTGGGAGCTACTCGGAGGCTGGCCGGACAGGGGAGACTTATCGCTTCGCGAGACAGCTCAGCGCGAGTTGAAAGAAGAGGCAAATTTAGAGACTCTCCCCGATACCCTAGTAGATGCGTTTCTTCTAAGAGATCCGAAAGTGGAAAATCCGGTTGCGATTATCGCATATGGGGTCACCGTGTCATTGAATGAAGGGATTGATATTAGTGAAAGCATCGAGCATGAAAAGCTAGGTTTATTTGGAAAGGATGAGATTTCGGGTTTGCAAAATCTCTTGCCGGAATATAAGACCGTGATTTTGAAATATCTGGAGATGGGTGGAAATAACAAAAGCTAGTCAATATAAACAGAGGCTCGACAGAGATCCTTCCGAAGGTCTTAAGCGAAAGCTATCGGCTGATGAGGTGATGAAGTTGACGAACGAACTTGGAGACTGGCGTTCGTTTACTGCAGTCCCAGAGAAAATTAGAGAGTATTCTGAGGAACCAAGTTTTCGTGCTGCGTTGTCTGCCTTTTCAGATATGGATAGTGGAAATAAGCGTCAAACTTTACAGGGGATTTGCCAAGTTACCATTGAGCCTGATGGCAGAGTTTTAGGTGCCTGTTGCCACAACATCCAGGAGCTCAATTGTTTCATGCCGATTCAGAGCACTACTTAGCCACTGTTGAGCGGGTTCATGTTGTGGTGCTGCGGAGTGGAAGGCATGAACGAGAATGTTGACATCAGGAATGATCATCGAGCGCCGCCCACACGGCTTCCTTGTCGCTGAGATCAACTAGAGCTGGTCCGCCGCAATCGAAGGAGGGGAGGTTTATCGTGGTGCACATACCTTTAGGGTAAAAAGCATCAAGTCATCAATCAAGGGGTGCAATGATGCATCTGCCTTCAGGAAGCCGTGAAAGGTTGACTGGTGTCTTAATTCAGTGCGAGCGTCAGGATCAGTACTCCGATGGAGAGTGCGAGCATGCCTAAGCAGTTGATCCAGAATGCGCTACCGAGGAAGTGGGCGCGGACATGGGCTGCTGCGGCTGCGCAGAAGTATGCGATGACGCCAACCATGGTTGCAATTCCTACGCCGGGGAACCAGAGGCCGGCAATGAGTCCTGCGGCGGCGAGATACTTGATGACAATGAGCGCCCACCACCAGTCCTTGGGGAGTTTGACGCCGCTGAGGCAGGCTTCGATAAAGGGGACTGGTTTGAGGGAGAGGGCGGCGTCGCCAAGCAGGATGGCAGCCAGTAGCAGGGAGGGCCAAGCGGGGGAGGATTCTAGGATCATTGGGTTACTCCGAATGCGGTGTTGAGGCGTTCGATGGATGAGGCGGCTTGGGAGGTGAGTTGTTCGGTGTCGTAGAGGCCCGCGGCCCACCCGATGAGAAAGCCGAGGTAGACGTTGTATAGCAGGTTGGAGTACTCGGCTGCATCGTCACTGTTGAGTCTGGAGCCAAGGCGCAGGGTGATTTCATCGGTCAGGAGTGTTTTGAGCGCGGTGAGTGCTTCGCCTTGATTTCCTTGTTGGATGAGTGCCGCGCCGAACGCACGGGAGAGTTCTTCGTGGCCGGTGAACATCTGGAGGAATGGCTTGAGGACATCGAGGAGGCTATCGGATTGCCCCCGAATCTCGTCGTGGAGCTCTGAAATGTGTTGGCCAATGGTGCGGATGAGCAGCGTTTGTTTGTCGCCGACTCCCATGACGGTTCCCACGCTGACGCCAGCCTCGGATGCGATGGTCCGGATGCTGGTGGTGGCGTAGCCCTGGGTGAGGAAGAGATCGTAGGCGGTGGCCAGGACCTTGCTGTCGGTGCCAGCTTTGGCGGCCGAACGCGATGGGTGAACGTGTTCAGTGAACATGTTCAAAAGGGTAGCTCTTGATGGCTTCGGGGTCAATGACGCCGAAGTGTTGACAGTTGGCGCTAGGCCAGCGCGGGGAAGACGCGGTCGCGCAACAGATGCGCAAGTTCGCGGTCGGGTGCAGCTGGGTTGACCCAGGCGGTGTCGCCGATTTCGGCGGCGGCGTGGGGCTCGTCGGTGGTGACGGTGCGTGTGCAGGTGAAGATGGTGCCGACAATGACAGAAGCAGCAGGTAGGCCGAAGCCTAAAGGAGGCTAAATGTCAGCAGGGCGAATTGCGGCAAGATACGCCCTCTTGCGGGCTCTCGCAAGGATTTTTGGGGAAGTGTATACGTTCGTCTACGGTTTCCATTTTTTGCTTCCAAATTTGTCTACCACATGTAACTCTAGGGGGTGTCCGAGTTCTCGGCCATCTTCTCGCGAAAGGGATAAGGGCATGTATTGCCCCAAGAAATGTGCGCCTCTGGTAGTGCTGATTGCGGCAGTATCAGTTCTCGCTCCAGTTAAAGCACTTCCTCAGCGGGTTGGTTTTTGAAAACTATCGTTGCACTAAATGGCGAAGGTTTTAGGGTAGCGTGCTTGGAATTTCGCCATATGGACGTTGCTGAACTGTCTGGAGAGCAGTCAAAGAGAATCTACCGGTTAGGGAGAATAATTTATGTGGAAAAAAATCTTGGCCACTATTGGCGTTATTCTGATGACGCTTTCCGTTTATGTTCAATGGCCGTATGCTGTCACGATTGCTCTAGCAGTTTTGGTCATTGTCCTTGTGTTTCTTCCCAGCGGGAAGAAGTAAATGCCTGAGTAGGGGTGGGTATTTCAGCGGACCTGCCTCTGTCTTATGTTGATGAGCCGAGAAAATGGGCGCGGAGGTGCGCTGCTACAGATGCGTAGAAACAGGCGATGCGGCCTGTGGCTTCGAGATGCAATTTACGAAAACGTACCTACCCAGCCAGCGCGAGGAAGACGCGGTCACGCAACAGGTGCGCAAGCTCGCGGTCGGGTGCTGTTGGGTTGACCCAGGCGGTGTCCCCGATTTCGGCGGCGGCGTGGGGTTCGTCGGTGGTGACGGTGCGGGTGTAGGTGAAGATGGTGCCGACGACGACCTCGCCCGGTTCGTTGGCGGCGGGAGCGTCGAAGGTGCCGAGTTTGTTGAGGCTCTCGGCGTCGAGGGTGAGGCCTACTTCTTCGGCAACTTCGCGCAGGGCGGCGTCGACAAGCGCCTCGCCCGCCTCGGGCTTGCCGCCGGGCAGTTGGTACTTGGTGGAGGACTTCTTGCGCACGGTAAGCACGTGGCCTTGTGGGTTGCGGATGACGACGGCTGCTACTTCAATCATGGCTGCTGATTGTAGGCGGCCTAGAGCAGCGGCAGGAGCACGAGGGCGAGATTGAGTGCGATGACCAGCGCGGCAAGCGTCCAGCCCACGGCCATAGACCAGGGTTTCGCGGCGAACTCACCCATGACGTCCCGGGAGCCGGCATAGCGGAAAAGCGGGATGATGGCGAAGGGGATGCCCAGGGAAAGAAGTGCCTGGCTGACCACCAGTGCCATAGTGGGGTCGACCCCGCAGCCGATGATGACCAGCGCCGGGATGAGCGTGACCAGGCGGCGGACTAGTAGGGGGACCTTGATGTGAAGCAGGCCGTCCATGATTTCGGAGCCGGCGTAGGCGCCCACTGACGTCGAGGCGAGGCCGCTGGCCAGCAGGCCGATGGCGAAGAGAACGCCGGCCAGCGGGCCGAGGTGGCTGGCAATCGCCGTGTGGGCCCCGGAGATGGTCTCTGTGCCGTCCACGCCGTAGAGGGCCGAGCCCGCCAGGACCAGCAGGCCCACGTTGACGAGCCCGGCGATGGACAGCGCCACGGCGATGTCCGCGCGGGTGCCGGCCAGCACGTGGGGGATTTCCAGGTCGGGGTAGCGCTGCTTGGTCAGGGAGGAGTGTAGGTAAATGGCGTGCGGCATGACGGTGGCGCCCAACATGGAGGCGGCCAGCAGGATGCTGTCCTTGCCCTCTAGGCGGGGGATGAGGCCGCCGGCCACGTCGGCGGGGTCGGGCGGGGCGATGGCGAGGCCGGCAAGGAAGCCGATGCAGATGACCAGGAGCAGGCCGATGACAAGCCCCTCGAACCACTGGTTCTTCTTCTGGAAGATGAGGAGAATGATGGAGACCGCGCCGATGATGAGCGCGCCCGCGAACAGGGGGAGGTTGAAGAGGAGTTGCAGGGCAATGGCGCCGCCGATGACTTCGGCGAGGTCGGTGGCCGCGGCGATGAGCTCGGCCTGGGCCCACATGCCTAGGCGCGCGCGGCGGGAGAGACGCTCGCCCATGATTTCCGGCAGGGAGCGGTGGGTGACTAGGCCCAGTTTGGCGGAGTGGTACTGGATGAACATGGCCATGAGGTTGGCCACGACGAGTACCCACACCAGGAGGTAGCCGTAGTGGGAGCCGGCGCTGATGTTGGCGGCTACGTTGCCGGGGTCGACGTAAGCCACTGCAGCAACGAAGGCGGGGCCGGTGAGGCTGATTAAGGTCTTACGCATAGGCATCTCCATACCAAAAGTTCAACTACTTGAAGTCTAGTTTTCATCGCCATATGTTCAAGCCAGGGGTTTGATCCGGCAAACCATGTTAAAGTTTATTTGTTAATTATTTAAATTACTTTATGTATTTTGGCTGGTTAGAGACAGGGAGGTGCAACGGGTACACTGCCTTCAGTGCGCCAAAGTTGGAAGATTTTTATCAGAGATGTAGCCAGGCTTGGCCGCGTCCCCAGGGCGTGGATCATCCTCATCGGGCTCGTCATCACCCCCGCGTTGTATTCATGGGTTAACATCGCGGCTTTTCGTGACCCTTACGGCCATACCAACAACATCAAGGTGGCCGTGGTTAACGAGGATAAGGGTGCTAACAACGAGCTGACGGGGAAGATAGATGTCGGCAGTGAGGTCATTGAGAAACTCAAAAAGAATGACCAGCTAGGCTGGCAATTCCTCGAGCGCGATGAAGCCGAGAAAGCTCTTTTAGAGGGAGACGTGTATGCCTCGGTGACGATTCCTGAGGACTTTAGCGAGAACCTCGTGAGCATGCTCGACGGGAAGTTCACGCAGCCCCAGCTGGTCTACCGTGTCAACGAGAAGAACAACGCCATCGCCGTGAAGATCACGGATACCGGTGCCAAAGGTCTGGACAAGCAGATTACGGCAGCCTTCAAGGAGCAGGTGGCCACGGTTGCGGCGGAAAACGTTAAGGACACCGGTACCGACTTCGAGCGAAAAATCACGCGCGCGATGAACAACACCAGCTCCGCGTTCGGGGAGACCGCGCAGGAGATTGACGGCAACCGCGAGAACCTTGCGCGGATCCAGGGAAAGCTTGACGCCGCTGCTGATTCCACGTTGGGAGCTAAGTCTACGGTGGCCAATGTGAGTGCTGCGCTGGGCGACGCCCAAACAGCCCTCGCCGAGGTCTCCTCCCTAGTCGAGCAGGCCCAAGGGGGCATCGGTGACTTCACCGACCAGACCACAGGTGCCTTCGTCAGTGGCGCAAGTGCGGTGGCGGACGGTACCGCCCAGGCGCAGGAATCCATTGCGGATGTCACAGCTGGCCTGAACCAGGCCGGTGACCGTTTCGATTACGCCACGCAGCGAGCGAACACTGCCATTGACGCGAGCGCAGAATCGATTGCGCAGCTTAAAGCCCTGCGCGATTCCGCAACGCTCTCACCGCAGGTGGCCAAGGAAATTGATGACGCGATCCAGCGCCTTGATGAGGGTAATGAATCCAACCGCCAGTTGGTGGGAAACCTCAGCGCGCTGAGCAAGGATACTCAGACCGCGGCGGACAATGTGCAGGCTAGTGCGGAGGCCATCAACCAGGCAGCGGCCGATACTAAGGCCACCTCGCAAACGCTGCGCGATACCGTGACGACGGCCGTGCCGGAGATCAACCGCGCCATGAGCAGCCTGAGCTCCACGGCGAGTGCTTTGAGCTCCACCCTGGAAGCCCAGAAGGGCACCATGCAGGAGGCAGACGGTCTCCTAGATGGTGTGGCCCAGCAGCTGCGGGCCACGAAGGACACCTTGTCCGATTTCGATGCCAACCTCCTTGCCCTACAGGACAGTTTGCGCGCTATGCAGGGTGATGTGGGTTCGCTGCGTGCTGCGATGAACTCCAAAGTCGTTCAAGATGTCACCGGGCTGGATGCGGAAGAAATCGGTAAGTTCTTTGCCGAGCCCATCGAGCTGAAGACCGAAACCGTGTACCCGGTGGACAGCTACGGCTCCGCCATGGCGGCGCTGTTTACCAACCTCTCCCTGTGGATCGGCGCCTTTGTCCTCATGGTTATCTTCCGGGTCGAGGTGGATAAGGAAGGATTCCACCGCGTCACGGTGGGCCAGGCCTACCTAGGCCGCTTCCTCCTCATGGCCTTGATGGTCATCATCCAGGCCATCACGGTGACCGTCGGTGACCTGCTCATCGGCGTGCAGACCGTGAACGCGCCTGCCTTCATCCTGACGGGCGTGCTCGTGGGGCTGGCCTACTTGAGCATTATCTATGGGTTGTCGACGTCGCTGGGGCACCTCGGCCGCGGCCTCTGCGTGGTCTTTGTCATTATCCAGATTCCGGGTGCTTCGGGCCTGTACCCGATTGAGCTGTTGCCCAACTTCTTCCACACCATCTACCCACTACTGCCATTCACGTACGGCATCGATGCCATGCGTGAAACCATCGGTGGGTTCTACGGCAACCACTATTTCAAGAACATGGGCGTGCTCGCCTTCATGTTCATTCTGTTCTTCGTCTTCGGCCTGTTGCTGCGTAAGGCTTTGGCGCACTTCAACGTCATCTTTAACCGCGAGCTGCGGGATACCGAGCTCTTTGACTATGAAAATGTGCAGGTTGTCGGCTCCGGCTACCGCATCGCGGACGTCATCCAGGCGTTGGATAGCCGCAGTGGTCTGAAGAAAGATTTGGACCGCCGCGCGCATGACTGGGGCTACTGGCTCAAGCTGGTGGCCATCGCCGGTGTTATCGGAGTGGTGATCCTCATCGTCGTCTCGGGTCTCTTGCCCGACCAGAAGCCGCTGCTTCTGGCTATTTGGACGGCATGGTGCTTCCTCATCATTATCGCCGCGGTCACCCTGGACTACCTACGCATCAGTCTGAAGCAGTCCGCAGAGCTGGTGACGTTGGATGAGGATGACATCAAACATCCGGCTCGCATCGGGGCCGACTCCACGGAGGGGGATAACTAATGCGTGGAACACTCGATCTTTTCGTCAACGACATGCGCACCGCATGCCGCAACGTGATGAGCACGGTGATGCTCGTGGGCCTCGTCGTTATCCCGATGCTGTTCACCTGGTTTAACGTTCTGGCCAGCTGGGATCCCTTCGATAACACCAGCCAGCTCAAGGTGGCGGTGGCTAGCAAGGACACCGGCTATAAAAGCGATCTGTTGCCGGTGCCCATCAACGTCGGCGACCAGGTGCTCAATGAGCTACGTGCAAACGAGCAGCTGGATTGGGTTGTGACGACTTCCGATGAGGCGATTGAAGGTACCAAGTCCGGTGAGTATTACGCAGCCATCGTGCTGCCGGAAGATTTCAGTACCGACATGATGAACTTCTACACGGATGGATCCAAGCCCGCCGACTTGTCCTTCTATACGAATGAGAAGAAGAATGCGCTGGCGCCGAAGATCACTGGTCAGGGTGCAGAAGGCGTGTCGGCTCAGGTGGCCGAGGCCTTCACCACGACGGTCGGTGACGTCTCCTTCGATCTGGTCACCTCACTCTCCGACTTCTTGAGCCAGGGCGATACCAAGGCTGTGTTGGACCGGATGCAGGCGCGCGCGGATGGTGTGCAGACCCAGCTGGACATGGCCGCGCGTACCGCGCGTTCCCTCGCGGGCCTGGTGGATACCGCGGTTCCGCTCATGGAAAGCGCCCAGCGCATTGCGGACTCGGCAGACCTGGAGCTGCCGGAGATCCAGTCTTCCTCACTCAATGTTTCCACCGACGCCCTGCAGCAATCCCTCGATGCCACCAGCGCCAGTTATGACGTGGTACGCCAACGCATTGATGCGCTTTACGACGACGCCTCCGCCTCCCGCGCCGACCGTGTCGCCACGCTCAATACCTTAGCCGGCCAGGTAGAAGGCACGATTACCCAGTACCAGAACCTGCACGGCCACATTGAGGTCCTCCCGATTCCCGTAGGGGATAAGGAGAAAGCGTTAAGCAGGATCGAGGACGCTATCGACGCCGAGCGTGCCCTGCACGCGCGTCTTACGGCCGCCGCCAACGCTCCCGAACCGACGAAGCCGGATCTCTCCAGCCTCGATGATGCCAAGAAGGCAGTGGAGGGGATCTCCACCTCTGGCCTGCGTGAATCCTTGCGCGCGCTGCAGGATTCCCTGGGCCAGGTCAGCGAGGATCTGGATACCGCGAAGACTCCCGTCACCATTGATTCCTCTTCCTTGACGGATGCTCGGGATGCGGTACAGAAGCTCGCCTCTGGCTTGCAGGACAAGGCGAACAAGTTTGGTGATCTAAAGAAGGACATCGATTCCGCTGCGGAATCCGGGGATCTGAAGAAACTCGCGGACCTTATTGGTTCAGATCCGGACGCCTTGGCGCGTGCGATTGCGGCCCCAGTGGACGTCGACAGGCAAGCGGTCTACCCGGTCAAGAGCTTCGGCGCCGGCATGACGCCCATGTACACCGCCCTGGCGCTGTGGGTGGGTGCGCTGCTGACCGCAGTGAGCGTGCGTACGGATGTTGTGGATAAGGACAAGTATTCGCCGATGCAGCGCTTCTTCGGGCGCTTCGGTATTTTCGCGGCAGTCGGCCTCATGCAGTCGACGATGCTCATTTTGGGCCTCATCTTCTTCGTAGGTATCGAGCCTGCGCACCCGATTCTCATGCTGTTGGCGGGCTGGGTTAGCTCACTTATCTTTATGCTGATTTGCTACACCTTCGTGGTCTCCTTCGCCAACGCCGGTAAAGCCTTAGCAGTGCTCATGTTGGTGATTCAGGTGTCCTCGTCGGGCGGTGCTTACCCATTGCAGGTGCTTCCGGAGTGGTTCCAGAACATCAGCCCCTGGTTGCCAGCGACCTACACCATCCGTGCACTCCGCGCGGCCATCGCGGGTACCTACCACGGTGATTACTGGCTAGCGTTGTTGTGCCTGCTGCTTTTTGCCGTACCGATGCTCGTGTTGGGCGTGGTCTTCCACAAACCGTTGGAGAAGTTTACCAACGGCTGGGTGGAGACCTTGGAAAAGACCAAGCTGATGTAGCGCTTACTTTGCGGTGCCGCTGATGTTATGTACATCAAACTTTCGAGATACTCACAGGTTAGTGGGGTCCCGTGAAACGGCACCCAGCGGTAAGCTGAAACGCTGTGAAACGCGGTCATTTCCTGGGCCCAGCTCGGCTCACCGCCGCGGGCTTTATTCTGCTTATCCTCCTGGGAACGCTGCTGCTGATGCTGCCGATTTCCGCCAACGTTCCGCAGTGGACTCCGTTCTTGCCTGCGTTTTTTACGGCTACCTCGGCGGTTTCTTTGACGGGTCTCGTAGTGGAGGACACCGGTACCTATTGGACGCCCTTCGGCCAAGCGGTTATCATCGCGCTCATCCAGCTGGGCGGCCTCGGCATCATGAGCCTGGCGTCGTTATCGGGCATGCTTCTGACCGGACGCATCAGCTTCAAGGCCCGCAGAACTAGTGCTGCGGAGGGCCGCGCCGTGGTCTCTGGCGGAATTCGACATGCCTTGATGCTCACCTTGGTCATGACTCTGATCTGCGAGGCCATCGTTGCCGTGTTCATCGGCGTGCGTTTAGCCACCAAACACGGAGTAGCACCAGGACGCGCGGTGTGGGAAGGCATCTTCCACGCTATTTCGGCCTTCAACAACGCTGGGTTTAGTACCTATTCCGATAGTGTCGTTTCTTTCGCCGCCGATGCTTGGATCCTGATGCCCCTCGCCTGCGCCCTGATTACGGGTGGCTTGGGCTATCCCATGCTGGCGGAGTTCGTGCGACGGGCCCGCGCACGGCTAACGCGCTGGCGTGGTGGTACACCGCGCATTCACCGCATGTCCATGACCGCCCGGATGACGCTGGGCGCCACCGCCTTTTTGTTGCTTAGTGGCACCGTTGTTTTCTTCCTCTCTGAGGGCTCCGGTGTACTGAACGGGATGCCGTTGGGCCAGAAGCTCATCAACGCCTTCTTCATGAGCGCTTCGCCCCGAACGGCAGGTTTTAACGCCATCGATTACGGTGAGGCGCACCCGTTGACGCTGATGGTGACGGACATCTTGATGTTTATCGGCGGTGGCTCCGCCGGTACGGCGGGCGGCATCAAGGTCACCACCACATGCGTTCTGGGCGCAGCGATGATCTCGGAATTCTTGGGCCGGGAAGACACCTCCATTGGGCACCGGCGCCTGCCGCTGTCCACCTTCCGTCAAGCCCTCGCGCTCACGGCCGCCGGAATGATTGTCGTTGCCGTGGGCGTGGCGACGCTGCGCATCTGGGACCCCGAGTTTACGGCGGACCAGGTCACTTTCGAAGTCATGTCCGCCTTCGCCACCGTGGGTTTGTCCACGGGTATTACCGCAAGTTTGTCCGCACCATCACAGCTCATGCTGTGCCTCATCATGTACGTTGGCCGCGTAGGCCCCACCACCTTCGTGGCGGCACTGGCCGCCCGGACCATCACCCTGCGCTACCGCTACCCAGAAGAAAGGCCGTTCATTGGCTAACATGTTCAGCGCCCTGCGGCGTGAAAAGTCTTCCATCAATATCCCGCCGGTCGTCGTCATTGGCATGGGCCGGTTCGGTTCTTCCCTGGCTCGCGAGCTGATGGAGCACGGAGTGGAGGTCCTCGGAATCGATGCCGAGGAGAAACACGTGCGCGAACACGCCGCGTACCTCACCGAGGCGGTGACCGCCGATACGACCGACGCCGAGGCCCTCCGCCAGCTCGGCGTCGATGAGGTAGAGCGAGTAGTCGTGGCCATCGGCTCCGATCTGGAGGATTCCATCCTTACGGCCTCCAACCTCGTGGAGCTCGGGGTGAGCGATATCTGGGCCAAGGCTGATTCGGATGCGCATGCCCGCATCCTGCGCCAACTGGGAGTGCACCACGTGATCCGCCCGGAGCGCGATACGGGCCGCCGCGTGGCGCACTTGTTGGGCGGGCGTTTTGAGGATTTCGCGGAGATCGCCACCGATTATGGCGTGACGGCGATGACCCCGCCGGCGTCGATAAGCAAGGGCCCTCTCAACCTCCACCAGGTGTGGGAGGAGCACAACGTCCAGCTCATCTCCCGCTGTCAGGGGCCGGGGCAGTGGCGCCCGCTTGACGACGGCACCGAGCTCACCCACCGCGACCTCATCGTCGTCGCCGGTAGCCCTGCGGATCTCGAGGCCTTCTCGCAGTCTTAGGGGGCGCGCTCGGGGTGCCTCGCGCTGTGGAGTTAGGAGCGGGGCGCTACAGTAGCGCCTATGACGAAGGCACGTTTCCCGGGCTCGGTGTATGGAACAGGGGAGGAACCTGATCCGCGCTTCAGCATGGCTAATGAGCGCACGTTCTTGGCCTGGATCCGCACGTCCTTGGCCTTTATCGCCGGTGGCGTGGCGCTGGAGACCTTCGAGTTGCCGCTGAACACCACGCTGACTCGCGTCGTCTCCGTCATCATGCTGATCGTGGCCATAATCCTGCCGGCGGTCGCGTGGTTTCACTGGGGTGCCTCCGAGCGCGCGATGCGCCATGCGCGTCCGCTCCCGGCAAGCCCGGCGTTGGCGTTGATTGTTGGTGTAGTCATCATCATCGGCCTGATGATTCTGGTGGGCGAGCTGCTAGCGTGAGCGAGCTTTTTGATCCCGGCCTCCAACCCGAGCGCACCCGCTTAGCCTGGCAGCGCACGGGGCTTGCGGGCCTTGTTGCTGGCTTGCTCGTCGTGCGTTCCATCGCGCCATGGGCGGCCGTGATTGTTGGGGTAGTGGTGGCCGTGGTGTTGTGGTTGGCCACCGCCAAGCTGCGCCATGCTGATGAGATCCTGGCTCGGGCCGAATCACCCGCCCTGCCCGGTGCCCCGGCGCTTGCCGCCGTTGCGCTGGGGACGATGCTTCTCGGCGCGGTTGCTTTCCTCGCGCTGTGGTAGCTCGGCTTAGACTTCCACAACCGCAAACCCCCAGACCTCGATCCCGCAACTCCCTGGTGGGCGGTGGGGCGTCGGCAAGCGTTTTGGCAGCGCCCTGCGTGCAGGATCGAGGTCTGGGGATCTGCGGAGGAAGGGAACTGAGTGAGGACTGCCCACACATTGGTGAGTATTCTTTGCAGCTAATCTGCAAAAGATTTTGCGAACAGGGGTGAATCTGCGGCCTGAGTGGGGGTAATAACCGGAAAGTGTTTGTTGGCGGTCTGTGACCTCGATAACCTGAAGCTGTAGGCCCATTCGGCGATCCTAATAACTCTCTCGCGGCTGAATGGGGGCTGGTTAACCAGGAAAAGGAGGGGGCAGATGACTACCCCGCACACTCACGTCTCAACATCGCACACGGAGGGCGAAGACGACCACGGCGTTGATACGCGCGAATGGCGTCGCATGGCTATTGGCCTTATCCTCGGGCTCGTTTTGGCTGCTCTCGTGTGGTTTATTTTCCCGAGCAACGCCGTCGATACCGTGCTGCAATCACCCGGTGCTAAGGATGACACGGAATACACTCAGAGCGCGCTGCGCGCCGTAGCGGCCGTGACCATTCTCATGGGTGTGTGGTGGATGACGGAGGCCATCCCGCTGGCCGCCACCGCGCTTTTGCCGCTGGTCATCTTCCCGCTGGCAGGTGTGGGCAGCATCAAGGATGTTGGTGCGCCCTATGCCTCGTCCACCATTTTCTTGTTCATGGGCGGCTTCCTCATCGCCCTGGCCCTGCAGCGCTGGAACTTGCACCGCCGCATGGCGCTATTCGTGGTCAAGGTCGTCGGTACCTCGCCCAAGCAGCTGATCCTCGGCTTCATGCTGGCCACCGGCTTTTTGTCCATGTGGGTGTCCAACACCGCTACCGCAGTGGTCATGCTGCCGATTGGTATTTCCGTGCTTTCGCTGACTGCCGACGCCGTCGGTGGCATGGCTAACCAGAAGAAGTTCGCCACCGCGCTCATGCTGGGTATTGCGTACGCGGCGTCGATTGGCTCGCTCGGCACCCTCATCGGCACCCCGCCGAATACCCTGCTGATGGGCTACATGAAGGAAACTCACGGCATCGTCCTCGGCTTTGGCAAGTGGATGATGGTGGGCATGCCGCTGGCATTCATCTTCCTGTTCATTGCCTGGTTCATGCTGATTACCGTGTTCAAGCCGGAGATGGACAAGATTCCAGGCGGCCGCGAGCTCATTGATTCCGAGATTGAAAAGCTTGGCCCATGGACCGGCCCGCAGGTCATGACGGGCATCATCTTCCTCGGTGCCGCCTTGGCCTGGGTGATCATTCCCTTCTTTGTGAGCAAGGAATCCAACTACGACGACGCAATCGTGGGCATTGCCGCTGGTTTGCTGCTGTTTACCATCCCGGCCGACACGAAGACTGGCGTGCGTCTGCTGGATTGGAAGACTGCGAGCGAAATGCCGTGGGATGTGCTCCTGCTCTTCGGTGGTGGCCTGTCCCTGTCTTCGATGTTCAACAAGTCCGGTTTGTCTCTGTGGATTGGTGAGATGGCCAAGGGGTTGGGCAGCCTGCCCATCATCCTGCTCATCGCTTCGGTGGCCCTGCTCGTGCTCTTCCTGACGGAGATCACCTCGAACACCGCAACTGCGGCGACCTTCCTGCCGATTATGGGCGGTGTGGCCGTGGGTATCGGCCTGACCAAGAATGGCGACATCAACGTTCTGCTGCTCACCATCCCGGTGGCGCTGGCCGCAACCTGTGCCTTCATGCTGCCGGTGGCGACCCCGCCGAACGCGATTGCCTACGGCTCCGGCTACGTCAAGATCGGCGACATGATCAAGGGCGGTATCGGCCTCAACCTGATTGGCTGCGTGCTCATCACCATCACCGTCTACCTGCTTGCCGTTCCGGTCTTTGGGTTGGTCCTGTAGCCCTCAATTAATGAAAAACGTTATCATTACCGGATGGCTACACCCGTTACCGTGCTGTCCGGATTCTTAGGCAGCGGAAAGACCACCCTTCTCAACCACCTGCTTGCTAACCGTGAGGGGCGCAAGCTGGCGGTTGTTGTCAATGACTTCTCCGAAGTCAACATCGATGCCGCCCTCGTCGCCGGCGAGGGCCATCTTGAACGCGGCGAAGACCGCTTCGTTGAACTCTCCAACGGCTGCATTTGTTGCACGTTGCGTGAGGACTTGATTGAGTCCGTCGGCAAGCTGGCTCGTTCCGGCCGCTTCGACCAGATTGTCATCGAGTCCACCGGCATTTCTGAGCCCATGCCCGTTGCCGCCACTTTCGAGTGGGAGTTCGGGGACGGCACCACGCTTGCCGACGTCGCCCCTATCGACACCATGGTCTCCCTCGTGGACGCCTCTACATTCCTGACTAATCTTCGCCGCGGCCGCAGCTTGGTCTCCGAGAACATTGAGGCCACGCCTGAGGATGACCGGACCATTGCCGATTTGCTCGTGGACCAAGTCGAGTTCGCCGATCTCATCCTCATCACCAAGACCGACCTGGTGGAGGCCGCCGAAACTGAGCGCGTCATCGCCACCGTGCGTGCCATGAACCCCCGCGCCCGCGTCGTGCCTGTCACTAACGGTGTTATTGATCCCACGCTGGTTCTTGACGCCCACCTCTATGACACCGCCACCGCCGCGACCTGCCACGGCTAAGCGGAGGAGCTGGCCAACCCACACACGCCGGAAACCGAGGAATATGGCATCTCCTCCGTGGTCTTCCGCGCTGACCGTCCCTTCAACCGCGAGCGTCTGCTGAAGGCCCTTCGTGCCAGCACCGGACTGGTGCGTTCGAAGGGCTATTGCTGGGTTGATACCGATCTGCGCGTGGCCCACGCCTGGCAGCAGGCCGGCCCAAACCTGCAGATCATGCCGGCCTCCCTGTGGGCGGCCAACGGCGTCACTCCCGGCACCGAGCTCGTGCTCATTGGCATCGACTTCGACCACGAGTCCACTCTGCAGGCTTTCCGTGACGCCGTGTTTTCCGACGCCGAAGTGGCCACCCTCGTCTAGTCCCTCCTTAAGGTGAACACGGGGTGAATTGCTATGCCCATTTCTTGGGTAGAAAACATGCATTGACATCGGGATTTGTCAGATTTCTAGCGTGTGGGTATAGTTATTCCTCGTTGCACAGCAGAGCGCACACGCTCCGGCGTCAAGCACTGCAAACCAACGGACTGCGCCCGTAGCTCAACGGATAGAGCATCTGACTACGGATCAGAAGGTTGGGGGTTCGAATCCCTCCGGGCGCACCACCTAAACCCCCAGGTTAAACGGCATAAACACCGGATAGCCTGGGGGTTTATTTGCGTTTATGGGTCTTCCCCAAGTGTTGCGGGTTGTTGCTGGTCATTGAGTCGTGTTCATTCTGTGTGTGAACGAAATGTGATCACCGTGTGAACGGATTACTGTCACCGCAACCGCGGGACGTCACGGTACCCCGTAACGTTAGTCACAGGTGTTGGCCACAGGCCCGACCTTTCCTCGAGATGGGTAGAGCGGTTTGCGCATGACCATGAGGCTTGTGGCCAACGCCAGGACTCAACATCATCCGCACACGCATAAGCCCCGCCAAGACGTTCACAGCGAATTGGCGGGGTTCATGTGTGGACGCGCCGGGTGCCCTACGTGTTCACGTGCCTACTTTCCCCGATACGATGGAGGAAAGGAAGGGAGGGCGCCATGTTGCTTTATGAGGATGCGCGTCGTCGTGCAGCTACCGTCCTCGCGCATTTCCCAATCGCGCGGCGTGACATCAATGGTTTGGTTCAGATTGCTGCGCACTATGGCGCAGCGGTCGACTTCCGCCCCCTTGATTCGTCTGTGTCCGGTCTTGTCCTCAAGGAGGATAACGGGCAGCCAATCATCTACATCAACTCTCTGGAGCCTTTGGTGCGGCAGCGCTTCACCTTGGCGCACGAGATTGGACACCTGGTCGAGCGCCGCGAAGTTGCCAACGATACCGAGTACTCATTCATTGACTATCGCTCGACTGATCCCGAGTCGTATGACCTTCATGAGTTCTACGCCGACGAGTTCGCTGGTTCGTTGCTCATGCCCGCCCACGAGTTCCTGCCTATGCTCGAGGAGAAGGGCGAGTTCGCCACGGCCGTCCACTTCGGCGTGTCCGCGCCTGCAGTGCGCAAGCGCGCCGAGCGCTTAGAGAAGACCCCGGAGGTTTATTAGTGAGCGACGTCGATGGGAAGGGGCAGGACTTTGATCGGGTTCCCGTTACTGCTGCCAAGGGAGATAAGCCCATCGACCGCGATGCAGCGAACAAGGCTGTCTGGCAGCCTCATCCCAATCCTCGGCCGGAACAGGAGACGAGTGACTTTAAGTCGCCGGCCTTTTATACCGGTCTTACTCGTTGGCACCCATTCATCGGATACTTCCAGTTCATTAGTGACTGCTCGTTCCCCGATAAAGACCCCGATGTCCGTTTCAACAACTGTGTAGAGCGCCACCCCAAGCTTTACAAGTTCAGTTATGTCGCGGACATCGTCGTCATGATTGTCACCATCCTGGCAATGCTGGCGGCTGCGGGACTACTGGTTTACAAGGCCTTCTTTTAGGCCTACTTGTGATTCTTAACCGGAGAGCCAGGCCGGGCTGTGTGCCAGGCCTTGACTTCCTCGGCGTCCCACAGGGGTGTCCGCTTATCGAAGTGACCGACAGGTGCAGGTGTGCGCCCCTGGGCCGTGTAAGTCGTCCAGGTTGACGGCTTAATGCCACAATGTTCGGCGCACTCTTTGACCCTCCATAGCTCACGGCCCGTCTCGCGGTCGGTAATGATGGGGATCATGCGTGTTCCTCGGAGTAGACGTGGCGCGTGACAGCGGACAGTGCGAGACCGCCGCCCAGTGCCAGAAGCCACCCAAAGCCAGTAAGTGCGTAGAGCACGATGGCGCCGAGTATGTAGACGGCGGCAGATTCAATGGGGCTCATTGCCTTTCCTTTCGTTGTCGTGGAGAATGTTGGGGGTAAGCCCCGGGTTCGGAATGATTAGCGCATTTCGAACCCGGGGTCTTACTTCTTGCGCTTCTTGGAGTCCTTGATGGTGGTGTACCACTTCCGGGCTTCGGCGCTAATCGCGACTACCGACGCTGTAACAGCGGCGATAATCTGGACGATTTCGCTCAACGCAATCACCTCCTCTCTTAAGTTGTATCATCATTATAGCGCGCTAAGCCGCTATGTGCCAACTGGGCATAGGGGAATTTTTAGGTAGTTTGCCCTATAACCCTATTGCGCGCCGGGCTACACGATGCGGAACATCGAGCGTCGACGCTCGGCTTCGGAGGCATCTGCCATTCGCTGGCTAATCGCTCTGGATTCTCGCTCTGTGGCCATCTTTGACTCGATAGCGTCAGGAATCGCGTCGAGGCCCTCCTCCCACAGGTGCGCGTAGGTATCCAGCGTCATGGCGGCCGAGGCGTGGCCAAGCATGAGTTGCACCGTCTTCACGTCCGCACCCGCCGCGATAGCCAACGAGGCCGCGGTGTGCCGCAGCTCGTAGGTGTCTAGGCCCTTGATGCCGGTGTACTGGAGCATGTTGAACCAGACAGTCCTCCAGCGCGCGGTAGTCCACACGTGGCCACGCTCGTCGGGAACGAGCCATGACTCAGGTGACTTACCTTCGGCGTTAGCCATGAGCTCTCGCAGCAACGTTCCTCCAATGGGCACGTCACGATGCTTGCGCGTCTTGGTCGCATCCACGCGCCCTAAATCGTCGACGTCACGGCGAATCATCAGCCGCGCGCGGTTGTAGTCCAGGTCCTTGACCTTCAACGCCTTCGCCTCGCCCGGCCGCAGGCCCGTCATGACGAGCACACGCAGCAGCAGGCGCGCGGCATCCGTCGGCGCCGCATCCACGAGCGCGTCCACCTCGTGAACCTTGAGATACCGGCGCTCCGAAGGCCCGGGCTTCTTGGCCACGGCCTTCTCCAAAGGGTTCGACGCTACTGCGCCGCGCTCCTTGGCCAAGTCCATGAGTCCACGCATGACCACGCCGACTTTGTACTTCTGCGCATCCCCGAGCGGTTGCGGCTCCTGGCCCTCCTTGACGGTCTTCGTATTCACCAACGTGGCAATCCATGACGTCACCATCGAGCGCTGCACCGTAGCGCACGCCTGCTCGCCCCACGTCGGCCGTACGTGGGTTTCCCACACCGACAGATAGTCACGCCGTGTCTTCTCGGAGATACCGGCCTTTGAGGCGTACCAAGGCTTCCATAGGTCCTCGAAGGTGATCGCTTTCTTCTCCTTAGTGATCCACGTCCCTTCGTCCTGGCCCACCTCCACGCGCGAGCGGTGCAACTCGGCAGCGTCCTGAGACACGAACGTCTCCGAGACCCACTCACCGCCTTCTTGCCAGCGCACCTGCCAGCGCCGGCCAACGCCCCACCGGGCACTCGGAATCTTCTTCGGCGCGCCGGGGCTTTTATCGGGGTTCTTCTTTGTCCAGAGGTCTACAACGTAGGCCATGGGATACACTTCTTTCTTGTCAGAGTGAACTCATGCGAAAAACGTAAGAGTTGCTTTGATGGAGCCTCCCTTCACCTGGTCCGCGACCAAACTTTCCAGGTGAGGGGAGCGTGCTTATAGCGGAGCCACGCAGTGCAAGCTTGCGGGCATAACGGGAATAGGCAATCTACGGTGTAATTGCATATTCGGGGGTATCTGTGTTTACCGCGGCCCTTTTGTAGTCGTGAGGTTTAGGGCGCCAGTAGTGGCGGCAACGACCGATGGGATGAGGACTAGGGCGTTCAGTTCCGTAGTGAGGGTTAGTCTGAACGCGACAATTCCAGAGACGATGCCGAGGGCTAGGAGGATGACGCTGTAGATGTCGATGACCTTTTTTGGGCGCGGTGAATCGGGCTTGGGCCTATTGGCCGGAGTCCGGTTCTTGAGCGTCACGGGTCTTCTCCTTCTTTTGGATTCTCAGAATAGTCCACTTTTTGTTGGTGCGACCATTCTTTGTGACTTTGTCCTCACGGATTTTGAGGTCGTATGAATCAGTTCCATTGAGGTTAAGGCCTTTACTAACTTCCGTTAGAAAGTCCTCGTCTTCGACTGTGGCTACGCGTGTTTCGAAGGCAGTTTTGATTTTCCACCGGTCCGGGTCGTCGAAGTCGATAGCTGAGAGCTGGCCAGTGGTTTCGAAAATATCGAAGTCTTCTTGTTCATCTTCGTTTGGCTCTACTGCTTGGTAGTCTGCCTTGGTAAAGCTTGCGAGTGGTTCATCGTTGAGATTTGAATTATCTCGAGCCTCTAATGAGGTGACACGTCCATCTTCAAGAGGGCGCATGATTTTGCGGAGCTGCTTTTTCCTTCGTCGTTCACGCTTATTGAGTTCGGCCCAAACAGCAGCAGATACCTCGGAAGCAGTTCCGTCTGTCCAGTAAATCTTTACGTTGCCATCGTCGAGCTTATCGAAATCTTTCACTTGGTCCTTGAAGATTCGAATTGCGGACCATACGATTTGCCCGATTGTTGGTGCTCCTAATGCCGTTGCCACTCCTGCAGGGTCTTCGGCCGCGGCTTCTGCGAGCGGGCTATCGACAATTACTTGGATGAGCTCGATTATGAAGGAGCCTTCTTTGGCGGGTCGGACGAAAAGATCCCTGTTGTTGGGGCCTGCATTGTGGAAAGCACCTGCTTTATCGAAGTCCTGGACCAGTTCTGATATTCCTTCTAGGACATCGGAAACGTGTTCTGCTCGTAGCTCGTGAAGGGTTTGTCCAGCTGGGTTGCTGCCATTAAATCGGAGCGTTAGGACTTGCTGTTCTTTGATATTTGCGCCTGGTTGGATGAGGGCGTCGTTGTATTCTTCGGAGTTCATTTCTTCGTCTTTCTCTGGTTGGGGTGGAGCATTGCTAAATACGCTTTGAGCTGGTCGTTTCAAAAGATGTTTGAATTTACGTCCTGACTCAAACGTTTGAAGCGGTTGCGGGTCGTTGGTGGCGCTGGGGTTTGATTCGGACTTAGAGAATCATGCAGCTGTATGGGCTGTGGGTTGGGATTCGGCCGGTTTCGTAGAGTTGCATCCAGATTCGTAGCAGTCGTGGGGTAATTCCTAGCTCGGCGGCGATGGCGCGTGGTCAAGGGAACGTCCCTGTACGCCTTGACCTTGTTCCTTTCGGAATTTCCGAACAACCTCTTTGCGCTGTAGCTCGCCAGAGTTAATGATGGCTTTTATATGTTCGCTAATGCTTGAACGTGAGACTGCGAAAAGTTCCGACATTTCAGCTTGGGTCATCCAAACGGTTCCATCGACGACACGGAGGTGAATTTCCGTTTTCCCGTCTTCGGTGGAATACATGACAAACTCATTTGAGCCGTCATAAATGGGCTCTAAGTGCTTGTTATCCATAGTCGTCCTTACTCGAATTGCTTATGCTGTTTGACCTGGCAGTTGTAAAGGTTATTTACCTTTAGGCGAGGGGTATTAGGTGGTTCCTTGGGGGGTGATTCGGACTTAGAGAATCATGCAGCTGTATGGGCTGTGGGTTGGGATTCGGCCGGCTTCGTAGAGTTGCATCCAGATGGTCAGGAGCCGCGGCGTGACGCCTAGCTCGGCGGCGATGGCGCTTGGTGCTCCGCCGTTGTCTGCGGCGGCGTCTTCGACTAGGTCGATGTCGATGAGGTTTCTCGCGGCCCATTCATCTGCGAGGCGTTCTGCCCGCGCGGTGGAGCAATCATCACCGTTGGCGGCGTGGCCAAGCTCGTGGCCGATGGCGCAGATGCGGGTGGCGGGGTCTAGTCCGCTGCGCACGATGATTGTGCCGGTGGCGTGGTGGTAGCAGGCGTTGTAGCGGACGTCGAGTCTGCCTGTTTCTACGAGCTCCACGCCGGCCTGGTCGAGCAGGTCGTGTAGACGCTCCTCGATGGGGGACATCGGGCGCTCCTTTCTGACTTTCTACGGATGGTGTTCCTCTAGCGGCTCCGTCGCTTCCTGCGCGGCTACCGGTTCAATTCCGGCGTTGATTCGTTCAATCAGGTCGTCGTGAGAGCGGCTGTCCAAATCGTAAACGTCTGCCTGGACATCAGCTTTTTCGGCTGGGGAGGCGGCTTTCGATGTTTCGTTTACAACCGTTCCAAATGCTTGCGACCAGATTTCTTCATCCGGATTGATGCGTAGTGCCAGGGCCCGTATGAGTTCCTGGTCTGAAAGCAGCTCAGCTATTTCCCGGCCATTGCCAGCGGCTTCTTCGGCTGTGATGTATCCAGTTCTTGCCAGTGCATCGACGGGGTTTGCTCCGTATGCGCGTGCAATGGCAATGACATTTCCTTCTGATAGGTGTCCTTTGGCCAGCTGACGGTTGAGGGTGCTGGTTGTGATGCCGGCGCGGTCGGACGCCGCTTTTTCAGTATCGGATCCAACCAGCGATTTATACCAACTGATGTGATTGCTCATGCAACCCATTATGCACAATGCGTTAACTGATTGCAATATGCAGACATGTAATTAACTGGGGTAATAACGGATTGTGCAAAACGAGTTGTGCATTCTGCTTTGTGTGTGCATAATGGGATTTGTAAGCAAACTGCACAGGAAGGAGCTGGGTATGGAGTACCGCATCAAACCAGCACTAATCGACCAGATTCGGGAAGCGCGGGGAGTTAGTTCAGATGAAGCGGTTGCGGCTTCGGTGGGCATCTCTCTTGGAACGGTAAGCCGCATTCGACGCGGTTTTGACGTCAAGTTGGCAACTGCGATCAAGCTCATGGAGGCAGCGGGAGTTACCGACATTAAATCTGCAGTCCAAGCCATAGCTGAAGAACCGACAGAAGAACCGGCCGCCTAGGCGCGCCGGGAGTTTCAGAAAGGCCGGCGCAGAGAAGCACTCTTAGGGAGCGCCAGGAATGGAGAGGAAAGCAAATGAAGACTGATATCAGGCGGTTGCGTGAGAATGACAACCGGCAGCCTTATCACCGGAGGCGCATGATGATTCCGTCCGGTGATGATGGCGGGAGCATTCACCGCATGGTTGGGTTCTGGATTGGGAGCAGGGTGTATTCGACGTCACTGAACGTCCTGCGCTCTGGGGAAACCAATTTCATTGGAGTGGATATCGACGAGCCGGTAGACATGCTTCTCACCCGAGTCGAAGTAGTCCATAAAAAGCTGGTAGTCGGCATCGTCAAGCTCCTCAACGAGCTGGACATCCTGCCCATCGACTACGAGGAAGTTAACGTCCGATTCGATGTCCACCCGCAGCGGGTCCCCGTTATCAATTCGAAGCTCGAAAGGTACACCGTCTTTCTGGAGCTGACGCCAACACTCCCGCAGGAAGGGGTAAGCCCAAGAGTCCATCTCGCAGCGGTGACCGTTTACCTCAAGAATCCACGTTTCGCACATGCCAGAAGCGTACTTCGACGCTGGAAGCGCCGCCGGAAAATCAAGAAGCTCATTGCCCAGCACAAGCGCGCATCATCGGCTGGGAGCCCTAGAAGCCCGCTGGTTAAGCGAGACGGGCATCGGAACATAGACGAAGGGGAAAGCTAATGCCCTGGCATAGGAAAGATGATGTCTTCGTAGAGGTTGATGCGCCGAGCGCCAGTAAGCAAAGCTTTTGCGCGCTGAGGAAGAAGTACGGGTTTGTCCTCGGAGTCGAAAACGATGCAGCCATCGGTTTCTTCCATGACTTCAAGCAGTTGCTCGACAAGCATGTCATCAACGGGAAACTCAACGTCACCAGTGGTGACAGGCGTAATCCACATTGCATGTGTGTCATCGACGAGATTCTCGCCTTTCTCGCCTCGGACCTCGGGCACGAACAAACTCACATCAACTTGGAGATAACCCCCGTTGTCTCCGTCAATGCCAGCAAGGGAGACGAACATCCCTTTGTGCAAGCCCTGGAGCGCAGCTTCAGCTACCGAAGCAACAACCTTGTCGGAAACTCCGAAAGCGAAATCGGAGAGCGGACCAAACATCAAAACACCCATGACAAACCTTCCGAGAAAACGGGATGAATCAAGGATTTTAATTCCCACCGCTTAGTCGTGCTGGGAATCGGCAAATCATGAAGAAATACATGCACGAAGGAAGAAAAGGAGCCCACAAGATGGATGCATTGAGCTGGGAGGAGCTGCAGTCGCGCTCGATCCGCGACATGATGCGCGCCGGTATTGATGTGCGTTGTCGCACTGAGTTTGGTTTCGAACCGGGCTGGCAAGACCAGGCGGAATGCTTCACCGAAATGATTATTGACGGCATTTACGGACAGGGATACCGGACAGCGCGTGAAGTGCCGTCTGAGGCCTTCGCATCGTTGGTTATGTCGAGTTGTATGAGCTTGACCGCGGCCCAGAAGGCTGTGTTGGAACAGGCCCTTCTGGTGCCGTAACGGATAGCAACTCTCCTGTGGCAGGGGATACCGCAGGAGGGAATCAAGAGAGGAAAAACTATGAGTAACCACGAAGAAACCCCCGGCGCTGGCACGCCGGAGGTGACCGTGAATCTTCCGGGCAAGAGGTACTACACCGCGAAAGAAATTGATGACCTACTTCGAGAGGTCACCGCCGGGGTTAAGGGACTCGCCGTCGGGCGTGGCACTCGGATTGATGCTCGCAGCCGGGTCGCCGAAGCGGAGGCCGCTCTCAACGAGGCGCGTCTCAAGGCCAATGACGTAGAGCTGCGTCGACTCCATCCGCTCTTCCAGGTCGGCAATCGACTTCTTCGCCGTCTCCAACTCGGCAATCGCCTTAACCAGCGCAAGAGCTAACCCGGGTGCCGGGTCGCCGCCCTCAGCAAGGGCTTCCCGAATGGAATCAATCAGATCTTCGGCCGGGGCGACACCCTCAACATTCAATCCGGTTATGTGCTCGAACTTCAACATTTAAATCACCTCACTTTCCAGGGCAGCAGCCCTGCGGAAAGTGAACCACATTGTTAACCCCACAGCAGTGGAAAATCAGCACAAAACGAAAGGAGCCCCGGATGTGCCCCGGAGCCTTAACCCAGCTTATCAGGCGGGTATGCACTATTGGCCCAAACATGTGGCAGGTCACTGCCAACGGTTGTACGTGGATTGCTCGTCTTGAGGACGGCGTCCTGGTCGTCGTCGGCAAGCACAGCGGCCTTGAGCTGCCGCCCAACGTGCCACTACACCGTACTATCACCACTCTCATCGGCGACTATTTTCGCCACCCAGCCCAGGAGGGGGCTGTTCATGTCTAAGATTCCAGAGCCTGAAAGGCTGCTGACCGTGGCTGAGTTTGCGAAGTATGTCGGCTACTCAGAGTGGTCTGTTCGTAAGTTCTGCCGTCAGGGGCTTATCCGCTGTCGGCGCCGGCCAACTCATAAGGCCACTCAGAAGAGGGTGAAGATTTTCATCCCGATTTCTGAGCTTGACCGGTTTATGCAGGAGGTGGCCTAGCCATGGAACTTAAGCACACAGTTCCGCAGGGCGTTGAGACTGTTATTGGCCAGTTGTATCTCAAGCTTATTGAGGCTGAGTATGCGTTGGCTGAGCGCGAGGCTGAGCCTGCGGACCTCGAAGAGGTTGAGCAGTTGAGGAAGGATTATGCAGCTTGTAAGGGCCGTGTTGCGGAGTTGGAGAGCAAGCTGGCGCAGTGTCTTGAATCTACTGCTGATGACTCTGCTCGGGCTAAAGCTGAGCTGGCCAGGCTGAATAAGAATCTCGATTATTCGGAGAAAGCCCTGGCTGATGCACGCAGGGCGACGGCACGCAAATCGAATGAGGTTGATGAGCTCCAGGACAAGCTCGCCGAGACGATTAAGCGCTGTGAGGAGTATAAGGCTCAGCTAGCCAAGACTGCGCAGTCTGCGAGCCAGTCGCGTGATGCGGCTGGAAAAGCTGAGGGAACCGCTAATCAGCTGGATAGTCACGGTGTTCTGGCGGAGCGTGACAAGCTTCGCAAGACCGTGGAGCGCCTGCAGGGATGTATCACGACCTCGTCGAACCACTTGCGGCGCGCATCAATGCATTGGGAAAGCGGGGACGACGAAAAGGCGTACCGCTCAGTTGCTGCGGCGTGGAAACTGCTTTCTAAAAACACCACTAAGGAATCGGAGAAGTAATTGTGAGCACCTTAACCATCATTGTTTACGGCATTGCCCTTGTCTTCACCATCATTTGCGTAATGATCCTGAAACAGACTGTCTGCCAGCTCCAGGAGGTTGTTGCAGACCTTGACCGTGACCTCACCGTTGTGGAGGTTGTTCTGGAGGAGCGGGAGAAACGCGCGGTGGAGGACTCTATGTCTGCACGCTGGTTAGACCCGTTCGGTGACGTCGAGACGGGGATTGGCGGGGCCGGTGTCGACTAAGGATCCGCGTTGTCCTGAGTGTGGGGATCGCATCAAGTGGGTGTGGACTCCGGCTAGAAAGCGGCTTGCACTTGAACCGGGCACTGATCCGAATGGGCGCATCATGCTGCGCCATACAACGGATTACCAGTCCGGCAAGCGCGTTACTGTCGCGGTTCAGCTGGGACAGTATGACGCCGAAGAGGTAGCCGCCCGCGGTATCAAGCTGTGGATTGCGCACGCTGCTAAATGCTCGGCGCAGCGCCCAGATACAGAGTTACCTGCCAGCATCCTCAAGCGCATTAATCGCGCTAAAGACAAGAAGTAGCCGCATGGGGGCTCGTGACCTTGAAGACGCCGAGGTGTGGTGGGAGCGCCTGGAGCCACAGCGCAAGATTCAGCTCCATCGCTGGATTGAAACACCGCAGAAGCTTGACCAAATCCCTGGGCAAATGGAACTTGAGATAACCGAAAGGAGCAAATAATGGCAGGATTAACCACTGTGGGGCAGCCGCGCAGTACTGCTGTGGTCTACCTATGGGGATTCATTAACGCTATCCGTGCTGCAGCAGTTTTCACGGATAAAGATAACCCGAAAATCCGCATAGAGTTCGTCCCTGAGCGCAATCATGTTGTCGTGACTGCCATGACAGTTGGCCAGCTTGCGGCGGTGACCGTTGAGGCAAGTTGGATCAAGTTAAGCACTGATGAAGATGCCTGCATTGAATTAACTGGCGCACAGGTCAAAGAGTTGAGGATGCTCTTTCCTTTCCGTTCTGTGAAGGACGTTGACTTAGAGGACCAGCCGATTCTTGCAATTGAGCTCACTGATTTCCGCGCTTTTTTCTACGACGCGACGGGCCTGGACTTGCATCTCTACCGGCATCAGATACCCCGAGGTGAGCTTGAAGTAGCACCGTCGATTGCCAAAGTCATCACTGCTCACGAAGACAGGCAACGTGTGACTTCCGGAGTGTTGGAGCCAGCCATGATGAAGAATATCTTCTCTGCCTGCACCATCCTCAAGAAGCACCCGGATGTTCACTTCCTGGCCACGCAGGATAAGTGGGTAACTACCAAGGCGTTGACGTACGCCGGGGACCTGCGAGTGCTCTCTACTGTCATGCACGATGATGATCGCGACGGCAAGCTTGATGCTAAGCCGGGCGAAACTCCTTCGCCAGAGCTTGATGCAGAGGAAGCAACTGGCTCTAGTGCAGGGACCCGTCTGGTGACTGCTCGACCACCGCAGGGGGTCGCGTGAGCCTGTTGGAACCGGCAACACCAGATGTTCGCCATGTGTGCAGGAGGCCTGAGCATCGCGCGAGGCCTGGTCATCCCAATGTGTGGGAGACTCCGCCGCGTGAGATGTCAAAAGACCGCACAGTGCGCGTGCACCGTGCCCGCATTCTGTGTCTTGGCTGCCCTGCCCTTGATTGGTGCGAGGACCGCCTTGCCAGGCATGAGACTGCCGGTGTCTTCATCGACGGGGTAGTTGCTGCTCGTTACTGTGACGTCACACCGAGGCAAAACGTTCAATGGCAGTCGACCTGCCTTGGCTGTGGCTGCAAGCTTGTAGCGATGCGCACCTGGAAGAACCAGAGCCTGCAGTCCTCCCGAGATCATCTGGGGGAGGGGTTGTGCCGTGAGTGCTATCCGGCTCTCTCCCGCACGAGACGCCCCAACCGCTTTTCTACGTATTTTAAGGAGGCCTAATGTCATCAACCAGGTCAGTTACTGCGATTTCCCCGGACGGGACACGAGTAACCCGCACTTTCCGTGACACTGTCATTACCAGTGTTGTCGGCACCACCAACCAGCTCATTACTACTAGCCGCACCGCTGAGCAGCAGGCTGAGGATTATGCCGCTGCCCGCCGTGCTGCAGGCTGCACTATCGAAAAGAGCTACGAATGAACCAAGAACTCCGGCAGCGAGCCGAGACTGAGATCGTTACCGCCATCTTCGACTACGAAGAAGACCCGCATAAGCGGGCTGAGAAGCACGCGGCGCGGGCACTGAACCGTCTTCTGCGCCTCCTGGCGGCACACCACCACACCGCGGGCGCGAAATCTTCCGCGGTGTCACCGTGGTGCCCGTTGATGGAGATTGGAGGGCTGTCAGCATGAAAAATACGTGTAAAGACTGCGGAAAAGAGCTGTCGAGTCGCCGCGCTGTTCGCTGTCGTGCCTGCGCGGATGCGTACCGCCATGCCTGTAGGAAGAACATCTGTGCTGATTGCGGAAAATCCTTAGGGTCAGGCAAAACCCGTTGTCGTGACTGCTATGTAGGCTATCTTCGGGCCACCGAGAACCACTGTGTGGACTGTGCAACACCGATTCGCCGCGGTCAGGTGCGCTGCCGTGCTTGCTACGTCAAGCACTGCGCAGCTCATGAGCTGCCGGCTTCATTTTGCGCCCGGTGCAAAGAGCCCTTGGCCAAGCGCAGCGCCAAGCACTGTAAAGAGTGCTCGATGATAGCCCGCGATGAGCATTACCGCGCGGAAAGCCAATATCTTCTTGAGGAGTACCGCTTTTTCCGGGGATTTGGATACGCCGAGGACAAAGTACACGCCTTGCTGGCCAATAAGCTCGGGCTCACCGTCAAAACTGTTCATCGTCGCCTTACTGATGCCCTCGTTGCCGCATAAGCAGCCATTACATGAAAGGACAGGCCACCTATTAGCCCGCCGAGACCACCGCCTTAGCCCACCACGACCCGTAGAGCCACAGAAAGGAGAACCACACCATGGCATGGTTGCGCATCGGTGACAATATCGTCACGCACCCCATGATGTCGAGGCTTCTTGTGGCTACCGGGCTAGACCATCAACAGAAAAACGAAGCCTTTGGAGTACTTGCCCAGATTGCTGCGGGCTCTGCTGCTCACCTGACTGACGGCATTGTTGAAATGGGTTCACTTGCCCAAGTCGCACCAGGCCGCGAGCGTGCAGTCCTCGATGCTCTGAAAACCGCCGGCATCGCAGAAGAAACCAAACTGGATGACCGCTACGTCATCCGCCTTGTCCTCAATGATGAGGAATTCGTTCATATGCGCCGCCGGGAGGAAGTCGAACAAGACCGCAACCGCGCCAAAGACAAACGCACCCCGGGCCTACTTGCCCAGGTGCGTGTCCGCGATGGAGATGTCTGTCGCTGGTGCGCCAAATCAGTGTCCTGGTCCAACAGGCGCGGAAGGAGAGCCGCTACCTACGATTCGCTAACAAAGCACAAGAACTCGACCGTCGACACTCTCGTGGTCTCCTGCAAGACGTGTAATTCCCGCCGCGGAAACGGCGAGGAACTACACCTTAAACCAGAGCCCGAAAACCCAATTTATAGTCAGAAAACCGTCGACTTCGTCAACAAGGATCAGTGGTGTATCGACCACGGAATCCGCATCGAGCTATCCGCCCCACAATTGCCCCTCGACATCAGCCAGGACGCAGACGGTCAAGGCAGCGCCTTATCGGCAGCACACCTTGATTCCGGAGCGCCGGCCGACGTCCAGGAGCACAACGACGAGGCGGCTACTGCAGCACACTCAACCGGTTCGAGCGCCTCAACGGCCGGCTCATCGGTTGCAGGAGCGCGGGCCCCTCTCGATGATGAGATTCCCGAGTGGGTCACCGCGAGCCCGGAAGAAATGGAGCGCATCATGCGCACTGCAGCACACTCAACCGGTTCGAGCGCCTCAACGGCCGGCTCATCGGTTGCAGGAGCGCAGACCATGACACCGGAGAGCGCGACTACTGATCCCCAATCCGCAACAGGCTTGAGCGCCTCAACGGCCGGCTCGCCCGCTGCAGATGACGATCCACCTAAAAACCTGGGTCGCGATCCAGGACGCTCGGGTGACGCGCCTGGGATCGTCGGGTCGGGTAGGGACGGGACGGGTCGGGAAGAAACGGTTAGGGCAGGGCACAGCTGTGCCAAACGCCGACGTAGAGGTTCTCGAGGTGGAAGAAGAAGGAGGTCAGTGGATGGATGATTACTTGATGGATGCTTGTGGTCGTGCCTTGGTGCGTCTGGCGTTGGATGGTCCTGGGCTTGATGAGCTTATGGAGCCGCGTCAACCGTCGAGCGGAGAGAACGCGGGTAAGCCTCCGTCGAAGCGGGAGTCTAGGCCGCCGGTGTCTTTGCCGCTGCTTGATTTGAAGCTGAATGCTTTGGAGGTGCTGGGCTATTGGTGCGGGTGTCTGGTTCGTGCTGTGCCTGAGTGCGGTTCGCTTCCGGCCGAGGCGTCGTTAGCTCAGCGCGCGGAGTGGTTGCGTCATCGCTTGCCGTTGCTAGAGCAGGTGGCGTGGGGTCAGCGTTGTGCTGAGGAGGTCATCGCGGTTGCTCGTGTGGTCTCGGATGTGGTGTCGCCGCCTGCGGGTGTGGGTGATCCGGAGCCGTTGGAGTTTGGGACAGCTCGTCAGATCGCAGCATGGTCAGCGTTGTTGGGTAGGCCTGTTTCCCGCGCGTCGATTCGGCGGGCAGTAGCGGATGGCAGGATTACCGCTGAGATAACACCGGATGGTCGCATGCTTGTACGCCTGTCAGATGTGCTTGGTTTGTGCAGGTCAGGGAAAAGTGTTTACGTGGCCCACCCAGGGTGCTAAGCTTACGCTTGTAAGAGTTGGGCGCTCGGACTGGAATAGTTCGGGTGCCTTTTGTTGTGCTCGGGCACAAAGGGGGTGCGTAGTGTCGCGTACCGGTGATAGGGCCTACCGCAGGAAGCGTGCACGCCTGCTAGCTCAAGATGAACTGGTGTGTGCGTGGTGTGGCCTGCTGATTGATAAGACGATGAAGGCGCCGCACCCAATGAGCCCATCGGCTGATCACATTGTTCCAGTGGCTGCGGGTGGCTCCAATCTAGGAAGTCTGCAGCCGATGCATTTAGGGTGCAACAAATCAGCTGGTGCTAAAGGTTCGCGGCGTGCGCCGAAGAAGAACCAGCATGTGCGCGCGTGGTAAGACCTGGGGAGGAAACCCTCGGCGCGCCAGGCTCGCGAGGAGGGCTGCCATGCTGCGATCCCCCTCCGAAAAATAGGGTTTAACTGGGACTTTAGCGTAATCGAGGGGGTGAATCGTGAGATTTTGCGTTGCCTGCCGCACACCTCTGAGAGGGCGGCAGACGAAATGGTGCTCGGATAGGTGCAAAAAACGTGTTCAGCGCCATCCAGAGCGTTACCCAGAACTACAGACCGGGACTGGTGGGGTACATGCCAAACCACAGGGTTTAGCTGGTGTTTTTGCTGCTGCCTCCACCAATAAGGCGCTCGAGACTTACCAAGCACTGCGCGATCGCCTGGCCCTTGAAATTGATGAGTGCGACCAACCGCGCGACGTTGCCGTCTTAGCTGCACGCTTGGCCGACATCGTGGAAAAGATTGAGCTTCTCACCGACGTAGAAAAGGAGGGCAGTGCACTTGATGACCTTCGACAGCGACGACAAGCACGACAAGACCGCGCCGGGTGAGTTGTTGGGCGCCCAGACACCTAGCTTCTTGACCAAGCCCTCAAAGCAGGCGGTAGACCACTTCGATGGCGCTGACTTTATTGACCTTGCCGCAGCGTTTGGCTTGGTGGCGGATCCCTGGCAGGAGGGAATGGTGACCGCTGCAATGGGGCGCGATGCCTCCGGCGGGCTTGCAGCCTCCAAGGTAGGTGTCTCCGTGCCGCGCCAAAACGGCAAGAACGCCATTATCGAAATCCTTGAGCTAGGCCAGGCCGTACTACTCGGACGCCGCATCATCCATACTGCTCACGAGGTGAAAACCAATAGGAAGGCGTTTCAGAGAATCTCGGGCTTCTTCCTGAACCACAACGAGCTGAAAGCTCACATCACCACGCTTCGGCAGACCAACGGGCAGGAAGCTATTTTTCTCGACAACGGCGGTTCCATCGAGTTCATTTCTCGCTCAAAGACATCAGGCCGTGGTTTCTCCGGTGACACGCTGATTCTCGACGAGGCGCAGCATTTAACCGATGAGACGTTGGAATCATTGCTGCCGGTCATCTCACCGTCGAGTGAGCCGCAGCAAATCTTCACCGGCACACCGCCAGCACCCGATGACCTCTACGGTGATGTATTCCGCCGCCTCCACGACGCCGCGCACGCAGGCACCGACCCCACCCTCCTATGGGCTGAATGGTCAGCCGCCCCTGCCCCGGACACCGTTGAGGTTGACGCTGACGACGAAACACTATGGCTGGCTGCGAACCCCGCATTGGGCAAGCGCATCACCATCGGCGCTGTACAAGCTGAGCGCTCAGCTCTTTCAGACGCCGGATTCCGCCGCGAGCGTCTCGGGATGTGGGAGCAGGAGCGCACTAGCCGAGTCCTTCCCCTTGAAGACTGGGATGCATGCGCCGACTCCAACCTCGTCGACGACGGCCAACCCGTCGTCCTGGCCGTGGACATCGCGCCGGGTCGTGATGCTGCCTCGATTGTGGCCGCTGGTACCTCTGTTGACGGTCATCTCTGGGTTGACGTTATCGAGAACCGGCGTGGAACTCCTGATTGGGTGATTCCGCGTCTGAAGGCCATTTTGTCCAAGCAGGAGGTCAGCGCACTGATGATTGATGTCCTTTCCCCGGCTGGTTCGCTTATCGAGCCGCTGGAGGCGCAGGGAGTGAAGGTCTCGAGGACGGGCTCAAACATCATGGCCGCTGCGTGTGGCCAGCTCTACGATGCCGTGATGTCGCACGACCTTCGACACTTGGACCAGATTTCGCTCAACCTGGCGGCTGCGTCTGCCCGTAAACGCAAGCTTGGTGATTCGTGGGCGTGGAACCGCGCTAATGAGGACGCTGACATTACCCCGCTCGTGGCTGCCACGCTGGCGCTCACGGGGCGGACCTATTCCAAGAAGAAGCGGCCGGTGCGTCCGGCTCGTCCGAAACGAAAGGTGGTGGTGTGGTAGTGACTATTGCACTGAGCGATGATGAGCAGCGCCTGGTGAACCGGCTGGAAGAGCAGTTGGTGTGCCATCTGCAGGCCAACCGCCTCCATGAGGCTTACTACGATGGGTCTTTCGCTGCCCGCTTGCTTAATATCTCTACCCCGGAGCATGTGCAGCGCATGCTCAAGACTGTGTGCGGGTGGGCTGGTACAGCTGTTGATGTGCTTGAGGAGCGCCTGGACTTTCTCGGGTTTAGTGATGAGGGGCTGCTGGATATCTTCGACGCTAATGCGCTTGATGAAGAAGCTAGCCAGGTTCACCTTGATGCAATGATCTACGGCATCAGCTTCGTGTCTGTAACTGCCGGCCGTGACAGCGAGCCCGCGCAATTGATCCGCGGGCATGATGCTAAGAGCACGACGGGCATTTTGAATTCACGCACACGGCGGTTTGATTCCGCGCTAACGATTACCGAAAGCCGGGAAGAACACACGGTTGCCGAGTTGTGGTTGCCGGACCAGGTCGTGATGATTGAGAAGCACTTCTCGCAACCCTGGCGTGTGCTGGATCGTCAGTTTCACGGGCTGGGAATGGTGCCTCTGGTGCCTTTTGTTAACCGTCCTCGAACGGGTGCGCGCGGCGGCAAATCAGATATCACGGCAGCGTTGCGTCGATATACAGATGCCGCGGTTCGAACATTGATTTCGATGGACGTTAACCGTGAGTTCTTCTCCGCCCCACAGCGCTATGCCATTGGTATGGACTCAAGTGATTTTGTCGGCCCGGACGGTGCTCCGATGTCTCCGTGGCAGGTTCTTACCGGTCGGGTGTGGACTACTGGCCCGGTGGATGAGACAGAGCGTGAGCCAAAGCTGGGGGAGTTTTCCCCGCAACCAGCTGGCCCGTTCTTGGAACAGATTGAAGGGCTAGCGCAGCTCGCGGCTGCCGAGGCTGGCCTACCCGGGCATTACTTTGGGCTGCGAGGCGACCAAGCTACGTCAGCAGATGCTATTCGCGCGATGGAAGCACGCTTGGTCAAGCGCGCGGAGCGGCGGCAAAAGTCGTTCGGGCGCTCATGGTCTCAGGTGGGTCGCCTTGCCGCTGCTGGTCGTGCTGGCCAGTCTGTTGATGAGCTATCAGCTGTGGGCGTTCGCTGGGGCAATCCGGCTACACCAACGGTTGCGGCCACGACAGACGCTGTGGTCAAGCAGGTTCAGGCTGGTGTCCTTCCGACGAATTCACGTGTGGGTTGGGACAGGCTCGGCTACACCCCGCAGGAGCAGCGCATCATGTTGCAGGAACTAGCGCAGCAACAAGCAGTTCAGCGAGTGTCACTATTGGCAGGTGCAGCCCAAGCAGACGAAGGCCAGCCTGCACAGTCTGATGAAGTTGTGGCAGCTGCTCGTGCTAACCGTGTGCCTGGGGGTGAGTAATGCCAAACTATCGGCGTGATTATGCGGCATCCTTGGATGGGCTGCGCATGTTGGCTCAGCGTGACCTCTTGGCCTGGTGGAAGCGCACCGAAGGGCTGGGATTCATTGCCCAGAAGGAGCTACTTGTGGAGCCATTTGCGGCGGTTGTGCAAGCATACGGCGAGCAGGCGGCGTATTCCGCGGCAGATTACCTGTTTCTAGACCGATCCCTAGATGACACGCTGCGTGAACTGGAGTATCCGGAGGTCGCTGACCCCGTAGGGTTTGCGCAGGCCCAGGCCGCGTATAAATCGGCAATGTGGGTTGAAGATGTCGATGATGCCGAGGCACGAGCCTTGGCATTGCAGAAGCTGCAGGGGATTACGAACCGTCTTGTGGTAGCACCGGCGCGGGAGACCGTAGCGCGTGCGGTAATCACCGCGGGCACCCGATACGCGCGGGTTCCTGAGCCGGGGGCCTGTGCATTTTGTCTGATGCTGGGCTCGCGTGGCGCGGTCTATAGCAAAGACAGCGTCTTGGGCGAGGTTCGGCGTTATCACGACAACTGCCGCTGTCTTGCCATTGAGGTGAAAGACGATTCAGACTTGCCACAGATTAATCGTGACCTGGCGCAGCTATCGCAGACATTGAATAAAGAGTTCGGGCGCTCAGCGACGGTGAATGATTGGCGGCAGTGTATTACTGCTCGCCGCCAGCAGGCCGGTCAAGACGTGGAGTGGCCACGGCTGCAGTACTGCCGGATTCCGCAGTACACGGGCGATGGGATGTCGGCAGTATTTCCAGGCGAGAAGCTACCTCCCCTGGGCAAGATGCCGGGGCATGTGCTGTATGGGTGGCGAGACCATCCAGGCCGAAACGGGCAAGGCTGGCCGCATGATGAAAGCCTGGCAGACGGGCATCGCTGGGACTCACAGCGCCCAGGGGCGTCGACATTCCCCAAGGAATGGACTGATCAACAAATAGTCGACGCTGTCAGAGATACGCTCGAGCAGCCAACTCATTTTCGAGCCGCTACAGTTCGACGAACCGTGTGGCGAGAGATTGACGGACTGACTGTCAGGGCGGAATATAACGTGAGGCCTGATGGTAAAATTGCCTTTAGGACTGCTTTTCCAGTCGAAGACGTACCGAAGGGGGCTGAAGTTGCTCAGTGACGAAGAGAACTACCGTCAGCTCGATAAGCTAATTTCGCCGTCGGTGGGCAGAGTCTTTGCTGAAGAAAATCTTAAGGCTGGCGAGCCCGAAGAAGCCATTGCGACGTTGCTCGACGAAGCGTTTACAGCAGGTTGCTTAACGGATAAAGCTGTGGAGTTTATCGAAGAAAGATATGACGACGGCCCTGTCTATGAGATGCTCGAGGCCCTCCAAATGTATAAGAACGAAAATAGCGTCGCCTAGTCGGTAGGCTCTCGCGCCGGGTTCGAGTCCCGGTCGGCGCACGAAACCCCAATTCTGTCCCTGGTGGGCAGGTTGGGGTTTTTCTATGCCCTTTTACTTGAATTCCCAGGAGGAACAGTATGAATGCCAAAAAGCTAGCCGAAGTTACCGAAGCCCAGGAGGCTAAGGAAGAACAGGCCCCTAATGCAGCTAATGCTGGTGGGGACGCGTCAGAGACTTTTGACCGTGCTTACGTGGAAAAGCTGCGCAAGGAGGCGGCCAAGTACCGCAATCAGGCCAAAGAGCTTGAACCGCTAGCGCAAAAGATGCGTGAGCTCGAGGAGTCGAAGAAAAGCGACCTTGAAAAGGCTCAGGAGCGAATCTCCGAGTTGGAAGCGCAAGCTCGTGCGGCACAGGCCCAGGCAGTGCGCTCGAAGGTGGCAGCTGCCACCGGAGTGCCCGCCGAACTCCTGCCTGATAGCGGGGATGAGGAGGCCTTAACTGCAGCGGCAGACGCTTTGGTGTCATGGGCGCATTCGCAAGTCCCTGAGAAGAAGGCAATGCCGGAGTCTAATGCGGCTGGGCGTGATGCGAGCGTGTCTGACAAGGATGCGGTTGCTCGCCAGATTCTGGGGATTTAACAACACACATATTCGACAGAAAGGAAGGTGCCGTACATGGCTACCTTGACTGAAAAGACCCTCCTGGGCGGCGACGGCGGACAGTCCCTGCTGCCTCGGAGCGTGTCCGATGAAATTTGGAAGCTGGCGACCGAGGAGGCAATTGTTCCGTCTCTGGCTAAGGCCCACCCGGTGATTCTGGGGGAGAACCTGGTGCCAGTCCTCACCAAGCGACCAGCCGCCTCGATTATTGGTGAAGGCCAGAACAAGGTGGACTCCTCCCTTGAGGTTGGGGCTAAGGCAATCAAGCCGATTAAGGCTGTCGTCGGCCTTGAGTTCACGATGGAGACTGTTCACAAGAATCCGGCCGGCGTGCTGGATATGATCTCGTCCGAACTGTCTGATTCCTTGTCCCGACAGATTGACCTGGCTGTGTTGCACGGCCGCCAGGCCTCCGATGGCAAGCCTTTGTCTGGTAACCCAGAATTCCTGGCCCAGACCACGAAGAAGGTCGCACTGAGCGGCAAACCCGAGGCAGTCGACAAGGAACTGTGGGATGGATACAACCAAGTAGTTGGCGGCGATAAGCCACTGGGCTTTAACGGCTTCGCCCTTGACCCCCGCCTGGTTGGCCAGCTGGCCAACGCCCGCGATAAGGAAGGCCGCCGCACCAACCCGGATATCCCAATGGGTGGCTCTGTTGCCACATACTCTGGCCAGTCCGTGCGAGTTTCTCGAAGCGTGTCCGGTCAGGTTGACGCTTCTGCTGACACCAACATCCGTGGCTTCGGCGGCGACTGGACAGCACTGCGCTTTGGCCGCGCTCTTGACATTGGCCTCAAGCGCATCGAATACGGCGATCCGTTCGGCAATGGTGACCTGCAGCGCCGCAACTCAGTGGCGTTTATGACTGAGGTCATCTTCGGTTGGGGCATCCTCGACCTGGACGCCTTCGTTAAGTACGAGGTCGCCTCCACCACCAGCGGTGCTACTAGCTAACAGGTAGAGGAGGATACGCCATGACGCTTACGCTCTCTGCCCAGGACATCCTCGCATTCAACACGGACCTCGACGCCAACGTCGTCAACATCCTCATCAAGGACGCCCTTGCCATGGCGCGCCGGGTAGCCCCTTGCATTGATGATGATGACTTCGAGTTCGCTGATGCCGCTATCGCGATTATTCGTGGAGCAGTACTTCGGTGGGCGGAGTCGGGATCGGGCGCTATCTCTAGCCAGCAGAATACGGCCGGGCCGTTTGGACAAACGGTGTCTTTTGACACCCGCCAGACTCGCCGGTCGTTGTTCTTTCCATCAGAGATTAAAGAGCTCGAGTCTTTGTGCAGCAGTAGCCGGCGTAGTGGCCCAGGCGCGATTGATACTCTGCCGCAGATGGATCGACGCTGCCAAGGATGCTTCTACCTCGTCGGGTCAGTGAATTCACCCTGCCCGGATTGTGGCGGCACGCTACACGAAGGGCTGTGGTGGTGATGTCATTTATCCCGTTGAGGCACACCGTGGAGGTCTCCGAGGTAGAGATGGTCACTGACCGATTTGGAAACCAAGTGCCACACCAAGGGAAATTCCGGCCGGTGCTGGTTGCTGGCTGGGCTGTCACCAAGGTCGATGAGTCTCAGGGAAACTCTGTGCTGCGCACTGTTGACCAGCTTGATATCTACGCCGCGGAACCGTTCGCGCCGGGCGCGTCGGTAAAGCTTCCGGATGGGAATGTGTGGCAGGTCGAAGGAAACGCCGAGGATTACAACCATGGTCCGTGGTGGTCACCTGGTCTGGTGGTTGTGCACGCAAAGAAAGTAGGTGGATAACCCATGATTGTTGTGGATACTCCTCTGGCTGAGGAACCCGTGAAAATCGATGCCCCCGCTTGCGAGGTACTCGATAACGGAACTCTGCTCATCTTTGCCAACCGTGATGCTACCGCGGTGCATTCGGCGTACGCGCCGGGAGCGTGGGCACACTTTGAGATGACGGGTGCGTGATAGCTATGGCTAAGCGGATTCGGATTAAGAAGTGGAACGTGGACGGGTTTCGCGAGATTCGCTACAGTCCCGGGGTCAAGTCATTGGTCCATGAGCATGCGCAGGCCATCACCGACAAGCTGCCTGATGGGTATGGCTGGTCAGCTCGGGAAGGCAAGACCCGATACCGCGGGTTGGTGTTCCCCCACACCTATAAGGCCCGCATTGACAATGCTCGACATAACTCGTTGCTGAAGGCGATGTGGTAGCTATGGTGACTCCAATTGAAGTGGTGCAGGCGGTGCTTGGCGACGCCGTGCAGTGCGATGTGGTCACCAAGGTGCCAGTAGATCGCCCAGAGTTGTTTGTGCGGGTGGATCAGTCAGCACCGCAGGTGCTGTCGCCGATTCACCAGCGCGCGCAGGTCTTCGTCCAGGTCTATGGGCCGACAAGCGAGGCTGCGCTTGATATGGCGTTTCGGGTGCGTGAGCGCCTGATGGATGCGTCAAGCATTCACCCGAAGTGTTTCGGCGTGGATGAGATTACAGGGCCTAGTGAGTTACCAGACCCTGATATTCCGCACGTTGCCCGGTGGCAAGTCACCGGGATTGTGTACATGGCCATCGGATAGCCCGGTGGCCTTTTTCTATGCCTTAAAGGAGGGCAAAAGATTATGGCTGATATGCGCAACCGTAAGAACATTCTGGTGGGTGCTCCCGATGTAAAGGCCTCTGGTGGCATGCTCATCGGCGATGTAGTCACCTCGGAGAAGGTACCTACTGATGCGACAACCCCGCCGACTATTGGTCAGCAGAAGCCAGTGGGCTACATCTCCGAGGACGGTGTGACCAAGACCGTTGATCGCTCGGCGGAGAAGATTAAGGACTGGAATGGTGACATCGTGAAGGTGATTACCTCCGAGCACTCTGTGGTCATCAAGTTCACCGTGATGGAGGCGGCTAACGCCGATCTGCTCAAGGCAATCTACGGCAAGAACAACGTCACCATCTCCGAAGAGGGCGCCAAGATTAAGACCGTGGATAACGCGGACGACCTGCCACACATCTCCTGGCAGGCCGACATCAAGGGAGATGAGGACTCCAAGATCCGCCTCTTCGCCCCAGACGCCCAGGTCACCAGTGTCGGCGATGTGTCGTTCGTGAAGTCCGACGTCATTAAGTACGAGCTGGAGCTTGAGTGCTTCACCGACGACGCGTCCAACAAATTCTACCAGTTCATCGACCGCCCAAAAGCGTAACCGCTGAGGAATCTTCCACCGGTGGCCCCACTGGTGAAGATAGCCCCAGCGCAGAAACCAGCTAATCAAATGGCCCCGGGGAACAAGGGGAGACGCCCCGGGGCCATAACCGTATTGTCTCCCCCTAGTTTTGCTCAACACACATTCATAGAAACGAGGTCTCCCCATGGCTTTGGAAAAGTTCCACTTCACTACCTGCGACGACGTTGACATCGTCGTCCCGTACTACCTGGATGCAGTCAACCGCAAGGGAATGAAAAAGATTCAGAAGCTGGCGAAGGAAGCCGGCGGCTTTGAGAAACTGGACGATGACGTGCTCTTCGAGCACGCCAACATCGGCAAGGACACCATGGCCAAGATTGATGAGATGAGTATGCGCGACTATCTCAAGTTCCTCGACCAGTGGATGGAGGAGTCCACGGTGGGGGAATCCTAGCGCTCCTCGATGCGCTAGATAATGATCCCGCACTGCGCCAAGCACTGTCCTATGACCTCATTGGCCTAGGACTTCGTCTTGGCCAGGCGGGAACTAGCACACTGTCCTGGCGGGATGTCTACATCATCGTGGCTCAGGCACCGCGCGATTCAGCCGTCGTGCGCCACCTCGCCCCAGAGGCCCGCGAGTGGGGCATTAGTGAACAGCTACAAGCAAGCATCGTCGACCTGTTGGCTGGTATCTCATGGCAACTAGGCGGCGGTAAGGGCAAACGCCCTGAGCCGATTCCCCGCCCAGGCGTCGACAGCGCCGACACCACGCCGGCACCTGCGTCTTCCAACAAGGAGACGGCAGCTGCCGATACCCGCGATCCGTGGGACAAGGACGGCACCGGAGGAACATTCCGGGGCGTGGCCACCCCACTCGATGAGCTCAACGAGTGGCTCGGATGGGCCAACACCACCGACGACACCAGCCAGCCAACTACCCCGGCAGATACTGCTTCTCGTGATGAACGCATTGTTGCCGCCTACACAGCTGGCGGTGTCACCTACACACAACTGGCGACCGAGTTCAGCGTATCCGCATCCACCATCGGGCGCATCGTGCGCGCAGCCCGCACCACCTAGAAGGAGGCACCCACCATGCCAGAAATTGCAAATGCTTGGATATCGATTGTCCCCGAGACTTCGAAAATCGCGCCGGGTATTAAGTCTGCTCTTGGGCAGGCGGAAGCTCCTGCGGCGAAGACCGGAGAGATGATCGGATCCAAGATGTCATCGCTGATGGGCAAGACGCTCAAGGCAGGTGCTGTTGGTGTGGGCGCCGCCGCTGGTGGTGTGTTGGCAACCTCTATGGCAAAAGGCTTTAAGCGCCTTGATTCTCTTGACCAGGCGCAGGCGAAGATGCGTGGTTTGGGCTACGACGCCTCTGAGGTGTCGTCGCTGATGGACTCGGTGTCTCAGTCGGTCAAGGGAACAGCATTTGGCCTTGATGAGGCAGCGGGTTCAGCCGCGAAGCTGGGTGCTGTTGGCGTGGCCACGGGCCAGGACATGGATCGTGCCATGACTTTGACGGCAGATATTGCTGCCCAGGCGGGCACAGGCATGGATGATATTTCCTCGATCATGGCCAAGGTTGCCGGTGCTGGCAAGGTCACAGGTGAAACGCTGGCTCAGCTGGATGACCGCGCCACTGGTGCCGGTGCAGCTTTGGCAGAGCACCTTGGTGTGTCCATCGAGGAAATGCGTGAGAAGGTTTCTGCTGGCGAGGTGTCTTTCGAAGACTTCCAAGTTGCGATGGAAGAGCATCTTGGTGGTGCAGCGCAGAAGACCGGTGAGACGTTCAAGGGCGCCTTTGACAACATGATGGCCTCGACTGGTCGCCTGGGCCAGAAGCTGCTTGACCCTGTGTTTAAGGCTGCACCGGCTCTATTCGGGTCGGTGGGCACAGCATTTGATGCCGTCGGTGAGGCTATTGCCCCAGCCTCAGAGAAGCTGGGGCAGGCATTGATCCCGGCGATGGAAAAGCTCGGCGGGGTCATCGAAAGCAAGCTCGCCCCGGCTGCGGGTAAAGCAGCTGGAGCAGTCGCTGACTTCATTGCCGGGTTGGTTACTGATGGGCTTGATTCTGGACTGTGGTCAAAGCTGGGGGATAGCTTCGGCAAGATTGCTGGTGCTGCTGCTCAAGCGTGGCCCTCAGTGTCGAACCTACTTGGCTCTTTCGGCAAACTCTCGGCCACGGTGAGTGTGGCCACCTGGCAGGCATTGGTTGACGTCCTCAACGCGATAGCGCCGCTGATTTCTAATGTGCTGGTTCCTGCTTTGGATAAGCTGGCGTCGGCAGCAGCTGAGCACCCCGGTATGGTGCAAGCACTGGTTACCGCGTTCCTCGGGTTTAACGCCGCTAGCCGCGTGGTGGGTCCCGTGGGCAAGCTCGCCGGTGGCTTAAAGAACCTCACTGGTGCGGCAAAGATTGCGGGCGGCGCATTCAAGACCGGAAAAGGTCTAACTGGTGGACTGGTCGAACTAATGGGTAAAGCCAACTCGGCCAACCCGATCATTGCCAAGGTTGGCTTGACCATCGGCAAGATGACCGGCGGGTTGGCGAAAAGCTCGATGGGCTTCTCGAAGTTCGCCGGCGGCATCTCTAAGGTTGCCTCGGTGGTCGGCGGTGGCCTGGCTCAGGCCGCGCGTATCGCCATGGGGGCTTTCAAAGGCTTGACTGCAGTGATGATGGCTAACCCGGTCGGCGCGATTATTGCTGGCATTACCGCAATCGTTGCGGGCTTGACTTGGTTCTTTACCAAGACTGAGACCGGTAAACAGATGTGGGCTAGCTTTACCCAGGCTTTGGCTGCCGGGTGGGAGTGGGTCAAGCAGAAGATGCAGCCGGTCTTTGACTGGATCGGCACTGCCTTCAACGGGCTTAAAGCCTTGTTCGTCGAGGGCAACTTCACCTCTGCTCTGCAGACCGCGTTTGGAGTGGAGGAAGACTCCGCGTTCGTGCGCGTGCTGTTTAAGATGCGGGACGTAGGCCTTGTGGTCAAAGACTTCCTTATCCAAGCTTTCCAAGTAATCAAGGACAAGTGGGCCGAACTCAACACAGGATTCGGTCAGTTCTACCAGACATGGATTGCACCCGTGTGGGAGGCATTTAAGGCAGCTGCAGCCTTGCTGGCTGACTTCCTTGAACTTGTGTGGGAGAAGGTCAAAGTCGGTGTCCAGGCCCTGGCTGACTTCTTTGTCACGCACTGGGAGTCCATCAAGACGGGGCTGTCTGCTGTTGGAGAATTCTTCTCCATGGTGTGGGACGGGGTCAAGATTGGCTTTGAGCTTTTAGGCCAGGCCTTGCAAGCGGTGTGGGACGGCGTGATCAAACCGGTGTTCAACTTCCTCGCCCAGGCTGTGAAAGCGATCGCTGATGTTGTCATCCCGGTATTCCAGGTGGTTATTCCTGCTGCCTGGAATTTCCTGGCAGATATTATCCAGTCCACGTGGAATAACATCATCAAGCCGACGTGGGACTTGCTGAAATCTGCAGTAGGTTTGGTCGCGGATGTTCTGACTGGAAACTTCGACAACATCGGTAATCGGTTTGGTGAGCTCGGCCAGGCGATTATGAACCTTGTTCAGGGAGTTTTCCAGCAGGCTTGGGACATACTCAAGGCTGCAGTGCGCGCTGCCGTGGACATCTGCCGGGGCCTCTTCGATGTTTTTAAGGGCCATGTGCAAGCTATGGTCAGCGCGGTTAAGGGCAAGATTGATGAGCTTGCCAACGGGTTCCGCCAGCTGCCGGGCAAGATTAAGTCTGCGTTTGCTGGGGCTGGTTCATGGCTACTGGATGCCGGCAAGGCGATCATCCGCGGTCTGGCAAATGGTATCCGTGCTGCCGCCGGCATGGTGGAAAATGCCGTCCGCGCAGTTATCCCAGATAACTTGGAAAGGTTCGTTCCAGGATTACACATTGGCGGCATCGTGCCGGCGTTTGCTCGTGGCGGTGTCTTGCCGAATGTGCCTGGAATTCCCCGCAGTAAGCGTGACCCTATTCTGGGTTGGTCGACTGAGCGTAAACAACCTGTCGCCCGAGTCGAACCAGGTGAGTACATCGTCAACCGTGCTTCAACCAGGAAGTACTTGCCGCTCTTGTCCGCAATCAACGCTGATCGAGTTAATCCGAAGTTGGGCGATCTTGGCGGGTTCGCAAACTTGCCAGGCTACGCCGACGGAGGCATCGTCGGCTACGACGAATTGCTGCGATTCTTCAAGGGCCAGCGTGTACGCGGTCAACAGGCATCCCGCAGCCTCGAGGGCGCGCCGTACGTCTTTGGCGGCTCGAACTGGGGAGACTGCTCGTCTACTCAGGGACAAGGCGCACTGTTTACGGTAGGCAAGACCGCTACCCGTGGGCGATTCATGGCCACGATGAACGCAGCCTCACAGCTGGCCTCCATTGGATGGCGCCGCGGGCGTAGCCCAAAGAAGGATGCTTACGAGATCGCCTTCTACAACGGCGGCCCCGGTGGCGGACACGCAGTCGGCACCATGTTCAACGAGGCAGGTCGAAGCCTGAACATCGAAATGGGAGGAGCCCGCGGAAACGGACAAATCGGTGGTGGCGCTGCAGGTACCGCAAGCGGACCCTACACAGACCACTACTGGCACCCGCTAAAGTCCGCAACGGCTAAAGCCGCCCGCGAAATCGCCGGCAAAATCGCCGCCGGAGAGGTCGCCTCCACCTCGAATAAAGGCATCACCTTGACCTCGGGGCGCAGCATCGACTGGGGCGAAGCCTCGAACCTTGCTAGCGAGGTAACTAAGGAACGCAAGCGTAACGCGAGCCTGGCCCGGTGGCGCAAAGGCGCTTTCGACTCCGGAGGCTTAGCCCGCGGCATGGGCTTTATGCCCAAGGCCACCATCAAGCCAGAGCGCGTGCTCAACCCCTCCAACACACGCAGCTTCGACAAGATCCCCGGAGTCATGGCTGATGTCACCAACAAGCTCGGCATGTCAGCCGAAGCACAAGGCATGGCTGCCCGCGCCATGAACAACGTCGAATCCGCACTGTCCAACATCACTGCTAAGGATGCCTTGGCCCTCGGCGACAAACTCGGCCTTGACGGAATTACCGGACTGTTCAAAGGCGCGGTCAGCGCCTGGGACGATATGGAAACCTCATTCGCCGCCCAAGTCGATGCGTCAGATGCTGTCGAACAAGCAGAGAAAAACCTTGCGGATGCGCGCCGGGAATATGCCGAGGCTATGACTGAGGATACTGAGCTGACCGTCAAGCAGAAGCGCCGTCTTGATGACGCCACGAAGGCAGTCGAGGCAGCGAAGAAGCCTGGCAAGGACGGCAAGGTAGATTCAGACAAGGTTGCTAAGGCTGAGCTGAAACTGTCTCGTGTTCGCGAGGACATCACAGCTGAGCAGGAGAAGGCAGGAAAGAAGCAGTCGGAGAAAGCTCTGCAAGCCGCAGAGAACCTGGCCAAGGCCGAATCCGACTTGTCAGATGCGCGCTCAGTGGTGGCTGCTGCGGCTAAGGCCGCTGGCCATGCTGAGATTGCAATGGCCATTGAGGTAGCTGCAACAGTTATCAAGGTCATCGACAAGATCGTTGGAGCAGTGATGCAAGCTAAAGCAGCTGTCGCCGATGCCTTCGCTTCGATGATGTCCGCAGTAGCAGAGCTGGCCAACATGTCCGATAAGCTGCACGACCAGTTGCTAACAAGCCAGGTTGAGGCAGCTTTGGCCCAGGTCAAGATGCAGGCTGCAGCGCGTGCCATGCGCATGGCCCAGGTCGATGGCGTGCGCACCCAGCTTGAAGCAGTCAAAACGGTAGCGCAGGCACAGGCTGCGTTTGATGCGCAGCGTAAGGCTGATGCGAAGGCCGCCTTGTCGAACTACGAGGACTTGTCCTTAGCGTTTGACCGGTGGCGGTGGGCCACGCGCGCCGGGGTGGATGAGGCCTTGGGCGCGATGGCGCAGTGGTCGGATGAGTCGCATGCGTTGTGGGCTGAGCTGCAGGCTGCACAGATTGGCAAGCAGATTGCGGAGCTGGAGGCACAGCGTAGCGTGACTGCCGCGCTGTTTGAGCACCGTAAGGCCGCTCTGAATTTAGAGTCGGCGACGACGAGCTTGAATATCGCTGCGGCAAAGTTCGCAGCGATTGCTGGTAAGTCGTTCGGGTATGACAGTGTTCAGGCCACGGTTGGTGAGCGCTATGCACAGCTGCAGGCTGAGAAAGCAAAGCTGAAGGCTGAGCGGGCATCTGTTAAGACCTGGTTGAATCCAGTTAATTGGTTTACGAGCATGCCGGCATCTAAGCGTCGTATCGCGCAGATTGATGAGGAGCTCGCTGGACTGGCAAAGATGAACGAGTTCAAGGCGCTGACTGCTAGCCAGATGAAGGAGTTGGAGAGGATCCAGGCATCGGCTGGGGCGATGGGATTCTTTGGCGCCGGTGACAAGGTCGATGAGATGATTCGCAATTCCTGGCTCGGTGATGCAGGACGCGCGGTAGAGAAGGCGAAGTGGCAAGAGCAGCTTATCGATGCCAAGAATGCCGCGGATATTGCAAAGCAGAACCTGGATGCGAAGAAACTCGAGGTTGATCAGGCTAAGAAGCTTGAACCAATTGATGAGTTGCTGGACAAGTTGAAGACTCAGCAGGCGTCGGAGAAGACGTGGGCTGAGTACTGGCGCGAGTCTGATCCTGGGGTGCGCGATGCGCTGTCAGCCTTGGCGCAGTTCCAGTCGGATGCTGCAGACGGCATGGGCAAGCCCCAGGCGGTGGTGAACATTGCGCTGCCTGCTGGAAAGTCTGCGTACTCACCTCAGGAAGTAGAAGACATGCTCGAGGCCGTGAGCGCTGGGCAGGATGCGCTGGATGTGCGCGTTAGGAAGCTGGAGCGTCCAGCCCGGTCCGCCGCGGTGGTGGCCGGAAACAGAAAGGTGGTGATGTAAATGGCCCAACGGGTACACCTGGAGTATGTCTCCCCGTCTGGGGTGAAGATGACGCTCATTAGTCCGTCTTGGCGCGACTACGAAGTCGCTTTTGTGGTCGCAGATGGAATCGAGGGGCTGGTAGGAGTTATCGAAGACCCGGTGGTGAATCTGCCGGGGATTGCTGGCGCCGTGTTTCGTTTAGCGGATCGTACGGTGCAGGCGATGACGGGCACGTTGACACTGGCCATGGTTAATGAGCAATCGTGGGCAAAGCTGTCGGCGGCCTGGTCGACGATTCGACCAGGGGTGCTGCGGTTGACTGTCGATGAGATGCTGCATGTCCTTCCAGTGAGGTTGGCGGCCCCGCTGCCTCAACCTGTTACTCAGATGAAGACCGGGAGTCAGGTGGCGGTGTCCCTGGTGGCTGATGGCGGGGTGTGGCTGCGTCCGAAATCTGGCGCGGGCAAAGTGCGCATTGCTAACCCTGGCGATGTGCCTATTTCCCCAGTCATCACCTGGACTAAGGCAGGGTCATTGACTCTGCCGTCAGGTGCTCGGGTGGCGTTGCCCGCAGTAGATTCGCCGCGGGTGGTGTCGATGGGTCCAGCTGATGGACAGGTAGTGCGTGATGCCACTGGCGCTATCGACAAGAAGTTGACGAAGGCGTTGCCATCGTTGACAGAGAGTATCCCGGTGGGCGCCACAGCGACGATTACAGCCCCTGCTGGGGCAACCATCGAATGGGCGGAAGGAGTGCTTTCTCCATGGACTTAAAGGCTTTTGCTGAGATTCGCAAGCGTATCGACTACACGGTTTCCACGCGCGAGCAGTGGGTAGGCATCTGTAACGAGGATGGCTGGCCGATTATGGATATCACTGCGATTGCAAACGTGTCAGCGTCGGAGACCCGCGGGGAAACCGCATCGTGCGAAGTTGCAGTTGAGGTTCCGGAAGGCTCTCGGCTTATCGACGAGCTTGTTGGGTCAGATACCGGGATCAATAAGACTGGCGAGTTAGAGATTGCTGGTGCCGCGGCGAGGCTGTTGGTTGTTCAGCGGGCTGGCATGCGCATGGCCTATACGATTACGCATACCGTGGCTACTGGTAAGACCGCTCCAACTCAGTTGACTATTCACGGGGTGGATCTCATTGAGTCGCTGGCAGCGTGGCCATGCCCCACCATTCCGCTGCAGTGGCAGAACGCCTCTTTCACGCAGTGGACAACAGATGCGTCGGGCCAGGAGTACACCACCACTCGGGAGCTTGCGCGCGTGGAGATGGGAACGGCAGCTGACGGCTACACCGTCGACGGGCCGGCCGCTGCCACGGTGCGCACTCTCATCCAGGATTCTTTGGATGCGGTCAACACAGCAATGGGGTGGGCGGACAGTCCACACATGGTGGTTGATTTCCCGATGGGTGAAGACACATCACCCAGGCTGGTCATCCGAACTAATGATGACACCATCTGGGAGACTATCGCAGCTCCAGCGCATTCTGCCGGGCTGACTATCAGCGTTGATTTGTGGTGGCCCGGCGATACCCCGTTGCGCCGGCGTGCCAGCCGCGACCCAGCCACCTATGCAGAGTGGTCGCCTACTGTTCCTATCCAGCTCGTTACCGTGGAGGTGAGTCAATGACTGTACAACTGTTTGCTACCGAGGGCGAACTCACGGTGGTGCGCCGACTAGCAGTGATTGCCTATGGGGCGTGGAATGTTCAATGGCCGGAGTCCGTTCCGGAGGACCAGCGTCCGCAGCTTGCCGACGACCGGGCCTTTGGCTACATTTCCCGCCTGCCAGGTGGTGCCGGACGTATGGGGCGCAGGTTTGTGCGCGCCGATGTGGATATCACCGCTGCCGAGTACAACGATGCCGGCATTATCATCCCGCATACTGGGTATTCCGCTGTGGAGACTGTGCTTGATGCTGCTGCTTCACAAACCAGCGAGGAGGCAGTACTCGAGCGGGATATCACTCGTGATGGGCTTGGTGGTCTTGTTCCCGGTGAGGACTTCGATGTCGGAGACCTGGTGGATGTGGTCATTTGGGGCAAGGTGTTGCGTCTGCCAGTGACGGCTATTGAGGCTGTGACTCAGTCAGGTGCGGTGATTGACTGGTCGGTGAAAGTCGGCGGCCAGCTGGTGGCCGATGATGCGGAGCGAAAGCGCACCAATCAGGAGCTTGAGCGCACCATCTTCCAGGAACGCCGGGAGCGCCAAAAAGATATTGAAGGGGTGAAGAAGCAGGCTCAGGAGGCCCTTGATGCTGCGTCTGTCGCAGTAGTTGATTCGATTCCTGAGTGGGCCACCTCATCTTCGGAGACGGTGCCACCGTCTACGGGCTGGTCTACCCAGGCGCCTGCGCGTCGGGCTGGTCAGTTCCTGTGGCGGCGTGACGTGGTCGAATTTGGGGATGGTCGTGTGGAGCGCACGGATCCGGTGGTGGTCACTGGTAATGCGGGTGCTGTCGGTGCCACGGGGCCGCAGGGCCCGGCTGGACCAAAGGGCGAGCCGGGGTCTGATGGTGTGGCTGGTAAGGACGGTTTGGGGATTAAGGACACGGTGATAACTTATGCTGCGTCTTCCTCGGGTGTGCAGGCTCCGACTGCGGGGTGGTCTGCGCAGCCACCGGCTGCATCAGCTGGGCAGTTTGTGTGGACACGTACTGTGCTGGCCTATACGGATGGCACGTCAGAGACAGTTTTCGCCGTGGGCAAGATTGGTAATACCGGGCCCAAGGGTGATACCGGTCGTGACGGCCTGCCGGGTAAGGACGGCACTAAGCTAGTATCCACCACGGTGGCCTACGCGGTGTCCTCGTCGGGGACTACGGCCCCAACCTCAGGGTGGAAGGCAAGCCCGCCGGCGGCATCCCCGGGGCAGTTCATGTGGACGCGGAGTGTGTGGAAGTATTCGGATGGCACGTCGGAGACTGGGTATGCGATCGGCAAGATTGGTAATACCGGGCCCAAGGGTGCTACCGGACCGGCTGGCCCGCAGGGTACCCAGGGGCCTAAGGGAACTACGGGTGCCACCGGCCCGCAGGGTGTGTCTGTCAAGACAGTGACCAGGTTCTGGCGGTGGTCGGCCACGAAGCCGGGCACGCCCACTGGAACGGCGAACCCCTCAGGTTGGTCAACTACACAGCCGGCATACGTGGTAGGACAGAAGCTGTGGACCACGACCCGCACCCTCCTGTCAAACAACACCGCCTCCTGGTCCCCAACCACGGAAGAAGCGAGCGTATCCGCAGCGACCGCAATTTCACAGCAAGCAGCCAACAACAAAAACCGTGTCTGGTACGCTGCTACAGCACCCGGAGCCACCAAGGGCGAGCGCGCCGGGGATACCTGGTTCCGGTACTCAGGGTCAACGATTGTCGGCCAGTGGCGCTGGACCGGCTCAACCTGGACATCCCAGAAGGTTGGGAACCAGGTCATCGCGAACCTGGACGCAGGCAAAATCACCACCGGCACTCTCGACGCCAACCGCATCGGAGCAGATTCAATCACTGCACGCCATATTGTGGCAGCGCAGCCAGGCAACATGATTCCAAACGGAGACCTCACCCAAGGGCTAGCAGGGTGGTCAACACAACTTAGGCTCAACCCGAATGCGCAAACTGCTGTGCCCAACGGTAAGACTTTGTACACTCCAGCAGGCTTGGGAACCATTGCTGCTCATGGAACAGAGAATTGGTTCAATGTCACCCCTGGCGCCCAGTATGCGTTCGAGATCTGGCTCTACGGCACACCGGGCACAATGCTCTTCATCGAGTGCCGGAATCAGGATGGTCAGCATGCGGGTAAGGCTGGCCCCGTTGTTAATGAGGGCGACGCCTACACAGGCGGACATCATTATTTCGTCTCTGGTAGGAAGCTGACTAATCGGTGGGTGCGCTACTCGTGCGTCTACACGATGGATGAGAATACGACGAGGGCCAGGCTAGCGAACTGGTATTTCAACCACCAAAACGGTGATGTCACTAATGGTGTTGTGTACTTCGGTGGTGTGTCGTTGCGACCGATGGCTGATGCGTCGTTGGTAGTGGATGGGGCGATCACTGCGGATAAGCTAGCCGCAGGGTCGATTACAGCCGACAAAATTAAGGCCGGAGCAATCGACGCAACCAAGGTCAACGCCGAAGAAATCTTCCTCACCAAAGACGCAGACGCATCTCTTTCAGAACAGTGGAAAGAAATGCAGCTGGCGTTGAGTTTGCTTCAAAGCCAGAATACATACCTGGCCGATCGGTTTTATAAGGAATCAAGCCGCAAGGTCGGATTCGGATACAAAAATGGGACCTCTTTGAGTGGGTCTCCGTTGTTTAAGGGCTTATTCAGTGTGGACGGATATAGCCTTATCGCTAAGGGGGCGTGGCGTGGACGGGTACTGACTATCGACCTCTCACAAAACAATGGCAACCAGATTATTTTTGGGCAGAATTATGCAGAGATCGATGCAGGAAACCGAAAGGTGAGTGTTGGACCAAAGAGCTCTGTGTTCTTTGAGGTTGATCCGTTAACTCCGGACACAACAGTGTTACGGCCGAGTAGTGACTGGTATGCGCCGTCTGCGAGGTGGTACACCATCCCTGGAATGGTGAAGACCGCTTCAACAGACGCTGCTGAAGTCTCGGTAACAGGCCAGGTGACATTCACAAATGTTCACCGAGGTGCTACGTACGGAATCAGGATCTGCATTGATGGGGAAAACAGATGGGAGTGGAAGTCCACTAAGTTCGGGCCGCTAGGGCCACTCGGAGAACCAACATGGTCACATCATGTGAAATATAACGGGCCGATCAGGCCGAGCTCAAAGGTGGAAATTCAAGCATTCTGTGACCACCAGACCGCGGGGAAACGGAAAGTAACTACAGCTACTGAGGTGAAAGTGACCATGTACTCGTATTGAGGGCGTGCTAAACGCTGTGATTATTGACGTCTACGGAAAGGAACTATTTGTATGTCTTCTATTGTGTTGAATCTTGATACGGATGTGACCACGTTGACCTCGCAGCAGTTGGAGGAGCTGCGTCAGGCGTGCTGGGAAAAGGATGCTGAGGTCTCGCATGAGCAGAAGCGCCGTGACGCGTTGCCGTTTGTGTGGGAGGCTGAGGTGACGTCTGTAAAGACCTTGCGCCAGGTCACCTCGACGACCCCCACACCGGGTGCCGCGTACGCCACCCCGACGAGTCTGCTGGACGCCTACATCGCCGGTGATACCGTCACCGCCGACGGTAAGACCTGGTACGCGGTCGGCCAAGGTGCGATCTTTACTGCCCCAGGTCTGGTGGACCCAGTACAAGGTGAAGCGTGGAAGGAGGCCCCCGAAGACCAGGCCGGAACCGACGGGGACGGTGAAGCGGAAGCCATGGCTTAGTGGTGCTTGGGTGTTGGCGCGCCGGGAACGGGTGAGCTGGGACGGTTGGCGTGCCGGGGATTTGACTTTTTCGGCATCCCGCAGGCCGCTTTTAGTTATGTGCGTATCTCACTTGCGCGAACATCATAACGCAGCAACTTCGCATTATGTGCAAACAGCAAAAGTACTGAAAATATGCCCCTTAACCGCAACCGAGCGGTAAGGGGCTTTCTCATACCTACACAACAGAAAGGAGTACCTTTCATGGATTGGTACAACCTAGAACCGGACAAATACAACCTATTGACCCGGCACTACACGCCCGGCCGGGGTGGTGCCCGCATCGAATTCGTCACCCTGCACCACATGGCCATGGTCGGTGATGTTGATGCCTGCGTACGCGTGTGGAAAGACCGCCCAGCCTCGGCCCACTACGCAATCAGTCCCACCGGGCACATCGGCCAAGCAGTCAACGACAAAGACACCGCTTGGTCCAATGCAAACGCCTACTCAAACGCGCGCTCCATCAGTATCGAGCACTCCAATAGTGCCGGGGCTGCGCAAGACTGGCCCATCTCACCGGCCACCCTGGAAGCCGGCGCACATCTGGTGGCCGCCATCTGCTGTTACTACGACCTTGGTCGCCCCGTTAGCGGTCGTAATGTGCGCTTCCATTCACACGAGTCTGGTGGGGCCACTGCCTGCCCGTACCACCTGCGGCCTGGACATAAGTACCACGACGGCTATATGGCTCGTTCTCAGTGGTGGTATGACCAGATGACCAAGACCACCACCCCTGCAAAGAAAGAAGACGATCTACTCATGGCATTGACTCACGAAGAACAAAAGGAACTGCTCGTCAAGACCCGGAAGATTCACAGCGCGCTCTTCTCCCCGGAGCTGTCGCGCGTCGAAGGCTCCACGTACAAGGCCCCGCTGACCGAGTACATCATGCAGACCGACCGCAAGATTGAGGAATTGCATGTGGCCTACGCGGGAAAGGCTACTTGCGTGCAGAAAGCCCTTGACGCACTTGCTGCGGAAGCGGATGTACACAAGCCAGAAGATGAGGTGCATGACCATGCACAGTAAGAAGTTTTGGCTCGATACTCTCGAGCGTGCAATCAAAACCCTAGCCCAAACGCTCCTGGCCTGGTTGGTGGTAGACCAGGCAATTTGGGAAATGGACTGGCAGCAGGGCCTGGGCCTTGCGGCTACCGCGACGGTGGCATCCATCCTCACGTCTGTCGCCTCGCTTAAGGTAGCGTCTCCTGAGACGGCCAGCTTGGTTTATGTTGGCCGTCACAGAGCAGGTGAATCACATGGCCCCGTGGAATGATCCAAGCTGGAAAGCCCAAATACTAAGGCGCTTGCTCTCGGATGAGATGGGCCTCCTCATCCTGGGAGTACTCGGTACTGCGCGCGGGATAAGCTACTTTCCGCCTTTAGTGAATCCTGACCGCTCTCCGGCCCATCTGCTGGAGATGGTAGCTCCGCCGCCGGTATGGGGAGTCGTATGGGTCCTAGCTGGGGCGGGGTGCCTGGCCGCCATTGCTTGGCGACGGAGCCAGCCCATCGCAGTCGGCACCATGGTCGGAATGCACTTCCTCTGGGCCTTCACGTTCGTCACGAACGGCGGTCGAGGATGGGTTACATCAATCATCTACCTGTCAGTATTCGGACTCGCCTTCTGGGGCTTTGCTCGCGGCCGACGAGAGCCAGAGCTCGTCCCTCATGAGCTTCCGGAAAGGGTGCGGACAGATCCGAGAAAGGAGTAGCTACATGGTGGCAAACCTTCTCGGTGGAGCTATCGCGGCCCTGCTTACAGGACTCTTCGCATGGCTCGCAGCTAGGGCGACAGGCCGCTCGCAGGTCGACGCGAAGAAGGTGGAGCAGGCGGGGCCGCAGTGGGAAAGCTTCTCACAAAAAATTATGGAGCGCATGGACGCACAGCAAAAGGAAATCGACGGGCTCAAGGAGGAGGTAGGGACGCTACGAGAGAAGGTAGAAGCTATCTCCCAAAAGTACTGGCGCGCCGTCCTGGCCCTCCGGCGAATCTTTGATCGCCACCCAAAGGCCGTTGATGATGCCCAACTACCAAGAGACATCCATGAGGACGTTTTCGAAGGCTAGACTCCGATTTCGTTCTTGAAGTGTGAACCACGTGTGAACAAGCCTTGTGAACGTACTGGTCAGCCCCCATTGTGTTCTTTCTACGGATCAGAAGGTTGGGGGTTCGAATCCCTCCGGGCGCACCAAAACTCAGCCGCCTTCGGGCGGCTTTTCTCATTTTCTACTCCGTGGGTTGGGCAAATCCGGTAATGTTCTGAAATATGATCAAAGCGATTCTCGGCGCCATTCTGCTATTCATCTCCTCGCTGTTTTCTAACGCAGGCTCCTCGGAGCTGGCGGGGAGCTCGGAGGCGTGGGGGCTAAACGTCGCCCAGCACGGCATCATTACGAACACCCCTGCAGATTTGGTCGAGGCAAACGATGAGCAGATGGAACATATCACTGCTTTTAGATGGGAATCTGCAGCGAGCCCAGAGGATTTCTCCTTGAATTTCCAGAACCAGACGGTGTGGTTGCCCTGTAACGGCGGCGACTTTACCTTGGTTGATGGCGGCGTGGAGCTCAGCATGCTGACGGATAAGGCCTGCCCTAGAGGAAAAGTTGACCTTCCCTTCATTATGTTCCTGTCCGATCCGGCGAAGGTAATGGTGGCCTCAGATGCATCCGCAACCCCTGAGCGCATTTACCTCGTGCGCGATGAGAAAGCCATCGCCCTTAGCCACTGAGACGCATATCGCGCAGAGCTGAGTGAAACGCAGAGCTGACAACAGGCAGAAATGAGAAGGCCGACCAGAGCCACTGGTCGGTTGGGAAGGATACAATGATGCCCATGATTCAAGCGATTCTCTCCGCTATCCTGCTTTTCATTTCCTCCCTCTTCTCTTTTGCAGGCTCCTCGGAGCTGCCGGGAAGCTCAGGCATAGCGGAAGCTGGAGCCTCACAGCGCAACATTATTACCAGCACGCCCGCAGGCCTGGTCACCGCCAATGCACAGCAGATGGAGTTTGTGGTGAATTCCGAGTGGAAGTCCGCACAGCAGCCGGATTCCTTTCAAGTGAACTTTAGGGAGCAGTACTTGGAGTTCTCCTGCGATAACGCCGGTTTCCACTTTGAGAGCAACGAGGCTAGTGAGATTGATATCACGTGGGATTTGATGTCAGACAACATCTGCTTTGGCCCGCAATCGGACGGGGCCCTCATAGACTTTCTTCAAAGACCAGTAACGGTGAAGGTGGCCCCCGATGCCTCCGCAACCCCTGAGCGCATTTACCTCGTGCAAGATGAGAAAGCCATCGCTCTTAGCCGCTGAGACGCATATCACGCAGCGCTGAGTGAAATGCAGAGCTGAAAACGGACACAAATAAGAAGACCGGCCAGAGCCACTGGTCGGTCTTTAAACGTTTTCAACTGCAAGGAGATGAATAGGTGTCAGCGCGTGCCCGAATAGTGGGCCTCGATATTGCACGTTCCTTGGCCATCATCGGGATGATTATTCTGCACATGGCCAACCTGGTGTGGAGCACCAAAGTGGTGCTCTCCGGGTTGCCGGCGGCGGGGTTCGCCATCATTGCAGGTACCACGATGATGATTCTTGCCCGCGACTACTCGCTGCGGGTCTTCCTCAAGCTGGTCGCGCGCGGCCTGATAGTCATGCTCATCGGCGTGGCCTTGCTGCCCGTGGGCGGTGAGATTCAGGTGGTGCTCGTGGTCATGGGCGCGGCCATGGCTCTCACCGCTTGGGTGCCGCCGCTGGCCACCGCCTGGAAGGTCCTGCTCTTCGCGCTGGCCACCGCGGGCGCCACGGTGCTCTACGCGCCCTACACTCTCCCGCAGGTTTACCCCCTCGTGGCATTCCTGGCGTACATGGTGGCGGGCATGCTGCTTTACGACGTCTACCTCACCCGCCCCACCCGCACCCAGACCGTCATGACCGCGGTGGCTGCCGTCATTACCGGTATCGGCCTGTGGCAGCGCTTTAACCCGGATATCGCCGGCTGGCTGCGCTTTACCGGGCATACGGGCGTGCTTGGTGAAATCCTTCTCTCCGTGGCGGTCACCGCGGTGGTGCTGCACCTGTGCCTGATCATTGGCCGTCACCTGCCGCGCTTGACCTTCCCCTTCGCGGCATTGGGCTCGATGTCGTTGACCATCTATATCCTGCACATTCTCACCGCTCGCTACTGGCAGGCACACGTCTCGCTGCACAACACCATGGCGGCAGTGGGCTTTGTGCTCGCGTTCCTGCTGCTGAGCGTGCTGTGGAAGAAACTCTGTGGAAAGGGCCCGGCCGAGAGGGCCGTGGCTTGGGCAATCAAGGAGGTGGCCGCGTAATGGTGGCACGAAAGATAACTGCTGTTGTGGCCAGCTCTCTGGTCGTGGGGCTGGGCGCTGCGCCGGCCATGGCCTTGGAATTCGCCCAGCCCGCACCTCACTCGGAGGAAAGCGCCGCCGTGGCTGCGCTGCGCATGGGCAAGGTCGGCAACTTTGGCGATTGCACGGGCACGCTGGTGGCCGAGCAGTGGGTGCTCACCGCCCGCCACTGCCTCGAATCCGTCAATAACGAGGGCTCGCAAGCGCGCTTTGGCCAGGGCAAGGACACTCGCGTCTATGACGTGGACTCCTGGGCTGTTTCGCCGACTATCGACGCCGGCCTCATGCACCTGACCGAGCCCGTCGAGGGCATTAAGCCAGCTAAGCTCGCGGATGCGGTCCCCACCGCCGGCGAGAAAGGTTACTTTTACGGCTGGAGTAGTAGCTCCCGCATGGCCCGCAAAGGCCAGCTGCCGATGGCCGAGATGGAAGTCGGAGAATTGCTCTCCGGCGGCACCCCGCCGGCAAGCCCAGACGAATCCGGCCAGAAGATGACGCCGGTGGCTCCGGGGGATACCGAGGCTATGGCTCCTGGTGACATGGCAGTGCCTGCTCCCGGTGGAATGGTCGCTCCCGCCCCTGGTTCGTCCAACGCGCCCCAGGTGATGGAGGGCGGCGACATGCCAGAGATCGCTGTTGGACCCGACGGCGCGGAAAGCATTCCGGCCGGTGAGCTTGGGGGAGTGGGCCCGATGATTGCGGCTGCCATCATGGACGTGAAGTCCCTCAATGGTGAGGGCATGCAGGGCGGCGACTCGGGCGGACCATTCTTTGTTAACGGTCGCCTCGTCGGTGTGGCCACGGCTGGTACGTCGAACGCGGATCCGGATCTGCCTTCGCCGAGCGCTGCCATCACGTCGGTGGTCGAGGTCCGCGATTGGATCGAGGACGTCACCAGCGGCCGCGATACCGACGGCGTCCTCACCGCCCACAATTCCCCGAAACCGCCGGCAACGATGCAGGTCAGCGCGCCCGTCGCGTGGCCAGCAGGCATTGCTGCGGTAGTGGGCCTCATCGCGATAGCCATTTTCTCGCGGGTGATTAGTCGCAAGTCTGGTGCTGGGAAGCGGACCAACTAGGCTGTTTCTCCATGAAGGAGAAACTCGTTCCGTGTCTGATTGCCGGTGCCATCCTCGGCGTGGTCTTGTGGTTGGCCTCCGGCATGCTGTGGTTGTTGCCGGTAGGCCTCGTGGTGGGCCTCGCGGGATACCCGCTGCTCGGCATCACGCGCGATGAGTCTCAAGCCCGCAAGCGCCGCGACGACACCTTCCGCGACTAAGCGCCCCACGTAGCCCCACGCCGCTTCACAGCCCGTCACCAAATGGCGCCCCACAAAAGGCTTCACTCAGAAGTCCCTAGTCAAAAGGTTCCTCTGGGGCAAGTAAACCATCTTTAACCAGGTAGAAGGTTCGTTTGGGGGCAAAGAAACCTTTTGACTGGAACCAGGTGAGGGGAACCCGTTGAGAACCGCCTGCTAGAGCAGAAGGTCAGGGCTGGAAGCTCGCCAACGGGTTAGAAAATCTCGATGCGTCCGCCCAAAGACTCCGTCTGGCGCAGCTGCGCCACCCAGTTCGGCGCACCCGGGTGCAGCCGCAAGACTGGGCGGGAAGAGATCTTCACCGGGGAGACCGATTCCTTTCGAGCACCGGATCGGGCTTCGATGCGGGTACGGGCGCGGAAGCCAGCGTCGGCAAGCGCGGCGATGGAAGGCTTATCCGAGGCCAGCGATTCGCGCGCATCCTGCAGCAACTCAAGGGCTTCGTCGAGGGCCTGGACCAGCGCAGTCGAGTTGGTCTCGCACATCTGGCGCACCAGGTCCGGGCGAGTACCCGCCACGCGGGTGCCGTCCTTGAAGGAGCCAGCCGCCAGGGACTGCGCCAGGATGCCGCCATTATCGCCGACGACCGCGAGGGTCTCCGCCAGAACGTGCGGCAGGTGCGAGATGCGGGCGACCGCGGCATCGTGGTTCGCCACGCGCACCGGAACTGCCTCCGCGTGAACCATCTGGGTCATGCGGACCACATCCGCAAAAATGTTCTCCCACTCGGCGGGGATGCGCTCGCCGCGTGCCTCGCACTCGGCGGCATAGTCATAGGTGATAACCCAGGCAGCGCGGTTGAACAATCCGGTGTGGGAGTTCTCCCAGCCGGACTTGGAGGTGCCGGCCATGGGGTGGCCGCCCACATAGCGCGACTCCATGTTGCGCTCCACAATGAGCTGGCGCACCTCGGTCTTGACCGAGACCACGTCCGTCAAACCACAGCTCGGGGCGTGTTCCTGAATGGAGTCGAGGACCGAGGCAACCGCATCCATGGGCACCGCGACGACGATAAGCGCGTTGTCTTCCTCGGCCCGGTGCAGGATGGCCGGCAGATCATCGGTGACGTCGTAGCCCTGCTTAATGGCCGTTCGGGCACCAGAGGTGGAGTGGTTGTAGCCGTACACGGAATGGCGTGCAGCAGCTAGGTCACGCAGGAGGGAACCTCCAATGAGACCGAGGCCGATAATGCAGACGGGGCGTTGAACATCTTGAGAACTCACGGTGACAATTGTGGCACAACCCGACTAATCTGACGAGGTATGAGCCACGACGACTTGTCCTTTGCCATCACCGTCGCCAGTGCCGAAGGTGGCTGGGTGATTCGCCCTTTCAAGGATGACTTCACCGACGCCAACACCTCCATCAAAGCGGTGCGCAACCTGCGCTCGGAGGGCGCGGCATTCGCGTTGCTGTGCGTGGAGGATGACTATTTCGTCGTCGTGCGCCCGGTTCCGGGGGATGTGCGCATGCTGCTTTCCGACGCCACCTACGCCTCCGAAGACGACTTCGCCGCGGATTTCCTGGACTTGCGCGATATCGATATCCCGGATTTGGACGAGGACGAGTGGGAGGACGCCGACCCCTACGGTGACGGCGATTTCGATATCTTCGCTGACCTCGGCCTCGATGAGAACCAGTTGGGCTACATCATCGATAACGATGAGGACTGGCCTTCTGACATGCTCCTGCGCATCGCCGGCGAGCTGGGCTTTGGCGATGAGCTAGAGGATTTCATCGACGGCCTTGACTCGGATGATTCTTAAACCAGCGGAGGGGCTGGTGCGTGCGGAGGCCCGCATGCGCCGCGCCCTGGAGGTCGCGCGCACGACGCCGGCGGGGGATATCCCTGTGGGTGCCGTGCTTTACGACGCCTCCGGAAAAGAACTCGCCACCGGCGTTAACCGCCGCGAGCAGCTAAATGACCCCACCGCACACGCAGAGGTGGAAGCCATCCGCCAAGCGGTGCGTGTGCATGGCGATGGTTGGCGTCTGGAGGGCTGCGAGCTGGTTGTCACCCTGGAGCCCTGCGCGATGTGCGCGGGCGCAATTCAGGCTTCCCGGGTGGCCTCGGTGGTCTTTGGTGCCTTTGAGCCGAAGACGGGGGCGTGCGGTTCGCTGGTGGAAGTATTGCGCGCCCCCGGTGCCCTCCACGTGCCCGAGGTACGCGGCGGTGTGCTGGAGGAGGAGTGCGCGGAGCTGCTCACGAGCTTTTTCGGGGGGCTGCGCGGCAGCGGCGAGTAGCTCTTAAATTGGTTAGTGACCCCGGAGCCGCCTTGCAATTTGGGTGTAGGCTGGGTGGTCCACGTGAGAGAAGTAGAGAGTAAGGAGAAAACCATGGGTGATTTCGAGAACAAGAAGGACGAGTTCGTTGGCAAGGCTAAGGAAGCCGCTGGCAACGTAAGCGACAACGAGAAGCTGGAGAACGAGGGCAAGGCCGACCAGGTCACCTCTGAGGCCAAGCAGAAGGCTTCCGACGCCGTTGAGGGCGTCAAGGATAAGGCCAACGAGGTTATCGGCAACCTCAAGGACTAATTCCTAGCCTCATCTAGCTGAATCGCTGTCCGCGCCGCGTGGTGTGGGCAGCGATTTTGTCGCTCGGGATGACTCCCGTAATCTGGAACGCGGTGGCGTGTCCGAGCGGCCGAAGGTGATCGCCTCGAAAGCGATTGTTGGGTAACCCCCAACCGCGGGTTCAAATCCCGCCGCCACCGCCAGATCCGGCACTCCAGTTTTTAGCTCTGGGGTGCCGGTCTTTTTGTGTTTTAGAAGCCGGCCCGCCCTCTATCAACATCTCTTTGGAAATCTAGCGCGGCTTGGCGTGCCTCGGGGTCGTGGTCTTCCGTGCGTTTGTGAATCCGCCGGCTCATCATGCCTGCTGGGATAGAAATGAGAAGGATGGCCGCGATGGCAACGATGACGAAAGTAGACATGGGGGTCTCCTAGAGCACTTCAGCGGATAAAACTCTGGTGGGGCAGGGGGTGTCCTGACTCTCTATGCGGGAATACTATGATGTGTAACACTATAAGACGTTGAGGTTGATGAATAGTCTTTCTTTCAGATCTACGTTCTCGCTCGTCTTCGCAGCCGCTGTCGTTTCCGGGTTAGGTGACGGCCTCATCCCGATTGCTTTTGCGCTTCAGGCACACCGAGTAGATCCGTCGGGGCGCGGCTTGACGGTGGTGCTTATCGCGCTGTGGGCGGGCCGCTTCGTCAGTTCTTTAGTGGTCCGAAAGCTGCCGCCACCTCACCGGCCAGTGGCCTGGATGCAGGGTAGTGATGTCGTTCGGATGTTGGCGCAGTGGGGACTCGTGGCGTGGGTGGTTGCTCGCGGCGATTCTATTGCTGCGTTCGCGCTCTCAAGCTGTGTGTACGGTTGTGCCTCGTCATTCTTTGGGCCAGCAAGGTTTAGCCTCTTGTCGCAGCTGTTTTCCGATGAGCAGCGCACCCGCGTCAACGGAACCCTGTCGATGCTTGGTGATGTGCTGTTTATCGCCGGCCCCCTCATCGGTACAGCGGCAGTGCTCACCTTGGGATTTAACACGGTATTGCTTATCGACGGCGCCACTTTCCTCGTGGCCATGCTCTTTGTTCTTCCGTTTCTCTCAGTACGTAGCGAACCAGCAGGAGAAAGCTCTAGTAGTGCAGCGGCTGAACTAGAAACGGACAGCACAGGTTCATCGACTTCGAAGAAAACTCCTGCGTCCCCAACGCTCCCGAGCTGGGTCCGGGTAGGACTCGGCACTTGGCTGGTCGCGGCAGTAGTCAACGGCTTCCTGGGAAGTGCTGGCCCTACATGGATTATGAATACTTTCGACGAAAAGTCGTGGGGGTTTATGGCAGCTGCGCTTGCGGTCGGTTCGCTGCTTGGCTCAGCCGCAACAATTCTGAAGGCATTAGATCGGGTGCGTTTTAGCACCTTGCAAATTCTGATGCTGATTCTTCTGGCCGGGCAGATCCTGGCTTTGGCATTCTCCTCTGTCTTCGTGCTCATCGCCGCAGTTGGTGCTGCCGCGTCCTTGTTGATGACTGCGGCAGGCATTGCGTGGGATTCTCTCGGGCAGTCTTTGGGAGATGATGATCTGGTGCATCAGTTCGCAACAAAGGATCAGCTGGTCTTTACCGCCGGTACCCCGCTTGGAATGATTCTTTTCGCGGCACTTTCTTCTCATCCTGGTGTTGCGGCGGTTGCCTTGGCAGCTGCGTTGGTGGTTGCAGCTGTTGCGTCGTCCTTGCCCGTGGCGCGTTCGCCGCGTACTGCAGATATGGCTCAGGCGTAGCGGAGATTGCTTAACTCTCGGCCACGTGGTGGTGCTTTGCTGGGGCGCGTGATGTCGTTAGGGCTTCACAGCCCAACTGGTTAAACTGGTGCACATTCGTGTCCACCACCAAAGCTTCCGCGAGCAATAATCGCGCATGTGAAGGGGAATTTCCGTGGCAAAGCTGCTTTACCACCTAGGCCGCTGGTCTTACATCAATCGATGGAAGGTCATCATCGCCTGGATCTTCATCGTGGCGGCCGCGGGCGGAGCGACCTTGAGCTTGATGAAGCCGATGACCACGGAGTACTCCATCAGCGGCACGCCCGCTATTGATGCCACCCGCCGTGCGGTGGAGCTCTTCCCAGAGAATGGGAACCCGGCCAATGCGCCGTCGGTCAACCTCGTCTTCAAGGCCCCGGAAGGGCAGAAGCTCAGTGACCCGCAGAATAAGGAAGCGGTCGGGGACGTGGTGCACCACATTGCTGAGGGCTTGGACATCCCGGAGGGCAGCCAGCAGCGCTGGGGTAACCCGCTTGAGGTATCGCCAGCACTTCAGCAGCAGGTCATCGAGCAGTTCACCTCCATGGGTTTGCCGGAGGAGACCGCGCGGGCGGATGCCGACAACCTGGCCATGGTCAATGCCGATGAGACGATTGCCTACACCACCTTCGACTTTGATGCGGAAAGCCCCTATTCGGTGGACCCCGCGGATAAAGACGTGGTCCATGAGGCCATGGATATCGGCCGCGCGGCGGGGCTGGAAGTAGAGGCCGGCGGCGCGGGCTTCGGTGATGAGATCCAGGTCAATTCGATTTCTGAGGTCATCGGCCTGGCCGTGGCGTTTATCGTCCTGATTATTACCTTCGGTTCCTTGGCCTCCGCGGGCATGCCACTTATCTCTGCGGTCGTGGGCGTGGGCCTGGGAGCGATGGGCGTCATGATTGCGACCCACTGGATGGAGCTCAACAACCTCACCCCGGTGCTGGCCGTCATGATTGGCCTGGCCGTGGGCATCGACTATGCGCTGTTCATCATGTCGCGCTACCGACAGGAGCGCTCCCGCATGGATGGGCCGGATGCCGCCGGCATGGCCGTTGGCACGGCGGGTTCCTCGGTGGTCTTTGCCGGCGCGACGGTCTTCATCGCGCTCTTCGCTCTGCTCGTGGCGCGCATTAGCTTCCTCACCGCCATGGGCTTGGCCGCTGCGGGCACGGTCTTCATGGCAGTGCTCGTGGCGCTGACCTTGGTGCCCGCGATGCTGGGCCTGCTCGGTGATAAGGCCTTCGCCGGGCGCATCCCCGGCGTGGCCGGCAACCCCACGAAGCGCCGCCCGCGCCGCACGAAAGCAACGATGGGCAACCGTTGGGTGCGCACGGTGCAGCGCGCCCCTGGCATCGTCATGGCCTTGGTGGTGCTCGGCCTCGGAGCTTTGACCGCCCCGGTCCTGCACATGGAGCTGGCCCTGCCAGCGGATACCACCTCCAACCCGGATACCACCCAGCGCAAGGCGGCGGACCTGCTCTCCGAAGGCTTTGGTCCCGGCATCAACGGCCCCTTCCTGGTGATCGTGGATGGCGCCAATGCCAACCCGGAATCCGCGGCGCTACAGCCCTATATCCAGGGCCAGGAGGGCGAGGAAGACGAGCAGAAGAAGGCCGCGCTTTCCTCCTTCATCTATTCCGTGCAGCGCCTCAACCAGGTGGGTGGGGTCAAGCACGCCCAGCTGGTGGGCGTGAGCAAAGACATGAAGTCCGCGCAGATCATGGTCAGCCCCACCACAGCGCCGACGGATGAGGCCACGATTGGCACCGCCTCCGCCTTGCGCACCGCCAGTGCGGAGCTGGAGGATGCCACCGGCGCCGAGATCGGCATGACGGGCCTGACCGCGGTGCAGCTCGATATCACCGAGCGCCTTGAAGGGGCGATGGGGCCGTACCTCGCCATCGTGGTGGGCCTGGCCATTATCTTGCTCTTGGCGGTGTTCCGCTCCATCTTGGTCCCGTTGGTCGCGGGCCTGGGCTTCCTGCTTTCCGTCGGCGGCGCTTTCGGCCTGACCGTGCTTGTGTGGCAGGACGGCCTCACCGGCCTGGTGCCCGCGCCGGGCCCGCTGATTTCCTTCATGCCCATCTTCCTCATCGGCGTGACCTTCGGCCTGGCCATGGACTATCAGGTCTTCCTGGTCACCCGCATGCGCGAGCATTTCTCCCGCTTCCCGCAGGGCAGCGGCGGGCAGTACAGCAAGTACAACGCCAACGACGAGGCCACCATCGCCGGCTTTACCGCCGGTGCCCGCGTGGTCACCGCCGCGGCCATCATCATGATTTCCGTCTTCGTGGCGTTTATCAGCCAGCCCCTGCCCTTCATCCAGATTTTCGGCTTCGCGCTGGCGGCGGGCGTGCTTTTCGATGCCTTCTTAGTCCGCATGTCGCTTGTCCCCGCCACGATGTTCCTCATGGGTCACACCACCTGGTGGATGCCGAAGTGGCTGGACAAGCTGATCCCGCAGCTGGACATCGAGGGCACCGCACTCGAGGAAGAATGGGAGCGCAAACACGCGGCAGCATCCCGTGAAGCAGAGGATAAGGCAGCGCAGCCCGTAGAATAGTTCCCTATGACTCACCCTAAGCCGCAGCTTGAGACCGATCTTTCCTTCGACGTGAAGAAGGAGCTGGACTTGAGCGGTCCAGCACAACCGGGAAAGCACGGCCGCACCGGCGTTATCCATACCCCGCACGGTGATATCCAAACCCCGGCCTTCATCCCGGTGGCCACCAAGGCCACGGTGAAAACGCTGACCCCGGAACAGATCCGGGCCACCGGCGCCCAAGCCATCCTGTCCAACGCCTATCACCTTTACCTGCAGCCGGGCCACGACATCGTGGATGAGGCCGGTGGCGTGGCTACCTTCGAGAACTGGCACGGGCCGACCTATACCGACTCGGGCGGATTCCAGGTCATGTCCCTGGGCGTGGGGTTCAAGAAGGTCCTGGCCATGGACGTGGCGGAGCTGACGGATTCTGATATCCGTGCGGCGAAGAAGGAACGCATGGCACAAGTGGATGAGGACGGTGTGGACTTTAAGTCCGTCATCGACGGCTCCTCCCACCGCTTTACCCCGGAGGTCTCCATGCAGATTCAGCATGGCCTGGGCGCGGACATCATGTTTGCCTTCGATGAGCTCACCACCCTGGTGGATACCCGCACGTACCAGGAGGAATCCGTGGAGCGCACGCGCCGCTGGGCGCAGCGCTGCCTGGATGAGCACGACCGCTTGACGCTTGCTCGCGGTCCGCAGAAGCCGCGCCAGTCCCTGTGGGGCGTGGTGCAGGGCGCGCAATACGAGGACCTGCGACGCCAGGCCGCGCGCGGGCTGGTGGAGCTTTCCGATCGCGCCGAGGCGAATGGCCGTCGCGGCTTCGGAGGCTTCGGCATCGGTGGCGCGTTGGAGAAGGAGAATCTGGGAACGATTGTGGGCTGGGTGTGCGATGAGCTGCCCGTCGATAAGCCCCGGCACCTGCTGGGCATTTCCGAGCCGGATGACTTGTTCACCGCGGTGGAGGCGGGTGCGGATACCTTCGACTGCGTGGCGCCGACCCGCCTGGCGCGCCGCGGTGGCGTCTACACCCTCGATGGACGCCTCAACCTCACTAATGCGCGTTTCAAGCGCGACTTTGCTGGCGTGGACGAGGAATTCGGCGGTTACGTCTCGGAGAACTATTCCCGTGCCTACATCCACCACCTGCTCAAGGCCAAGGAATTCCTAGCGGGCACGCTGTGCACCATCCACAACCTGGAGTTCATGATCCGCTTGGTGGATAACATCCGGGCGTCGATCGACGGCGGCTATTACGAGGCCTACCGCGATGAATTCCTGGGGCGCTATTACGCCAAGTGACCGGTGACGATGACGTTGTACTCCAAGTCAGTAGCGCCGTCGACAGCGCAGGCAATGAGTACGATGCGCCCGGGAACCTCGGTATTCATCAGGTCCGCGTCGCTTCCTAGCTGTTCCTTGCCCACCAGGAAAGCGTTATCGACAATCCACTCGCGGCCCGCACCACCCTCAGAGGTCATGCGGATGTGGGAGCCGTTGAGGACGGGCGTCGCAAAGCGCTGTACCTGCGCCCCGTCGAGGCCCTCCACGGTGGTGGGGTTGCTCAGATCGACGTTGGCGGTGACCACCTCGGAGAAGGGGTTGAACACCAGTTTCTGCTGGCCCCAGGCATGGCCCAAGACGTAGGTGGTGCCCTGTTCTGCCGTGGCGGGTGACTCACCCCAGTCTTGTACCCAGCGCACCATGGTCTCCTGTGGCCCAGCGGGGTTGAGGGGCAGGACGAAGGGCATCGAGTCATAGGTCGCGCCCGTGATGGTGGCCGGGCCTTCCATCTCAAACGTACCGGTCAGTGCGGGTGACGGGCCTTGGTTGAGCGGCGGCGGGGTAGGGGTGGTGCTGGGCGCTGCGCTTGGCGACGCCTCACTGCTCACCGTCGTGGTTTCCGGTGCCGCGTGGCTCGTCGTTGCGGACGACGTGGTGACTTCCTCTGTACCCGAGCACGCCACAAGGTTGAAGGCTGTAGCCAGGCCAAGGATGGGGAGGAGGGGAGTTCGTAGATGCTTATGCATCGTCGATGTCCTTTAATACCTCATCAAGATTAAACCGCTCGCCAGAATCCTCTGCCATTGCTGTGCGCAGTTCCTGAAGGTCGTAGTAGTCTTCGACCCGTTCCAAAAGTGCTGCACGGGCTGAAGCAGATTTCGGACGGCCTTCACATGCAGCCATTTATTCTCCTTTGCTCTTGTGAATGCATCGTATTACGCAAGTTGGGTGAAGGGAAGAGAGAAATAGACCCCCTCAGCACAGTGCGTGCCAAGGGGGAATTCGGGACGGGTTGCTGCTACTTAGACGGCGCTGCCGTAGAGGTTTCGGCCTCGGCGATAGGTGCGTAATCCTCGCGGCGCTTAACCCAGGAGATAACCAGCGTGGTCAGCGGAAGCATGATGACCTCGCAGGCGGTCTTCCAGAGGAAGCCCACGATGACGTAGTTCAGGAAGCCACTGAAGGAATCGATGCCGATGACGGGTGCTGCGATGGCGCAGAACAGCAGAGTATCGCCGAATTCGCCGACGACGGTGGAAGCAACAAGGCGGCCAATGAGACCCTTTTCGCCGGTGCGGGCCTTCATCTTCACCAAGGTGAAGGAATTGAGCAGCTGGCCCACGAGGTATCCGGCTAGGGAGGCGGCGAGAATCTGCGGCACGAGGCCGAGAGTTGCTTCGAAAGCTTCTTGGCCTTCGTAGAAGTCCGCGGCGGGCAGCCAGATTGCAATGTAGAAGGAGACTGCGGCCAAAAGCGCCATGGCAAAACCGATGTAGACGGCGCGGCGAGTGGACTTGAAGCCGTAGCACTCAGAGAGGACATCGCCCACGATGTAGGCGAGGGGGAAGAGGAAGAAGGCACCATCGGTGATGAGTGGGCCGAGTTGGACGCCCTTCGTGGCGTTGATGTTCGAGATGAGGAAGGTAACGACGAACACCGAGACCAGCCACGGGTACAAAGTGGAATGTACCGGGATGAATCGGATGCTCTCGCCACCGTTTGTGGTGGTTGCGGTTGCCGATTGAGTTGTCATGGCACAGCATTTTTCCACGAAACTAGGGGAACTAGAAATAGGGAGTTTCATTCGGTTCACGCGGGGAGCACTCCCTTGCCCGGCGGTTCCTTGGGAAAAGGCAGCGGAACAGGTTGTTTCATTGCCGTGGTTCCAGCGCTTCGCCCATCAAAATCTGCAAACTGGGCAGAAAAAATGCACGTAGTATGGCATTCTTTTGCTTGCAGTGTTTTCGTGTTCCCTGAACGTTTCCTGTCTATTGTGCCGCGGTGCGCGCTCGAAGAGATTCGGGGCGTTCGAAGTCCGAGGCTCGTGACGGGCATGTCGTGTCAGGGGGTGCGACTACCTTGGTTTCTAGTCCTTAGAGCTTTCCGGCTGATCTTCTACCTTCTGCGTCGCTAGATGGGGGAGGCACCAGGTTTGCCGGTGGCCCAACTTCGTACAAGGGAAGGTCATCGATATGACGTTTGGTTCCCCAGGCTCCTCACCACAGTTTGGCGGGCGCCCGCCCCAAGGTGCTAGCCAGCCAGGTGCAGGATCCGCGCCTAGTTCTGGCTCCGGGTTTGGATCGCCCACTGGGGCTGGGGGCTTCGGCGGTTTTGGCGCCCCGAATCCTTCCCAGAATCCTGCGCAGAAGCCCTCTCCGGGTTTTAACTCCGGTTCGAGCGCGGGCGGCTCCTTTGGCGCGCCGGGCTCGCCGGATGGTTTCGGTGATTCCTCGCCCGCGCCGGATTACCGCCGTCAGGTGGCAACACCGACGAGCCCAACGAAGGGGCCGTGGCCGATGCTCATTGCCGCTGGCGTATCCGCGGTCATCGCGCTGATCCTGTTGATTCTTGCGCCGCTGCTTGCCGCTCCGACGGAGGGCCTTTTCTTTGGCCTGGCAATCGGGGGATGGCTCTTGGCTGGAATCGTGTCCTTCATCCTCTTGGGCTTGTACACGCTGAAGAACACGCAGCGTCAGGCTGAGACCTTTTATATTGAGGATACGACGCAAACCTTGCTCTACCGCGTCATTATGGGTGGAAGCTTTGTCCTTGTCATTGTCGCTGCGGTGGAAATCGCCTTCTACGTAGGAAAGGCGGTTGGCGCCTAATGAAGAAACTCACTCGTGTACTTGCCCTATCCGCGGCGGTGACTATCGCTGGATTCGGTGGCAGCTTAGGCGCGGTAGCGCAGGACGCTCCGCCGCCTCCGGAAGCCCCTGCGGCCCCTGAAGCCCCAGAAGCCCAGCCGGAAGAAAGCCCTGAGGGAATCGGTTCCGAATCCTCGCTCTCTGAGGTTTCGCAAAAGAACCTGTCCGATTTCGGCTCCTGTATTGCCAGCGAGAAGTCTGCGGACCTGCTTTTTGTTCTTGACCAATCAGCGTCGTTGGTGGGCTATGAAGGCTCTCAGCCGACGGACGCCGATGCCTTCCGCGTCGATGCCACGGGGGACATCGTGAAGCAGCTGGCACACCTCGGGGAAGATAACGGCGCAGACATCAACGTGAAACTCGCTGGCTTTGGTTCTGACTATTACAGCGATCCGGCTGAGTACGGCGGGTGGACCAATGTCTCCGGAAACGGTGATGCCCTGCAGGGGGAGTTGGACAAGTTCCGCAAGGAGGACCGCGTAGCGGACCTCGAAACCAACTACGGCGCGGCTTATAAAGGCGCGTTAAAGGAACTGGCGTCTCACCAAGGAAGTAGCTGCCGCGGCATCGTGTTCTTTACCGATGGCAAGTACTACACCGACGCCGAGGCCAACGATCTCCAGGGTGCACAGGACAAGCTGTGTGAGGTCAATTCCTCTGTCACCGCCTTCCGTAACTCCAATATCCGCCTCTTTAACGTGGGACTCGTTCCGGCGGCGGAAGCCCAGGACCAGGTCCGCCAGCTCACCCGCATGGCGGAGGGGGAAGACTGCGGCCAGGGTGCGCCGAATGGTGCATTCTTCGACGCGGGTGAGGACCCGGCAGCACTGTTCGCGGCCTTCCGTAACCTCATCCCCACCTCGGGTGGTGTAACCAAGGACGGCAACTTCAAAGACCAGTTTGATTTCGTCCTCGATGACTCCGTATCCCCTGTGCGTTTGTCGGCGGTACCGAAGAACTCGGTGGGTGAGGACGATCTCATCCCAACTCTGACGGGCCCCGATGGCGAAACCGTGGAACTCAAGCCGGATACCACAAGCGTCGCTGGTGCGAAGGTCTCCGTGACGGAGAACAACAAGCTGCCGGGCATGGTTGATATCGCGATGGAAAAGGACGGCGATTCCTGGGCAGGCGCGTGGACTTTTGGCTACAAGGTGGCAGAGGGGACCGAAGGCGAGTACCTCGCATCCGTTGTCATGGTGCCGGGCCTTAACCTGGACCTCAAGACGGAAGATGGCGCCAAGGTAGAAGGCGGCATCAACTCTGACCAGGTTTTGAAGGGACAGTTGGTCGATGGCCACGGCGAGCCCCGTGCGCTGGAGGGCCAGGGAACCCTTCATGCGGAGTTCGTGCCGGAGGATGGTTCCCCGGTTGCCCTCGTGGACAATGCCCCCATCACCGATGGGCAGCCAGTAGACATTCCGCTGGAGAAGGTGGAAAACGCAGCATCCGGTCAGCTCGTGACCCGCGTGGAAATCACCACTAAGGACACAGGTGAGCGCCCGGGTTCGAAGCTGGACCCCATCAACGCGGAAACGCCGCTGACGGTTACCCCGGTCAATATGCCGACTGTGGGCTCGGCGCAGACGATCACCATGACGGAGAAAGAAGTTACTGTCGACGTCCCGGTGACCGGCCCCGGCAAGGTATGGGTAGCAGACCAGACCGTGGATTCCGCTGACGGGATGCTCCCCTCGGGAGTTCCTGCCGTTGCGGTGAGTTCCAAGCACAACTCGGAGGATTCCGCGCTGGAGCTCTCCAAGGACGAAAAGGCGACCATCCCGGTGACGTTGAGCGTTGAAGAGATGGCGGATGGCCCGCTGCGCGTGGATCCGGTGATCAACCTGCAGTCTGCTGAGGATAACCAGCAAATGGAGCTGCCGCTGACGCTGCAGGGTTCCATGACTGCGCCACTGAGCAAGTCCGCTTTCGGCCTCTCCTTTGTCCTCGCGGTGTTGCTTGCGCTGCTGATTCCGCTGGCCATCTTGTACCTCATGAAGTGGGTTAGCGGCCGTATTCCGGAAAAGCCCCGAATGTTTGCGAAGACCATCCCGGTACGCCGCGAGGGCGCCAGCCTCGTGCGCACCGACAATGGCCGCCCGTTCGCGGTGTCCAAGGAAGAGTTCCAGGGCGCTGTTCCGGTGGAGACTACCGGACGCTCTGCTCGCTTGGGCAGCAATGACGCCAAGGTAAAGATGGGGCTGAGCCCGTTTACCGCCGCCCACGTGGAGGTCCAGCGCGATGGCACCATTTCCGGCAAGGGCAAGAAGTCCGGCTGCCGGGCAGTTCTGCCGCTTGCGGTGCAGAACACGTGGTTCTTCGTGGGCAACGAGAAGGACCGCGATTCCGGTGAGATTGTCATGACCATCGATACGCTGGCCCAGGCCAGCGCGTATGACGAGATGTCGAAGGAGATCAGCCGCCAGGCCCTGCAACTCTTTGACCAAGTCGAATTCCCTGCCGAGAAGCCCGACAAGGCACAGACACCGCCGCAGTCCGGCCAACCGGGGCAGCCGGTCCAGCAGAACCAGCCTGGCTCCCAGCCGCCGAGCGGTCCGCCGCCGCAACGTGGACCGCAGCAGGGTGCTCCGCAACCTGGTGGATTCGGCCAGTCCCAACCTTCCGGCCCGTCACCTCACAGCCAGCAAGGGCGTGCGAACGGGCCGGGAAGCCCCGGCTTCGGCGGAACGCCAAACGTTGGCGGTGGCACTGGGGTTGGCGGTGGCACTGGCTTTGGTGGGGGCTCTGGCTTTGGGCAACCAGGCCAGCAGCGCCCGGGTAATCCTGGTAACCCTGGTACCAACGGCGGCTGGCCCCCAAGCCCGGGATTCGGCTCCCAGGGCTAAGCCAGTAGGGCAGTACACAACAGCCATAAACAGCACAGAAGCGAACCTCCCCTTCGAAAGGTAGTTAAAGATGAAGAAGTTCCTCGTCGTCGGTTGCGGTGGCTCCGGCGCCAAGACACTGGCGTTCATGATGGATCAGCTCAAGGCCGAGCTGCGAAGCATTGACCCGGACATGACCGAGCTGCCCAAGGCATGGCAGTTCGTCAACATCGACGTGCCGCTCGAAGAGGAGGCTGGACCGCAGAAGCTGCCGAATGTAACCCAAAACGGTGGCCACTACGTGGGCATTGGTGCGCGCCAGAACTACAACTCCTTCGACGAAGGCGTGTCCAGCACCCTGGGCCGTGCCGGCAAGCTCGGTGAGATTGCAACGTGGGCCACGCGCAACCCCTCCACCAACGACGTGAAGCTGGCTGATGGTGCCGGCCAGTATCGCGCGATTGGCCGCATGCTGACGCTGCCGAATCTCAAGAAGATCCGCCAGTCGCTTAAGGAAGCGGTGGATGAGATGTTCACGCAGGAGGCGATCCAGGAGCTCAACCGTCTTAACTACAAACAGACCAAGCTGGATTCTGATACCGGTGATTCCCAGCCGGTTGTCCTCGTTGTCTCCTCCATGGCGGGTGGCGCAGGCGCCTCGATGTTCCTGGATGTGTGCCGCGTGCTCACTACCATCCCGAACGTGAACTCGCAGGGCACCCTCATCTTCATGTACACCCCGGAGATCTTCGCCGATAACAAGGCGGATGACATGGCCGGTGCATGGCCGAACTCGCTGGCCATGTTCGGTGAGGTCGTCGCCGCGCAAATGGGTAATGCCTACGAGCATGACCGCGCCATCTTCGAGGCCTTCGACATGGGCACCCCGCCGGAGGGGCAGACCTTCGGCCGTATTTTCCCCATCGGTTCCAAGATGGGTACCACCAGCGCTCGCTTCGGCGATGGTTCCGCCATGTCCATCTACCGTGGCCTAGGCCGCGCGTTGGCGGGGTTGATGGCTTCCACCAAGGCCAGCGATAACCTCGTGTCCTATGCGCTGACTAACACTCCGGCCGGTGACGGCGGCCGCCGCTTTTTCGGCTGGGATCGCCCAGATGGCACGCCGTGGGGTCGCCTGCCCTGGGGTTCGCTGGGTTATGCCCAGGTTTCGATGGGCCGCGACCGCTTTGCCGAATACTCTTCCCAGCGTCTTGCCCGCAGCGCCTTCGAGCGCCTCTTCAACGGGCACCTCGACCCGCAGAACCCCGAGGCCGGCGAGATGCAGATTGCTAAGAAGCTGGAGGAGCGTCTGCCCAATGCCTTTAGCTCTATGACGCTTAATCCCTCCTGGGCACAAGGCGGCCAGATTGATAGCGGCAGCGTGTGGAATTGGCTCAACAGCGTCTTTGGTGGCCAGGCCCAGCAGGCCGCGGATAGTGCTGCGAAGCACCTGCAGAACTTCATTCCGGTGGGCCAGGGCCGTAACGTCAACGAATGGCGTGAAGAGTTCGAGGGCAACATGGCCGATCCTCGCAATGAACAGGCCATCGCATCTGTTCTGAACAATGCCGCCTATGACATTGTTTACCGCTACGCCAACTTCTTCAGCGATGGTGTCCTCGCCACCGTGGAGTCAGAGCTCGCTGCGGTGGGCGTGCCTTATGTACGCGAGATGCTCTCCAAAATCACGGACGTGCTCACCAACTCCGACCGCCTCCTGCCGCGCCTGTCTGAGTACTCCGGCTACTACCAGAACACCCGTGTGCTGGCGAAGCCAGAAGGCGCGGACCCTATCCTCAGCCCGCTGACCGGCAAGGGCCAGATGACGGACCCGACTCCTACGGTTAACGCTCTGATGGGCCTGTATTTCAACCAGTTCTACAGCTACGCCCTCATGGCCATTGCTCACCTGCTCAAGGATGTCCTGCAGGACTACGCCGATGAGAACCTCTTCCATCTCAAGCGTGAGCTGGGAGATGCCCACGCGGTGCTGGAGAAGGCCGTGTCGAAGCGCCCGGAGACCAACAAGTTGGCTGACGTCCGCACTGACGAGGTCAACTCGTGGCCGACGGAGCTCGATGAGGTTGTAGAAACCCGCTTCAAGGGCGCCGAGAACGAAATCATGCTGACCGACGTCAACAGCTTCATCTCGGACTACCGTGACCAGATGCTGCGTACCATCCAGGGACAGCAGTCCACCTCGGATGTCACCAACTACGAGCAGGCTTATCCTTTTGCGGTTCGTGCGGTCATCCGCGGTGAATGGGAATCACTCGATGCGGCCCAGGCGCCGAATGACACCCTGGCCCCGCAGAAGCGCACCAATGATGCTTACTCCAACCGTGCTGGCTGGGTGTCCAAGTACCTCTCGCGCCACCCGCAAAGCGGTGAATCCCGCGAATCCCAGCGCGCGCACTACCGCGCCAAGATTCGCCCAACTGATTTGCTGGAGCGCTCGCGCCAGTGGATTAACCGCCGTGATTATGAGTTCCAGAAGTTCAACTCGGTGGATCTGCGCCGCTACCTCACCCTTACCCCGGATATCAACGAGGTCGAGCACGCGCAGCGTCAGCGCCGGTTCGTCGAGGCTTTCCAGCTGGCCCTGAGCTATGCCCGCCCCTTGGCTGCCGTCAACGATGACATGGTTCAGCGTATCCACGGCAAGTCCGTGCAGTACACCTACTCCTTCTCCGATATCCCGTTTGCGGAGCTGGGCTCTGCGGAGACCGGCATTGCCTCCCAGCTGGAGTCGGTGCTTAGCCGCCCGGAGATTGACGGGCCTTCCACGGTGGCTCTGCGCAACTCGCTGAACATGTCAGACCACGTTCAGCACATCGAGATCTTCGGTTCTTACCCCAACTACTCGCCGATCGTCTTCTCCTCCATGTTCAACTACATCGCCAAGGACATCGAGAAGCAGGATAATTTCGACGGTTCCTGGTGGTCGGAGCGCCGCACCCGACCGCTGCCAGCAGCCCTGCCGCTGACGAAGACGGAGCGCCAGGCCATGGTGGCCGGCTGGATCATCGGACGCATTACCGGCCGCGTTTACATCTCCAACGCCGATGCAGCCAACGCAGCGGCCCACATCTTCGATGACACGGATGGCGGCGTGAATGGATGGGTTGATTTCCCAGATCCGCTGCTTATCTCGCCGCGCCGCATGATCAAGAAGTCTGACTGGATGCCTTCGGTTCTGGAGTCCATCTTCATCGCCTACGCGAAGGTGCAGGAAACCGGACACTATGGTTTTGCCTCTTCGCTCTACCCATACCAGCTGTTGCGCGGGCTTTTCGACGACGGCCTAGACTTCGCCCACTCCGGTGCGTCCACGCACCCGGTGGTCCACCGCCTCGCGCAGTTCTTGGCATCCGGTGAAGCCCCGAACCGTGGTGTTATGGGTACCTCCATCCAGGACCGCTACGAATCCTTCGTGGAGGAGCTGGATAAGTTCGCCCGCGGCGCAGATCACTTCGTGCCGGGCCACACCAACTCCTTGCCGGGACAGGGACGTAAGGAAAAGCCCTTTGCGGAGGTACGCTCCCGCGAAGTCGCCTCGCATACGCCGTACTACCGTGACTTGGCGCTAGACGTCATCGAGATGGTCCCGGTCATCCGCAACTACCTGAATCAGGCCAAAACGGTGGCGGAGAACCCCGTCGCCCAGCCTGCCCCGCAGGTGCGCAGCTCCGATTCTGGCTTTGGCCAGGACCTCGCTCCGGAATTCAACCTCAACGACCTGGATGACACCTTCTAATGACGAACGTAATTATTTTCGGACACGGCGCCACCGCGGATGACATCCGCTCCCGCCTTTGTGACTTGCGTGCGGTCGGCCTGCTGCAGGACTTCCTCTGGATCGACTATGCCCACCCCACGAGCGGAGCTGTTGTGCGCTCCTTTACGGAGGAGGGCACGGCGCGCTTGTCGACGCTCGACGAGGCCCTCCGCAGCTTCAGCGGGGACGTCCTCCTCGCCACGATTGACCCGATGGATGCGGAACAACCGCAGGACGTCGACAAGCTCACGGAGTGGGTCGGGGCCGTCGACCAGCGCCTGATTCAGGCCTCCAACCTGCGCGTGCGCCTGTTGTTGTCAGCCCTTCCGCGCGAGAGCGTGGACATCGCGCCGCTGCAGGGCTGGAGCAACCTCGTGCTCTCCCCAGAAGAGGGCGGGACCCCAGCCTCCTCGCGCATTCGCCCGATCAAGCGCACCGCAGATGGCTTCGAGCTTGCCCAGTTCGCAGCCCCGGCCGTAGCCAGCATCTTTGGTTTATGGCGCGGGATGCCCGAACCGGCCGTGTTGGATCCAGAAACTCATCGCGTCATCGAAACAGGCGACCGGCAGCGCTTCCGTCTGGTGCGCGCCTTCCACCGCACCATCGATGCCAGTGATATCGAGGACAAGGTCAGGAAGGCCGTTTTCGATCCCAGTCAGCGCTTGCCGCAGCCGCAGGTCAATAACATTTCGCGCGCCGTGCACTACGCCAATCCGGAACAGCTGACGGATCAGTGCGCTCAGATGTTCATCAACCAGGAGATTTCCCCGTTGGTGAGCGCTCCGACCGCTTATGAGGAGCTGCAATCTCACAAGGTCAGCGGCTGGGCGGCGCTGAAGGATAATCTGCGCCTGTACTGGTCTACTGTGGTGGGCAAGCCGCAGGATTGGGTCGAGGGCCAGCGCGGTGCGATGAACAAGAACGCCGCCACCTTCCTGCAGAAGATGCTCTATGGCCAAGACTCCAGCGTGGAGGTTGTCTTGGCTGGGCACTCCGGCAAGGGCAGTGGCGCAACGAGCGTCGACGAGCTGCGCCAAGCCAGTGAGCACACCATGCGAGTCGCCCGGGAGCAGCACTTTTCCTTGGGCCAGGAACCGCAGCTCTCGCGCACGTGGGAGGCCTACCACGACTACGCACTGGGGCTTGTCGACGGTTCCTGGCGCGACAGCATCGATACCAAGGGCCTGCGCAATAACCAGGGCAACATGTACATCGTGCAGTACGGTGGCCAGTCCGTGCAGGATGTCAGCGCTTCTTTTGAGGGCTTCCATCCGCTCATGACCAGCACGTTGGGCTATACGCACGAGTCCCAAGCAACCGTCGCGCCTTTCGATCCGGTAGGCGCTGAGCGTTTTGCCGCCGACATCGAGTACACCAGCCAGCAGACCCGCAATGAAGCGGTCAGCCGCAAGAAGCACGAGTTTGCCTCCTGGCGAGCGAAGAACAGCACCACCTTCGCGTGGAAGGTAGGCCAGGGCCTCTGGGATAAGCTGGGGCACGCCCAGCAGAAGTACCGCGACGCGCACGCCAAGGCGCGCGAGCTGCAAGAACTGGCCAATAGTTTCCAAGCGCGTGATTTCAACGCGGAGAACAAAGCACTGACCCGGAAGCTGCGCACGATGTGGATCGTCCTCTTCGTGGTGCTTGCCCTGATGACCTACATGGTGGCTGGCCGCTATAACCCGGACTTGCCGCTGGGTGAGTACCTGCAGTGGTTCGACTGGCCGTGGTACGTCGTGGGCATCATCGTGGTTGTTCTTCTTTTCCTCGTGTGTTCTTGGGCGGTCTTTACCAAGGCACAGCGTGAGATCTTCGACTACGTGCAGCGGCGAAAGCTGCTGAACCGCAACCAAGAGATCGCCGCGCAGAATCTGGCCACGGCCTCTGCGGAGATCTCCCGCATCTCCAACGCCTATAACCAGTTCCTGAGCTGGTCGGCGCTGCTGGGCCGCGCGATTTACGCGCCCTTTGGGCGTAAGGAAACGTCGAGTGATCACCTGCGTACGCCGCAGTCGGGTCTTCCGGAGAATGCCCGCATTGCCCAGGCCGTGCTCAACCGTGACGATGCCGTGCGCATGACGGATGAAATCCGCTCCCATATTTTCCAAGCGGAGTGGGCACACCGTTCGCTTAAGTCACTGCTCGATGACATGAATGACACCTTTGAGCGCAACCGCACCGGCCACTCGGCTGTGGCCCTCAATGAGATGTGGGGAATGGCTGGCCTCGGCTCCAGCACTGCGTTGGATAACCTGTCCCGCAGCCTTGACCACCCCTACATGCAGGACCGCGATCACAAGCAGCAGGAGTGGCAGAAGGTCATCACGGATCCGCGCATGACCCGCAGCCTGCAGCAATACCTCAGCCGCGTGACCTTCCGCGAGGAAGGCGGCAGTCGCGTTCAGAGCACCGCCGAGTTCCTCGACGGCATGAACCAGGAAAAGGGAGCCCTCCAGGCCTTTAGCTCTAATGCGCTCACTAATGCTGGCGGCGCTGAAGGGTATACCGAAATCGATGGCTCCCGCACGCGCATCGTCGAGGTAGACAGCCAGACCGCGCTGACCAGCCAGCTTTCGCGCTCTGTGACGGTGGTGCAGTACGGAAAGATCACTGACTTCAAGTACCTGATTCCCGACGCGGCGTCGAATGCCCCGTCCTTTGTGAATCCTGCGGATCTTTCACTCGACGACCTGGATGACATGGACCACATGGGCTTTAAATCGCCGGTGCAGGGGGATAACCAAGGGCCGACTACGCAGCCGCCGTTTGGTCGGCCGGAGGCACCGGACCTCTCAGACCTCGACGAAACTTTCTGACGAGACCTCCTTAAGGAACGTTGATGACACACAACCCGAAACCTTCGATCACGGATATGCCGCTGAGCGAGCTTAAGTCCCTGCACCAGCTCAAGCGCGTGAACGCCGATGATGTGCGCGCGGCCGTATCGGCGCCGTTTAGGCAGTTCGCCGAACAAATTGCCGCCGCGTATAACGGCGAAGAGGTGGCCCACCCAGAGCTGAGCGCACAGGCGCGCAACGCAGCGGCCCAGGAAGAACGTGCCGCGCAGGAACGTGCCGCGCAAGAACGCGCGGCACAGGAAAAGGCAGCGCGAGCCGAAGAACAAGCCCGCCAGCGGGAACAGGCACAACGTGCCGCTGCAGCTAGTACCGCAGCAGGTGGCGTGGCGCAGGCAGGCCCCGCGCCTCAACCAGAACCGGCACAGCCAGCGGCACAGCCGCATGATTTCTTTGCCGAGTGGGAGGCACTGCAGGCCGAGGAAGAACAGAAGACCCAGGTCAACGAAGAGGACTACATCACTATCCCGGGCTTTGGGATTAAGGCGGAGTATCAGTTCCGCCAAGACCCGAACTGGGAAGCTCCCGGCATCGAATTTGAGGTTGAGGTGCCGCAAGAGGACGCGCTGGCGCAGGATTCTCACGAGGACTTTGGCTATGGCATCGAACCAGAACCGGAGCCGGAGGACAACGACCTTCGCCATCCGGTGCGCCTGTGGTGGCCCGAGCTTGAGCACTCGCCGGATGAGGTGGTGTTCTACCGGGTTGTGGCCAATGATTCAGAAATGGTGGCCTCCCCGGATGCCGGTGACGCCCTCGTTTACACAAAAGGAACTGCTTACCGTGATCACACCCCGGGCGAGGCAGGTCTGCGCCACTACGCGGTGTGGGCGTACAAGGGCCGGGATCTTCGCGAGCTCATCAATAGCCAACCGGTATTCATGGGAGACACGGGCGTGGTCTTCCCACCGGTGAACGTCCAGGTATCCACCATCAAGGGCGCCATCCAGGTGTCCTGGGACCTGTTACCGGGGCACTCGAGCGCCATGGTTTATGCCTGCCGGGACAGCGAGAAGGAAAAGCTCTCCCCGCGCTTCGAACAAGACGTGGATAGCAGTGGGCGCAAGGCCACCATTCCGGTGCAGGAAGCCGGGCAGACCGTCGTCATCTCGTTGCTGGGCCAAGCGGAGTTCCACGGCGCTACCGAGCAGAGCCAGGACGAAGTCGCCGTCCAGCGCTCCGTGAAACTTGCCAGCGAGCTGGAGAAGCTGGAGCTCTCACGCTGTGAGCGCCGCAGCGAATACGGACAAGACAGCATCGAGGTTGATTGGTACTCGCCCAAGACCGGCGAGGTAAAGATCTATCTGACACCCAACGCCCCGCAGGCGGACTTGCGCACGTCCGCGGTGCCAAAGACGTACGTCGAAAGTGCGCTATCGAGCGCCATCAGTGAGACCCGTGGAGTGTCTGAACCGGGCTCTTTCCAAACCACCACGGTGCCGTGGCCGCCGGATTGGTACGAGGTCTACATCACCCCGGTGAACTTTAACGACGCGGATGCCTGGGTGGGCGAATCCAAAGTGCTGCAGCGCGTGCAGTCCATTGAGGATGACCAGTTCCGTCTCATTGAGCGCGTGGACAGCCAGCTCATTACATTTGATTGGCCGAAGGGTGCGACGGCAGTGGAGTACTCCACTAATCGCGAGCACGATCAGATCCGCGAGGAGGATTACGACCTTCAAGGAGGAATCCGCCTGCACCTCGATCAGCACGGCGATACCGTGCGACTGAAGCCTTATGCAGTCTTCGCGGGCAAACGCACTGAGGGCGATGAACGCGTGATTCAGTACGAGGGCCTGCGCCCAGTTACCTATGACTTTGAGGTTGATTACGCTCAGGGCCAGGTCGGGGTGTTCCTCTGGAGCTTGGGCAACGGCGACAAGCGCCAGTTCTCCTGCCAGGTGGTCTACCGTGCTGACCGCCTGCCGCTCTTCCCCGAAGACGGCGAGGCACTCGGCATTGTGGAGACCAACCTGCAGAGCACCACACACGTGGCTCAAGGACTGGGCCCGATGCGCGGGCAGTACCCAGATTTCACGGTGTCAGTTGGCGAGCGAATTCAACGTAGGGGATTCATCCGTCTGTTCGCCGTCGAGGGCTTTGATAGCCAGGTCGATACCTCTTTCGACAGTTTCGGCGGTGAGGACGTCTTTAGTAGTTTCTCGGAGAGCTACAGCGATGCCTCCCCCACGTTGAGCGCATCGGATAAAGCCGTGGTGGTGGAAGGCGATGTGTCCTACAAGCTGGGGCTGTACCCACCCGTGCAGAATCAGGCTCCTAACTATGAGGCGCAGTACGGCCAACAAGGATACGAGCCCAACGCTTATGACCAGCACAACTATGGCCAAGATTATTCTCAAGACCAGTACTTCCAAGGAGGCCAGTAGTTATGGGCGGTGCCTTTAGCTATGCATCTTTTTCCCGCGCCAATGGCCGTGCCGGTGGTTGGGGAGTGGGTCAGAAGGCCGGCGATATTACCCAGGAGGAGCTGGCTGAGCTGGTGTCCTTCGTGCCGACTTCGCTCAACAACGGCACGACGATACCGGATTTCCCTTCTGCCCAGCAGCGCGCGGAGCTGGTCCGCCGCACAGCGGTTTTTGCTCTCACTCCTGAGGCGGAAAAGTGGGTCACTATGGTCTCCGTCCCCGCAGGCCTAGATGCGACAGGCCGCGGCGGAAACGTCTTCACCTACACGTCCATTTCGCGCACGGGCACTCCGCCGGCGCCGGCGACGGTCCTGTTTTCTCCCGATATCCCAGCGCCTTTTTCCATCTACGAGGTGGACAAAGTCCAGATTCCGGCCAAGATCTCGGCGCGCGGTCCGTTGCACTCGGATGTGTTGCTGGAGGAGTTTCTGGATGGCGAATTCCGCTATCCAGAGAAGCTGCCCGCACCGTTCAAAGCCGTGACCCCGAACCCTAACCCCACCTTCAACCGTGCGTTGGTCACCGCCATGGCGAAGGTTTTGAATTCCCGCAACGGCCTGGTCATTCTCGTGGCCCCTGATAACCAGGCAGCGCTGTGGATCGCCGCCACCGCCCGCGAGGTGGGGGAGGATGGTTTCGGATTCTCCACTTTTGAGAAGGCCGCCGCCATCAACGAGTTTCCGCTGAGTACGTCCACCATGCTCGTGGTACCGCCCAGCGAGAAGCAGCGTCTTAAGGAAACCGCGATCCCCGGCAATCCAGTCGTGTTTGCACTTGATGAGGCCCTGCCCGATGTCAGCGCGTACGAAGCACGTGCTGCGGAAGAAACTGAGGCCGTGGCCCCGGAGTCGCAGCACGAGCAGGCCGAGCAGCGCACGGGTGCAGCACAGGAACCGGAAGAGAGCGCTGCAACAGCCAGCAAGCCTGAGAAGAGTGCAGCACTCAGCTTCGACGACTCCTGGGGCGAAGACCCAGCTGATTTTGGAGCGCCTATCCCAGACGCCTCGCCTTTTGCGGCCCCGGGTCATGGCCCTGCGGGTATTCCGCCGAATCCCCTCGATACCCCCGCGCCGAGTACGTCGCAGGAGAACCCTTTCGCCACGACAGTAGAAACGGCGCCGTCGCCAAGTGCAGAAGCCGCACCAGCAGCTGAAGAAGCACATCCGCAGCCGGCAGCGGCATCGGGTGGCAACGCCAATGTTCCTGGGCTCAGCGCCGAGGAATGGCATAGGCTCAAGGATTTCGATCCGCGCTGGTGGATCGAGCACCTTGATACCAACCGCGGACGCGCCATCCAGTTGGCTTACCTCGACAGAAACTCGTTGGGTGAGGGGCTGGACAAGTTACTGATGTCCGCAATCGTTGCCTCTTGGGTGTTCTATTTCCCGCGGGACTTCAACCTCCTAGCAGAGGATGCGCTGCGGCTCTGGGAGGACCGCGAGCTCGAGCACATCGCGCACCTCACCGCAATGCACTTTGCGGGAACATTCGTGCCGGAGCATTGCGAGCGCTATGCCACGGGGCGCGTCGCCATGGTGCTGGACCGCACGACACAGTTGCTCGCGGAGCGCTCGGCGCGCGCGCAGCAACAACCCGCCCCATCGCATTTTGCACAGCACACAGCGTGGCAGCACCGTGGAGCAGTTCACGGAGGACCAGGCGAACACGGTCGAAACATGGGATTCCACGGAAGGTAAGAGAAGGGAAGAAGCGTCATGGCTAAATACACACTGCGGGACGGAGAGTCCCGCCGCATCGGCTCAGACGGCATCCTGCGCGTTGAAGCCTTCGAGATGGGAACTGGCGGCGCCTCGATGGAGCTGGCGATTATGGGAGAAGGCGTGGACGCCGTGCGCGTTCACGACCTCTCCATCATGGTGCACTCCCTGCCTGAGCGCGCCACCATCGTCGTGCGCCCCAAGCGGAATGGGACCTTTGGCCTGCGCAGCGAGGTGCGCCTGACGGTAAGCAACGCCGGTGATTCGGTGACGTTCCCGCGCGTGCTTATCGACGCCGCCGAGGACTCCGCCGAACGCCTCGCCGAGGTCACCCCGGAATCTGGGAGCTACCTCTTGGAAGCATTCGGCACGACCGAGGGCGTCGGAATCACAGATTCCGCCCGCGAGGTGCGCTCCAAGATGCGCCGCGCGGAGCTGGATGTCGCTGGCCTCGATGATGTCACCGTGGTCATCGATGGCTCTGCCTCCATGCAGGTCAACGTCACTCCGAAGATCATTGAAGCGGCCGCCAAGTACATCGATGCGCTCTCCGATGCTTTCCGGCACTTCCGCGCCACTGACGGGCAGGACAGCATCGAGACCCACAAGGTGGATGAGCTCACCCGCTTCATCGCGGGTGTGATTGATAGTGGAGCGGAGCGCGTAGGCCAGCGGCCGTGGCGCTTGCCGACTCTCACCTCCACGTCCTCGCTGGTCATCTACGTCACCGATTCTCCCGTGGCCTCCATGCTGGAGACCCAGGTGCCCACCGTTGTGCTCATCACCAGCGCCATCGGCCGCCAGGAGCTCGAGCTCGCGCGCATCAACGGGACTCCGGCTCATGTGGCGTATGCGGTGATCGACGGGGACGTCGTCAAGCAGCTCGAATCCGGCGCCAACACTGAGCTTTCGGAATTGACTGACCGCGTCACCGCCATGCTGAAGGAGAGGAACTAATGAGCCAGGCACGTTGCCCATGGACCTTTAAACCGCTCGAGGACGGTGTGACGGTGAGCCCTTACACCAACCGGGAGCTGCCGCAGGGATGGACCGACGCCGTGACGCATTGCGTTGCCATGGCGGGCGCGCGTAACTCCGGTAAGTCGCTGTACACCGCGGTGATGATTAAGCAGCTCAAGCAGCTGGCGCACAAACACAACCGCTCCGTGCAAGCGGCGGATGAATCCACCCGCGAGCGCTACGCCGAGGTTTATGAAAAGCCGCTCTTTGAGGAGATGCGGGCCATGGACCCCACGCCGAGCGCGGTGGCTACCGACGCTTACCAGCGCGATCCGCTGATTTTTGAGCTCGGCAAGTGGCCCGATGAGCAGGGCCGTGAGCGCATGAATTACTTGGTCTTCCGCGACGTTGCGGGCGAGGACCTGGAGAACCCGCCGGAGAACGAAGCCGACCGCGAGAATCTTGCGTTCTTCTCCCACGCGGATTTGGTGATCTTCCTCTTTGACCCGCTGCGCGTGCAACAGATTCAGGATTTTATCCATGGGCTGATCCCCAATATTGGTGAGCTCGGTGCGGATTCCTTGCGGGTCCTGGATAACCTACTGGCGTTGCTCGACACGGATACTCCGCCGCCGCTGGCCGTGACAATCTCGAAGTTCGACACGGTGCAGAAGCTGGAACAAGTTGATGACGTGCGCTGGAAGAAGCTCATGGCCAACCGCGGCTCCGCCTTCCGCCGGGATACCGGGTGGAATTTCCGCGATTCGGACCGCTGGATGGTTCACCTCGAAGCCGAATCGTTGTTGCGCTTCTTGGGTGCCAACGACCTCATCAACAAGATCTATTCGGCAGCGCCGAGTGGCGGTAGTTTCTTCGTGACCTCCGCGTTGGGTGAGGCCCCGACGGGCCGCCAGCTAGCCCGCAGCGGCATTGCGCCCTATCGCGTTCTGGATCCTATTCGCTGGTTGCTGAGTCAACGCGGCGTCTTTGCTGAGGATGTGTCATGACCTTCGGCAACCCGCAGTCTCCAGGAACCCCACAGCCGGGCTCGCCTGCCGCACCCGCGCCGGACTATCGCTATGGACAGGTCAGCGACACCGTCCGCCAGGCCCGCCGCGCGGCCGATATGAAGGCGCAATGGGCACCGTGGCCGTTGAAGATCGCAGCGGTGCTGGAGGTCTTCATCACGAGCTACACCGTCTACAACATCTGCCGGCTCATCGCCTTTGAAAACAGCCCGGCGGCGGTAACCCGCACGGACCAGCTTTCCACCGAGCTGGGCGTGTTACTTGCCGTACTGGTTCTCTTGGTGTGTGCCCTCACCACCTATGTGCTGCATGCACAGCAGTCCGCGCGAGTTGCGTTGACCGTTATCAGCGCCATCGTGGTGCTGCTCATTCCGGCAAGTTGGGTCATGCCCGCGTCGATCGCTTCGGCGGTGGTCATTGTGCTGCTGTGGCTACCGGCGAACCGGCAGTGGTTCGGCGGCCAGGCGCGATGAGGCTAGGCCTCGTGCATCGCGGGGCCTAGGCCTTCTTGCGTAGCTCCTCGAGCGCGCGGACATTGTGGGCCTTTTCAAACAGGTTGTACGCCAAGAAGTACATGCTGCGAGCGAGGTCGGCCTTGCCGGTGGAGGCGTGGCGATCACCTAGGAGCTCGGCGACTTCCGCGAGGGCGTTGTGCTCCGAAGGCGTCGTGGCCTCGGTGTCAGGGTGCCGGTCTAAGAAATTGAGCAGAACCTGGGTGGATTTATACATGTCCTGCGCCTGCAAAAGCAGGCTTTCAGAATAAAGGACGGTCCACTTGGCCGATACGGGCAGGCTCTGGAGCTTGAGCGAATCTACGTGGCGGGAGGCCAGGATGTCATAGGCTTCCTCAGGGGCGCGGTGTTGCACGTCGAGGGTCACGGTCTTGAGGATCGAACGGAGCTCGCCGTCGAGGTCCCCGTAGCGCTGATACTCGCGGGCAGCAGCGGCGAAGCAGGCCACGCGCTGCTCCACATCCGCAGCGGAGTGCTGTGCAGCATCGCTGTAAAAGCGGGCCAGCATCGGTGCCGGGAGCTGCTGGTATTCCTCATCCGCGCGCGCGTTGGACAGGATGGTGAAGGAATGCGCAGCAACGCGCTCGCAGTCGGCGGCAGAGTCTGATGCCCACAGCGCGCCCACGGCGGATTCGAGGATGGTACGGAGGATATCCCCCATCGTGGCCCCTGCGCCGTCGAATTCTCCTGCGGTCACGGCGTCGTTGATAGCCACGAATTCAGCAGCGTGTGTTTTCGCTTCGCCGCTCTTGGCGGATTCTAGGCGCTCTTGGAGCTCGGCCAGCGAGACGCTGTTGCCGAAGCTCGAGAATGGGCTATTGGCGTCGGCTGAAGCATCCACGCTGGCGGGGGCGGACTCGGAGAAGTCCTTGTGGCTTGCTGCGATGCGGGCGGCGGCAATCTCATTCAACGCCGTGTCATCGCCAGCCGCGGCTGCCTTGGCGGCGAACTTCTCTGCTTCCTCGGTGTCGTTGTGATCCATCCATGCGCGGGCGACGCGGGTATAGCCTGCGGCCACCAGCGATGGTTGTCCGGTCAGCGCACCGAGTGCGGCAATGGTGAAGGAATCGTCGACGTTCTTGATGGTGCCGGCGGCCACGCGGAGAGTCTCCCGGGCCTCCAAATAGTGGGCGGCGGGAATGGCATCTTCCAGGCTGCCTAGGAAAGTATCATCTGCGAGTACTCGGCTAATCTGCTCATCAATGTGGGCGGACTCATCGGTGGGAAGAGAAAGCCCGGGAGCCTGGGCTCGCGCGTAGGCGAGCATTTTTTCGGCGTCGGCAGAATCAAGCAGGGGATACGTCGCATCAGAAGCCATGGGGGAGAGTCTAGTAGAGGACTCCGGCGCGCGTGGGGCTCCTCGTAGACTGGTGGCCATGGATTCTCTTAGCCCCGCCGGACGCTACGCCCCGAGCCCGTCCGGCGATCTTCACCTGGGTAACCTGCGCACGGCGTTGCTGGCCTGGCTCTACGCCCGGAGTAGCGGGCGCCGCTTCCTTGTGCGCGTGGAGGACATCGATACGCAGCGCTCCTCGCGGGAGTCGGCGCAGCGCCAGCTGGAGGACCTCGCCGCGCTCGGCCTGGACTGGGACGGGGATGTCATCTACCAGCAGGATCGCTACGCGGCTTATGAGGAGGCCCTGGCGCAGCTTCCTACCTACGAGTGCTATTGCTCGCGCAAGGACATCAAGGAAGCCTCCCGCGCGCCGCATGCTATCCCTGGGCAGTACCCGGGGACGTGCCGCGAGCTTAGCGACGATCAGCGGGCCGCCAAACGCGCCGAACTCGCCGCTCAGAACCGCGTGCCAGCCATACGTCTGCGTGCCGACGCTTCCTCCTTCACCATCCACGACGCCCTCGCCGGCGAATACACCGGGGAAGTGGATGACTTCATCCTGCGCCGCGGCGGCCAGCCCCCGGCGGATCCGAACCAGGGCATGGACTGGGCCTATAACCTGGCGGTTGTTGTCGACGATGCCTTCCAAGGCGTCGATCAGATCGTGCGCGGCGATGACTTGCTGTCTTCTGCCCCGCGTCAGGCATACTTGGCGCACAAGCTGGGCTATCCGGAGCCGGAGTTCGTTCACGTGCCGCTCGTGCTCAACGCTGAGGGTGTGCGTTTGTCCAAGCGCGATGGGGCGGTGACCCTGCGTCAGCTGCTCGAGGGGCACGATAGGGATGCGGGGGACGTCGTCAAGCTCTTGGCCCACTCCTTAGGGTATGAGGCCTCTTCCGTACAGGAGCTGTGCCAACAGTTTCAGCCGGAGAAGCTATCGCGGGAGGCCTTCGTCTGGGATGGCGCTGTGTAACTGCTCTCCCTCGCCGGCCGCACAACGGTAGTCTGAGAACAGAAAAACTTAAACGGGGAAAGAAGCGCGTATGGAAGTTTTATTTGTCCTTATTGGCCTGATGCTGTTGACCGTCATTGTCATGGCGGTGGGGGACAAGATCGGGCTTCCCTGGCCAGCGCTTCTGACCATCCTCACGGCGGTGGCGGTTTCGGTATACGCCACTTTTTCGAATGGCACATTCGAGTTCGCCGTACCCGCCGACCTCATTCTTCCGATCTTCTTGCCGCCATTGCTGTGGGCGCTGGCAAGGAGAACATCGTGGGGTGTTATTCGTGAGCAGTGGATGACCATCCTGGCTCTGTCCGTGCTGCTCGTGGTGGCTACGACCCTTGCGGTGGGATTCACCGCTCGCGCATTCATGCCAGGCTTGGGGCTAGCTGCCGCCATCCTTATCGGCGCCGCGATTGCCCCGCCGGATCCGGTGGCCGTCGAGGCCGTGGCAGAACCTGCCGGTATCCCGCGACGCATCATTTCCGTGCTGCAGACCGAAGGCCTGTTCAATGATGCCGCGTCTATTGTGGCCTTCCACCTCGCCTTGGAAGCCGTGACGAGTTCGGGTGAGATGCACGCCGGGGAGGCGGTGACGCGGTTCCTCTACTCCGCGGCTGTAGCCGCCATCCTCGGGCTCGTCGTGGGGCGCGTGTCTTCGTGGTTCGTCGGCGCGGTTCACGAGGTTGTCGCTCGCAATGCCTTGACGTGGGTGATTCCTTTTGCCGTGTACATCGCCGCGGAGGAACTCGGTGCCTCCGGTGTCATCGCGGTGGTGATTGCCGCGGTGGAACTGCACTCCCGCGCACCGATTCAAGCGGAGGACCGCCTCTCCGGCCAGTCATTCTGGGAGACCGTCGAGCTGCTTTTCACGGGCGTGGCTTTCGGCCTCATCGGCCTGACCGTGTTCAGCGCCATCGACGCCGCGGGTGCGGACCTCTGGCACGCGGTCATCATCGGCGTCATCCTGTCCGTTGTTGCCTTCCTCGTGCGCTTGGTGTGGATGTACGCCTTCTATCTCATTAATAGGCGCCGCGGGAAGCCACGCCTGGCGCCGCTGCGCCTGCAAGAAGTGCTGCTTATGACGTGGTCCGGCATGCGCGGTTTGGTGACTCTTGCGCTGGTTCTGTCTGTTCCAAGTGGATTGAGCTTCTACAACGAGTTGACCGTTATCGCCCTCGTGGTGCTGCTCATGACCATGGTGATTCCCGGCCTGTTGCTGCCGTGGCTTATGCGTCAGCTCGACCTCACTACGTATTCGCAGGCAGCCACGGATAAGATGCGCGCGACCATTACCTCCCGCGCGCGTAAAGCCGGCATTGCTGCGATGCGCGCGAAGTATGAGGAACTGGACCCCGACACTGCGGCAAATATCGCCCAGTGGTTTGAGGATCGCCTCGGTGAGGACGAGGACGGTGAGGACGCTACAACTCGTCTGCGCATGGCCATCGAGGCCCGTGAGGTGGCCCTCGCGGCACGGCGAACAGCCCTCGCCGGCGCCCAACAAGAGTTGCTGCGCCTGCGCCGCGATAGGGAATTCAACCCGATGATTGTGGACGAAGTGCTTGCCGACGTCGACCGGATGTCCCTCGGCGCAAAGAAACACAGTTGAGGGGAGTGCTGATCCGTGACTAAGAATGAGGGCGAGAGGAGCGAATCAATGGACGCCTATGAGTACGCCCAGCTGGAAGACGGCCTGGATTACCTCTACGACTTCTTCGACGCTGACTTGGAGGAGCGCGTGCGCGCCGGGCGTGAGCTTCTGCCAGAAGGCATGGAAGCCATCTTGGGCGACCACACCCTGGAAGACTACGTCTGGTTGTGGATCAAAGAACCTGGCCCCCGCGGCTTCCGTCAGTTCTTGCGCGATGGCGGCTATGGCGAGGACGAGGTGAAAGAGGCTTTCCTGCTCGCCCGCACGGAATGGGGAATGAACACCCCGCCGCACGTGGAGTGGCTCAAGGACGACGGTTTCGCGGCCCCCGAGTTCGATTAGGGGTGTGCAGCTGTGGTCGCTCGGTGGGGCGCCCAGCTCGAGTGCCCAGCCGCAAAGGAACCAAAGTACTGACGCCTTATGCAAAACTCCGCATGCAATCACCTGGGGTTTTCCATCCTAGGCCCCGCAAATGGTGCCTTTGCTTTGGTTCCTTTGCTTGAAGGCTTCAAGCCACCGCATGAAGAATCCAATAGCCTCGATTTCTAATACCGCACAGGTGTAAAGGGTATTTGGAATAATCGCAACTAATCTTTGGCCCAGCGAGAAAGGTTATGCCAATCATGCGATTCGATCATTTGACCATCTTGACCCGCAATATCGAAGCCTCATGGGAGTTCTACCATCAACTTCCAAACTCCGAAGCAAAGCCATTGTCTGCTGAAGAAGGATATTTTGAAGTGTCGTTTGATGGCAGCGTAATTGGCGTATTCGATTCTTCAGTTTTTGCTTCAGCCACTAACACTAGTCCGGCAACCCCCGGCGGAGCAGTAATCCAATTCTCTGTCGAGGACGTCGACGAGTACTGGAGCCAACTTCCAGATTCCTATCGCGAGGCTTCTGCCTCACCCAAGAAAATGCCATGGGGTTCTTATTCCGCCTACATTTCGGATCCAGACGGAAACATTCTGGAGTTCTATACGTGGTGAAATCAGTTTGCTGCTTCGCAGAAATCGGCTTCTGAGAATTAACGGCTTAAGGGACTTTTCGTGTGGATAAACCGATACGGATTCCCAAGGCAGCCTGGGATAATACGGTGATCTTGATTTTGAATCGGTTCCAACAGCCTGATCGGTGAAATCGACATCGGATAGCCATAGACCTGTGGTGGGAGGACTGCTGCTGGTGCGGTAATGCCAATTCATATGGCTAATAGGAATCGGCTGTCGTGCGATATGTGCGGCCACTTTCTGGTTAAGAACAACAAAACTGCGGCAGGACCCCAAGGCCGGCTATGCCCTCAGTGCAACGTTTTCATCGATTAACACCCGCGCACACCAGTGAGATTCGGCATTTTAAAATCTTTATTGACTGGGTCCTTTCTGGGGAATCCGCAGACCACTTGGCCAAACGCCTTGGGATAACAAGGCGGACTTTGACCCGGTGGTTTAAGCTGCTGTGGTTTATCATCGTGCCAACAGCAGCAGATCCCTATCGTGTCTATGACCAGGTCTTTATCGACGGCACCTACTTTCACAAGAAATGCCTGCTGGTAGCCTGCACCGAAACGCACGTCATCGCCCGACATTGGTGCCTGCGTGAAAGCTCAAACGAGTACCTGAAACTGCTCGACAAAATCGCGGAATCGTACATCGTTACCACCGACGGGTCGGGGGAGTGAACCTTTGCTGATCGGTGGTTGGGTTCCACAGTGCCGACTAATGGCACACACCTATTTTCTCTTTCATGCACTCTTCAAGCCATAGAACCCGAGAAGAGTATACGAAAGTTCCAAATTTAGGTGGGGGGGATCAATTGTGAGTAAAGAATTGTTATTCTCGTGGGGATTCCTGCCTTCGGGCGATGACGGAAGTTGTAAGGAAGATGCGGAAATGAAACTATTTAAAGTCTTTACCCTTGTCATTCTCATTGCAGGCGCTTTGTTGTGTATAGCGGGCTTATTTTGGGAAACTCGGCTTACTAATCTTGGGCTTCCTATGGCCCTTCTAGGAATAGCTCTTTCAGTTGCTGCATCAGCTAAAAGGAGAAGTAAAGAGTAATAGGGATATGCTCAGTCTAGGTTTTGTCATATAGAAGGACGCCGACTCATTGAAGGCTGAGGTAGCGCCTTGCCGGTTGTTGTCTGTCAGCTCAAGCACGTAGAAGCCCCTAGCGGCAAGGCGTAGGCGATTTCGGAAGAGATACCATGCGACAGCACGGTCGACATGATCACAAATGTTCCACCCATTCCTGGCTACCTCTTAGCCAAACAGCTCATGGGATATCTCGCTGTCCGCAGTCGTATCGACAATAGTCGCCTACGACTGCGGGAAACTCGGCCTACGTGGTTAAGAAGAAGACCTCGAGTTCGTTGTCATGCAGCTCAACAACAGACCACGCGCAACCCTAGGATCTGCAATACCAGCCGAAGAAATGGCCGAACTCCAAGGCTATGCCAACGAAATCTAAAACCGTGTTTCCACGACCGCTAGAATCGGCCACCTGCGCATGAAGAAAAGTCCCCTGGATGATGACATCCAGGGGACTTTCCAATGGCGGAGGATAGGGGATTTGAACCCCTGAGGGATGTGACTCCCGCACGCGTTCCAGGCGTGTGACATAGGCCGCTAGTCGAATCCTCCGCTGGAAAACATTACATGAGCCCCCTAATGAAGCAAAATCGCCAGGTCAGGGCGAAAAACTTAAGAATTTAGTGGCTTGAGGTGGGGAGTGCACTTGAAAGCGGAGTGGGGAGCTGGGTGGCGGGGGAGCGGTTTGGCGTCGGCAAGCAAGGCGCGCTAGGCTAGACCGCAGGATTCCGCGTGGCGTCCATCCTCTGAACTCCCCCAGGGCAGGAATGCAGCAAGGGTCAGGAGGCTCTGGCGGGTGCGCGGGGTCCCCTTTTTGTATGTATGCCTTCACACGGGGGATGTGACGGGGCGTTAGTATGGTTGCCATATGCCCGCACTACGTCCCGGAAGGAAGACGGATGTCTCTTCTTAATCTTGAAAAGTCCGAGCTTGATGAGCTTGCCGCGCAGGTGCGCAAGGACTACGAGGCCCTCAAGGCTGAGGGTTTGGATCTTGACTTGACCCGAGGAAAGCCGTCCAAGGCTCAGCTTGATCTGTCCAATGATCTGCTCGTCCTGCCGGGCCGCGGCCACTACACCGATGCCGCAGGCAATGACCTGCGCAACTACGGCAACCAGAAGGGCATCAAGGAGCTGCGCGACCTGTGGGGCAAGCTCACCAACATGGACCCAGAGCTCCTCGTCGCGGCGGATTCTTCCTCCCTGAACATCATGTATGACCTCATCCTGTGGGCCTACACCTTTGGCACCAACAGCTCTGAGAAGCCGTGGTCCAAGGAAGAGACCGTCAAGTGGATCTGCCCCACCCCGGGTTATGACCGCCACTTCGCCATCACGGAATCCTTCGGCTTCGAGCTGGTTACGGTACCGATGGAAGAAGATGGCCCGGACATCGAAGCAGTCGAGGAGCTGGCCAAGGACCCGCAGGTTAAGGGCATGTGGGTTGTGCCGATGTTCTCCAACCCCACGGGTGCCGTCATCTCGGAAGAGAAGACCCGCCGCCTCGCTGCGATGGAGACCGGCGCACCGGACTTCCGCATCGTGTGGGACAACGCTTATGCCGTGCACACGCTGACCGAGGACTTCCCGGAGGTTCTGCCGATTCTGGAGATTGCGGAACAGGAAGGAAACCCGGACCGCTTCTGGGCTATGTCCTCGTCGTCGAAGATCACCTTCGCTGGCTCCGGAGTGAGCTTCTTCGGTTCCTCCGAAGACAACCTCGAGTGGTACCTGGAGCACGCCGGTATCCGCGGCATTGGCCCGAACAAGATCAACCAGCTTGCGCACTACGAGTTCTTCGGTTCCGCCGAGGGCGTGCGCGCGGTTATGCGCCGCCACGCTGCGCTGCTGGCGCCGAAGTTCGAGGCGGTTCTTCGCATCCTGGATAAGAACCTCACCCACCATGAGATTGCGGACTGGACCCACCCCAAGGGCGGCTACTTCATCTCCCTCAACGTGATGGAGGGCACCGCCACCCGCGTGTGGGAGCTGGCCCGTGACGCCGGCATTCTCCTGACCCAGGCTGGTTCGGCGTACCCATACGGCGAAGACGCCAAGGACCACAACATTCGCTTGGCACCGTCCCTGCCGCCGCAGGAAGAAGTCGAGGCAGCAATGGATGGCGTGGCCACCTGTGTGCTGCTCGCCGCAGTAGAGAAGCTGGGGGCATAAGGCAATCAACTCCGACGAGACGGCCTACTGGCTCGACCAGATCATCCCGGCTGACCTCGAGTTCAAAAATGTCGAGGGGCAGCGCTTGGGCTTAGCCTCGCTGGAGGGTGAGCAATCCCTCGCGGTCACGTGTGGCTTTGCTGACGTCGATACCGGGCTGGCGCATGCCGAGCAGGGGATCGATGTGCGCTGCGAACTGCTCACCGTTGCACGCACCGGCCAATCGGAGGTTGCCGCTGCGGTGAGCGCGGCAGCGGCATTGCTTAAACAAGCCGCAGGGCTGCTGCCCGCGCAGCCGGGCTTGCTCTTGCCCAAGCTTTTTGCGGAGGATGACGAGCGCTTCGCTCATTTCAGCGTGCGCCATGGCATGCTCATCGCCCCATACTTGTGGGGCGGACAGACCCCGCAGCTGGCGGAAAAGGAGCGCCTGACGCTGGTGTGTCAATTGCTCATGCTAAGCGACGCCGAGTATGCCTACGCCGTTGAGGAAGGCGTGCCGGCGCTGCAACAAGCGGTGGCTGAACAAGGCATCGATCTGCTGGATTGGAAGCGCTCAGAGTGACGTGTCGGGTTGAGACGCTACACTGACTAACCGTGGCTCTTTACCGGAAATATCGTCCAGCAACCTTCGCGGAAGTGGTAGGCCAAGAGCAGGTCACCACGCCTTTATCCGCCGCCCTCGATGCGGGGCGCATTAACCATGCGTACCTCTTTTCCGGCCCGCGTGGCTGCGGAAAGACGTCGTCGGCGCGCATCATGGCCCGCTCGCTGAATTGTGAGCAGGGGCCAACCTCAACGCCGTGCGGTGTGTGCGATTCGTGTGTCTCGCTGGCCCCGGGTGGTCCGGGCAACCTCGACGTCACGGAGCTCGACGCCGCCTCCCACAACGGTGTGGAGGATATGCGCGAGTTGCGTGACCGCGCCTACTACGCGCCGGCGGAGTCGCGCTACCGCATCTTCATCATCGATGAGGCCCACATGATTTCTGCCTCCGGTGCGAATGCCTTGCTCAAGGTTGTCGAGGAGCCGCCGGAGCACGTCATCTTCATCTTCGCCACGACGGAGCCGGAGAAGATCATCGGCACCATCCGCTCGCGTACCCACCACTATCCCTTCCGTCTGCTGACCCCGCCGGCGATGAAGGGGCTGCTGGAGCGCACCGTGGCCTCGGAGAACGTCCACGTGGATGACACCGTGTACCCCATGGTCATCCAGGCTGGCGGGGGTTCGCCGCGTGATACCTTGTCCATCCTTGACCAGCTGTTGGCGGGTGCGGGCCCCGATGGCTTGACCTACGAGGTAGCCCGCCCGCTTCTGGGTGTCACGGACGTGGGGTTGCTGGATAATACGGTGGATGCCCTGGCTAGTCAGGACAAGGCGGGGCTTTTCCGGCTTGTCGACGATGTCATTGAAGCCGGCCACGAACCTCGCCGTTTTGCCATCGACCTGTTGGATCGCTTGCGGGATCTGATGATCCTGCAAGCCGTGCCCTCCGCATTGGAGGAAGGTCTGGTCTCGGCGCCGACTGATCGCGGGGAAGTCCTTACCGCCCAGGCCCAGCGTTTCTCCGGTCCGCAGCTGGCCTACCTGGCGGAAACCGTCAACGAGCGCGTGTCCTCCCTGCGAGGTGCGACGTCCCCGCGCCTACTTCTAGAAATCCTCTGTGCCCACCTGATCGTTGGCTCCGCCCCCGCGGCGGCAGCCGCCGGTCAGGTACCCGGTGCCTTGCCGCAAGGTGCGGGGGCACAGCCTTCCGCACCCGCGGGGCAGGGCTCCGCGCCTGCGCAGCGCCAGCAATCTGCAGTCGCCAGCGCGCAGGATCCCGCTGCCGCCGCCGCGGCCATCATCGCGCAGCGCCGCAGCCGTCAGGCAGCGAAGCAGGAGGCCCAGCAACAGCAACCACAGCAGGCCGAGCGGCCCCAAGAACCAGCCCGGCCTCAAGAACCAGCCCGGCCTCAAGAGGCGAAGCAACAGGCGCCGCAGCAACAGGAGGCTCAGGAGCAGCAACCTTCAGCCCCCGAGGCCTCGCAGTCTCAGGCGCCGGAGCGTCCTGCACAACCGGAAGTGCAGCCTGAGCCGCAGCAGGAGCAGCCGGAACAGCCGCAGCCATCGGAACAGCCTGAACAACAGGAACAGCAACCTGAGCCTGAGCAGCCCCAGGACCTCGCCGCGGAGATTCGCGGGCGATGGTCTGATCTGCGCGCCACGATTGGCCGCCGCAACAAGGTCGCTGAAATCATGCTCGCCGAAGCCCGTGTCCTCGGCGTGCGGGATGAGACTCTCGTCCTTGGACACACCACGGGCGCGTTGGCTGAACGCATCAATTCACCAGGCACCAATGAGGTCATCGTGACCGTCCTCAAGGAAGAGCTCAGCCGAGAACTGAAGGTCACGTGTGTTATCGGTACCGACCCGAAGGCACACGGTTTCACGGTGCCAGAGCCCACCCAGCGCACCCAGTGGAACCCCAACCAACCGCAACGTGAGGCCTCCGAGCCCGACGAGGAGGCAGAGAGTCCGGCAGCGAAGGAACCCAATAACGCCAGCGATGATCCATGGGGCGCGCCGCGCCAAATCGGGCAGCAGGCTCCGTCGTCTGAAACGACGAGGGAGCAACCTCAGCCCCAGCACGGTGTGCGCGAGAAGGCAGACTCGCGCCCGCCGGCAGAACCACAGCGGTCGGAGGCCGCCCCGCGCGGGGCGGCGGTGCCCCCAAAGAGGGAGGCCCGTGGCAGCCAATGGCGATCACGCATCGCGCAGGCGACCCAGGTCGCGGCCCAACGCGATGAAGAGTTTTCCAAGGTTCCCAAGTTCGGCAACGGCGTTCCGCTGCCGCCGGAGCCGGGTCCGGACGAAGGCGAGTTCGAGGCCCCACCGGAGGAGTACGGTCCACCGGCGGGGGCGAATGGAGCGTCGGAAAGCGCAGGCCACACGTCTGTTTCGCCGCAGCAGTCAGCTCCCCAGCATGCGCCCGCACCGCAGCCGGAGTACACCCGCGCGGATGAGGAGCGCGAGATGATGGAGGCCGCGCAGAGCGCCGGAGAGATGGACCACCGCAACGCCACGGAGGTCGCCATGGAGCTCCTCGCGCAGGAGTTGGGAGCGCGGCGGCTGTAGCGCGGCATCTGTACACTTGGCGCGTAGTGAAAATAACCGCACGAAAGGACTTTTAGCATGACTGAGAACGATCCGATGCAGCAGGCAAATGACATGAACGAGATCCTGGCGCAGGCCGCTCGCGTCCAGGCTGAACTAGAAAAGGCACAGAAGGAAATCCTGGCCGCCACCGTCGAAGGCAGCGCAGGCAATGGCCTGGTGAAGGTCACCATGACCGGTGGCGCTGAGCTGCAGAGCATCTCCATTGATAAGTCCGTGGTGGACCCGGAGGACATCGATACCCTCCAGGACCTCATCGTCGGTGCCTTCAAGGAGGCTCACGCCGCAGCTGGCCGCCTGGCACAGGAGAAGATTGGCCCGCTGTCCCAGGGCATGGGCCAGTCCCAGCAAAACTATGATGGTCCGTCCATCCAGGATGTCTTCGGCGGTAACCAGTAAGCCGCGCGTTAGACTTAAAGGCCGTCGTTGCTCTCTTCGCGGAGGGTGGCGCGGCCTTTTGTTGTGTCTCCGGCCGTCAAGGTCGTGGGGATTGTTAAGTGAGGGGAGCATTGCGTGTTTGAAGGACCACTGCAGGATCTCATCGATGAGTTCTCGCGCCTGCCGGGTATTGGCCCGAAGTCAGCGCAACGCATCGCCTTCCACGTTCTGCATCAAGACCCGGAGGAGATCGACCGCCTCCAGAAGGCGCTGGGGGCAGTGCGTGATGGTGTGACTTTCTGCCGCATCTGCTGCAATATTTCGCGCGAGGAAGTCTGCCGCATTTGTATCAATTCGCAGCGCGATGCTTCCACCATCTGCGTGGTGGAAGAACCCAAGGACATCCAGGTCATCGAGCGCACCGGCGAATATAACGGCCGCTACCACGTGCTGGGCGGCGCGCTCGACCCGCTGGCGAACGTGGGCCCGAAAGACCTCAACATCACGCAACTGCTGCAGCGCCTCGGCGGCGTACTACCGGACCGAGAGCTTGCTGATTCCACCCCCGAGGAGCCGCTGTACGACGACTCCCCGGACATCACCGAAGTCATCCTCGCCACCGATCCCAACACCGAAGGCGAGGCCACCGCGGCCTACCTCGTGCGCCTGCTACGAGACTTCCCGGGACTGAAGATCACGCGCCTGGCCTCCGGCATGCCGCTGGGAGGCGACCTTGAGTTTGTCGATGAGCTGACGCTTTCGCGTGCGTTGAGCGGCCGCCTGACGGTCTAGCGGCGCGGTGCCTCCGAGCGCCCCTAGCGTTGCGAGCGCGGTGGCTCCGAGGCGCTAAAGCGCTCGGTGCGCAGCTGATCAATGGCGGGGATGTTCAAGGGCTCGAGTTCGCTGAGTGCGACTCCCATGGCCTTGGCCAGCAGCAGATCAGCCAGTTGCGGGTTGCGTGCCAAGACGGGGCCGTGCATGTAGGTGGCGATGACGCTGCCCTGTACCGCGCCCTCGGCTTCACGCTGGACGGCCTTGTCGGAGAGATCCAGGATGGCGGCGGTATCTGCGTTACCGGTACCGCGCGTGAGCGTTCCCAGCGGCTGGGCGGCAGGGCCCAGGATGGTGGCACCCATGTGGTTTTCAAAACCGGTGAGCGGTTCGGTGAGCTCAGCGGTGATGCCGGCCTTGGTGGGTTCGGTGGCTACCTCGCCGATGGCGCGCTCGGCCATGGAGGCGGTGGTGGCGTCGATAAGCCCCACGCCATCCACCACGCGGCCAGATGCACGGAAGGACTCGCCGAGTACCTGCAGGCCCGCGCAAATCGCCAGAATCGGGCGACCTGCGGAGGCAGCGCGGGTGAGGCCACCGTCAGCGATGAGGTGCTCTGCCGCGAGAATCTGCGCGGTGTCCTCGCCGCCGCCGAGGGTGTAGACATCAAAGGATTCCGGCACCGGCTCACCCAGCTTGATGGGGACAATCTCCGCCTCGTGGCCGCGCATGCGGGCGCGCTGGCGCAGGACTAGGGCGTTGCCGTCATCGCCGTAGGTGCCCAGGATGTCAGGGAGGATGAGGCCAATCTGCAGGCTAGTCATTCGAGTGCTCCTTTGCTGCTGCGGCGGTGAGTGCCTTCTTCAGATCGCGGAAGGCGGTGTAGTTGGCCAAAACCTCGATGCGGCCTTCCGGACAGGATTGAATAGCGGTGAGCGGGTCCGCAATGAGCTCGTGCGAGATATCCGCATAGACCAAACGCACGGCCAGATCCGTGCCGCGCTCACCGGCTGCCTTGACGGGGATGCCTTCGAAATCCTCGAAGCGCACGTCCCAGAGCCAGGACATATCAATACCGTCGGCCACGTGGCCGTTAGTGGCGATGACCAAGCCATCGGCGTCACGGTCCACCATGGACAGCGCCTCCTGCCAGCCGGCCGGATTCTTAGCCAAGAGCAGGCGGATTTCGCGTTTGCCCAGCGTGATGGTGGAGTAGCGTCCGGCCACGTCGTTGACGCTTTCGGCAGCGGCGATAGCCTTGTGGCGGTCCACGCCGAAGGCCTCCACGGCAGCGGCGACGGCCTGGGCGGCGTTACCGCGGTTGGCCCGTCCCGGCAGAGCAAGCTTGAGCTTGTCGACGCCCCCCGGGCTCACAATGCCCTCCTCCGTCACCGCCCAGGTGGGGGTGGGGCGGCGGAACTCGCGGCCGTCGGCAAGCGGCTTGACCGCGCGCCAGTCCTCACCGTCACGCACGATGTGGCCGCCGGTGCGCGGACAGGTGACGGATTCGCCCATCCAGCCGGCACCCGCGGACACCCAAATGACATTCTTTGCGTCATAGGCCACGGAGGTCATGAGGACGTCATCACAGTTGGCGATGACGAGCATGTCCGGGTGGGCCTCGACGGCGCCTCGCAGGGCGCGCTCAATCTTGTTGATCTCACCGACGCGATCCAGCTGGTCGCGGGAGAGATTCAGCAGCACGAGCGCTGTGGGGTTGAGGTTATCCGCAACGTGGGGGACATGGAGCTCGTCTACTTCTAAGACAAGATGGCTTGCATCCTTGCCAGCTAAGAGCGCGGAGATGATTCCCGCATCCATGTTGTCGCCGCCATCGTTGGTGGCCACGGTGTGCGTAGTGCGCACGGCTGCGGCGAGCATCCGCGTGGTCGTGGACTTGCCGTTGGTTCCGGTGACCAAGACGGCTGGGCGCTGCTTGGCCAGGTTTTGCATGATAGTGGGGTCAATGGCGTTAGCGATGAGCCCGCCGATCATGCCGCCCGCACCGCGGCCCGTGGCGCGCGAGGCGGTGGTGGCCAACGCCGCGGCGGAGGTTGCAACCGCGGTGCGCGCGGAAGAAAACGCGCTTCGGAAGTTAAAATTCATGCTCCCCAGAGTAGTCGGGGGACGCTAGCTATCGGTGTTGTGGGAGCGGTTGTGTCCCGAGTTTTGCTGGTTCTGCTGGCTACCGTTGCTGCGACGGCCGCGTCCGCCGCGGCGGCGACGCCGGCGCCCTTTGTTGCCGCCCTTATTCCGGTTGTTCGAGTTGGAGTCCGACTGAGCAGGCTTGTCGCTTGCGGATCCGTCGGCCGGGGAGCCCTGGTGTTTCTTCTGCCCTTGTCCTTGTTTAGGGGAGTGCTGGGCGTTGGAGGACTTGCGGCGCGAGCGGCGGCGGTTCTTGTTCGTGGAACGATTGCGGTTGGGCTGCCCACTGCTGTGGCGCTTACCCGAATTGCTCGTTGCGCCGGAGGTGGATTGCTCTTCAGGTTCGGTCGGTTCCTCGATGCGCTCAAGGGCCGCGAGGAAGGCAACATCGGACATCAGCGGGATGTCCTTGCGGTGAGCATGCATGGGCTTGCCCACAAGGTTGGTGGTGATGTTGCAGACCACGAGGGACGTCTCGCGGGAGAGCTTCTCCGAGTAGTTCAGCTCCTCCCGGGCCAACGCCGCGATGATGGTGTCGGGGTCCTCGGTAATCTCCGGGGCAACGACGATCTCCATGCCGCGGATGAGTTCCTTGCCGGGCACATAGGGGCCGGGGTTGTGGTGCTGACGGGGAGCTTCGGCAGCATCGACGCGGACGTGGGAGCGCTGCAGCCCAAAGCGATCAGCTCGCAGCTCATCCGGTGCCGCGCTGCTGAGCGGGCCCGCGGCTTGCGCACGGTAGAGGTCCACGAGAAGAAGGGTTGCCTCGCGGGAGGTGTCCTTTTCCGTTCGTTGCGCACGGTCGACGCTGGCGGTGGGGTCGGGCGCGGGAAGACCGGTATCCCGCGCGACGGCCGCTAGGCGGATATCGGTGCCCCACACGCTTTGGCGGCGAGCGGTGGCAAGCGTATCGACGATGGTTACTGGGGTGGGAACGTGTCCCACCTTGAAGCGACGGCGCCGGCCTTTGCCGCGGTTGCGATTGCGCGCACGGTTTTGGCGGGCGGCGGCAGTCATCGCGCGGCGCGCTTCGGCGACGATGAAACCCCAGGTGTACGGGGCATCGTGGACGATGAGCGTGCGGCCATCGATGAGCCGATCCAGCGGCTTGAGCAACATGGAAAAGGACTGACCCGCCTGGATTTCCTCAGCGCTCAAGCCGTGAAGATGCCGGGGGCCAGGGTCTTCGCCGGGGTTGAGGACGGCGTGGAACTCTTGGCCGGTTTCACCCGCGGCGTTGAGTGTGAGCGCGTCCACGGTAAGCAACCGACCTGTGGAGGGGTGAATGCCAGTGGTCTGGATGGTCAGCGCAACAAAGGGGAAGGCAGCGAGGGCTGCTTCGCGGGCCGACGCCCTATCTTCTTTGCTGTTCTGCTTGTTCTCAGCTGAGTGAGGGCGCGGTCCTGGTTTCGGGGCGCTGGATTGTGGCGACGCCGCGGCCGGCGTCTCTGCCGCGCTGAGCTGCGCTGCAGGTTCGGTGGGGCCGGGTGTCGTAGTCATTGTTCACAGTTTAGTACCCAACCGCGAGGAAGCTGGAAAGGGCACACGTGAAGCTGCCGTATCCCCCGAATTGGCAGCGAGGCAGGGCGTGTTGCGGACTAGTCGGTCTCGATGATGATGACCCAGCCGTCGTGGTCTGGCGTGGGCTCGGGGGTCGGTTCGGGCTCACGGCTCGGCTCAGGAGTGCGGTCCGATGTGGGCTCAGAAGTCTGTTCCGGCTTCGGCGTGGTGCTGGGCTTGGGCGAGGTGCTCGGCTTAGCCGTGGTGCTCGGCTTGGGCTGCTGAGTCTTTGTCGTGGTTGGCGTAGCAGTCGTGGAGGCAGCGGGCTTGGTGGTCGTCGGAGCAGGAGTAGTCGACTCCGCTGGCTTAGTCGTGGGCGGAGTGCTGACAGGTGTGGTGGTGCGGGACGTTGGCGTCGTAGCAGTCGTCTTCGGCGCCGAAGTTGATGAGGTCGGTGTCGTCGAAGAAGTTGGGGTCGCCGAAGGCGAGGACGTCGGCACGCTCCGCGTGGAGCTAGGTGCGCTCGTAGTTGTGGTGGTGGAGGTGGAATCCTCCTGGCGGGGCCGTGACGTGCGCGACGTGGACTCTTCTGCGGCTTCGGTTTCCCGCGGTGCTGGTGGTGTGACTTCAGCGTGGTGCGTGTTGCGCGGGGAAGGAATTGCCTCCCCGGGCGTGACGAGCTCTGCACGTTGCGTGGGCTCGGCCAGCTTAATCGGCTCCGTCGGCGCAGACAGTTCCGTTGGCTCCGCCGGAGTCGAGGCAGTGGTTCGGTCGAGGGCGCGTGGTACTACCGAGTGCCCCTGGTTATCGGGGCGGTGGGCGCCTGCAGCCGTGTCCTCGGTTGCGTCAGCTTCGCTGGAAAGCGCGGCGTCAGCTTCTGCATTATTGGCCGGGCTGGGGGCAAGGAGCGAAGTGGTGTGCTCCTCTAAAGCCGAGTCAGCAACCTGATTGGGGGCGGAGTGAAGTGCGTGCACAGAGGATACGAAGCTAGCGGTTCCGCCGATGATGACGGCAACGCTTGCCGCGCACACCAGCTTGACACCAGTACTAGCAGCGGCGATCTTTGAGCCAACTGTTGCGGCGGTCCCGAAGGATTTCAAGGAGAGGACTTGTGCGCCCTGTGTGGCAGCGGAACTTGCGGTGTGTGCTGTGCCTGTTGCCTGGAATCCACCCACCGGCGCGACTGCTGCATGAGCCCTATCGGTGTTTGTGGCCGTCGCGGCAACCGCGCCAGCGGCGGCAGCGATGACGCCGGCGGCCCCCACGGCGACGTGAGCGTCTGGTGTTCCTTCGTCGGAGTAGACGGTGAGGGCTGGGGACTTGTCATCCGGCGTGAAGTAGGCGCGCGCAATGGCAATGAGACCCTCGTGCTTGAATCCAGCGATGGTATCGCTCAGCCACGTGGCCTGATCGCGCGGAACGGTGGCGATGAGCTTGTCATCGAGATGAATCTCGATGGCGCGGCGGAAGAAGCGCCGGCTGTTGGTTAAGCGCACGAGTAGATGCGCAGGGTGCTTCGGCAGGGAACGGGTGCGGGCCGAAAAGTCAGTGATGCGAAGGGCACGGTCGCCGTCGAGCATGCCCCATCGCTGAGCCGGGGGAACATTGATCGGGACGCACAGGCCTGGCTCCGGGAGGAGAACCTCGAATGCCGGAACGGTTTCCTCCACCGCGTCCTCGCGGAGCGAAATCTCTGCGGTGGCCTGTGGGGTCAAACCCGCGCTAATGATCCAATCCAATTCCGTGTAATCGGCGGATTGGGAAGCGGGGATGACGCCAACGATGTCATCTTCATACCGGACGCGGAAGCCGGAGCTTGAGTGCCCACACAGGGTGACGTTGAGGTGATTGTTATCCGCCAGGGAGAGCAGCTGCAGGAACATCTCCGGGTTAACGGCGTCAACCGTGAGGCGGCGAGGTTCACCAAACCCAGAGTGGGGGACCACGTAGTTAGTGACCGTCATAGTGTTCGCCTTCGCCTGCAGAACTGCAACAAATGCGCGCAGTTGCAAAACTGAGCGCAGTAGGGAATGCCGAAGTTCGGACTGAAATTCTTATTGGGTGCACAAGGTGTTCAATGCCTTTGTGCAATTGTGTCGCGTATTTATTCTATAGCTCTCCGTGCTGGCCTACAACAATGTGTAGCCAGCGCGATGTTACGGTCAGTAGCTTTAGCGAGGGGAGTGCGCGTGCGAGAGACTGCGCAAGGAGGAGGCGCGCGGAACAGCTCGCCTCCTCCTTGTGTCGCCCTGTGCCGTGGCGGCGGATTAGTCCGCGCGATTGACCGCTGAAGTAATGGCGTTGATGGACGCACGGGTGGTGGATCCGGCGATGCCGGCACCCCACACTTGTGCGCCATTGACTTCGGCGGCGATGTAGCAGGCGGCTTCGGCATCGTCGCCGGCCGTACGGGACTGCTGGGAATAGTCGATGACCTCGAAGTCGATCCCGACGTCTTCCAGCGCGTTGGCGTATGCGGCGATGGGGCCGTTACCCATGCCGGAGATAATGCGCTTCTCGCCGTTAAAGACGATGGTTGCGGTGACCTTGGCGTCTTCATCCTCCGTGGTTGAGTTATCAACTTGGAAGGTGACGAGCTCCAGCGGGGAGGTGCGCTCTAAGAACTCGTTGGCAAAGATATCCCACATGTTCTTGGAGTTGACTTCGCCACCTTCGGCGTCGGTCACCGCCTGCACGACGGAGGAGAACTCCGCTTGCATGGCGCGCGGCATATTGATGCCATGATCGGTCTTCATGATGTAGGCTACGCCGCCCTTGCCGGACTGCGAGTTGACGCGGATGACCGCCTGGTAATCGCGGCCGACGTCCTTCGGATCGATGGGCAGGTAGGGAACTTCCCAGGTGGTTTCCTGCAGTTCTTCCCACGACACCTCGGTGTTGTTCGCGCCTGGGCGCACCTCCTGCGCCAGGGCGTCCAGGCCCTTGTTGATGGCATCCTGGTGTGAACCGGAGAAGGCGGTAAATACCAGCTCGCCGCCGTAGGGGTGACGCTCCGGCACGCGCAGCTGGTTGCAATACTCCACCGTCTCGCGGATCTTAGGCAGATCGGAGAAGTCAATCTGCGGGTCCACGCCCTGGGTCAGCATGTTCAGGCCCAGGGTAATGATGTCCACGTTGCCGGTGCGCTCACCGTTGCCAAACAGGCAGCCTTCGATGCGGTCCGCCCCGGCCATGTAACCCAGCTCGGCGGCGGCGATTCCCTCGCCGCGGTCATTGTGCGGGTGCAGCGACATGATGATGGAATCCCGCTTCGCAAAATTGCGGTGCATCCACTCGATCTGGTCGGCGTAGACGTTGGGGCTGATCATCTCCACCGTGGAGGGCAGGTTGATGATCATGGGGTTCTCCGGAGTTGCCTCCATGATGTCAACAACGGCATCGCAGACCTCGACGGCGAAGTCCAGTTCGGTGCCCGTAAAGGATTCCGGCGAGTACTCCCAGCGCCAGTTGGTATCGGGGTAATCCTTGGCAATGCCCTTGATGAGCTCCGCAGCGTCCGTGGCCAGCTTCTTAATGGCCGGGCGGTCCTTGCGGAAGACTACGCGGCGCTGCAGCTTCGAGGTGGAATTGTAGAAGTGAACGATGACGTTCTTCGCGCCCTGGCAAGCCTCAAAAGTACGGCGGATCAGGTGCTCGCGCGCCTGGACCAGGACTTGGATGGTGACGTCATCCGGGATCTTATTGCCCTCGATGATTTCGCGAACGAAGTCGAAATCCGTCTGGGAGGCGGAGGGGAAGCCTACCTCAATCTCCTTGTAGCCCATCTTGACCAGCAGGTCGAACATGCGGTGCTTGCGCTCAGGGCTCATTGGATCGATGAGAGCCTGGTTGCCGTCGCGCAGGTCCACGGCGCACCACTGTGGCGCCACGGTGATTTTCTTGTCCGGCCACGTGCGGTCAGGCAGCGAGACCGGTTCTACCTCTTCGGCGAAGCTTTGGTAGCGGTTTACTGGCATCGAGGAACCGCGCTGCTTGTTCCACGCGGGCTGGTTTTCGTTGCGCGGGCCAGCCGGGGTGGTGATTTCGCGGGGAGCGGAGATGAAAGAATCGTTGGGGGACATGGTGGTTGTTCTCTTCCTTGTCTGGGGCCTATGGGTCTGGGGCCAAAGGCGTTTTACTGTGCTGCGTTGTTTCGATGCGCAGCTACGGCGTGAATCGTGGGGGGCGGCCAGCTGCGGTGTGTTGGCATCACCGCGCTCCGCGGCGGGGCGCTGGCCGTGAAGCTAGAAACCTAAAACCCGCCGCGGCTACTAAGGAGGAGAGTGTGCCGCAAAGTCATGTGAGCCACAATACAGCTTTTCTCATTCTATGGCAACTGATTCCACATATTGGGATGGGTGATGTGGGTGGCTAGGATGTTGTGGCGTGCATGAAGAAAACTCCACGAAGATTATTCAGGATCCGGGGGAAGAGCCCACGGCGGATAGCGGGCGCGCGGCAGACGCCTCCCCTGCTGGCACGCAGGGGGCGCTGTCACTGGTGCCGCTTGCCACGTTGGTCGCGGTTGTTGGAACCGCGGTGCGCATTGCCGTTCTGAACGTCATCGCCGCCGTCAATGACCAGGAGCTGTGGGATCGGCTCACGTCGTGGGATTCCAAGTACTACCTGGAAATTGCTCGAGTGGGATATTTTGACGCGGATACCCACACTGATGGCCCAGTCTATGAGACGACAATGGCCTTCTTCCCGGGCTTTCCCATGCTGTTGCGGGTCCTGGGATGGACCGGGATCAGCCTCGAAGTAGCCGCGCTCATCGTTAACACCCTCCTCACCGTGGCCATGGCTGCCGGCGTTATGGTCTTGGCGCAGCGCTTGGGGGCGGGGCGCCGTGGGCAATGCGCCGCTGCCATCGTGGTGAGCAGCGCTCCGATGTCCATCGTGTTCTCGATGCCTTATACCGAAGCTCTCTTCGGGGCCCTCCTGGTGTGGGGACTCGTCGCGCTGGATGATCGCGCCTGGTGGCGCGCGGCGGCGTTCGGCTTTGCCTTATCGTTTGTGCGGCTGACCTCCGTGGACTTCCTTGCTGTCTTTGCCTTGTGGGTGCTCATCTATGGGCGGCGCTCGTGGCAGGCCTGGCTCAGCCTCATCGTGGCAGCGCTTCCGCTGCCAGCGTATTTATTGTGGACGCAGCGCTACCTCGCAGAGGCCGGCGGCTACTTTGGCATCCAGACCGAGCACTGGCATTCCACCTTCGACTGGGGTGCTGCCACCGTACGGTTCGTGTGGGAAGTTCTGACGGAGAAGAACGATGTGGGCTACCTGCTTAGCGTTCTGGTGATCCTGGGCGTCCCCGTGCTGCTGGTGGCGGCGTGGGGAAGGCTGAATCCGGTGGCGTGGTGGTTTAGCGCCGCGTTGTGTGCGAATGTGCTGCTTTCCGACGGCATCATGCACTCGCGCCCGCGTCTTCTCCTGCCCGCGATTATCTTGGCGCTTCCGTGGGCCGTGCGCGCGGCAGAGGCGCTGCGACCCCGCGAGCTCTGGCTCGCGTGTAGCGCCTGGGTCCTGTGGTCGGCGTGGTTCTCCGCTTATATGCTGGTGGTCTTTGAATGGGCCATCTAGCACGGAAGCTAGTCCTAGCGCGGGCTTTGCTCCGCGCGCTGGGCGCTTCCCGGGTTGACCGGCACGCGGGACAAAACGATCGTGGCGAGGATCATGACGATGAGCGAAACCCCCATCACGTACCAACCCGCAACGCTATTGACCTGGAATTTTTCGCCCAAGACCCAGTAGCCCAAACCGAAGGCCACGATGGGCTCCATGATGGTCATCGCAGGCAGAGAGTGCGCAAGGGCGCCAGCGTGGAAGGAATACTGCTGGATCACCGTTCCGGCAGCCGCCAGCCCAATGAGCACGTACAGCTCCCAGCTGGCCAGCAAGGCTGCGATGCCTTCGTGGGAGAGGACGTCCACCACTGCCTTGGCTACGAGCGCCACGTAGCCATACAGGATGCCGCACGCGCTCCCGAGCGCTAGGGCGGACTCCTCCGGCCGGTTATAGGCCGCCACGAACAGAGCGGTGAGGGCAAGCGCGCCGAGGGCGAAGGCGGGCCACCATTGGGACCAGGTGGGCGTCGTCAAGCCTGCGGTGGGGCGCCCATAGACCACCATGATGCTCACCGCGATGGTCAGCGTGAGGCACCAGAACACCTCCCGTGCCGGCATCGGCCGCCGGGAATACCAGGCGGCGAGCGGCAGCGTGAACATGAGGGACAGGATGAGGATTGGCTGCACGATGAGCAGCGTGCCGAAGTGGAGAGCGACGAGCTGTAGCGCGTAGGCAATAACGGCGGCGCTGGTCCCCACCCACCACAAGGGAGTCCGAATAGCGGTGCGCATGACGCTCCTGGAGCTAGCGTCCAACACGATGCGGTGGCGTATGACTGTGCCCCAGGCCACGACTAGCGCGGAGGCCAGTGCAAAAGTAATGGCAACCAGGTTTGAAAGCATCGTTTCTACCCTACCTGGAATTAATATCCAGCACGTGTTTCGATGGGAACCAAAGGGCGGTAGTCTAAAGGAGTTGACTGCCGGTCTATAGGTATTGGGCGGTGAACAGGTAATGGCCCTCACAAACAGGAAAGGTGGGACCGTCAGTGGCCCTAGTCGTACAGAAATACGGGGGATCCTCCCTCGAAAGCGCAGAGCGCATTCGCGCGGTGGCGGAGCGCATTGTGGCGACGAAGAAGCAGGGCAACGACGTCGTTGTTGTGTGCTCCGCCATGGGAGATACCACCGATAACCTGCTTGATCTTGCAGCGCAGGTCAACCCCGTCCCGCCGCAGCGTGAGATGGACATGCTGTTGACCGCCGGCGAGCGCATCTCCAACGCACTCGTTGCCATGGCCGTGGAGTCCCTTGGTGCCAAGGCTCAGTCCTTCACTGGTTCCCAGGCCGGCGTGCTCACCACCGAGCGCCACGGAAACGCCCGCATCGTCGACGTCACCCCGGGCCGTCTAACCGAAGCCTTGGAGAAAGGCCGGATCTGCATCGTTGCGGGTTTCCAGGGCGTGAACAAGGAATCGCGTGATGTGACCACCCTCGGCCGCGGCGGCTCGGACACCACCGCGGTGGCGCTGGCGGCAGCGCTCAAGGCCGATGTGTGTGAGATTTACTCCGATGTCGACGGCGTTTATACCGCCGACCCACGCATCGTCCACAACGCCCAGAAACTCGACCAGCTGTCCTTCGAGGAGATGCTGGAGATGGCAGCTGTGGGCTCCAAGATTCTGGTCCTGCGCAGTGTCGAGTACGCCCGCGCGTTCAACGTTCCCCTTCGAGTCCGCTCATCTTATTCAAACGACCCCGGCACGCTCATCGCCGGTTCAATGGAGGATATCCCCGTGGAAGAAGCAGTACTTACTGGTATCGCAACCGACCGTTCCGAGGCTAAGGTCACCGTCCTGGGCATACCGGACCGCCCGGGTGAGGCGGCCAAGTTGTTCCGCGCCATCGCGGACGCCGAGATCAACATCGACATGGTCCTGCAAAACGTCTCCTCGCTGGACTCCGGTACCACCGACATCACCTTCACCTGCCCGCGCGCGGATGGCCCAAATGCCATGGAGATCCTGGCCAAGCTCAAGGATGAGGGGCACTGGACCAACGTGCTTTACGACGACCAGGTGGGCAAGGTCTCCCTCGTCGGTGCCGGCATGAAGTCCCACCCGGGCGTTACCGCAGATTTCACGGAGGCATTGCGTGACGCCGGGGTCAACATGGAGCTCATTTCAACCTCCGAAATCCGAATTTCCGTGCTTACCCGCGAGGCCGATCTGGAGAAGGCCGCCGTGGCCCTGCACGATAAGTTCCAGCTGGGTGGCGAGGAAGAGGCCACCGTTTATGCTGGTACCGGACGCTAAAAATTAAGGAGTAAAGGTCATGACCACTGTTGCAGTTGTAGGCGCTACCGGGCAGGTTGGCCGCGTGATGCGCACCCTCTTGGAGGAGCGCAACTTCCCGGCCGATACGGTCCGCTTCTTTGCCTCCGCACGCTCAGCAGGCCAGGAGCTCACCTTCCGCGAGGACAAGGTCGTCGTGGAAGATTTGGCAGAGCAGACTGTGGAGAGCCTTGCAGGAATCGACATCGCCGTGTTCTCCGCCGGCGGTTCGACGTCCAAGCAGTACGCACCGCTCTTCGCCGAGGCCGGCGCCACCGTGGTGGATAACTCTTCTGCGTGGCGCCGGGATCCGGACGTGCCGCTCATCGTGTCAGAGGTGAACCCGCAGGATAAGGACAACGTCACCAAGGGCATCATCGCCAACCCGAACTGCACAACCATGGCGATCATGCCGGTGACGAAGGCGCTTCACGACGCCGCCGGTCTCACCACCATGCGCGTCGCCTCCTACCAGGCCGTGTCCGGTTCCGGATTGGCCGGCGTGGAAACCTTGGTCAAGCAGGTGGCCTCAATCGGTGACCGCAACGTTGAGCTCGTCCACGACGGCTCTGCGCTTGAGGTCTCCGAGGAGGATTTGGGCCCCTATGTCGCTCCGATTGCGTATAACGCGCTGCCGTTGGCGGGCAACCTCGTGGATGACGGAACCGAAGAGACCGACGAGGAACAGAAGCTGCGCAACGAGTCCCGCAAGATTCTGGGCATCTCAGAGCTGAAGGTGTCCGGCACGTGCGTGCGCATCCCGGTGTTTACTGGCCACACCATGGTCGTACACGCGGAGTTTGAGAAGCCGATTACCCCGGAGCAGGCCCGCGAGGTGCTCTCGGCCGCGCCGGGTGTCAAGGTCGTCGATGTGCCGACGCCCCTGGCGGCAGCCGGCATCGACCTTTCCTTGGTCGGGCGCATCCGCCAGGACCAGACGGTCGAGGACAACAAGGGCCTCGTCTTCGTCGTGTCCGGCGATAATCTGCGCAAGGGCGCAGCGCTCAACGCTATTCAGATTGCGGAGTTGCTGGTCTAGCGTGTGGCGCACGACAGCGCCGCACTGTTCTCCTCAATAAAAGAAGTCCGCCGCCAGAGTGAATTCTGGGGCGGACTTCTTTTATTCGCTTTTATGTATAGCGGGACGCGCCGCCCGCTATACATGCGGGAAACGCTAGTCCTTCGGGACCTCGGGCTTGGTGTGCTCCACGAAGGTCACGGAGGGGTCTGGATCTTCGCGGTCGTATTCAATCTCATCGTCGGCTTCGAGTTCCTCGTGGATTTCCTCGGCGACGACTTCGACGAACTCCTCCGTTTCCATGTTGGAGGCAGCGGCAAGCTTACGCAGCTCGCGCTCGTTCTTCTTGGTGAAGTGCTCGCGCGGGTCGAGGCGGCGCTTGACCAAGGTGCGGGCGCGCACGCGGCGGTCAGACTCGGAGGTGATCTTGTCACGCTGGGTAATCCAGCTGATGACCATGACTGCAATCATGAGCAGGCCAATCCAACCCAGGATCGGGTAAACGCTGGATACTAGCTGCTTGAAGCCAATGAAGGAGAGGATGAAGCCCACGACACAGGCGCCCGCGTAGACGGGGTAGAAGAGCTTAGGCTTCTTGCGGGTCAAGCGCTTGCCCATGGCATAGAACATGCCGATGGCGGTGTTGAAGACCATGCCGTAGATGATGAAGGTCATGAAGTAAGCCAAGGCCGGGTTTACGTTATGGATTAGCGAGAGCACCGGCAGGTCCTGCTCGTGCACATCCGGCGCCACCATGTAGAGGGACACTACGAGGAGAGCGAGCAGGAGCAGGTAGAAGAAGCCACCGATGAGGCCGCCGACACCGACGGCGCGGTTATCCAGGATGTTGCCGCCGATGACGATGGACATCGAGACCGCGCACATGACGTTGAGACCGGTGTAGTTCAGCGCGGCCAGCCACCAGTTGTTGAGGGGACTTTCCACGTGGGTGACGGCATAATCATTGGCGCTCGACCAGTCGACGTCGGTCACGATGATGGTGTAACCGGTGGCCAGAACCACGAAGATGATGATGAAGGGCGTAATCGCGCCGATGACGTTGCTGACCTTATCCACGTCGAGGAGGCCCACCAGGAGCACCAGAACGAGCATAATGGCCCCACCCACCCAGATGGGCACGCCGTCAAACTGCTGGCTGATGGTCGAGCCACCACCGGCGAACATGACGAAGCCGATGGAGAACAACGTGGCTAGGGTGCCCCAGTCCAGCACTCGGGAGACGATGGGGCCACTAATCTTGTCGTAGACGGCCGTGTGCTCGTTCGCTTGGAAGTAGGAGCCGAGCTGCAAAATGGCAACACCAGTAATGATCATGAGGGCGGAGGCGAGGAGTACACCCCACAGTCCCATGTTTCCGAAAGCCACGAAGTACTGGATTGCTTCCTGACCGGAGGCAAAGCCGGCGCCGACGACGACACCAATGAAGGCCATGGAAATGGCCACTGCGCGTTTCCACATAAGGTAAAGAGGTCTCTCAATCTCACACGCGCCGGGGAATGTCATCACAACCCAAGGTGTGGTGCGGGCAATCGGGAAAGCCTCGCGGGCCCGGTTCGACTATCGATTTATCACGTGTGCCTCGAAAAAGATTAGGTGTGGTCGATAGGTATTTTCCAGCTGACACTACGATTTCTCGCTGAGCTGGCACCGGACGGGCCGCCAGGACCTGTCAGTTGCCGCACGTCTGCGCAGGTGCTGTGACTCCCGACGCCCATTTATAACGGCTCGATAACGATTATCCGCGCTGGTCGATGAGGTCCTTGCGGGCGCGGGCGACGCGGGAGCGAATTGTGCCCACGCGAACCCCGGCGATTTTCGCGGCCTCCTCATAGGTGTAGCCCAAGACTTGGGTCAGGATGAGGGCTTCGCGGCGGTCTTCTGGGAGGGCGTCGATAAGCGCGCGGGCGTCGATCCACTCGCTCCACGTGCCCGAGCTCTCCGGGGTCGCGGCAAGGGCGGCGGCGTCCTCATACTCGGTGGCGGACTTGCGCGGGCGGGCCATGTCGTGGCGGATGTTGTCCACCCACACGCGGCGAGCGAGGGAGAGCAGCCACGTGCGTGCTGAAGAACGGGCGGCAAAGCGGGGGAGCGCGCCGATGACGCGCAAGTAGGTTTCTTGGGTGAGGTCGTCCGCGATATCTGGGCCGCCGAGGTGGGCGAGCAGGCGCCAGACATCATCTTGGGTGGACTTGATGAACTCCGTGAGGGCTGCGCGGTCGCCGCGGCCCGCCTTGAGGGCGAGATCGGTGACGCGCGCATCGTCGCGCTCGGAGTGTCGTTTCACCTCCCATAATTTACCAGTCGGGGGCGTGGGCCTCGGGAACCGCTGGGGCTCCTCTGTGGGCGTCTACGTTTGGGAAAAATTCTGTTGCGTAGGTCATTTTTAATGGGTAGGCTATGAAAGGTCCGAGATTGATAACGAATCACAAATTATCAACAACTGTAGGAGGCATTAACCCCATGACTAACGCTTCAAACGAGTTCGTTGCAGACAAGGTTCTGGATAAGGGCCAGCGCGCCCCGGGCGGCGAGAACACCACCCGCCCTTCCGGTCAGCCCATTGCAACGGAAAACACCAGCATCACTGCTGGTGAAAACGGCCCGGTCGTGCTCAATGACATCCACCTTATTGAGAAGCTCGCACACTTCAACCGCGAGCGCGTGCCGGAGCGCACCCCGCACGCTAAGGGCCACGGTGCCTTCGGCGAGCTGCACGTTACCGAGGACGTATCCGCTTACACCAAGGCCAAGCTCTTCCAGAAGGGCACCGTGACCCCGATGATGGGCCGCTTCTCCACCGTCGCCGGCGAGCAGGGCTCCCCGGATACCTGGCGTGATGTTCACGGCTTCGCGCTGCGTTTCTACACCGAGGACGGCAACTACGACATCGTGGGCAACAACACCCCGGTGTTCTTCCTGCGTGACGGTATTAAGTTCCCGGACTTTATTCACTCCCAGAAGCGTCTGGGTGCTAACGGCCTGCGTGATGCTGACATGCAGTGGGATTTCTGGACCCGCAACCCGGAGACCACCCACCAGGTGACCTACCTCATGGGTGACCGCGGTACCCCGAAGACCACCCGTCACCAGAACGGCTACGGCTCCCACACCTTCCAGTGGGTCAACGAGTCCGGCGATGCCTTCTGGGTGAAGTACCACTTCAAGACCCGCCAGGGCGTGGAGAACTTCACCGACGCCGAGGCGACTGAGATGGCCGGCAAGAACGCGGACTACCACCGCGAAGACCTCTACAACGCCATCGAGGAAGGCAACTTCCCGGTCTGGGACGTCAAGGTCCAGATCATGCCGGTGGCAGAGGCCGAGGAATACCGCTTCAACCCGTTCGACCTCACTAAGACCTGGTCCAAGAAGGACTACCCGCTGGTGGATGTCGGATACTTCGTGCTCAACCGCAACCCGCGTAACTTCTTCGCGCAGATTGAGCAGGTTGCCCTGGATCCGTCCAACATCGTCCCGGGCATTGGCCTGTCCCCGGACAAGATGCTGCAGGCACGCGTCTTTGCATACGCCGACCAGCAGCGCTACCGCATCGGACCGAACTACAAGCAGCTGCCGGTGAACCAGCCGCTCAACCAGGTCAACACCTACGAGCACGAGGGCTCGATGCAGTACCTGTTCAACGCCCCGGAGGATCCGGTCTACTCGCCGAACCGCCACGCCAAGGGCGGCGGCTACATGGACGGCGATGAGAACCTGCGCTTCAAGGAGCAGGAGACCACCACCGCTCCGGACCTCTACGTGAACCCGGATCCGGCCGGCATCGACTTGGTTCGTGCGCCCTACGTCCGCCACGCCGAGGATAATGACACCGTTCAGGCCACTGACCTGTACGAGAACGTCTACGACGACGGTGCCAAGGAGCGCCTCGCAGACAACATCACCAACGCTATGGCTGGCGTGTCCCCGGAGACCGAGGAGCGCGTCTACGCCTACTGGGATGCCGTCTCCCCGCAGCTGGGCAAGCGCGTGCGCGAGCTCTTCGCGGAGAAGAAGTAATTAACGCATACGCGTTAATTACGTAACCTCAGTAGCCCCGCTAGTGACCGAAGAACACGGTACTGGCGGGGCTTTTCCGCGCGCCTGACCGCTTTTTCCCAGCGTGAACGATAGTTTCTTTTACATGACCTCACGCCTAGCCAGTCCTGCTGACGCCAACCGGAAGGTTGGCACCCGCGCTCTTATTCTCACCCTCGTGCTCATCGTGCCGCTCATTGTCGGTGCGGTCGTCGCCGCCGTGTCCGAGTGGCAGCCGGCCGAAACCTGGTCGCAGGAACAGGCCGGGGCTCCCAGCGATGGCACCATCGATCCGGCTGAGCTTTACGACGTCTCCCGTGCCCTCTCGGAAGCCAATGCCCAAGCCGGCTTTTTGGCTAATGGCGCGCAGCAGCTTGCCGACGGCACAGGGGAGCTGCAGGATGGCGCCGGTGAGCTTGGCGGCGGAGTAGACAAGCTGGCTGGCGGCTCGCAAGAACTGTATGACGGGCTCGTGCAGCTGCAGTCCGGCACCGCCCAGCTGGGCAACGGCGCCACCGAGCTGGCCGACGGCGTCGGCGGAGCCGTCGACCAAGTCATCGGTCTCGGGGTGGTTCGCGGACAGCTTCTGCAGGCAATCGACGGCACCTTAAAGGACCTAGAAGGAAACAACTCGGCGGAGGCAAAGAATATCCGCTCGCAGCTCGGTGATCTGCGCGGCCAGGTGGAGAACTTCCAATTCGACCAATCCGTTCAGGATCAATTGACGCAACTCAAAGATGGTTCGCGCGAGCTTTCCAATCAGCTGGCCGTCAATGGTTATGCCTATCACGATGGCGTCTACCAAGCCACCGAGGGGGCGAAGCAGCTCAACGCCGGTATCGGTGAGCTCAACGCGAAGGTCGATGAAGCCTTGAAGGGCGTGGACCAGCTCGTTGCCGGTGCGGAGAAGGTCGATGGCATGGCCAAGCAGAACCGGACCAAGGTGCAGGGCGCGCAGCGTGCGATGCCGACCGTCGCCGGGCCCGCCGAGGGTGGCAGCGAGCCCGCCCAGCTGCTGAGCCCCATCGTCGCTATGTTGCTAGCAGCCATCGCTGCTCTTGGCGGCGGTGTTATCGGCGCGCTGTTGACGCGCGTGGAGCGCCGCATCCTCACGCTTCTCGGCGGGGCGGTGCTGATTGGTGTCGTCGTGGGCTTGCTCGTGGCCCTCCTGGCTACTGGCGTGACCGCAGCCGCGGTGGCCTGGGCGGGGCTCGCGGCGGCGGGGGCCGGGGTGGCGTCGGCAAGCATTGCGTACGCGCTTGCGCGTGGCCTTGGCGCGGGCGGCTGGGTCCTGGGCAGCGTGCTCGCCGTGGCGCAGGTTGGCATCGTGGGCTGGGCGTGGAAGGCGGCGTCGACCGGCACCGATCTCAACGCTGCGATGAGCGCGCTCGTGCACCTCTTCCCCATGCAGTGGGCCACCTCCGCCATCACCGTGGCAGGTAATGGCGGGCAGTCCCCACAGTTGTGGACTGCTCTGGTCATTTTGGGGGTAATCACCATTGCGGCCTTCGTGCTCGTGGGGGCACCTGCAGGGCGGGCCGAAAAGGAAAAAGCCTAGCTCACGGCCCTGCGTCCGACACATCGCAGAAGTGCCACGATATGTTACTCGGTTTTCCAGATTTTGCTACCGCTGTGAATGGAAAGAGTGCTAGAGTGAAAGTCGCTCACAAAGCCTACTTAGGGGGTAGGCAAACGGTTTCTCCAATCCGTTGTGAGTGATAGGGAATAGGGGCGACGCGGCTGCTGTAGGGGCACCGCGTCGTTTCCAATTGTGGGGGTAAAGTTGGCGGCACCGACTGCCCAGGAATTGGAGAAACACCGTGACCGACTCCCGCGATATCAAACCTTTCGCTGCCAGCCGTGGCCCTAAAGTGACCTCTGTTGGGGCCATCATCGGTGCGGCGCTGGTGGGTGGTCTGTTGCTCGGGGGAATCGGCGCGGGTGCGAGCCTGGCGGCCTTCGATGAGCCCGAGCGCTCCGACTATGTCATCCAGCCCGCACAGCGTGAGGTGCAGGCTGACATCATGGACCCGGACGATGTGCTCACCCAGGAGGAAGAAGAGCGCATGCTTAGCGATGTCTCCCGGATCGCCGCCCCAGACGTGGTCCAGGGGCTGCATTACATGGTCTTTGCCAAGAACAAAGAAAACGTTAACGACTCCGTGGAGGAGTACCTGCGCGATAATCACCCGGAGCTCATCGGAAAGGATAAGTTCGCCGATGGTCAGGTCTTCGTCGGCGTGGGACTCGACCCGCGCCAGGCCTTCGTCTTTGCGGGTGAGGACGTGTCCGGGCCGATGAAGCTGCGCAAAGGTGACAGCCATTTGGAGCAGTCCATCGAAGCCATTAAGCCGGGCGTGCGGGATGACAACATTCCTGCTGGGCTTTTTGCTGGCGCGGCGGCAGCGATCGATGTGGACCGTGCTGCGGATGCCCAGTACGAGAGCGCGAAAGATGGGCGCATTGGAGCGGCCATTGGCCTCGGGGCGGCGGGCCTGGGCGTCGGTGGCGCGGGCGCAGGCATCGTCGGCGGTACTCGTCGCAGCCGGCAGAAGAAGGCGCAGCAGGCGCGCGAGAACTGGGACTATGTCTCGCAGACCTATACCGATGTGGCGCAGCGTCTGAGGGAGATCGATATCCGGGCGCACTCGCTGCAATCGGGTCTGGTGGATGAGCGTTTGCGTGAGGACTGGGAGGGCCTTCGCGATGACTTCCTCGCCATCGATGCCCAGGTGGGATCCCTTATGTCGATTCCGGCCGATGCGCCGGATGAACAGTTCCGCTCGTATGCCGAGCCCATCGCCCACGCGCGCGAGCTGTGTGAGCGCGTGGAAACCGCCGAAGTCAACATTGAAAAGCTGCGCCGCATCGAAGACGCTGATGCCGATGCCCGCCGCTTCGAGCTCTACGAGTTGGGTAAAGACCTGGCCCAGGCAGGCTACTTGGCGGCGGATATCGACTCGGCGCTTGAGCGTCACGCCAAGGAGCTGGAAGGTGCCGCCGTTGCACTCTCCAACGAGCCTAATCACCCGCAGTTCATGGAACGCTACTTGGAGCTCTTGGACCGCACCGCGCTACTCTCTGAGCACCTGCAGGCGCAGCTGCAGAAGCGCAACGAGGCCGACGAGCGCCCAGAGCGCACGCGCATCTATGATTCCAACTTCTTCGCCGGTTCCGGCTACCACGGCTACGTGCCCTTCTACGTTGTGAGCACCTGGGACAGCGATGCCACCACCGCGCGCGATAGCTCCTCCAGCAGCGGCGGCGTCAACAGCGGGTTTAGCTCGGGCTTTTCCGGTTCGGGTGGATCTTCGAGCTTCTAGGGCTGGTTAAAAGCCCTTAACCGTGAAACGCAAGAGAACTCGAAGCTGCCTACTGCTTGGTTCCCGTTGGCAAAACCTCTCACAGGGAATTGGCTTCCTGCAGGAGATTTGTGGCAACCATGCATTTACCTGAGTGTGGCTTTCCTGACCCGTTCTAGTTTTTCCCGGTTTTCCTGACCACATTTAGGAAGTCGATAACTGGCCTCTCGGCATAGATAATCTCTGAATGGTGGAGATCTGAGATGGATCGCCCGCATAGGTGGAGTTTCGATTCATAGGTGAAAGCTCCTCGCGCAGCCGATAACTGACTCGCAAAGGGGATCCATGAATAGCGAGAATCTTCTACTAGTTGATATTCGACAGCTCGTTTTACTAAAGCGCATACCCAATCAGCAAACTGGATATTAGAAGAGAGTTTACTGTCGATGTGCATGGGCGGTTCAATTAATCGCCGCATTTCCTTATGCTCGGTAGCTCGACCCAGAATATGGGCGTACATCACAGGTAAGCGCTGGATTCGGGATTTTTCATTGATTTGATCCATTAGCACGAGCATCGATTGGTCTAACGAATGTGCATGATTCGCCAGCCTATTTAAGGATTCCCTCATTGAGGTTTCTTCTCGCTGGCGAAATTCATTTGGACCACAGTTAGTCTCTTTGGGAGTGCCTATTGGCTTTTCTTCAGCATAGTAGAAAAGGTTTCCATTCAATTGCCTAAGTTTGGAAATCAGACTTCCAAGCAGTCTTAAATTTTGGGGACGTTCATCGTATGCCTTGGCGAACAGTAAATCTGCGCCTTTTCTTTCCCATCGACCAGGATCGACGTTGTCTGGAATATCATTTTGGAAGAATTGCTTCTTTCGTTCCGCGAAGAAGGCGCCAAATTGCCGAGCATTATCTTCGGGAATTACAAAGCCGCCATAACCAAAAGCGGGGCTATCAGAGAACTTCTTGTGTGAAGGATGGACAAAGGCCCCAGGGGAACCAATTTCGTCAAGGTATGCGAGCAGCAAATTGAACTCCGTGACTCCGGAAAATGGCACGAGAGCCGATGCTAAGCATCGGCTCTCGGAGTTGTTGCCCGGGGTATTCTTGCCTCGCGGCTCAACGCCTGGCGTACTTCTGTGAGTATATATGTGTATTTACGCGTCGGCAATTGGTGGCTTTCTACTGATGCGGTACCTTCAATCGCGGAAGAGGGGGATGTGCCCTCGGCATTTGCCCTGAGGAGGTCTAGGCTGACCTAACTGTGACCCGGTGCTTCAACTGCTGCACTGTTCGTCTTGGTCCTGGTGCGGTGCGCTCTCAGTACGAAGAATAAACCTGGTCATGTTTGCAGAGCTAGCCGAACTTACCAATCTCATTGGCTTCGGTCACGATGTTGGTCAGGGAAGAAATCTCGGACGCGGTATGTCCCGGTCGATGGGGTGCAGCGCGTCACGTTGTTTACGCTTCTCCTTAACCCCTCTTTTAGAGGTGAAAACGAAAAAGAACCCGCAGTTTCCTGCGGGTTGAGTCTTTTGCGAAACTACCCACCCACCTGCAACGACCCGAACCACAGCTATGGTTTCCGTCGGTTTCCGTTCCCGGTTCCGTCGGCAGGTGGGCCGGGGCGGTGTCGGAGGTGGGGCACACCACGTGGTTCGTCCCCAGTCCTAGCCCCTATCCGCGAGAGGGACAGGATAACGCCACGACCGGAGACACACCCCGCCGCCAAAGTCACAAGCAAGTTTATGTTGCTGGAGGTCTACGCGACGTGCTTAGCGCATACGCTGTGACAGCCCATAGCGCGGAGCCAAAACCACCGCGCCCCTTGTTTAAGGAAGAGCCTGATTACTCGGGGATCTCGCTGAGTTGGGCCTCAATCCGATCCAACCGCTCGGTGATGTTGCGTAGATGCTCCACGATGAGTTGGTTGGAACCATCGATCGCCGTCGCCGTTTCGCGTCGTGCGCTGGTGACGGTGCGTACCACCCAGACGGTAAGAGCAACGAAGATCGCGAGTGGTAATGCGGCGGCGAGGATGACAAGAAATACGGTAGCGGTAAGTGTCACGAAGATTCCCTTTTCTGTTCTTGATTAATCAGGTGCCTAATGTGGTCTGGAGTTACTTCAAGCTGAAACGGAGCGACCCAGTAGTGCTTCCTCACTCGGCTCTCTCCGAGCTGTTCCAGGCCACTCTCGATGAGTCCAGCAGCTTCCAAGCGGTTGAGGTGCTGGTAGAGCAGTGGCCGAGACATCCCGAGTCGGCGGGCCAGCTCACTGACATGGGTCGAATCCGTCTCTAGGGAGGCGATAATTCGCAACCGAGGCTCACTTCCAAGAGCACTGAGCATCTGAGCGAGCCGTGCTGCGTCCATCATCCCTCCGTATCGTAATCGAACGATGTCAGGTGTAAGTATATGCTTACAGTCAGCGGTGCGCAAGTTCTGCCGGGTCTGGCGGAGACGCTGCCCGACTTAAGACGTGGCCGGTGTCCCATCACGTCCCCTCTTCACCCTCCCCAAGAAGAAACCCAGCCGCAGCACACACCACAGCTGGGTTCCTTCATGGCTTACAGCGTAGCCAGCAGCTACAGCCGCTCGATGTCTACATCGCCATCGAGAATCCTCGGCTCTACCTCCATGTGGATCCCGCGGTAGGGAAGTAGTGCGCGGATAATGTCGTGGGTGATGTCGATGCCTGGAGATGGTTCGTCCCGCAAAAGGTGGTACAGGCTAGGGCAGTAGTCCACGCCGGGAAACTCGTCCTTTGCTTCGGGAACGCACCCGTCCGGGTCAAAAGTCGTGCAGCGAATGATCAGGTCGTCGTGGACACTATTGGGCCGATTGATGGTGAGTCCTGGTGTGGTGGCAGACATGTCTGCAACCGTGGCCTCGTTTACAGACCGGGTAAGCGGGATTAGGCCGCGGGCGGACTCACCGCCTTGGATGCGGGTGAGTCCCGCACGGTTTCCGTAAGTGTCGGCCAGGGTGACAAACGTGACGCGCACCGGGGCAGTGGCCACCGACATGGAGTTAAACGCGGTGAGGACGTTGATTTCGCGCTCGGTGATAAGCCCCTGCGGGCCTGTGAAGCTAATGACGTGGTTGTAGAGCGCGGCGGTGGACATGGACAAGATGGTGTCGGCCACCTGTTTTCCCTGTTTCAGGGTTTCGGTGACTTGGGCGAGGTCGTCTACCTCAAGCTCGGCGGTGAAGTACTGGCAGTACAGTGGTGTGCTCATGTCGAGTGTGGACATGGTTCGTCCCTTTCCTTTGAGGGTGTGAGCAGTGGAAATGTCAAGTGTCGGGCACGGTAACAGGTAGAAATTTGCGGATACGCAAACTGTCCGCGCGGTGGGTTGCCGATGTGCGAGGTTTGGCAACAAGCCGCGTGAGTTAAGACAAAATTGCGGATACGCAATCGCGCTCGACGGTGGTCACGCTAGTCGGTGCGGGGTGTGGTTGAGGCTCCGCGCAGGTCGCGCACGTATCGGTTAGCCACAACCGGGGGCAGCGGATCTACATGTTGTGGTGGGCATAGCTGTGGGCCACAAAGCGGGGCCTTGAAGGACTTGGTGGGTAGGATTAAGGCCGTGTCCGAGGCTCGCGCGGGGGTACTAAATATGGCATGTCCCTTTTTTGATCTCCACAACATGATGTGGTGGTTCGTCTGGTAGATGTTTGCGGAACCGCAAACATGCAGGCCATATAAGAAATTCCTGCGAAGTTGGCGGTGTGAGGCCACCTGCTTGCCAGATTGCAGATCGGCAAACAAGACTATGTGTAGCGGAGTGCACTGCGTGGCCTAGCTACGTAGCATCCACTACACCGCCCCATTCCACTGCGATCGTGCCGACGAAGGAAAGGCCCATGTCCAGTAACTACACCACCGCCGACTATGAGGCGATCATCGCCAACTACACACCACACGCCGTGCGCTCTGAGCCGTGGAGCCACGTTGCCGACTTCACCCGCGAGTGCGTGCGCGCACTTAACATCACCCCGGATAACACCAGCCGCGACGCACTGCGCAACACGCTCAACTGTGTGTCCAAGCTCGCCGCCTGGGTCTGGGTGAGCTACGGCGTGGTGACTGTCGAGACCGTCTTCCACCCCGACATCATCGGAAACTACTTCCTTGCCGGAGATGGTGCAAAGCTCAGCCCGTCCACCGCAGGAACCCAGCGCTCGCTGCTGTGTCGTGTGGCGGAGGTGATCAACGACGACTGGAACCCTGACTACCAGCACCCGATTAGCTACGAGCCAACCCTTGAACCCTACGACTCTTATGCCTGTGACAGGATGTGGGATTGGGCCGAGTCGCAACCCACAGCTGCCCGCCGCCGCAACTTCACTACGGTGCTAGCACTCACGCTTGGTGCGGGCTTGCGCGCAGGAGAAATCTGCACGCTGCGCGGCAAAGACGTGCGTGTTGACGGCGACGGGGTGCTGCTGTTTCCGCACGGCTACCGCGGGGCTGGCCCGCGCGAGGTGCCACTGCTCAAGTCTCATATCGAGGTACTTCAGCCGGTCATTATGGCTACCGGCCCGGAGGACTACCTGTTCAGGCCAGGCCGCGACAACGAGAACGTCAGCCAGCTCTCGGCGTATCTCCGCCGGGTAACACCTAGTACATCGCCGGATATGGTGCCGGATACCCGCAGGCTGCGCAATACGTGGATTATCGACCGCATTGCAGCCGGAGTTCCCGCTGATGTGCTGTGTGCTGCGGCAGGACTGAAGTCCTTGCACCAGTTTGAGGACTACGTGGTCGAGGCCGGAGCTAACCGCCGCCATGCCTACCGGATTCTTTTGGCCGGAGGATCGACTCATGGCACCCCAGGTGGAGGCCTGTACGTGCTGTAGCTCGGCTCACGGAGACTTCCTGAGCTATCCCTAGCGATTGCGGATACGCAAAGTTGGATTGCGGATACGCAAAACTCGCCTCATGGCGCACAGACCGCACCAGGGACGAACCACCCTGTGACCTGCGGGTTTACTCATGGTCTGAGGTAAGAAGGCACCGCCACCTATTTCGTGGTGTAGGTGTGCTCACCTCGTGAGCCATGAACGACACCCATGTAACTCACACCCGCCTTACCAGTGTCGGAAACATGCAGTTTCCAACCCTCGGGTCACTGACTGCCGTATCGGTTGCTGCGATGGCGCGGCCACAAGGGCTTGCCTGTGGTGACCTCGATATTGGCAATGACACGTCCCGTCGGGATCATCTCGCCGCGGATGATTCGGGTGATGGTGGAGGTGGGGATACCGCAGGCCTCGGCCAAGTCTTTGGCACTGGGGTAGCTCCCGTCCAGGGTGAGTTTCTGGACGTTGCGGGCAAAGTCCTGCAATTTCCGCATGACCGGATCGTGGGCCTCGATATGGGCATTAGGCCAGTTGGCGTAACGCCTGACCGGAGCCTCGGCGGGAAGGTCGGAAGCCACGAGACCACTTCCTTTGAACAAGAAGAAAAAGACGAACCACCTAAGTCTAAATACAATGAGGTCTACGCTGTGATCGACACACTGACGACACGCGGATTACTGCCACCTACAACTCCTACCGTTGAGCGCAACCGCAAGCGCGTGCTCGCCACGTACTTTTGCTACATGCGCGACCGCTGGTACGACGACATCTCCGTGGACGGCTGTATCTACCTGCTGCGCGATGGCGGAAAGATCCGCACCTACTTACAAGCCCGTACAGCGGATTTATCCAAATCCAGCCTCAATGCCACCCGCCGCATCCTCAACCGCTGCGCAAGCCATGTCATTGGCCAAGAAGGCGCGCTGGAGTGGGCAGAAGAATTACCGGAGGTCTTTTACCCGGCAGCTACGGCTCCGCGCCGCGCCTACAACGCCAGCGAACTTATCCGAATCGACGACTGGGTTCACTCCCGCCCCCGCCGCGAGTCGCGGCGCGTGGCCTGCATCATCGTGTCACTGGCTTTAGGTGCTGGCATGTCCACCGAGGAAATCTATCACTGCCGTTATGGCGACTTCACCGACTTTGGCACAGTGCTGGCGGTTCATGCACGCGGTGGTCGTGGGCTAAAGCCGCGTACCGTTCCGCTGACTGCACCTTTCGACGACCTCATGCGCCAAGTGCTGCATGGCGTGGGCGACGACCGTAGAGACGAACCACTGGTAAAACCCAACTCGGCGCGCCGCCGCAACGATGCCACAGGCCCACACCTGATTGCTGACTTCATCCACAAGACCAGCCAGAACCCATCGAGTACCGGCCTTGCCCCGACACTGCCCAGGCTGCGCTATACCTGGATCGCTACTCATGCCGCCGAGCGCGTGGACTTTAACCATCTGGTCTATGCCACCGGAAGCATCCAGCCCTTCCAGGACACGTTTCACCACATGATCGTTGAATCTGGCGCGCTCACCGAGACCGAATACCGTGAGTGGATCAGCGGCAACAGGGACGAACCAGACTACCCGCCGCTTCGAGTCGTCGAACCGAGAGCAGGAGGCGAAGTCTAGGTGGCCCACTTCAACACCACACCCACCCCGCTGCTTCGCCTGGATGGAGCCAGCGTTTCCTGGGCATTGACCATCATCGACCGCACCGACATCTGCCACCATCTTGACACCTGGAGGCGAGTAGACGGCTACGACCCCGCCAAAGGAGGCAGGCCTAAATCCGTTAACGACCGCACCATCCTTGCGCTCTACCTGATTCTGGCGCGTTCTGGTCAACCCATGCATTTGACCACCATGACGACGCTCCTGGCCTCGCCTGATACGACAGACAAGGCTTTAGAACTCCTTAACCTGCCCAGCCGCGATAAGGCACGACGGGTAGGTGACTTTTACGCAACCCAGCACAGCAACTGGTACTACCGCCTGTGGCGTGCGCTGCACAGCTTCCTTGATGTCGTTGACCCATTCGACAACATCCCGCACCGCGCCAGGCTTACCCGTGCTGAATTCAACCGGCTGATGGACGAACAAGACCCTGAGCGCCGCGAGGAAAAATGGCAGCGCGCCACCTACGTGTTCAATGAGCTAGTTATGGCAAGTACCGAGGACATGCCCGAAGAATACCGAGCCAACTGGCAGGGAGACCTCACCCTAGACGGAACACTTATTCCAGGCGTGCGCCGTGGCAACAACCGATGGACGAACCGACCGGACGATCTCATGTCCTCCGAGCCGGAGGCAGGCTGGTACTCTCGTGACGAGCGACAAGAAACACATGGCGAATCAAAGCGAAAGCGAAACGCCAAGCATGTGTGGGGTTGGGAGGCCACACTTGTTGCCGGAGTCATCCGCGACCAAGGCCCATATGCACAGCCACACCTGATTATGGGCATGGCCTTCGACCGGCCCAGCCACAACCCTGCGATCCGTGGGTTGGAAGCCATGCGGCATTTAACGGATGATCCTGAGACACCTAAGGGCACAGTGGTGGGCGATCGTGCTTACTTCGCGGTGGCTAAGACCAAAGACTTCCATGAACCACTGCGCAAACTCGGCTATACCCTGGTGGGAGACTACAGAACCAATCAGCTGGGAAAGCGCGGATCCTATGAAACCATGGGGTTAGTTGAAGGCCACTGGTATTGTCCTGCCATGCCGAAACCTCTGGTGGAAGCCACCGAAGACTTCTATGCCGGACGTATTGATGGGGCCACCTACAACCAGCGGATCAACGAGCGCCGCGCCTTTGCCATGCGGAGAAAAGGCAAGAAGCTCTCCGGTGAGAGCCAGATGTTTATGTGTCCGGGACGAGGTAAAGGAAAGACACTGGCATGTCCCTTGGTGGAAAAGAGTCAGCGCCAGGACGCGAGAGACAGAGGACTACCCTCCATCTCCGGGCCAAATCTATCTACCGCGCGCAAGGCAAAAGGAAAGTGCTGTACCAATAAGGTCTCGGTAACCATCCCGAATAAGGAGGGAATGCGCTACCGCCAAACTGGCCCTGCTTTTAAGACACCGGAATGGAAGAAGGTGTATGGCACGTGGCGCAATGTGATTGAAACCCGCAACGACTATGTAAAGAACAATCGTGGTGGTGCTGCTATTGGTGACCATGCGAGAAGACCTGTACGCGGTTTTGCTGCGGCCTTCTTCTATACAGCTCTTGGTGTGGTCGCGGCCAATGTATCTATGATTCGGCGTTTTCTTGGCCGGGTGGATCGGGATGAAAAGACTCCGCCTCCTGACTCTGGTAAACCTGTACCGCCGCGCGATCCGGCGCGCGAGAAGGCAAGCCCGAACGCGCCGCCTGCGCGCGAGGCCGCTTAAGACCAACTGAATAATTTTATCCATCTAGCTCGGAAAACCGATATGGGGTTCCGGGCTAGAAGTGTTATGTCCATAGGGTTTTTGGACATGGAGTCCGGTGTCTTTTTGGACACGGAATCCATGGA
>NZ_VDTC01000700.1 GCF_007672725.1 Corynebacterium aurimucosum ATCC 700975
GTAAGGGGGGCTAAAAGAGGGAAAGGGAAAGGGAATGGAGGGGGGTTAATGGGGGTGTATTGGCGGTTGGGAAGGGGAGATGGGGTGGTGTGTGTAATTTAAGTGAGATAGAGAGAAAGTGAGGTTTGATAGGAAAAGGATTGGTGACGGGGATTGTTTTGGTGGGAGGAGTGGGTGTGTCGGGGGGAAGGGTTGTGTTTCGGGTGAGGGGGAGGGGGGAAGAAATGGAGGGGATGATGGGGAGTGGAGGACAGTGAAGGGG
>NZ_VDTC01000701.1 GCF_007672725.1 Corynebacterium aurimucosum ATCC 700975
GGGAGTGGGTTTGAAGGTGAGAGAGCGTTTGCGGTGGCGTATGAGGAGGTGGAAGAGGAAGGAAGGGGCGGGTCGGAGGTGATTGAGGAAGAGGTGAGGGAGGGGGAGTTCGTGGAGGGGGTGGGTTGGGTGAGGTGGGTGGGGGGTGGGGAGGGGTAGGAGGAAGGGATGGATGGGGGTGAGTAGGGGGAGGGGGAGTGGGTGTCGCGAAAGATTGTTGGGGGTTGGGAGGGGTTGGTTGGTGAGGGTGTGGTGGTTTGTT
>NZ_VDTC01000702.1 GCF_007672725.1 Corynebacterium aurimucosum ATCC 700975
CCCAAAGACCTCTACTCCCCCACCTACCCCCACCCTAACCCTCTCACCCACCCCAACCTCTCCACCCCCACCCCACCCCCCATAAACCCCAACCACCTCCCCATCCACCCCAACAACCCTCCCATCCCCCCACTCCTCAACCCCAATCCCCATTGCCACTTCACTCCCCCCCCCCATCCCCTTACCTCACCCCTCCCCGCCCCTCCACCCGCCTTCACCTCCCCCAAACACACCTTTTAACTCCCACCTTATTCCCTTAACC
>NZ_VDTC01000703.1 GCF_007672725.1 Corynebacterium aurimucosum ATCC 700975
GGTGGATAAGGTGATGGAAGAGAGGGTGGATATAAGGTGGTGGGTTGCGATTGGAGTATTGGGAGGGAAGGTGGAGAGGTTGGGGGGGAGGAGGGAGAGGGGGGAAGGGGGAGGGGGTGAGTGATGATGGGGTTGTGGAGGGGGAGGAGGTTGGGGGGATGATTAGGAAAGTGGGGGGGTTTTTGTGGTGAGGATTGTTGGGGGCGTTTTTGGGAGGCGTGGGGAAGGGGGAGAAGGTGATGGATTTGTACGGGAGGTGATG
>NZ_VDTC01000704.1 GCF_007672725.1 Corynebacterium aurimucosum ATCC 700975
TTATATCCACCCACCTACCCATCCTAACCACATTGTTATCAACAAACTCATCCCACTTAACATCCCCCCATCACCTTCTCCTCCCACCTCCACCTCGACCCCCTCCCTCCCGCACACCCCCAGCTCCACGAACCCCCCCCCCCCCACCCCCACCCCCCCTTTCCCCATTTCACCCCCCTCCACCCCCCTCCACCCAAAATCCTCACCATTCACCCCCAACAACTCCTGCTCCCCCCATGCCCCCTCAATGTCTAACTTCCCC
>NZ_VDTC01000705.1 GCF_007672725.1 Corynebacterium aurimucosum ATCC 700975
GGCGGGACTTGCTTATTAACGGCAAAATCATGATGGAAATAGAAGGCGGTGTGAAGTAGGAGGGAGGGACGTAGGGAAAATGTACGGAAGGGGTGATAGGGGGTGAGGGGGAAAGAGAGAAATACGTTCAGAATCTCGGATACATGGTGTTGGGTCAGTCACGAGGGGATGTTGTGGAGAAGGGAGAAGGGGTTGTTAACGAGGTGGGGGGTGGGTTAAAGAGGGTGCAAGGTCGTTGAGGCTAGGGAGGGTCGTTGGGAG
>NZ_VDTC01000706.1 GCF_007672725.1 Corynebacterium aurimucosum ATCC 700975
TCGGCGATCACCCCCTTCCCCTTCTAGACTCCTTTCCACACCCACCAACCTTTTTCTCACCCTACCTCTATAACAACCACCCCCTAACTACCTCCCACCACCCCCGCTAATACCTAGCCTCCCACCGTTCTCCCCAATTACTCCGCCTAAAGACCTCGTACCTCCTTTCTCCCCTCCTCTCTCAAATTCCCCCCCTTAACTTCCCCCCTCCACCCCATACCCCCATAACTTCACTGCTCTACCCCTAACTCCAATTCCTCC
>NZ_VDTC01000707.1 GCF_007672725.1 Corynebacterium aurimucosum ATCC 700975
TGTGGGGGTAAAGGGAAGGTTGGTGATTGGTGGGGGTGGAAGGGGGGTAATGAGGAGGGTGAGATTAGGGGGCTGGTGGGTGGGAGGGTGGGGGTGAGTGCGAAGGAGGGAGTGAGTGGGAAGGGGTTGGTGGAAGGGAGGTTGGTGGGGGTGAATAGAGGAGTGGTGGGGTTGAGGAGTAGGTTGAAGGGGAAGTGGCAAAGAAGGGGGGTGGGGATAGTTGGGGGGGCGGTTTTAGCTTTGTGGGGTGCGTTGTCTTTT
>NZ_VDTC01000708.1 GCF_007672725.1 Corynebacterium aurimucosum ATCC 700975
CTAGGTTGTTAGGGCCGTGAAACGGGAGGGTGAAGGAGTAGGGGGTTCATGGGTAGGGGGGGTTTTGTTTTGTGGGGGGGGAGGGGGTGTTGTTGGGGGGGAGGGTGGTTAGGGAGGGGGAATTGATGATGGTGGAGGAGGGGTTCGGTGGTGTGGATGGGGGGAGTGAGGGGGGGATGATGGATGTAGTGAAGGAAGTGGGGGAGAAGGGGGGGAGGATGGTGGTGGTGGATGAGAAGGTGGGGGAGGTGGGGGAGTTTT
>NZ_VDTC01000709.1 GCF_007672725.1 Corynebacterium aurimucosum ATCC 700975
GTGATGAAGATGATGGATGAAGTCGGAGGGGAAATGGAGGGGGCAAAGGGTTGGTGCGACGGGCGCGGGAAAGAGGTAGAGTGGATCTGTTTGGGGTGTTGGGTTGAGGAGGTTTGGGACGAGAGTGAGGGGATGGAGAAGGTTTGGATTTATGTGGGGTGGGGGATGGTGAGGAAGGCGTCGTAGAGGTTGTGGAGTGTTGAAGGAGTGGTGATGGGTTGGTGGGGAGGGTGGTTGAGGAAGGTTGTGGATGGGGGGTTG
>NZ_VDTC01000070.1 GCF_007672725.1 Corynebacterium aurimucosum ATCC 700975
GAGGTGGGGGTTGTGGAGGATAAGGGGGTGGTCAGGGAGGGGGGGATGTGGGAGGGGAGCGTGGTGGGGGTGGGGGAGAAGGAGGAGTAGGTGATGGGGGGGGAAGAGGTGTGAGGGGGGTGGAGGCGGTGAGAGGAGGGGGGTAGTGGAAGGGGGTGTGATGTAGGGTTGGGGAATTTGGGGGAGGGTTGGCAGGAGGGTGGGGAGGGGGAGAGGGGTGGGGGGTTTGGCTTGAGGGGGGATGGGGGGGGGTGGGGGGGGGAGGGGAAGTTGGAGTTGTGTGGGTGGTTGTTGGAGGGAGAAGGAGAATTAGGGGTGGGGGAGTGGGAGGTAGCGTAGGGGGGAAAGGTAGGGAAGTTGTTGTTGCGAGGGTTGTGGGTGTGGGAAGGGTGAGGGTTGTAGTGGGGAGGGTTGTTATGGGTGTTGTGGGTGTTGTGAGGAAACTGGTTGGGGTTGGTGATAGTTTTTAGA
>NZ_VDTC01000710.1 GCF_007672725.1 Corynebacterium aurimucosum ATCC 700975
GGATCTGGTTGAGTGGGGGGTTGAAGGGGTGGTCGGGGGGGGGGATGAGGTGGAGGGTATAGGGGAGTACGGGGGGATTGTGAGGAAGAGGGAGGGAAGATGTGAGGGGATGGAGAGTGGGGTGGTGGGGGAGTGGGAGGAGGAGGTTGGTGGGTTGGTGGGGGAAGTGATTGACAGGGGGGAGGGTAAAGGGGATGTGTGGGAGTGGGTTGTGGGAGAGGGATTGTTGGGAGAGGTGGGGAATGTTGTTGGGGGTGGGAA
>NZ_VDTC01000711.1 GCF_007672725.1 Corynebacterium aurimucosum ATCC 700975
ATCCGACTCCTCCTTCCTATCCCCCTCCTCGCTGCCCTTATTCCTACCTCCATCCTCCACTCCTTTTATCCAACCCTCCCTCCCACCTTCCCTCCCCTTTCCAATCTTCCCCCTCTTACCCCTCCTTCCCCTCCCATATCCCCCCCCACTCCTTCCCCACCCCCACTCCTCCAACGCCACCGTCCCCCCCACCCCCTCCATCCCCCCCACCTCCCTCATCCTCCACCTCATCTACCTCTACACCCCCAACATCCCCCCCAA
>NZ_VDTC01000712.1 GCF_007672725.1 Corynebacterium aurimucosum ATCC 700975
AGAGGGTGGAGGAGTTTGAGGTTGGGGTTAGGGTGAGGTAGGGGGATGGGAGTAGGGATAAGGGTAAGGGGAAGTTGGAGGTGGATAGTGATGGTGAGGGTAGGGGTGATTGGAAGGATGATGAGGAGGATGGTGATGGGATGGGGGATAAGGATGAGGAGGAGAAGGGTTGTAAGGGGAAGGATAAGGGTTGGATTGGGGGTAGTGGGTTGGAGGGGGGTAAAGGGATGGAGGGTGGAACGGTAGAGGGGTGCTAGGAA
>NZ_VDTC01000713.1 GCF_007672725.1 Corynebacterium aurimucosum ATCC 700975
TGGGGCGGGAGGAGGTGGGTGGGGGGGAGTAGGGGGGGGTGGTTGGGGGGGTGTAGGGGTTGGAGGATGGGGGAGGTGGGAAGGAGGGGTTTTGGGGAAGGGAGGTGGGGTTGGAGGAGTTTGAGTGCTTGGGAGGGAGGGTTGAGGAGGTGTGGGGGAGGGAGTGGTATGAGGGGGTGGATGTGGAGGGGGTAGATGGGGTGGTGTTGTGTGGGGAGGAATGGTAGGTGGTGATGGGGGGTTTTAGGGAGGAGGATGGG
>NZ_VDTC01000714.1 GCF_007672725.1 Corynebacterium aurimucosum ATCC 700975
GAGATGAATGGGGAGGTTATGGAGGTGTTGGAGTTGGAGTGGTTGTGGAGAGAGGGGATGGGGGTGTAGGGGGAGTTTTAAAGGAGGAGGTTGAGGAAGAGGATGTAGAGGGGGGTGGCTGGGAAGATGGAGAAGGGGGAGTTGGGGGGTGAGAATGAGGTGGGAGTTCGTGGGGAAGGGGATCTTGCTTGGCTACGCGGTGGGAGGGAAGGAAGGGTGGATGGTGTAGGTGTAGTTGGTGGCGGTAAAGGGCTTCTAAA
>NZ_VDTC01000715.1 GCF_007672725.1 Corynebacterium aurimucosum ATCC 700975
CCCTCGCTTCGTCCTTCCTCCCCCCCCTTCACCACCTTCTCCCTCCCAATCCCTTCACCTCGCTCATTCCTTTTCCCCTCTACATCCCCCCCCACCAACTCCCTCCCTCCCCTCTCATCCCCCTCCTCATTCCCCCCCTCCAACTCCACTCCCCCCCACCCATTCAACCCCACCACCCCCTCTCCAGACCCACTTACCAAACCCACCCCCCTCCTAACCTCCTTACCCCCACACCTCATTCCCACTTCCACTCTCCTCTT
>NZ_VDTC01000716.1 GCF_007672725.1 Corynebacterium aurimucosum ATCC 700975
TTCTTCATATAAACCACCCCTTCCTCCACCACCATCGAGCTACCCTCCGTCTTCATCCCCAACATCCTCTCCCACTCCTCCTCCCTCATCTCCTCCACCCCCCTCCAATTTTCTAACCTCGCCCACCTCACCACCAACCCCCGCCCCATCCACCTTCTCCACATCCTCCAACATACCCTTCCCCACCTCCATCTGCCGCTCTCCATCGCCCTCAACCGCTCCCCCAATCCCTGCGCCCCCTCGCAGGTATCTGACATCGG
>NZ_VDTC01000717.1 GCF_007672725.1 Corynebacterium aurimucosum ATCC 700975
GTTGGATGAGTGGGTGAAGAAATAGGGGAGGGTGGAGGTGGATGTAGAGGGGGAGGGGAGTATGGTGGAGGAGGGTTGTGGGGTTGAGGGAGGGGGGTTGGTGGTGAAATTAGGGGTAATGGGAAGGGTAGGGAGTTGGTGGAGGGGGGGAGGATGAGGAGGAGTGAAATGAGTGATGGGGAGTAGGGTAGGGGGGGTGTTAAAAGTGGAGGTCGATGGGAGGGGGGGGGAGGAGGATGTGTGGGTGGAAGTCGGGGGGA
>NZ_VDTC01000718.1 GCF_007672725.1 Corynebacterium aurimucosum ATCC 700975
AAATGGGGAAGTAGAAAGGGAGGTGATTGGGGTGGTGGTGGAGGTAGGGGTGGGGGATGGGGAGAAGTAGAAAGTGGGGGTGGTGATGGGTGGAGTGATGGAGTTGGGGAAGGAGGGGGGGGGAGTAGGGTGGAAGGGTTTGGAGAAGGGGGTGGGGAAGAAGGGGGGGATGTTGATGTGACTGGGGGAAAGGTGGATGGAGGGAAGGTAGATTGGGGGGTGGGGGGGAGAATTATGGGGTTTTTAGGAGGGGTGGGAGG
>NZ_VDTC01000719.1 GCF_007672725.1 Corynebacterium aurimucosum ATCC 700975
AGGTTGGTTGGATTCCGGGGTTGGTGTGGTGTTTTGGGGGGTTGTGGTTTGGGGGGGGGATGAGGGTGGTGAGGGTGGTGGGGATGGTGGGGCTGTCACGAAGTGTGTGGGTGTTGTGGGTGGTGGATGGTGAGAGCGTCGTGGCGGTGGTGGGGGGGGAGGAGGAGACGGGTGTTGGGGTGGATAAGAGTGTGTTGGAGGGGGAAGGGATAAGGTAGGGTGGGGGGGGGATGTTGGGGGGGGTGATTGAGGGGGAGGGT
>NZ_VDTC01000071.1 GCF_007672725.1 Corynebacterium aurimucosum ATCC 700975
AAGTAGTGGCGTGGGAGGGTGTTGAAAGCTTCTGTGACCGGTGGAGGAAAGTTGGGAGAGTGGGGAGGTGTGAGAGGATTGTGTAAACGGGTGAAGTTGTGTTGGGTGTGGGAGTAATGGAGGTGTTGGTGGGTAGAAGTTAGGAGTAGGTGAGGTGGGGAGTGATGGAGAAGCATTAAAAATTGATGGGGGTGTAGGATGTGATAATGGTGGGGATGGGGAGAAGTTGTAATATGTTGGTTGGGGTTATTTGTAAGGATGATGTGGGGATGGGAAGGAAGGGGAGGGGGATGAAGGTGGTAGTGATGTCGGTGGTTGGGGTGAAAAGGGAGGTGGGGGGGAAAGTGGTGAATGATCTGTTGGAGGAGAGGAGTAATTTTGGTGATGGGGTGATGAATTATTGTTGGAGGAGGAAAGGGATAGTTGGGTTGGAAGGTGTGGGTAGTGTGAGCGAGGAGGTGGTGGGAGGTA
>NZ_VDTC01000720.1 GCF_007672725.1 Corynebacterium aurimucosum ATCC 700975
AGTGGGAGGAGATTGGTTTGGTGGGAGGGAATGAGGTGGGGGAGTTGGAGGGTAAGATTTGGGGTGTGGAAAAGGGCGTAAGGGATGGGGAGGATTGAGAGTGGGGGGGGAGGGATGGGGAGGGGGAGGGGGAGGAAGAGGTAGTGAGGATGATGATTGGGGTGAGTATGGTGATGGGGGGGGGGAAGATGGAGGAGAGTAGGGGCGAGGGGGTAGAGGAGATGTTGGCGATGGTGGTGGTCGTCGGGGGTAAATGGTCT
>NZ_VDTC01000721.1 GCF_007672725.1 Corynebacterium aurimucosum ATCC 700975
TTTTATTCACCACAACACTCCCCCCCTCTCCTGCCCCACACCCTACACCACCAACTCCCCAATCTCAATACCCTTCACCCCTCCCCCCTTCCCCACATTATCCCCCCACACCACCAACACCACGCCCTTCTTCTCCTCCACCCTCTCCTCCTCCCGCATCCCCCCCACCAACCAAACCTCAAACCTCACCTAGAAAGAAACCCCACCATACTTAACCCTATTCCTAAACTCCCCCCCCACTACCTCCATCACCCCATAC
>NZ_VDTC01000722.1 GCF_007672725.1 Corynebacterium aurimucosum ATCC 700975
AGGCCATCACGGTAGTGGTGGTCGCTCGTGGGCAAGAGGAGGTTGGAACGCGACGGATGACCGTGGCTGGAAGAATGGATGGAATGGGGGAAGAGGTAGTAGGAGCGGGGGGGGTTGTGAGAGTAGGGAATGGGGAGGTGGGTTGGGGAAATGTGGAATTTTTGGTCGGTGGGGTTGGGGGAAGCGGAAGGGGTGATGAGGTGGATGATTTGTGTGGGTGGGGGGGTGATTTGGGGCTGGTTATAGTTGGTGCGGTGTG
>NZ_VDTC01000723.1 GCF_007672725.1 Corynebacterium aurimucosum ATCC 700975
TATCCACCCCCCCCACACCCTCCACACCCTTTTCATGTTCCCACTAACTCACCACACCACCATAACTAAACCTCCTTCAACCACCTATCCCAACTATCTTACTTTTGCCCACATGCTCGATCCCACCAACCTTCCCATCACTTTTCACAACACTTCCCTCCCCCCTCTCTCCCAACTCCACGCACATCCCTATCCAGCAGGCACCAAAGATCCACCTCTCCCGCCCTTCCCTCATCTACCTCAACCTCACTACACCCCC
>NZ_VDTC01000724.1 GCF_007672725.1 Corynebacterium aurimucosum ATCC 700975
GTGGTGTTGGGTTTTATCTTGTACCAAAACCGTGGTGCCAGTGTTGAGGGCTTGGAAGGGTACACCAAGCAGGAGGGCAATATGGAGATGTCGTTTGCTGATAACGCCGTGAGCCTCAAGGCTGCCGAGGCCAAGGATGCGCGGGAGGTCGAGGTGTAGGAGGACTAGTGTTGCGGTGAGTGGTGTGATGTGGGGAAGGAGAGGGATGATGAGATGAAGGAAAAGATTGAGGAGGGGAAGGTGATTGTTAAGGTGGGGA
>NZ_VDTC01000725.1 GCF_007672725.1 Corynebacterium aurimucosum ATCC 700975
GGGAAGGAATGGAGGAGTAGGTGGTGGTGGGTGTGGTTGGGGAGGTGGGTACAGGGATAGTGGAGAAGGATGGTGTGTATTTTTATTGGATGGAGGAGAAGATGGAAATGGTGGGGGGACTGGGAGGGGAGGAGGAAGAGGGATTGATGGTGGAGGTGGTCGGGAATCTGGGGGAAGGGAGGATAGGAGATGGGCCGGTTGTGGCCGGTGTGGATGTGGGGGGGGGGGATGTGGCGAGACAGGGGCGGATAGGGGTGGG
>NZ_VDTC01000726.1 GCF_007672725.1 Corynebacterium aurimucosum ATCC 700975
TGATGAGGGGTAGAGGAAAGAGGGAGGGTGTGAAGGAGAGGGATAGGAGAGGGATGGAGGGGGGGAAGGGATGGATGGTGGGGGGGGTAAGGGGGGGGGGAGGGAGAAGTGGGGGGGGGGGATGGGGGAGGGGTGGATGAGTTGGGGGATATGGATGAAAGTGTTTGTGGTGATGGAGAGGTTTGGATGTAAGTTAGTGAAGCGGTGTGTGTATGTGGATTAAGTGGGGTTTTAAATTGAGTGGTGGGTGGGCGGGGGA
>NZ_VDTC01000727.1 GCF_007672725.1 Corynebacterium aurimucosum ATCC 700975
AATGTGGGGGTTGATGCAGTGGGGGTTGAGGGGGTCTGCGGTGAGGAGGGGGATGAGGTGGTGCGGGTGTGGGGGGTGGAGGGGGTGAGGGAGTTGGTTGAGGAGGTGCGGGGGGGGGTGGTGAAAGAGGGCGGTGGGAAGGAAGGGATGGAGATGGAGATGAAGAGGTTTAGGGAGTACGCGAGCGGGAAGGAGTGATTGGGTGAGGGGAGCAGGGACACCAACAAGTTGCAGCAGTTAAAGTTCCTCGGCGAGTACA
>NZ_VDTC01000728.1 GCF_007672725.1 Corynebacterium aurimucosum ATCC 700975
CCCGACCTCCCCCGTCCCTTCAATAACCTTCCCGAAACCATCCCGCTCCCCCCTTCCCCACTTCACCCACACCCCACCCCCACGCACCTCCCCCTCCCACCCCATCAAACCTCCCCCCCAACCCTCCCAACCCCCCACCCCCATTCCCCTCCCCGCCATCATCAGCACCCTCATTTCCCCCAACCTATCCCACCCCCCCACCTCCACGACCAACACCTTCACCGTCTTCCCCCCGTCACCCATCTCCTTCGCCAATTCC
>NZ_VDTC01000729.1 GCF_007672725.1 Corynebacterium aurimucosum ATCC 700975
TTCCAGATCACCGCCGTCTGCAGCATCCCCACCCCCATCCGCCGCCCCAACACCCCCCTCACCCCCAACCACTCCCCCAATCCACCCACCATTCCTCCCTCCCCCCCCCCCCCCACCTACCCCACCCACACCCCACCCCCCCTTCCCCACCCCTCCCACCACCACCACCCCAAAAACATCACCCCCCCACCAATCACCAACCACACCCCAATCCCCTTCCACCCCCCCACCTCCCCCCCCCCCCCCTCCTCGTTTCCT
>NZ_VDTC01000072.1 GCF_007672725.1 Corynebacterium aurimucosum ATCC 700975
TGCGTCATCGAGGAGGATGGGAGGGAAGAGGGGATTGCGTTGAGTGAAGTGAGGGGGGATGTGTGGGAGGGGTAGGTGGGGAAGGTGAGGGGGGAGATGGTGGAGGGAGATGGGGATGGAGTGGAAGGGGTTGGGTGGTAGAGGTTGAGGTTGATGGATAAGGGGGAGGAGGATGTGGTGGGTGGGGATGTAATTGTGGTTGAGGATGGGTGGTTGGTGGTGGGGGAAAAGGATGAGGGGGGGAGGAGGGTGAGTAAATGTGTGGAAGATTAGGTGTTAGGTTTGGTTTTAAATGTGTGATGGAGTGTAAGGGGGGGGGGGGAGAGTGGATTGAGGATTTTTGTGGGGAGTTGGGGTAAATCGGGGTTTGGGGAGGGAAGGGGAGTGTAGGGGGGTAGGGAACAGGGAGTAGAAAGGGGGCATCAGGGAGTAGGGTGGGATGGAGGGTTGATGGTCTTAGAATGAAGAGG
>NZ_VDTC01000730.1 GCF_007672725.1 Corynebacterium aurimucosum ATCC 700975
TCCATCCCCCTCATCCTCTTCCTCATTCTCCCTCTCATTCCCACCCTCCTTATCTTCATTTCCCCCTCACCCAATCCCCTCAACATCCCTTTCCTCCCCTCCCTCTCCCCCCCCCCCCACCAACACAACCTCCTTCATCCCCCTCCTACCCATCCCCCTAATCCCCAACTTCTCCCCCACCTCCCCCATCCCTCCTTTCCCCACACCATCGTCCCCGAACCCTTCCCCGTCATCCCTGATCCCCTCGATCCTTTCCAC
>NZ_VDTC01000731.1 GCF_007672725.1 Corynebacterium aurimucosum ATCC 700975
GAAGACGGAGGTGGCGGTCAAGCAGGGTGAAGTGGTTGAGGGTGGTGGAGTGAGGGAGGGCAGGTGGATGGGGGTGGTGGAGGTTGATGGGGGTAAGGGGGAGGGGGTGGAGAAGGTGGGAGAGGTTGTTGTAGATTGTGTGGGGGGTGAGGGGGTGGAAGTGGGGGAAGAGAGGGGGGTGGAGGGGTGGTTTGGGGAGGTGGATGGGGGGGGGAAGGGGTGGGTGATGGGGGGGGGGGGGTCATCGACGACGGTGGT
>NZ_VDTC01000732.1 GCF_007672725.1 Corynebacterium aurimucosum ATCC 700975
TTGGTATGTGATGGTGGGGGGCATGGTGATGGGGTTCGGGTACAGAGGATGGGAAGAAGTGAGGGGGGTGGTGGGTATGATCCCGGCGGGGATGACGGTGAGTGGTGTGGGTCGTATTGGGGGGATGGTGGGAGTGGTGGGTGGTGTGGAGAAGGTGGTGGGGTTGTTGGTGGGATTGGTTATTGGGGTTGTCGTGTGTGGATGAGTCATGGTCTTCTTAATGGGAGTTATTGAGGATAAGAAAAGGAGAGAGAAGAA
>NZ_VDTC01000733.1 GCF_007672725.1 Corynebacterium aurimucosum ATCC 700975
TGGGCGCGGAGAGGGTTGGGGGGTCGGTGGTGTATGTGAGGGCGGGGTGGGGTGTGAGTGAGGAAGATGAATTGGTGAAGGGAGTGGTTATGGTGGAGGTGGAGTGGAGTGGGGTGGAGGTGGTGGGGGGTATGGCGTTGGGGGATGGGGTGGGGGGAGGGGTAGTGGGTGGTGGAGAGCGGGGGGGGGGGGATGGAAGAGGGGGATGGGGAGTGGTTGGGGGAGGGAGGGGGGGAAGGCGGCGCGTGCGGAGGGGTG
>NZ_VDTC01000734.1 GCF_007672725.1 Corynebacterium aurimucosum ATCC 700975
GGTTTTTAATGGGGTTGTTAGGATTGCTGGTGTTTTGTGGGGGGGCAGTGGCGGTAAGGCGTTGACGATGAGGGATACTGAGGGGAAGGAAATTGAGTGGAGGGTGTGTGGTATGTGGAGGGGGGGTTGTGGGTTGGGGGAGGGTGGTGTGGTGGAAGGAAGGGAGGTGATTAAGGTGGTGGAGGTGAAGGGGGGGGGGGTAGTTGTGGGGAGGGGGGAGACGGGAGGGTACGAGTATTTTGTGATGGGGGGGGGGGG
>NZ_VDTC01000735.1 GCF_007672725.1 Corynebacterium aurimucosum ATCC 700975
GGGGATGTGGTTGGTGTTGAGGGGGAGGGAGTTCAGGAGTTGGGGGCCGAGGTTGTGAAAAGGATGGTGGAGGTGAATGTGGGGGGGGATGGTGACGGGGTCGTTGGTGAGGGTGGGGGGAGGAAAAGCGTTGGAGAGGAGGAGTGGGGGGAGGAGAAAGAAGAGTAGTAGTATGAATGGAGGGATGGGTTGTATTGTAGGGAATGGGGGGGAAGGAAAAGTGAGAATTATGAGGGAGAGAGAAAAGAGGAGGAAGGG
>NZ_VDTC01000736.1 GCF_007672725.1 Corynebacterium aurimucosum ATCC 700975
CCCCCACCCCTCCACAAATTCCCCACATCCCCCCACAACCACTCCAATTTACCCTCCATTTTCTCCAACTCTCTCCCCCCTCCCCCTCCAATCATCTCCTTCCACCTCCCACGCTCTATCCTCTAGCCTACTTTTCCCTTCCCACTTCACCCCGCTAACCTCCATCTATTTACACTTTCTCTACACCATTCATCACCACACCCATCACTCACCCAAAAGCAAACCTCCCCCCCAAACTCACCTAATCGCACCAACACC
>NZ_VDTC01000737.1 GCF_007672725.1 Corynebacterium aurimucosum ATCC 700975
GGGGTAGTGGGGCTGCAGGGGGTGGATCTGGGATTGGGGGGAGTGGGCATAAGGGAGGAGGAGGGAGTGGAGGATGAGGATGTAGGGGGGATGGGAGGTGTCTTGGGGTTGTGTGGTGTCAGGGGTGTGGTGAGTGGTCTGGTGGGAGAGGGGGATGTGATGGGTGATTTGGTTGGGGAGATTGTTGGGACTGAGGCGGTTGGAATGGGAGGATTTGATGGTGGTTGAGTGAAGGAGGGGGTGGTTTTTATAGGAAAG
>NZ_VDTC01000738.1 GCF_007672725.1 Corynebacterium aurimucosum ATCC 700975
TTTGAGGAAAGTTGAAAGGGGAGGGGGTGATAGGAAAGAGAAGGCGGAGGAATGTGTGGCGGGTGTGGGTAGGGTGAGGGATTGGTTGGGGGACGGGATGATGAAGTGGTTGAAAGGGATGAAGGATGAGGATGGTTAATAGGTGGGGGGTGTGGGGGAGATAGGGGTAGATAGGGGAAGAAAGTATGCGCAAATGACGTGGAATTGGAGGAAGATTCAAGGGTTGTGGGGGGGGTTTATGAAGTTGGTTGTGGGGT
>NZ_VDTC01000739.1 GCF_007672725.1 Corynebacterium aurimucosum ATCC 700975
GAACAGGATGGCCTCGCCAGTGCGGGGAGCAGGGGCGGTAGGGCGAATGGGGTGGAGGTAGGAGTGGGTGTGATTGGGGATGTGGTAGTTGAGGAGGTGGGTGATGGGGTGGAGGTGGAGGGGGGGGGGAGGAAGGTGGGTAGGGAGCAGGATGTGGAGGGGGGCATGGCTGAGGTGATGGAGGGTAGGGTCAGGGTGGTGGTGGGGGCAGGGACCTGGTGTCGCCGGGGGTGGGTGTGGGAACTGGGGTTGTGGGG
>NZ_VDTC01000073.1 GCF_007672725.1 Corynebacterium aurimucosum ATCC 700975
AGGAGGGGGAGAAGAGGGTTGAGTGGCGGGGCGGGGTGCTTGTGAGGTCGGTTATGGGGGTGTTGTTCGTAGTGGAAGATGGGGGTAAGGATGTGAGTGTGGGCTCGCTGGGGGAGTTGTTGGTTGATTGGTAGGTGTTTTGGATAGTGGAGCGTGGAGGAGGGGGGGCAGGGGGATAATGGTCAGGGTGCTGGTCAGGGGTGGGGGTAGTAGTAATGAGGTGGTTGGTGGTGGGGAGAAGAGTGGTAATGAGAGTGTGAGGGAAAGTGGGGGTTAGTGGTGTGTGGTGGGGGGAAATGGGAGTAAGTGAGGTGGTTGATGACATTAGGGCTGGTTAAAATAGGTAGAAAAGGGGTTGGGGGGTGTGGTGGGGGAGAGAGCGGGATAGGACTGAGGGGAGAAGGCGTCGCGGAGATGATGTGGGGAGGAGTGGAGGGTCTGGTTGTTGCAGGTGGGGATCGGTACAAGCT
>NZ_VDTC01000740.1 GCF_007672725.1 Corynebacterium aurimucosum ATCC 700975
ACCATATTCTCCGCCTCCCAAGTAAACGACATAGACTCTCCGTTAGTATCCAACCCCACCACCCCCCCTTCACCCACCCCCACCTCCATACCCCCCCCAATCAGATCCCCAATACACCCCCCCACCCTCCTCCACCCCCCTCCACCCTCTCCACCATCCCCCTTTCCATCTCTACCAACCCCTCATCCTCCACCTACTTCCCCACTCCACCCATGACCTTGACCCGCCTCATCCCATTCTTCCCCCCTGCCTCCCCC
>NZ_VDTC01000741.1 GCF_007672725.1 Corynebacterium aurimucosum ATCC 700975
CCCCCACACCCTACACCACCGTATCCCGCCCCTTCACCCTCTCCCCCCCTACATCCACCCACACCCTCCCCTCCCCCTTTTCCCCCTCCCCTCCCATTTTTCCACACTCCATTCTCCTAACTCACCACCCCCTCTCACAAAACCCATCTCCCACAACCCATCTTTGCGTCTAAAAACCCCATCTCCACTCACTAAAACCCGTTTTTACCCCTCAAAACCCCTTTTCACTGATCCCTTTTGCCACCCCCCCTTTGTCA
>NZ_VDTC01000742.1 GCF_007672725.1 Corynebacterium aurimucosum ATCC 700975
GGGATGGTGATGGCGTTGCGGGTATGGGTTCGTAGGTAGCGGAGGGGGTGATGCTTGAGCAGGTGTAGGGGTTGGAAGGTGGAATGGTTGTTGAGGTGGTGGAGTGGAGGGTTGTAATGGAAGAGGAAGAGGTAGTGGAGGTGGTTGAGGTGGGAGTAGTTGTGTGGGGGGTAGTGCAGGAAGAAGGTGGAGGGATGAGCGTCGAGGTCCTGGGGAATGTGAAAGGGAAGGTGTTGGATGAATTGGCCGCGGCCATG
>NZ_VDTC01000743.1 GCF_007672725.1 Corynebacterium aurimucosum ATCC 700975
AGGATATCGGGGTAGAGGGGGCGGAGGTGGAGGGGGGAGTGTTGAAGGGGGGGAGAGTCAGGCGACTGGATGTGGCGGGGGGGTAGTGGGGGTGGGATTGGGAGGGGAAGGGGGGGAAGGATTGGGGGAGGAGGAGGGGCGGGGTAATTAATAGTGAAGCGGGCGGGGGGAGGAAGTATGGGTGGAAGTTATAAAGAGATAGATGTTAAGGTGGGGAGGCTGGGGGAGAGAAAGTTGCGGGAGAGTTGAGGCGATGA
>NZ_VDTC01000744.1 GCF_007672725.1 Corynebacterium aurimucosum ATCC 700975
CGGAAGATACGCGAGAGAGTAGAGGAGTGAAGAGAAAGGAGTGGGGGTGAAGGAAGGGGGGAATTGGGGGGAAACGGGGTGGGGGGTGGGGAAGGTGAATGAGGAAGTGAAAGGGTGGATCGAAGGGGTGGGGTTGGTGTGGGTGGGGGGGTTGGTGGAGGATGTGGATAAGGGGGTGATGGAATTCGGGGGGCGGGTGTACCTGGCGAAGGAGTGCGGGAGCTTGGGGGAGAAGTTCGAGAAGATGTAACGGGGGG
>NZ_VDTC01000745.1 GCF_007672725.1 Corynebacterium aurimucosum ATCC 700975
ATGAGAAGGCGGAGGAGGGTGGTGTGTGTGGGGGAGACAATGAGGACTCGGGGCTGGGGGGGGGGGGATTGCTTGGGATGGGAGGGGGCGGAGAGCGAGACGAGGTGGGGGGAGTGAGGCTGGCGGTGGATGTGGGGGGTGAAGAAGACGGTGGGGGGGTGGCGGGAGGGGGGGAATGGGAGAAGTGGGGGTGGAGGGGGTAAGGAAGGAAGGGAGTTTGGCTGGGGGAAGGGCGGAGGAGAGGGGCGGTTTGCGGT
>NZ_VDTC01000746.1 GCF_007672725.1 Corynebacterium aurimucosum ATCC 700975
AGAGGTTGAGGTTGATGAATAGTGTTTGTTTGAGATGTAGGTTGTGGGTGGTGTTGGGAGGGGGTGTGGTTTGGGGGTTAGGTGAGGGGGTGATCCGGATTGGTTTTGGGGTTGAGGGAGAGGGAGTAGATGGGTGGGGGGGGGGGTTGAGGAGAAGGGGAGAGGTAGGAGAGATGGGGTGAGGGGAGTGGGAAGTTGACGGAGTGTGTGGAGGAGGGTTATGAGATGTTGGGTGGGGTGGTGGGGGAGGAGGGAAT
>NZ_VDTC01000747.1 GCF_007672725.1 Corynebacterium aurimucosum ATCC 700975
CTTGACGAGGCTGGGATGGGAGTAGTCGCTGCATGGGTGGAGGAGGTTGTGAGGACGAGGGGGGAGGGGGGGGGGGTAGAAGGTGGAGTAGTTGGGAGGGTGGGGGGTGGGGGGGTTAGGAAGATGCTGGAGTAATTGTGGGTAGGGGGTAAGGGCGTTGGTGATTAGGAGGTGTGAAAGTGGGTCAATGGGTGTTGGGGTTGGGGGGGTTTGGTGATGGCGGGGGGAGTAGGGTTAGGAGTGATGTTTGAGGGAAG
>NZ_VDTC01000748.1 GCF_007672725.1 Corynebacterium aurimucosum ATCC 700975
TGGAGGTGGGATAGAGCTTGGAGACATTGTGGAAAGTGATGAGTTAAGGGAGATTAGGAAGATTTGGGAGTGGGGGGTAGGGGTGGTGGTGGGGGATGGGGGAGCGGATTGCGGATTGGAGGAAGGGATGGATATGTGGGTGGAAGAGGTTGGAGGGATGGGGTAGGTGGTAATTGGTGGGGAGATGGTTGAGGATCTGGTAGGGATGGAGGAGATAAGAGGGGATGTGGTTGGCGGAGGATGGATTGGGAGCGGGG
>NZ_VDTC01000749.1 GCF_007672725.1 Corynebacterium aurimucosum ATCC 700975
GATGAAAGGAGTAGTGGTGAGTAAGGAAGTAAGGGTGTGGAAGATTGGGAGGTGAATGGGAGTGGGGGGGAGGATGGTGGTGGTTATTGTTTAGGTGGGTGTAAGGGGGTATTAGAAGTGAGAAGAGGTGGGGATGGTTGTGGAGGGGGAGGTGGAGAGGAATGAGGTGGTGAGGGGGGTGGAGGGGGTAGGGGAGTGGAAGATGGATTGGGGCAGCTGGTGTGCGGGCAAGGCTACGGCTAATGAGTAGGGGCGGG
>NZ_VDTC01000074.1 GCF_007672725.1 Corynebacterium aurimucosum ATCC 700975
AGGGTGGGTGGTGGAGGTGAGAGAAGTAGAGAGTAAGGAGAAAAGGATGGGTGATTTGGAGAAGAAGAAGGAGGAGTTGGTTGGGAAGGGTAAGGAAGGGGGTGGGAAGGTAAGGGAGAACGAGAAGGTGGAGAAGGAGGGGAAGGCGGAGGAGGTGACGTGTGAGGGGAAGGAGAAGGGTTGGGAGGGGGTTGAGGGGGTGAAGGATAAGGGGAACGAGGTTATGGGCAAGCTGAAGGAGTAATTCGTAGGGTGATGTAGGTGAATCGGTGTGTGGGGGGGGTGGTGTGGGTGGAGGGATGGGTGGGGATTTGTGTGAAGGGAGGGAAGAGGTGGGGGTTGTTGGGGGGGTGGAGATGGGGGGAGGTGGGGAAGGGGGTTGGAATGATGTGGTGGTGGTGGGGGGGGGGGAGGATGGTGAGTGAAGGAAGGTTGGGGGGGGAGGTCTTCTGAAAGGCGTGGTGAACTTG
>NZ_VDTC01000750.1 GCF_007672725.1 Corynebacterium aurimucosum ATCC 700975
GATTTCGCCCCAGCCTTTCGCTTCATTATCTCTCTCCTCCCCCACCCTATCCATCACCTCGACCCCCCCCCCACTCCATCCCTTCTTTTTACATTACTCATTTCACTCTCCCCTCCCCCCCACGCTCTTCCCATGCTCACCACCAACCCGCCATTCCCTCCCTATAATTCCCATTTTATTTTTGAAATTCTCACTCACTATATCCATATCCAACTCCCCCCCATCATCCCAACCCTCAATCCCATCCCACCCTACTT
>NZ_VDTC01000751.1 GCF_007672725.1 Corynebacterium aurimucosum ATCC 700975
GTCAGAGAAGCCCGGGTGGGGGGCGGAGAGCGAGGGGGGGGGGGGTGTGTGCGGGGGTGTGGAGTGGGGTATGGGGAAGGTGAAGAGGGCGGGTGGGGAAGGGGAAGAAATGGGTTTGGGTGGGGTGAAGGGGTGGGGTTTGGGAGGGGAGGTTGGGGGGGTGGGGATGGATGAGGGTGGGGAGAGGTTGTGGGAGTAGGTTTGGGAGTTGGGAGGGGGGGGGGGGATGGGTGGGGGGGGGGGGGGGGAGGAGGGAG
>NZ_VDTC01000752.1 GCF_007672725.1 Corynebacterium aurimucosum ATCC 700975
GGGGATAAGGAAAGGATGATGTAGGAAGGGGAGGTGAAGGGGATGAGGATGAGAGAGCGGGATGTGGGAGAGGAGGTGGGGGGGAGGTAGGGGGGGATGGGGGAGGGGGGGATGATGAGGGGGGTGGTGGGGAGGAGCTGGGTGGAGGTGGGGATGGAGATGGGTGGGGTGGGGGTGGTGGGAGGTGTGGGTGGGGTGGGGTTGGGGGGTGGGTTTGAAAGTGGGGTGGGGTGGGAGGGGAAGAGGGGGGGGGGGGG
>NZ_VDTC01000753.1 GCF_007672725.1 Corynebacterium aurimucosum ATCC 700975
GAAGGGGTAGGGGTTTGTTGGGGGAAAAACTGAAGTCGCGCGGGAGGTGGGGAATGGAATGAAAGGCGAGGTAGGGGGAGGGGGGAAAAGGGATGATGGTGGGTAGGGGTGGTGGGGGGGGGTGGTGGGAGGGGTGGGGGAGGGGGAGATGGGTATGAAGGGAGGAATAGGGGTTGGAAGGGAGGAGTGGGGTGGTGGGAGGAAGGGGGTTGAGGAGAGGGTGGGGGTTGAAGGGAGGGTGAGGGGGGAAGAGCAGG
>NZ_VDTC01000754.1 GCF_007672725.1 Corynebacterium aurimucosum ATCC 700975
TTTGAAGGGGTGTGGGCGTTGAAGGGGAAATGGGGGGGATGGAGGGAGGATTGGAAAATTTGGAGGGGGGGTGGTTGGTGAATGAGGGTGAAGGCGGCTTGAAGAAGGTGGTGGATATGGGGAAGGAGGTAGGTTTGGATATTGATGGGGGGAAAGTGGAGGAAGTAGTTGATGAGGGGATGAGGTTGATGAAGGGGGAAGGTTCGAAGATCGGGAGGGGGGTGATTTGGGGTGTATCGATGGGGAGCTGCATCGG
>NZ_VDTC01000755.1 GCF_007672725.1 Corynebacterium aurimucosum ATCC 700975
AGGTGGGGGGTAGGGAAATGCGGGTGGGCGGAGGGAATATGAGGAGGGAGGTGGTGAAAGGGGGGTGTGATGTGGGGGGAATGAAAGGGGGAGAGGAGGAGGGAAGAGGTAGAACTGATGGTTGTGGATGAAGGGGGGGGGATGGGAGGGGAGAAGGAGAAGGAAGTGTTGGAAGGGTTTGAGGGTTTGGGTGATAGGAGGAAGGAGAAGGGTGTAGGGGTTGGGGTTTGTGTTGTGGAAGGGTTTGTAGAGGGCA
>NZ_VDTC01000756.1 GCF_007672725.1 Corynebacterium aurimucosum ATCC 700975
CCATCTTCTTCACCCACTACTCCTCCGTATTCATGACCCTCACTCAGCTCCCCCCCTCCAACTCCCCATCTTTCTCCCTCTTCTTATCCCCCACGATCACGTTCGATTCCTCTCAGCCCCCCCACTTCCCCCAGCCCTGCTACCCCTCTTTCCCTCCATACGCCCAAACCTCCATCTTCTCCAATTCACTTCCCTCCAAGACAACCCCCCCCTCCTCCCATCCCAACAAGACCGACCCATTCCCACCCCCACCTTC
>NZ_VDTC01000757.1 GCF_007672725.1 Corynebacterium aurimucosum ATCC 700975
GATTGGTGTTGAGGAGAGGGAGGAGTTTGTGGTGGGGAATGTGGATGTAGGTGGTAGGGAGGGGGTGAGGGGGGTTGGTAATGGGGATTGGGTGGGGGTTGGGGAGGTTGTGGATGTTGTAGATATGGTGGATGCTCTGGAGGTTGAGGGAGTGGGAGTGGTTGATGTGAATGATGATGTTGTGGGGGGGATGGATGTATTGGAGGTTGTTGGGGAGGGGGGAGGAGGGAAGGATATTTGCGTTGTTGTTAATAGG
>NZ_VDTC01000758.1 GCF_007672725.1 Corynebacterium aurimucosum ATCC 700975
TACCGCCCTACCAGGCCATCCACATCCACCTCCTCCGCCACCAGCTCATCGACCTTCTCCGCGAAGGCCGCAACCCCCTCCCCCAGTACCCGCCAGTCGAAAGCAACATCCATACCCCCCACCATCACCCCCCCCCCCCCGCCCATCCCATTCCCCTTATCCACCACACCTTTCACTCCTTTCTTCCTCCCCCCCACCCACTACTGCTCGCCGCGCATCTTGTAGTTAACAATCTCCACGAACTCACCGGTGCCCT
>NZ_VDTC01000759.1 GCF_007672725.1 Corynebacterium aurimucosum ATCC 700975
CATCATGAAGCCTACATTGGGATTGTTAAAGAAGAATTTTGAGAAAAGAATGAAGTTGGTAATGGTAAGAATGGTATGGTGGTTTTAAAGGAGTTGTTATGAAGGATGATGATGGAAAAGAGTGGTGGAGAGGGAGGGAAGTGAAGTTTAATTGGGGAGGGGAGAGGTGATTTTTGTGTTAGGGGTGATGGGTGGGTGGGAGAGGGTAGTGGGGAAGCTGAAAGTTTGTGGGGTAAATGAGGTGATGGGAGAGATT
>NZ_VDTC01000075.1 GCF_007672725.1 Corynebacterium aurimucosum ATCC 700975
CTTCTTCCCACCTACAACTCTCCCTACCTTCCTCAAACCTCCTCTCCTCAATCACCCCTCTCCTCTCCCCCATAACAACCCCTTCTTCCCCTACCCTCTTTCCCCTATCCCTCATCACCCCTACACCAAACACCCACCCTCTCAACCACACCCATACCACACCCATCCACCTCCCCAACCCATCCATCCTCCTCCAACACCTCCATCCCTATTCCCCACCCCCCCTCCAACTCCTCCCTCCCACCCCGCCTCCCCAGCAAATCAACCACCCCCCCCCCAATTTTTCCCCCCATCTTCAACTACCCCCCCCCACTACCATCCCTTCCCTTTCTTTACTCACCCCCCCCCCCCCCTTAACCTCACCCTCCTCACCCCTCACCACCAACCCCACAACCACCACCCTCCCTCCCTCCATCCCACTATCCATTTATATAAATCCCCCTCCAAATTCCCCCCCTTCCTCCCACC
>NZ_VDTC01000760.1 GCF_007672725.1 Corynebacterium aurimucosum ATCC 700975
TGGATAAGTCGCGTGGGTTGGTGAAGGTGGGGAGGTAGTGGGAGATGGGAAAGATGAGGTAGGGTGAGGTGGGGGGCCAGTGGGGGGATAGGGACGTGTATGAGGTTGTTGTGGCGAAGCGGGAGGAGAAGAAGGGAGGAGGGAAGGAGAAGAGAAAGTAATTATGGTGGTTTTGTAATGGAAGGGGATGAGGGGGGATAGAATTAAAGGTGTTGTTATTGGGTGTGGGTTAGAAGGTGAAGGATGTGGTTGCGGA
>NZ_VDTC01000761.1 GCF_007672725.1 Corynebacterium aurimucosum ATCC 700975
GTGGGGGAGGAGAGTGATGGAGGGGGAGGGGGTAGGGGGAAAAATGATGGGGGATTGGATGGGGGTGAGTTGTTGGGGGTGGTGGAGGATGAGGTGGGTGAGGTGATGGAGGTGGAGGGGGTGGGTGGGGGAGAGGGGGATGACGAGGGGGTGTGGGTTGTTTTGGGAGAGGAGGTGGTGGAGAGGTAGAAGGTGGGGGGGGAGTTGGTCCTTGGAGGGGTTATGCAGCTTGGTGAGGATGGGGATGATGGGGGTG
>NZ_VDTC01000762.1 GCF_007672725.1 Corynebacterium aurimucosum ATCC 700975
GGTGGGGGGGTGGGGGAAAGGGGCTTTGGAGTGGGGAGGGTCAGGGGGGGGGATGGGGTTTATGGGGAAGGGGAGGATGAAGGGAGAGGTGTGGGTGTAATGGTGGGGGGAATGTGGGGGGAGTGGGGGAGTGGAGGGAAGAGTTGAGGGTGGGTGGGGTTGGGGATTGGGGGGGGGGGAGAGATGTATGGGGCGCTGTAAGGATTGGTTTGGTGGGCGGAAGTCAGGGGGTTGGAGGAGGTCGGGGGGGAGGGTT
>NZ_VDTC01000763.1 GCF_007672725.1 Corynebacterium aurimucosum ATCC 700975
GGTACGCGGGGGGTGTGGGTGCGGAGGGGTGAGATGGGGTGGGTGTTGGAAGGGGCGTGGGGGGGGGGGGAGTTGGACAGGAGGTGGATGGGGGGGTTGAGGGAGGGGTGATAGGGGAGGGGGGGCGGGAAGGTAAAGAGATAGGGGGGAGGAGTGGGGTTATGGGGGTGATGATGATTGATGGGATTGTGATAAGGAGACAAGATGGTGAGATTGGGGGGATCTGGCGGCGGAGGGGGGTGGTAGGGGACGAAAA
>NZ_VDTC01000764.1 GCF_007672725.1 Corynebacterium aurimucosum ATCC 700975
CCTCTACCACTCATAAGAGCCCACGAACCACTACACCCAGATCCACTCACCCCCCTCCTCCCCCATAATCAACCACCCCACCTCACACTTCTTATCCCTCCAAACCCTCCACCCAAATCCAACATCATCCCAACTTTTCAACTCATCCCCCACATCATCAACCCTACCACCAACCTACCCCTCCTCAACAACCTCACCTTCTCCACCCTGAAACCCTTCCCTTCCTCTTCTACACCCATTCCCCCAACCAACCCC
>NZ_VDTC01000765.1 GCF_007672725.1 Corynebacterium aurimucosum ATCC 700975
AGTAATTGGATCGAGGGAAGGTGGTAGGGGATGATGTGGGGGGGGGTGGGGTGAAGAGGGTGAAGGAGGGGGTGGGAAGGATGGGGAGGAAGGGGTAGGAAGTGGGGGATAAAAAGTTGGGGAGGGTTAGTAATGTGTGGGGGTAGTTCATCGTGGGAGGGATAGGATGTGAGGAGAGACGTGGTGGTGAAAGGGGGTTAGGTTTAAGGGTTGGTTAGGGGGTTAAAGGGTGAATAGGGATTTTAGTAGGGGAAA
>NZ_VDTC01000766.1 GCF_007672725.1 Corynebacterium aurimucosum ATCC 700975
AGGAGTACAGGCCCTGGTGTGGAGGATCCTCTGTGGGGGGGGGGTAAGGGCGCTGGGGGGCGATGTGGTTGTGACTGTTGTGGATGGTGAGGTAGTAGAGGGGGGTAAGGATATCGAGAGGGGGGATAGGGAGGGGGTTAGGGGAGGGGGGGGAGAGGATGTTGTTGGAAGGGAGGATGAGGACGGGTGGGTCAGCGTGTGGGTGGGGGGAGAGTGGGAGGTGGAGTGGGATGTGGTGAGGAAGGTGGGAGTAGA
>NZ_VDTC01000767.1 GCF_007672725.1 Corynebacterium aurimucosum ATCC 700975
GGAGGTGGAGGAGATGGTGGGCGGGGGGGGGAAGGTGGAGATAGTGGATTGCGTGATTTGGTGGGTAGGGATGATGGGGGTGTTGGTGGGGGTGGGAATTTTGTGGGGAGTGGTGATTAAGGAGGTGGGGATGGGGGGTGTGGGTGTGGTGGTGATGGTGTTGTGGATTGGGGGATGGTTGGTGAGGTGGATGGAGGGGAAGAGGGTGTGTAGGGGTTACTATGGGAGGATGGTGGGGGAAGAGTGGAGGTTGTG
>NZ_VDTC01000768.1 GCF_007672725.1 Corynebacterium aurimucosum ATCC 700975
GGGGAAGGGGATAGTGTTGGCATGGTGGCGAATGTGGGAGGGGGATTGGGAAGGAGGATCCGGGAGAGGGAGGGTTGGGTGGAAGAATGGGGGGGGGTGAGGGTGATCTGGGATATGGGGGTGGGGAAGGGGGATGGGGGGGATATAGGGGTGGTAATAAGGGTGGAGGAGGATGAGGTGGTGGGGGTGGTGGTTGAGGTGATAAAGGTGGTGGGAGGTGAGGATGTGGTGGGGGTGGGGGTGGGGGGGGGGGAA
>NZ_VDTC01000769.1 GCF_007672725.1 Corynebacterium aurimucosum ATCC 700975
GTGGTCAAAGAGCGACAAGACGTGGCCTGTGATGCGTACATCGAGAGTGGGGCCAACAAGCAGGTGGGGAACGGAGTAGCGCAGGGTTGGAAGGGTGATATGGAAATGGGGGGGTAGTTCGGGAGGGTTGGAGTGGGTATGTTGGGAGGGGGTTGGGGGGAGGTGAGGAAGGAGATGGTGGTGGTGTGGTTGGAAGAGATGGGTGCGGGTTGACTGGTGACTGCGAAAGGGCAGGGAGGTGTTGATCGCATCGAC
>NZ_VDTC01000076.1 GCF_007672725.1 Corynebacterium aurimucosum ATCC 700975
GTGAGGAAGGAGGTGAGAAAGTTTGGGATGGGGAGGCTGGGGTTGGAGTTGGGAGGGTTGGGAGAGTGGGAGGGAAATTTGGGTGATAGGTGTTTGAGGGAAAAGGTTGGAGAGATGGAGGGGGGGGGGGAGGAGGTGAGGGTCGACATTGTTTAGGGGTTGGTGTTCGATGGGGTGAGGGAAAGTGGGGTGATGAAGGTTGGAGTGGGGGTGATGGGGGTGGAGGAAGTAAGGGATAATGTTGGCGGGGATATGGTGAGGGGAATGGTGATGGTTTTGGTGTTGGAGGAAGGGGTGGATAAGGGGGTGGGTGGTGAAGAGGTAGTTGCGGATGGAGGGATAGGTGATGTTGGGATGATGGGGGGTGGGGGGAGGATTGGGGGGTTGTGAAGGTGGATGAGGAGGGGGGGGGTAAAAGCTTGGTGATGGTGTGTGGGGGGGGGGCGGGGGATTTGGAGGTGGAGATGG
>NZ_VDTC01000770.1 GCF_007672725.1 Corynebacterium aurimucosum ATCC 700975
AACATCCACACCATCACCATTAACCCATCTCTCTCCTCCCTCCTCCCTCCCACCTTCTTCCTCATCACCACCTTCCTCCTCCTCTCCCTCTCATTCCTCCTCCTCCCCTCCCTATCCCCCTTATCCCTCATCCTTCTCCCCCCCCCCCACCTTCCTCCAACCCTTCCTCCAACTAACACACACACTCACCCACACCCACCCCCACTCCCCCCTTACCCCCCGACTCACACATACAACCTCAGTCTAAACACCAA
>NZ_VDTC01000771.1 GCF_007672725.1 Corynebacterium aurimucosum ATCC 700975
CCTTATCCAAGCACACCCCAGTGCCCCCCACAGACTGACCCATCCCCACCTTCCCCCACACCTCCCACACCTTCTCACTCCTAAATTCTCTTCCACCCTCACCCTCAAACACCACCCCATCACCAACATCACCCCCCACTCTATCCCCCATCCCCACCCCCCCTTCCACCACCTCTCTCTCTTCCACCCTATCCATACCCCACCCCACCACTCTCCCCTCCCTTCAACCCCAAACCGAATCCCCCCCCCTCCCC
>NZ_VDTC01000772.1 GCF_007672725.1 Corynebacterium aurimucosum ATCC 700975
TGTGCATTCTCCTTTGTGTGTCCATAATCCCATTTCTAACCAAACTCCACACCAACGACCTCCCTATCCACTACCCCATCAAACCACCACTAATCCACCACATTCCCCAACCCCCCCCACTTACTTCACATCAACCCCTTCCCCCTTCCCTCCCCATCTCTCTACCCACTCCCCTAAGACCCAACATCTCCGCCCACGCACCCTACACCCCGACCCCGTCCTACAATCCCTCTCCCCCTATTCCCCCCTCCCCT
>NZ_VDTC01000773.1 GCF_007672725.1 Corynebacterium aurimucosum ATCC 700975
GGGGGAGATGGTCATGGAGTATATGAGGGTGCGGGGCGCAGTGAGTGAGGAGGAAAAGTGAGGGGGTGGGTGGAAGAAAGAAGAGAGGAGGAAGGAGGTCGGGGTGGTGGTTGGGGGGTTGGAGGTGGGTGAGGTGATGGGTATGGGAAGGAAGAAGGGAGGAAGGGTGGGAGTTGTGATGAGGGGAGGAAAGGAGAGGGGGGATGGAGGCGCGTGGGTTAGGAGGGAGAGTGGGTGGTCAGGTGGGATGGATG
>NZ_VDTC01000774.1 GCF_007672725.1 Corynebacterium aurimucosum ATCC 700975
TGAAGGTGGAGGGTATGGGTAAGATGGGCAAGGGTGAGTAGGGCATGATTGTTGGTGATGGAGGGAGGGGTGGGTGGGGGAAGGGTATGGAGAAGATGGGTATGTAGGAGGGGAAGGAGGAGGGGTGGGTGGTGGATGGGGAAGGGAGGGAAGTGGTGTGGAAAGGGATGAATGAGGATGAAGGGTGGGTAGGGAAGGTGTTGGGGGAATTGGTGGGGGAGAATGGGTGGGTGGTGATGGTTATTGTTGGGATT
>NZ_VDTC01000775.1 GCF_007672725.1 Corynebacterium aurimucosum ATCC 700975
TCCCCCCCCACTACCCCCACCCCTTCCTCCTACCCCCCACCCCCCCACCCCTCCTCACCCCCAATCCACACCACATCCAGTTTCTACTCAATTCCCACTCCAACTCCCCACACCACCCCCATTCCTTTCAACTCAACTTTACCCACCACTACTTCCACTTCTCCTCCCATAACCCCCCTTTCCACTTTCACACCAACCACCCTACTCACATTCATATCACCTCGCATTTCATCTCACACAACATCTCCTTTCCC
>NZ_VDTC01000776.1 GCF_007672725.1 Corynebacterium aurimucosum ATCC 700975
GAGAAGGGGGGAGGTTGAAGGGGATCTGAGAGGAGTGGAGGTGGTGGTAAGCGGCGTGGTGAAGGGTGGGGTTGATGTTGAGTAGGGGGAAGGGAGGGAGGAAGCGGTAGTGGATAGCGTTGTGGATACGAGGGTGGAGAGAGGGGATGTAGTGGTTGGGAAGGGGGGGAGGGGTGAGGGGGTTGTGGAAGTTGTAGGTTGGGGAGTGGGGGTGTTCGAGGTGTTGGGGATGGGGGTTGTAAGGGTGGGTGGTG
>NZ_VDTC01000777.1 GCF_007672725.1 Corynebacterium aurimucosum ATCC 700975
AGGAGGGGGAGGACAGGGCCGGCAGTGGAGGGATCGGGGGAGAGGAGCGTGGGGGAGTGAGAAATGGTGGTGGAGTGGAGGGAGGTATGATTGGTGGGTGTGTGGAGGAGTTGGTGGGGGGGGTGGGGGATGAGATGGAAGCGGGGGATGTGGGAGTGTGGTGTGGAAGTGTGTTGGGGGGGGGGGAGATTGGGGTGTTGGGGGTGGTGGGGGTGAATAGGGGGGGGTTGTTGGGGGTGGTGATGAAGACGACG
>NZ_VDTC01000778.1 GCF_007672725.1 Corynebacterium aurimucosum ATCC 700975
GGTGGAGGTGATAGAGGAGGGATCGGTAGTTAATAATGGGGTGGGGTTGGTGGGGATGTTGGCGGAAGGGATGGGGGAAGGATGGGGAGGAGGAAAAGGAGAGCGGGGAGGGGGAGATAAGGGGAGGAGGGGAGGAAGGTTTGTGGGGGGGTTGTGGGGTAGTTGTTTAGGAGAGGGAGTGGGTTATTTGGGGGGAATGAATAGGAAGGGGAATTTACGGATGTGGATTTGATCGTCCACTTGGAGCAGGTGAG
>NZ_VDTC01000779.1 GCF_007672725.1 Corynebacterium aurimucosum ATCC 700975
CGACTCATCCCAGATCCCCTCCATCAACCTCTCCCCTCACTACAACTACCCCTCCAACACTACCCTTCCACCTTCTCCCCCACCTCCCCTTCCCTCATCCCCTTCCACCTCCAATCCCACCTCCCCCCCCCACCCCTCCACACCGCCACCACCCTCACCCCCCCGACCACCACCCCCCCCACCACAAACTCTCCTCCCCCAAACCCCTTCATCATCATTTAACCTTCCTTCCTGCTACATTTCACTCACACCCC
>NZ_VDTC01000077.1 GCF_007672725.1 Corynebacterium aurimucosum ATCC 700975
GGGGGGGGGGGGGGGGGTGGGAAGGGGGAGGTGGGAAGGTGCTTGGGGTTGGTGTGCGGGGGGATGGTGTAGATAGGGTGAGGGGAGGCAAAGGAGATGGCAGGGAAGAGGGGAATGAGAAGGAGGGTAGAGGGCAGAGGGAAGGTTGGGATGGGGTAATGAAAAGGGATAAGGATAATGAGCAGCGGGATGAAGGGAAGGAGAGAGGAATGAGGTGCTTGGGGGAAGGGGGAGGGATAATTGGGAGGGGTATAGGGGGGGTTGTTGGGGAGGTGGAGAAATTTGATGTGAGAGATGGGTAGGGGGTAGTGGGGAGTGATGTGATAGGGGGTAAAAAGATGGATATGTTTGTTGTGTTTGGGGAGAGGGAAGGTTATATGTGGAATAAGAACCGGGAGGGAAAGAGTGTTGATGGGGAGTTTCTCATGGGGATTTTCCCGGTTGGTATGGAGGAAGGGAAGAATATC
>NZ_VDTC01000780.1 GCF_007672725.1 Corynebacterium aurimucosum ATCC 700975
CCATCTACCCCCCTTCTTCCTCTCCATCTTCTCCTCCCTCATCCTCCACCTCCCCCCCATTATCTCAAATCTCACCTCCCCTCTCCTCCAACCTCTCCTCGCCCCCCGCCTCGCCTTCGCATCAATTCTCCCCCCCCACCCCACCTTCCCTCACCTCACCCACATTATCATTCCCCACCCACAACTGCTGCCCCACCACAACGCCGACGACCACGCCAGCCGCGATATCCGCAACCACATCCCCTCCTACCTAC
>NZ_VDTC01000781.1 GCF_007672725.1 Corynebacterium aurimucosum ATCC 700975
GGGGGGGGAAGAGGGAAGGGGTGCGGGTAGGAGTGGGGTGAGGTTTGGGTGGGCGTTGTTGGAGGAGAGGGGGGAGGAGGTGAAGAGGGGGTTGGAGTTGGAGGTGAAGTTGATGGAGAAGGGTGAGATGGGGGGGTACGAGGGGGAGAAGGTCGGAGTGGAGGTAGGGGGTGTGGGGGGGGGGTGGGGGGGTTGAGGGAGAGGGGGTGGGGGATAGAGGGGAGACGAGGGTGGATAGGCCAGGTGAGTGAAGG
>NZ_VDTC01000782.1 GCF_007672725.1 Corynebacterium aurimucosum ATCC 700975
TAGATGTGGTGGTGGGGGTGGTTGTGGGGAAAGGCGAGTTGGAGGTAGGGGTGGGAGATGGGATGGTATGAGTAGTCGGGGTGGGGGGGGTAGAGGATGGGAACGTGGGGATTGTTGGGGGGTAGGTGGGGGGTAAGGGGGAGGGGTTGGAGTGGGTAGGGGGGGATGGTTTGGTGGGTGAAGGGTTGGATTTGTTGGTGGAGGGGGGGGAGAGGGGAGGGGAGGGGGGATTGGGGGAGGGTTTGGAAATGGG
>NZ_VDTC01000783.1 GCF_007672725.1 Corynebacterium aurimucosum ATCC 700975
GCGTCGGGGGTGCGTGAGTAAGTGGGAGGAAGCTGGGTGAGTAATGGTGGGGGGTGTGGGGGTGGAGTGTTTGGGGGGTGTAGGGGGTAGTGGGTAGTAGATGGGGGGTTGGAGGCGGGAGGAGTGGGTGGGGTTGGATGGCAGGGAGAGGTTGGATATGGAGGGGATGGGAGGGGTGAAGGAGGGGGGGATTGGGAAGAGGGTGGAGGTGAGGGGGACGAAGGAGTGGGGGGAGACGGTTGAGTTCGATGGG
>NZ_VDTC01000784.1 GCF_007672725.1 Corynebacterium aurimucosum ATCC 700975
GGGGGGGGGGGGGGGGAGGGGTGGGGGTGAATTATGTGGCGGGATGGTTATGTGGTGAGGAACGAGGAGGTGGTTGGTGGGGGGGATGAGGGGGGTTGATGAGTTGGTGGGAGAAGGGGGGAGTGGATGGGGGTTGGTTGTGTGGTTTGGAGAGAGGGGTGAGTGGATGGATAGGGGGTGTGGAGTGCATGTGGTGGTTGGGGTGATTGAGGGGTGGTGGGAAGGGGTGGGGGTTGTGGGTGAGGGTATGCAG
>NZ_VDTC01000785.1 GCF_007672725.1 Corynebacterium aurimucosum ATCC 700975
ATGGTGAAGGAGAAGGAGAGGGTGGGGAGGTGGGAGATGGACTTGGGTGATAAGGAGGGGGTGTGGGGGGTGGTGGGGGTGGGGGGGGGTTTGAGGGGGGGGGGGAAGGTGGTGAGGGGGAAGAAGATTGGGGGGATGGGGGAAAGGGAGGAAATGGTGGAGTTTTGTGGGGAGGAGGGGGTGGGAGGGGTGATTGAGAAGGTCGGCGTGGATGAGGTGGATGGGGGGTATGAGGGGGTGGTTGGGGGTGATG
>NZ_VDTC01000786.1 GCF_007672725.1 Corynebacterium aurimucosum ATCC 700975
CCCCCCCCTTCCCTAAACCGTCCCACACCCACCCGTCGTCCACAACCATCCCCACCCCCCCCCCGACCAGCATCCACGTCGCCACAGTTCGCCTCGACATCACCTCGATCAATCCCTCTACCCACCACACACCCCCCTCCTTCCCACCCACCACCCACCCCTCCCCATTCACCTCCACACTCTTCCACACCAACAGCACTTTTCCCTTCCCCCCCACAACCCCCTCAAATTCTCCACACCCTCCTTGCACCTC
>NZ_VDTC01000787.1 GCF_007672725.1 Corynebacterium aurimucosum ATCC 700975
TCCAACCCCCTACCCTCCAATTACAACACCCCACCCCCACCTACCTCCTCTACCCCCCCAATCATCACCTCGACCGCCACACACACCTCCTCCTCTTCTTCCACCCCTCCCTCCAATCCCCCGACCTCATCCCCCGCTTCACTAACCCCACCTTCGATCACCTCCCCACCCCCCACCCCCCCCGCCACCAATGCCCACACCTATTCACCCCCCCAACTCTAAACCCTAACTTCACATTTACATACTTCACCGC
>NZ_VDTC01000788.1 GCF_007672725.1 Corynebacterium aurimucosum ATCC 700975
CCACCACCATCACCCTCACCACACCCCTCCCATCCTTCATATTCCTACCCCCTTCCCCGATCAATACCCCCACCCCCATTCCGACCTACATTTCACCACCCCCCTCCACCTACTTATTCCTACCCTCCTCTCCCCGCACTCCACCCATGCCCCCCTCAACCACCTCACCCCACACCTTTTTCCTCACTATCCTTCCCCACCCCACTATCCGCCCCCGGACCCCCCTCACCTCGAGCGCATCCTCCGCCCGCTC
>NZ_VDTC01000789.1 GCF_007672725.1 Corynebacterium aurimucosum ATCC 700975
GGGGGAGGTAGTGGGGAGTGAAGGTGGGTATGAGGTGGAATTGGATGTGTGGGGGGAGGGGGTGTTGAGGGGGGTGAAGGGGATGGGGTTGGAGGGGAGGTTGAGATAAGAGGGGTGGTTGTTGTTGCGAATGAGGTAGTTGAAGGGATTGGGGATGGGGGGGGGGGAGGGGGTCGGGGGATTGGGGGGGGGTGGAGGGGGGGGTTGAGGAAGGTGGGGGGGCGGAGGGGGGGGTGGGTGGCTGCGTTTTGCG
>NZ_VDTC01000078.1 GCF_007672725.1 Corynebacterium aurimucosum ATCC 700975
ATGGAATGGTGGGTGCAACGAGGTGAGGAGGGGTTGTGGTTGGGGGATGAGTTGGATGAAGTGGGGTGGGGGTGGGAAGAGGGTGGGGTACTCGGCGTAGCGGAAGGAGGTGTGGAGGGGTTTGGTGGAGGAAGTTGTGGGGTGGAAGTTGTTTGGAGTGAAGGGGTGGGTTAGGGAGGGGGAAGTGTGGGTGAGGTTGGGGGGGGTTGAAGTGGTTGTGATTTGGTTGGGTGTGGGTATGGGGGGGGTGAAGGGGGGGAGGAGAGTGGGGATGAGAGAGGGAAGGGGGGGGAGAGGGGAGGGGGGGGGGAAAAGGGGGGGGGTAGTGGTGGGGGGGAGAGAGGGAGAGAAGGGGATTGGGGGGGGGGGAGTGGAAGGGTTGAGGGGTTGGGTGGGGAAGGAAATGGGGAAGGGGGGGAGGGTGAAGGTGGTGTGGGGAGAGGGTGGTGGGACGGGAGAGGTGGAG
>NZ_VDTC01000790.1 GCF_007672725.1 Corynebacterium aurimucosum ATCC 700975
TCACCTCTCAGAATCACAACTCCCACATCCACAACAACCCCTCTCCCATCCCCCTCCTCCACCCCAACCTCTTCCCCCACCAACCCCATCCTCCTCCAAACAACTCCACCAACAACTCAACCAACAACCCCTCCAACAACTCCACCAACAACCCACCACCCACCATCCCCTACCTCCCCCACCACTCCCAAAAACCAACCCCCACCCCCAACCTTCCCCATCTTCTCCCAAACCACGCCCCCCCCTATCACCA
>NZ_VDTC01000791.1 GCF_007672725.1 Corynebacterium aurimucosum ATCC 700975
TCACCCCCACCTTCCCTTCCAACCACCCCTATCCCGTCCCTGAAAAACATGCCGACCCCAACAACCTTCACATCCTCATCCAGTCCACCCCCTTCTTCACCCACCCTCACCCTCCCAACCCTCACATCCACCCCCCTCCCAAGAACCTCATCATCTCCCCACCCCCCAACAACCTTCACCCCACCTTCCTCTACCCCCTCAACTCCCACAACTACCATGCTCATAACCACAACCTCATCTCCCCTCCTTCCTG
>NZ_VDTC01000792.1 GCF_007672725.1 Corynebacterium aurimucosum ATCC 700975
AGTGCGGACGGGTGGGTGATCGGGGTGAACACCAAGAAGAGGCGCTTGGTGGGGAAGGGGGAGATTAAAAAGGGGGAGATGGTTGAGGTGGGGGTGGGTGTAGTAGTTGGTGGGGGAAACATGGAAGGGGGGGGGGAGGGAGGGGGAGAGGTTGGTGGGGGAGGAGATGGTGAAGGGGAGGGGGGTGGAGGAGGTACATGGAAAGATGGGGGGGGTGGAAGAAAACTGGGGAGATAGAGTGGTTGACCGTGGT
>NZ_VDTC01000793.1 GCF_007672725.1 Corynebacterium aurimucosum ATCC 700975
CTTAGATGAGGTTATTGAATAGTTTTGGGGAGAAAAAATGTGTAGGTGAGGAAATTGGGGTTAGGAATATTAGGGAAAGGAGGAATGGGTATGGTGGAGAAGAAGGTTGGGGTAAAGGGGGGGTTGGGGTTTTAGAGTGGGTGGGAGGGAGAGGAGGGAAGTGGTGAAGTAGGTGAGGAATAATTGTTGGGAAGGAGCGTGGGGGGATTTGGGGATGAAGGAGATCGGGGGGATAATTAGTTGTTTTTGATG
>NZ_VDTC01000794.1 GCF_007672725.1 Corynebacterium aurimucosum ATCC 700975
AGAAAGTATATTTTAGGTGGGGAGATCAATACGGGGTAGAGGGGATGATTGATGTGGGGAGGTTTGTTTGGGGTGTGTGAGGGGTGAGAGGTAAAGATGAATTAGTTGGGAAGAGGGGAGTGTGAGGTGAGAAGAGGAGTGGGGGGGGGGAGGATGGTGTTGATGAGGAGGAGGAGGAAAAGTAAAGGGGTAGGGGTGGTGGGTGGAAGAGCGGTGAGCGTGAGGATCGCGGGGGGGGGGGGGATGGATGGA
>NZ_VDTC01000795.1 GCF_007672725.1 Corynebacterium aurimucosum ATCC 700975
AGGGGGGGGGGGTGTGATGGTGGTAGTGGTTGTGAGTTTTGACTAGGGGGTTGAGGTGGATTTGGAGGTGGGTTTTGGGGGGAATAATGTCGGGTGCGTGGTGGGAAATGTGGCGGTGGTGTTGGTTTGGAGGTTGGAGGGGGTGGTGGATTTGGAGCTTGGGATGAGGGTTGTGATGGATGTTGTGATGGAAAGAAGGGATGAGATAGTTGGAAGGTTTGGTGAATGGGTTTGGGATTGGGTTGAGTGGTT
>NZ_VDTC01000796.1 GCF_007672725.1 Corynebacterium aurimucosum ATCC 700975
GGTCTGAGGTGGGTTGCGGGGGAGGAGGAAGAGCCGTTCGGGGAGGAGGACTAATGTGGGGCATCTTTGGTTGGGATGGGGTGAAGGAGGGGGAGTTGGTGGTGAAGAGTTTCATGATTAATGGTGAGCAGATGGATATGGGGGGGGTGGATAGGGTGATTGATGATGAGGGGGGGGAAATGTGGAGGGTGAGGAATGAGAAGTGTGAGTGGCGGGAGAAGTTGGACATTGAGAATGGGGGGTTGAAGGTGG
>NZ_VDTC01000797.1 GCF_007672725.1 Corynebacterium aurimucosum ATCC 700975
GAGGTGGGTGGGGGAAAGATGGTGTTGGTGTTGAGGACCGGTTGGAAGAGGGGGAAAAGGCGGTAGAAGAAGCTGTGGGGGAGGAGGAAGTAGGGAAAGGAGGTGGGGTGGAGGGGATTGAGGTGGGGGTGGTGGGGGAAGATGATGGGGGTTAAGTGGGGGGGAAAGATGGAGGAAAGGAGGGTGATGGTGGGGAGGAGGGAGAAGGGGAGGGTGAAGAGGGGGGGAGGAGGTTGGTAGGGGAGGGGGAAG
>NZ_VDTC01000798.1 GCF_007672725.1 Corynebacterium aurimucosum ATCC 700975
TTTATCCACCTTCCTGCCCATAAAATCAAGTATCTTCTACATCACATACAACTCCTTCTCCCCACTCACCTACATACTCTCCCCCCACTCCCCAATAACCATTACCTCACCTTCATTACCTCCACCCCCTACCCCATCAATACCCATCCCTTGTTCCTCCCTCCCCATCACCTCCCCTTACACCCGCGGCAACAAACCTTCGTTCAACGCTCCCATCCCCCGAGCTCGCAGTGGTCGATGTTTCTCCTGCTA
>NZ_VDTC01000799.1 GCF_007672725.1 Corynebacterium aurimucosum ATCC 700975
CCTACCCCCTACACCTCCTCCCTCTCCACTTCCCCACCCTCCTCATCCTCCACCCAATCCTCATCCTCTCCCTCATCTTCACCCTCCCCCTCCCCCACCTCCCGCCGCCGCTCTATCTCCTCCTCCCACTCCCTCCATTTCACTCCTCCCACAACCACTTCACGCCCCCTCCCATCATCTTCCTCACCATTTACCCGGCCATTAGCCCGCCCCTCCTACTCACCCTCACGACCAAGCTCTCGCACATGATGG
>NZ_VDTC01000079.1 GCF_007672725.1 Corynebacterium aurimucosum ATCC 700975
AGGGCTGGTGGGCGGGGAGGGTGGAGAAGCGGGGGATCATCGGGGTGAGGGTGGGGTTGTGGAAGAGGTTGGGGTTGGTGTAAGGGGATAGGTGGTGGGTAAGGTGGAGGTGGGGGAAGGCAGGGTGGGGGTTAGCGTGGGGGGTGGGGTGCGGGAGGCGGTGGCGGTTGAAGTGTGGGAGCTTGTGAATAAGGTGGATGTGATTGAGGAGGAGGGGGCGGTTTTGAGGAGGAGTGATGGTGGTGTTTTGGGTTGGAATGGGGTGAGGGGAAGGGGGGGTGGTGTTCTGGGGGGTGGGGGGGGGGTGGGGGGATGTGGTGGGGGAGGCGGGGGTGGTCGAAGGGGTGGTGGGGTTGGGGGAAGGGAAGGGTGAGATGTAGGGTGAGCGGGAGGGTTGTGTGGTTGGTGGATGGGAGGATGGTGGGTTGAGGGAGGATGAAATACTGATTGGGGGGGATCTTTATG
>NZ_VDTC01000007.1:0-105254 GCF_007672725.1 Corynebacterium aurimucosum ATCC 700975
CCACTAGACATCCCGTCCAAAAACATCCTGGACTCCGTGTCCAAAAAGTCGCTAGACATCACAATCGTGGCCTAGCGCCAGCTGAACTGGGCTGTGGCTTACCACGCCGAGACATAGTGAGAGCCGCTACACTGAAGGACACTGTTTGAAAGCGCCTTGCCGGCATACACGGCGAAGAGCGCGAGTTGTCTAGCCCTACGGAGGTGTCCATGAGCCAGCAACAACCACGCCCGCCGCAGAACACGCCGCGGGGGCCTAGGCTGCGCATCGATGACCTGATCGGCGGCGTGAAGGTTATATCCCCGGGTGAGGAAGTCATCGTCGGCCGTGCCGGTGACTTTCGGGTGGGTGAGGAGGACCTCAGCCTGCACCGCCAGCTCTTCCAGCTGTGGTATGGCGGCCAGGGGTGGATGATCTGCAACGTGGGCAGTCACATCCCACTGCGCATAGAGCTGCGCGGGGTCAAAGGATTTTCGCGCATTGATCTCGGCCCCCGCTCTGTCGCGGCGGTACCCCCAGGGCCATCGAGGGTTACCTTTGAGACGCCAGAATGCCCCTACGAGCTGTATATCGACGTAGAAAACAGCAACTATTCGCGCCGTACCAAGCGCGAGCAGGACGTTGATGAAGAGCGCACACGCACCCGTCACGTGCCCAATGATGAGCAAGAAGAGCTGCTGCGCCAGCTAGCCAGCTACCTCAAGAAGCCGGGCTCCACCGACGCCGATATCCCCTCGGTGCGCGACATTGCTGAGGCGCTGGGGTGGACCGAAAAGAAGACGAACCACAAGATGGATCGCCTCGTCGATAACCTCCGCGCTGACGGCGAAAAGGCCTACAAGCCTTATAAGACCTTCTTGGCGCACTACGCCATTCGACACGGCCGCTAGCGGGCCGACCTCTTGCGGTCCGCGGCGGCCGCGGCGGCGGAAGAAATAGAGTCGTTGCGGTTCTTGAGCAGCTCCAGGGTGGTCGCCTCAGCATCGTCGGGAGGGGTGGCGCCGAGGACTGCTAGGGCGGCGTCGGCAAGCATGGCGGACTGCTCCGGCACGCGCTGCGAGGCATCAAACGGTGCGTTGCCATCATTGGGACGCATTTCAATGACGGAGAGCGCGATGTGGAAGGGGAGCTCGATGCGCGGATCGTCCGCGCCCACAATTCCTGCGGCGGCAGTACGGAAGTGATCCTTGAGGCGGTCGCGCTGCTCGTGATATTCACCGAACTCGGGGGAATTAGCCACCGGCAGCTGATAAAGGCGGCCGACGTTCCACGCCGAGGTCAAAAGCAGGCGAGATTCGGCTGCTACCAGTGACCACAGGCGCTGCGCCGGCGCGGCATCGGAGGCCGCAAGCTCATCCGCGAGCTCCAGCGAGGGCTCGATGGTGGAATTCAGCAGGGTGAGGAAGATATCGGTCTTCGAAGGAAAGTGATAGTACAGCGAAGCCTGACGGATGCCGACGGCATCAGCAATTTGGTGCGTGGAAGTTGTAGCAAAACCCTGGGTGGTAAAAAGCTCGGATGAGGCATCCAGGATTTCTTCGCGCGCGGTGTTACCCCGGCGGCGTGGGCTATTCTTCCGTGGCCTGCCAACGCTACCTGCCATGAGGCGGACTCCCTTCGATAATGTTCATGTAATAACTGACGGCAAATCAGTAATCGTACACTCCGCCGCAAACGGCGATTGCTAAAGCTCAGCTTTCACTACTGCTAACCACATTACCGTGCCGAATCATGATGGATTCAAAGGCAGCGGAGACTGTGCGGCACGCCGATCCATAGGCGGTGCGGTCCAGTGGAGGCAGATCCCCGAGCACGACACTGTGCTGGACGACGCCCTCGTACCACCGCCCCAACTCCAGCGCGATGCCCGTGCCCCAAGCGAGACTCAGGCCCTCCGCCTCCGCGGTGGTGAGCAGCTCACGCTCCACGCCGATGGCAAGACGGTCTTGGGTGGGGCGGGGCGCTGGTGCTGCCCAACGCGCGATGGCAGAAATGGGCGCCAGCAAAGAAAAACGAATGGACACATCGGCTAAACGATCGGGAAGCCCATCCACGAGCTTGAGCGGTGCTGGGCGCTGTGACACAGCCTCGGCGTAGAGCTCCTCCTCGCCGCCAGACCCCAGTGGGCGGCCAGCATCGGCACGGGTTGATGCGCAATCCTGTACCGCGCCGCAGGTCAAACCGGCCTCGGTGATGACCTTCGCTAGCTGTTCGTCAGTGCCTAACCACGTGATGGGTAGTGAGGGGAGGAGGTCGCCGCGGGCAGCGGCGCCGGTGAGGCGAACCGGGCTGGCGAGGCCTGGAGAACGGACGATGTCCGTGACCACGCGAGAAAACCACGCAGCGAGTTCCACACCGTCTCCCCGGTGGGCAGTTGCGTTGCGCACCAAATCCTGCGCTTCTTCTAGCAAGCCGCGTGCATGGGCGGGGGACTGGCAGTGGGTAGCGAGTTCGCTGAGGTCTGTGAGTGATTCGTGCAGTGGCATAAAGGCTTAAGTTCCCTTTCCATCAGGGGCGTTCTAACCCTTCAATGTAGCACTCGGGGGTGCCAGCTCTGGCTAAGACAGGTGCGGTGCACGATCTCCAAGAGGACAGCGGAAAACGAAAGCCGCCGCCTACCATGCCCCTTAAACGGGGAGGTAGGCGGCGGCTTAAAAGCTCTTTTGTCCTGTCCTAGTGAGTCACGAGTACAGCGGCAAAAGTGCGCTGTTGAAACCAGCTAGTGTTTAGCGGGACGTGAACGGCAGGAGAGCCATTTCGCGAGCGTTCTTGACGGCAGTAGCAACCTGGCGCTGCTGCTGCGGGGTCAGACCGGTGACGCGACGGGAGCGGATCTTGCCACGATCGGAGATGAACAGACGCAGGGTCTTGATCTCCTTGTAGTCAACCTTCTCAATGCCCTCGGCCTTGAGCGGGTTCTTCTTCGGGCGACGGGTCTGCTCCATACGGAACTTCTTGTGATTATTACGCTTGACAGCCATTGTATGGGTACCCCTTTACCAGCTGGACTTGCGAACGCCCGGCAGCTCACCACGGTGAGCCATGCCGCGCATACGGACACGGGACAGACCGAACTTGCGGAGGTAACCGCGCGGACGTCCATCGGCGGAGTCGCGGTTACGGACGCGGACGCGAGCGGCGTCGCGCGGCTGACGGTTCAGCTCGAACTGCGCCTCGAGGCGCTCTTCGTCCGGGGTGTTCGGGTTCTTGATGATTGCCTTGAGCTCAGCGCGACGCTCCGCGTAGCGGGCGACGATTTCCTTGCGCTGCTCGTTCTTGGCGATCTTTGACTTCTTAGCCATAAATTATCGCTCCTCGCGGAATTCGACGTGCTTGCGGACGATCGGATCGAACTTCTTCAAGGTGATGCGATCCGGGTTGTTGCGCTTGTTCTTACGGGTCACGTAGGTGTAACCGGTGCCCGCAGTGGACTTCAGTTTGATGATTGGACGGATGTCATTACGTGCCATCTTTAGATCTTCTCCCCACGTGCGCGAATCTTGGCCACGACGGACTCGATGCCGTCACGGTCGATGATCTTCATGCCCTTGGTGGAAACATTCAGGGTGATGGTACGGCCCTCAGAGGGCAGGTAGTACCGACGACGCTGCACGTTGGGGTTCCAACGGCGCGAGGTGCGGCGGTGCGAGTGCGAGACCTGCTTGCCGAATTCCGGCTTGCGGCCCGTTACCTGGCAAATAGCCGACATGGGTCTTCTTTCTCCTAGCCGCCCACATCGAAAGCGACTAACGGAGTGCCTATATCCGCGGTGAGGCGCGGCGCTCTAAAAAGTGAGGTTGAGCAGGAGGCTTAATCCGTTGAACACCAGTTGATGGGGCGTAAAACGATTACTTTGACAACAGCAAGGGGAAATCTTACATGCCGCGGCCTGTAGAACCTAATCACCGCTGTCGTGCAACCCGGCTTTGATACCTATTATCCAAGCGCCATTTCCGTCGAAGGTGCTGGCGGGGTGATTGTTTTCGCTTGCCGTTGCGTTGCTCTGAGGAGTATGAACTGCGGCGATTTCGATTTTGATGCCTGCGGCCTGTAGGATGTTTCAAGTTGTCGGCGCGAGCCGCACGTTTGTAAGTATAGAGACCCAACTCGGGCACGATCCTTTCACGCTCTCACGCGTCACGGAAGGAACCGACCCGTAGTTCAACCCTGAGGGAATCGACATATGAAGAAAGACATCCACCCGGATTACCACCCGGTGGTCTTCAAGGACGCCGGTACCGGCCACTCCTTCCTGACCAAGTCCACCGCTACCTCCGAGCGCACCGTTGAGTGGGAAGACGGCAACGAGTACCCGCTCATCGTCGTCGACGTGACCGCTGAGTCCCACCCGTTCTGGACCGGTGCGCAGCGCGTTATGGATACCGCTGGCCGCGTTGAGAAGTTCAACCAGCGCTTCGGTGCAATGGCTCGCCGCAAGAAGAAGAACGCGTAAGGAGGATAGGAAAAGATGGCAACTCCTAAGTTTAAGAAGTCCCGCGCGAACACCCACTCTCGCCGTTCCCAGTGGAAGGCTGACAATGTCGCCCTCCAGGAAGTCACCATCGACGGTCAGACCGTGCGCATCCCGCGCCGCCTGGTCAAGGCTGCAAAGCTCGGCCTGGTTGACGTCGAGCAGTTCTAAGGCCTCTCAGGTCTTCAGTCTGTGACTGTAGCCCCGAAGATTCACCGCTTTGAGTGAATCTTCGGGGCTTTTGTCGTGCGCATGTAGTGCGCGCTCGCAGCGCTCCATGATTGCTAAGGCGTGGGCCGCCGAGGCGGCCTTGAATTTTTTGGGGGAAATTAGCGGCCTAAGGGGGTATAAGGGGGCGAAAGAATGTGGCCTACTTCGTGAAAACGTCCTAGATAGGACATAATTGAGATTATGAAGATTCTTGTCGTGGATGACGAGCAGGCCGTACGTGAATCGCTTCGGCGCTCCCTGAAGTTTAATGGCTACGAGGTTGTGTTGGCCGCCGATGGCGTTCAGGCTGTCGAGATGGTTCACAGTGATAACCCCGAGCTACTGATCCTCGATGTGATGATGCCGAACATGGACGGCCTTGAAGTCTGCCGCACCCTGCGCAGCGAAGGCTGGGACCGCCCCATTCTCGTGCTGACGGCTCGTGATGGCGTGTCCGATCGCGTTGCAGGTCTCGATGCTGGCGCCGACGATTACCTGCCCAAGCCATTCGCTCTGGAGGAGCTTTTGGCTCGCGTGCGTTCGTTGGTTCGGCGTGCCGCCGCGGACTCCATCGGGACGAAGCAGCCGGTTGAGACGCAGCTAAGCTTCGAGGACCTCAAGCTTGATGCAGATACGCGTGAAGTTACTCGCGGCGACCGTCCAATTTCCCTGACCCGCACCGAGTTTGCGCTCTTGCGCTTGTTGATGGAGAACCCCCGCAAGGTTCTCTCCCGCAACACCATCTTGGAAGAAGTGTGGGGCTATGATTTCCCCACCTCCGGAAATGCGCTTGAAGTGTATATTGGCTATCTCCGCAAAAAGACCGAGGAGAATGGTGAGCCGCGTCTTATCCACACCGTGCGCGGTGTTGGCTATGTCATGAGGGAGGCTATCGCGTGATTTTGCGGAGGCCCGCGCCTGATGCGGTGCCTTCTGAAGACCTGGATACCACTGCGTGGTTAGGCCGCTCAGGCCGACGCGGCTGGGCTTCACGGGCGCCGCTTCGGTGGCGCCTTTCTTTGGTTACCGGCGTTGTTGTCGCCTTCTCCGTGGCAGTGATGACGTTTGTGACCTATTGGCTTGTCGCGGCGTCGATGACGGCGAGCGTCGATAAGCAGCTTATTCAGCAAGCCGACGTACTCATACAGCAGGCGCAGGATCCGGCCTTCGTGGAGAACATCGACCAGGAAATTTCCTCATTCAAGCTCTATAACCCCTCGACTCGAATCTCAATCTCCCCACCGTCGGTGGCGTTTGCATTTGGTGACGCACTGCCCGTGGGCGGCGATTTTAAGCCCGACGGGGACACTATGGAAAGCTCCATCCGTACTTTGGGCGGGGAGCGCGTGCTGGCTAAGCATGAGGACGGCGGGACCACGGTAGTCCTGGCTAAGGACCTAGGACCGACCGAGGAAATCGTTTCCGCGGTGGGCTCGGCTCTGCTCATCATCGTGGCGTTCGGCGTGCTGCTTTCCGTTTTTGCGGGAATGGTGGTGTCCAAGACCGGCATGGAACCCATCGCACGCCTCAAGCGCGCGGTAGATTATGTGACGCAGACTAATGACTTGCGGCGGATTGCGGTGGAGAGCAATGACGAGATGTCGCAGCTGACGGTGTCCTTCAACCGAATGTTGTCTGCCCTGCAGCATGCGCGCGTGCAGCAATCGCAGTTCGTGGCAGATGCCGGCCACGAGTTGAAGACGCCGCTAACTTCCATGCGTACCAATATCGAGCTGCTCATGATGCTGAATAAATCCGGCGGCGGATTCGGCATCAGTGAGGAAGATCGTCGCGACTTGGAAGACGACGTGATGGCGCAGATGTCGGAGTTGTCGACCCTGATCGGTGATCTCGTGGACTTGGCACGCGAAGATGCCACTGAGAAGGAACCGGAACCGGTCGAGCTGCACGAGGTCCTGGAGAATTCCCTTAATCGTGCCAAGCGCCGGCGCCCTGACGTGGACTTCCGCGTGAGGTTTATTCCGTGGATGTTGGATGGTGACCCATTTGCTTTGGGGCGTGCCACGCTCAATCTCATGGATAACGCCGCGAAGTGGTCGCCGCCGACGGGTACCGTGCGCGTGTCCATGCGGCAAGTGGCAGAGGACAAGGTGTGCCTGCGTGTGGATGACTCGGGTCCCGGTATCGCGCCCGAGGAGCGCGACAAGGTGTTCGAGCGTTTCTACCGTTCGGCCGAAGCTCGTGCAATGCCTGGTTCCGGATTGGGCTTGGCCATCGTGAAATCCGTCGTTGAGCGGCACAATGGAGAGATCACCATTAAGGATTCCGCGGACGGTGGAACACGCATGGAGGTTATCCTGCCGGGGCATCCCACCGAGGGGGATGCCATGGTGGATGGACTGGAAGAAATTCCGAACGAGTTTCAGCCAGAATCCTTCGATGCGCAAGAAGCAGAGGAGACATCTCAGGAGCCAGCCGAGGAGCACTCGGAGAACCCACACGACCGGGGGCATATCTTTGCAGAGCGGTGGTTTAACCAAAGCTAGTCTTCCAAGTATCGCACCAGTTCAGAGCGTACAGGAAATGTACAGCTTTTCCTAGCACACTGGCAGAGCAGAGACAGATACACCCCAGCGCGATGGTGCACACTACCTGACATGAATATGAGGAATTCGAACATGGATAATCCCATGGATACCCCGCAGAACTCTGATGGACGGGGGCAAGCACAGCAGCAGGGCGGGGCGCCTTCTGCGGGAAGCTCATCAAACGGCTGGAATCAGCCGCGCTCAGACTCGTGGGCACAGGGAAGGCAGCAACCGCCCTACGGTGCACAGGGCGGGCAGGGAAGCCCGTCGTCGTTTGGTGCTCAGCCTTCTCAGGCGCCAAGCGCGGGACAAGCACCGTATGGCGGCTCAACCTATGGCTTCGGTCAGCAAAGCCAGGTGCGACAGAGCACAGCGCAACCATATGCAGGACAGCGCTACGGTGCTGCGCCCGAGGGGAATCAGAACGAACACTTCGCTGGTCAGCAAGGCGCAGGCGCGCAGGTCGTGGAGCCGGGAAGCGAACCGAAGAACAAGCGCAAAGTAGGAATGGGAACCGCGTTGTCGATGATGCTCGTTTTAGCCATTGCAGTTGGCGGCGTCACCGGTGCCGTGGTTGGCAAAGCAGGTGACGATAAATCCTCCACCTCAACGGTCAACGAGGTTCTCGAGCGCCAGCCGGTGGCCAATAGCACCGGTAACGAGCCGGCCGCCGGCTCTGTGGAGGACGTAGCATCGAAGGTTCTCCCATCGGTGGTGTCGATTTATTCCATGACCCGTGCTGGCGGCGCCGAGGGCTCCGGCTCAATTATCTCCCCGGATGGTTATGTGCTGACCAACCACCACGTGGTTGCTGGCGCGGATCAGGGCGGGAGACTCGAAGTGACGATGAATGATGGTTCGCGCCATAGCGCTACGTTTGTCGCGTCCGATGCGACGACAGACGTCGGGGTCATCAAAATCGATGACGTCAGCGATCTTCCTTTTCTCCAGTTTGGTGATTCGGACGCGGCCGCAGTGGGACAGGAGGTAGTTGCCGTTGGCTCCCCGCTGGGGCTTAACGCCACGGTGACATCCGGAATTGTGTCGGCCAAGAACCGCCCAGTGCGTGCATCACAGGAAGGTGGGGAGTCCTCGCTTATCGACGCCATCCAGACCGACGCAGCCGTCAACCCCGGTAACTCTGGTGGTCCACTGGTGGACATGGAGGGCAACATCATTGGCATGAACTCGATGATTGCCTCGCTATCTGGCGGTTCGAATTCCGAAGGCGGCTCCATCGGCTTGGGTTTCGCCATCCCCTCAAATTTTGCTAAGCGGATGGCTGATGAACTCATTAACAACGGCAAGGTCAAGCATCCTACTTTGGGCGTTAAGGTCCGTGCACAGAGCGATACCCTTGGCGCGGAAATCGTCGATGTGGAATCTGGTAGCCCGGCTGATAAGGCAGGACTGAAGTCTGGTGACGTGGTCACCCGTGTCAACGATCGGCTCGTTGAAAGCTCCGATGCCCTGATTGCGGCAACCCGCTCGCAGGAATTTGGGGCAACCGTGACACTGGAAGTTATGAGCCGCGACAGCGAAGATGCGAGAAAGGTAGAGGTAACGCTGGCGAGCGAGTAAGTTTACAAATACTCGGGCGGTGCGCAAGCACCGCGTGAATACCGCACCCTGACACCTTTTTAAGCAACTACTTCCGGAAGATTCCGTCCCACCTTTAAGGAGAACCTCCGTGGCAGACAACACCGACGCAACTGAGCTGTTGGGGCGCGATGCCTCACACGAACTTGATGATGTTACCGAGCCCGATGACGCCTTCCTCATCGCGAGCGAACAAGAACAAAGCGTTCAGGCACCGCGTCGCGCGCTCGTCGTGATCGTCACCGACCACCCAGATGAGGCAACGGAGGACACATCGCGTTTGGCGGGTGAATTGCTGGCGGAAGCCGATTTCACCTTCGACGGCGCAGTGATTGTGCGCTCCAAGAAATCTAAGATCCGGCAGGCGATTGAAACCGGTGTGGTCGGGGGAGTTGACCTCGTACTGACTATCGGTGGCACGGGCGTTGGCCCCCGCGATAAAACTCCTGAGGCAACCCGCGCGGTGCTGGATCAAATGGTTCCGGGCGTGGCGCAGGCGCTGCGCTCTTCCGGGCAAGCATGCGGCGCGGTGGATGCCTGCACCTCCCGTGGTATTTCAGGAGTGTCCGGATCGACGGTAATCGTCAATGTGGCTTCGTCCCGCGCGGCGGTGCGCGATGGTATGGCCACGTTGACTCCCTTGGTACATCATCTCGTCGATCAGCTGCAGAAGTCCAGCGTCTAATGGCTAATTCCGCACCACGTGCCCGCCGTCGTCGTGCTCAGCGCCCGTCGACCGCTCAGAATTATGATCGCAGCTTCGACGTGCCCGGCGGGCCAGTATCGCAGGCGGCTGGTACCTCTGCAGAGGTTGGCGCCGATGAGCTGCGTGCCGTAAGCCTTGATGGCGACAGCGAAGACGAAGTGACCGGTGAGGCTTTCTACCGCGAGAATATGCCGCCGCACTTTGGTACTACGCAGTAGCGCGTCGAGGGCCTAGAGCGCATAAGGAAATCCCGCAGAGCTTCGGCACGGTGCCGGCTCTGCGGGATTGCAGGTTTTGCCTGTGAATTAGAAGCTGGAACCTGGCTTCTCAGTGGTGGTGCCACCGTTCTCAGCGGCGAGCAGGTCGCGGATTTCAGCGAGCAGCTGCTCGGTGGTCGGAGCCGGCTCCTCCGGGTCAACACCCTGGCGGCACTTAGCGCGCTCGGTGATGGCGTTGATCGGGGCGATGATGCCGAAGTAGACCACGGCGGCAATGATCAGGAAGTTGATAATTGCGGTGATTACGGCGCCGAAGTCAACGAAGGTCTCCGGGTTGTCGGTGATTTGGAAGCCCAAACCGGCAACCTCCGGGGAACCGAAGGAGTTGATCAGCGGCTGGATAAGGCTATCGGTGACGGAGGTAACGATCGCGGTGAAGGCACCACCGATGATGACGGCTACGGCCAGCTCGATGACGTTGCCGCGCATAATGAAATCTTTAAAGCCCTTGAGCATGGAAATGTGTCCTTTTCTGCGGAGTAGGTGCTTCTTCGGTCTTGCGCGGCTGCGACGCAGTGCGCGCGGTGAGTGCACTAACGCTGTTCAAGGAGGCGGCGCCTAACACGTTTGTAACCTGAAAGGGCCGGATGGAGAGGGATTCTTGAAGCGCAGGAGCGCTTACTCAGGAAGAAGCATCGGGGGAAATACTGGAATAGAGAAGACCACTGTTTCGCGCTCACGGCATGCGTTGCCGCGACGTTGTGCGGCAAGAAAGACGCACAAGCATTAGCGCCTGAGTGGATGCGCCCATACTAGGCAGAGTTCGTTGGTGGTGGCAACATCCCGCGGCGCTATTGATGTCCAAACGCGGTGATCTTCACAGTGTCATCTTAATTGTGGGCACGGTCGCCCACGATGACGACCGTGAGCGGTTGCGCAAGGGAAGCGGCAGCGACGTCCTCGGCCGCCTCGGCGGGAAGGGCAACGAGCAGCGATTGCGTGCGTGCATCATCTCCGCCCGTCCCCACCGACACGACGCGAGCGCCTCGGGCAATAGTCGTTCCGCCTGCGGGGGCGGTACCGTCGGGCCCATCCTCTACCGTGCCGACGATATTGACCGTATCTCCGTGGTGGAGATTGTGAGAAATCTCCGGCTCAGCCAGCGTAAGCGGGATGAGGTGGCCGTTGTCCATGCCGAAATCTGCGACGAGATCTGAGCTGAGCAGACGGGTTGTGGTCAGGATTTCGCCAGCGCTGGCGGCCGCTACCAGAACGCGTCCCACGGCATCTTCTGGGTTATTTCCCAACGCCGTGGCGGGTAGAGCGGAGGAGGGGACGCGGGCCACGGAGACATCGCCAAGCGCTAGCGTTTCTCCGGCCGCCACGTCCCGCGCCATGACCACGACGCGGGGCTGCTCACGTGTGGAAGCAAGCGCACTGGCCGCGGCGGTCACGAGCAGGACAGCTGCCATAACGCGGCGCAGGAGCACGCTGCGGCGATGACCCGGGGTGCGCAGAACATGTAGAAAATCCATACCTTTTTAGACTGCGCGTGGCGCTGCGTGGTTCCCGGGTGGGCCCGAAAGCGATTAAAGCCAGCGCATCCCACGCTCGGTGAGGACGCCATCGACTGGGCGGTCGTGCTCGTCGAAGGGGACATCGCGGACCTCGCTGGAATGCACCAAGGCGACGACGGGCGGGCGCCCGGTTGGGAGGGGCGTGAGCGCGCGGTCGTAGTACCCCGCCCCCTTGCCCAAACGCATGCCTGATTCGCTGACTGCCATCGCGGGTGCGAGGATGAGATCGAGCTGGGCTAGGATTTCGCTGCTGTGGCGCTGGCCGACGGGCTCCGCAATCCCCAACGCCCCTGGGTGCATGGCCTGTGGGCCGGTATATAGCGTCCACAGAAGCTCCCCGTTTGCACCGGAGATGGGCAGATAAACCTCCGTGCAGAGCTGTGCCACGGTATCGACGAAGTTGGGCCCGCCCGGCTCTGTGCCCAGTGGGTGGTAGGCGGCAATGCGCATCGCGGGAGTCAGTAGCTCTCTCACACCAGAACACCACGCGGCGTTGTCGTCAGCACGCTGTTCAGAGGTACGTTCGCGGCGGGCGTTAAGGAGTGAGGCTCTTAAGGCTTCCTTGGGGGAGGTCGTCATGATTGTTAATCATAATGTGACGGCGTAGCGCAGCGCAGGAGAGCGGTGGGCGCATTGTAAAGTGGAACTTATGGCTATTGCACACGAGGATTCCCATACCGGGATCGCTACGGTCGTTGTCCCCGCTGCTGGCATGGGCACCCGCTTCCTGCCTGCCACCAAGACCGTGCCCAAGGAGCTGCTCCCCGTCGTTGATACGCCGGGTATTGAGCTAATTGCGGAAGAAGCCGCTTCGGTTGGTGCTCAGCGCCTCGCGGTGATCACCGCACCAAACAAGCAAGAAGTGATGCGACACTTCGAGGAGTTTCCGGATTTGGTTGAGACCCTCGACGCCCGCGGCAAAGACGAGCAGGTTGCTAAGGTCAAGCGCGCTGCTCAGCTGATTCACCCCATTTCGGTGGAGCAGGAAAAGCCGCTTGGGCTCGGTCACGCTGTGGGGTTGGCGGAATCCGTGCTCGAGGACGACGAGGAGTTCTTCGCCGTCATGCTGCCGGATGACATTGTGCTGCCCGCCACCGTCATGGGGGAGATGGCCCGTGTTCGCGCAGCTCTAGGCGGCAGCGTGCTGTGCGCCTTCGAGGTCGCGCGCGAGGAGACCTTTAACTACGGCGTGTTCGACGTCGAAGACACCAACGCGCCGGGAGTGAAGAAGGTCGTGGGCATGGTGGAGAAGCCGGATCCGGCTGATGCGCCGTCCAACCTCGTGGCCACTGGGCGCTACCTGCTCGACAGGAAGATCTTTGATGCGCTTCGCCGTATCAAGCCGGGCAAGGGCGGGGAGCTGCAGTTGACCGATGCTATCGAGCTCCTCATCAAGGAAGGACACCCGGTTCACGTCGTAGTCCACCAAGGCAAGCGCCACGACCTTGGCAACCCGGGCGGTTATATACCGGCCAACGTGGACTTTGGTCTGCGCGATGAGAAATACGGTCCCGCGCTCTACAAGGCGATTAAGAAGATTGTGGAGGACTACGAAGAAGAAAACGGACTGAAGGGCTAAGTCTTGACGCGCCAAGCGCGCTAAGCTCTACTCCAGTAACTTCCATCCCTTTAGGCCCCACATACCCCAGAGCAAAGGTAGGCGGTACATGCGTTCGGTCGATGACCAGATGGCGTTCATTCTTGATGCAGCGATGACTCCGGAGCCGGTACGCATCGCCATCGCGAATGCGCTGGGTCTCAAGTGCGCGGAGGAGGTGCAGGCTAATCAGCCGCTGCCGGGCTTCCCGCAGGCGGCGATTGATGGCTACGCCGTGCGTGCCGTGGACGTCGGGGGAGAAAAAGCCCTCAAGGCGCGCACTCGCCACGACGCTGAGGATGCGGATGCTCCTGCTTCGGAGACTGAGATTGAGCGCTCGCTTCCGGTGGTGGGGGAGGTTCCGGCAGGCTCGCGCCAGCCTTTGCGTTTGCAGCCTAAGCAGGCGGTGCGGGTGTATACGGGCGCGCCTTTGCCCACGCTTGCCGACGCCGTCCTTCCCCTCGAGTGGACCGACCGCGGACGCAAGCGCGTGACCTCACACCGGCCAGTGCGCTCGGGAGACTTCGTGCGCCGCGTGGGCGATGACATCCAACCCGGCGATGTGGCAGTGTCCTCTGGAACTGTCTTGGGGCCGGCGCAGATTGGCCTGCTCGCGGCGGTGGGGCGCTCGAAGGTGCTGGCGTACCCACGCCCGCGCGTGACCATCGTCTCTTACGGCAAGGAGCTTGTCGACGTCGACCGTGAGCCCGGCCTGGGCCAGGTCTTCGACGTGAACTCTTACTCACTCGCAGCGGCCGCGAAGGAGGCCGGCGCGGACGTGCACCGCGTCGGCATTGCTGCCGGTGAGCCGCGCCGCGTGCGGGAGGCCTTGGAGACTTACCTGGCGCGCAGCGAGGTGCTGGTGATTTCCGGTGCCGTGGGCGGTGCGGGGGCGGATGAAATCCGCGAAGTCCTCGATGAGCTGGGGGATGTCGATACCACTCGTGTGGCAATGCACCCCGGTTCGGTCCAAGGTTTTGGTCTGTTGGGTGAAGAGCGCATCCCCACCTTCCTGTTGCCTTCGAACCCCGTGTCTGCGCTCGTCATCTTCGAGGTTTTTGTGCGCCCGCTGATTCGGTTGTCCCTAGGCAAGCGCAGCGGTCAGCGTCGCGTCGTACGCGCACGCGTGCTCAACCACATGGAGTCCCGCCCGGGCCGTCGCGGATACATCCGTGCCCGGCTGATGCGTGACGCCGAGACCTCCGATTACCTCGTGGAAGGGCTAGGTGGCGCGGCGGGCGCGCCGGCACACCTGCTCGCCGGGTTGTCAGAAGCGAACGCGATGATTCGCATCCCGGAGGAGGTCACCGAGATCCGCCCGGGAGATGTGGTCGACGTCCTCTTCCTGACCCAACGAAGCTAGCCGGCAGCTACGCACGCCATGCTTGATCCTTTTGGTACTGCCGCAGGGAGGTTTTCCACTCCCGCCAGCGGTGAGGCTCACCCCGAGCATCCGGGGTGGCCTGAGGCGACCCCTGCTGTGCGGCTGCGAGGCTCCAGCGTTTTCCCGCACGGAGCGACGGTACGCCTGCGCCCGCTGTTGCGTCGGGATGGCGAGGCGTGGCGGCAGCAGCGCATAGCGGATCGGGATTTTCTTAAACCCGTGGAACCTACGCTGCCGACGTCGTGGGATGCGGCGCAATCGCAGTCTGCGTGGTGGAATCACCTGATGTTTTTGCGCGATTCTGCCCGCGCTGGAACGGTGGTGCCGCTCGTCATTGACGTCGATGGGCAATTTCGAGGCCAATTAACCCTGGGAAATATTCAGCACGGAGGGGTCAGTGAATGCTGGATAGGCTATTGGGTCCATTCCGGGGTACACGGCGCAGGCGTGGCCACCGTTGCGTGCGCCCTCGGCGTGGACCACGCTTTTTACCGCGTGGGGCTGCACAGAGTCACCGCCACCTACCTGCCGGAGAACCCTGCTTCGGGCAAGGTGCTACACAACAATGGCTTTCGGGATGAGGGATTTCTGCGCCGCAACTTACACATTGACGGCGCATGGCGGGACCACCACTTCTTGGCGCTCAATCGTGAGGATTTTGCCTCGAGCGCGGTGGAGCGCCTGCACGCGGCGGGGCGGATCCTCGGTCTCTAGATCGCGCTTGGATTAGTTCAACTACCTCTATTTTCACTTAAGTAACAACCTTGTAATTTATGGGCTCGTTGATGCCCATGGAGCCGGTGTGGGCGGCTAGAGTAGGGGCCTAGTTATATTCCCTTTTCGTCGACCCCTGAAAGTGGGACACAGCCGCATGATGACTGCCGTGCCGATCATTCTCGTAATCGTGTTGTGGCTCTTCATCCTCGCCCCGTTGCTTTTGCGTTCGCAACGTCCGATGAGCCACACGGGTGAGGCCTTTGAAGAGACCCGCGTGCTCTTCGAAGGTGATTCCGGCTCTGTGCCGGGCCGTCGCAAGCCGCGCCTGGGCAAGGAAGATATCCGCCCGCGCGCCCAGGCAGGAACGGGGGCTGCAGCGAACGAAGCGGAGTACGAGCTGGTGGAGGCCGAAGGCGTAAGCGAGGATTCGCAGTCCTCCCGCGCTGAAACCGCTACCTCTGACGAAGCTACTTCGGACGTCGCGGAGACGATTGACGGCGAGGTTGTTGAGGAAGACGCCGTTGAAGAGGACTTCGAGCTCGAAGCGGAGCCCGCCCACGTCGCCGAGGCCGAGCAGGAAGCAGGACAGGACACCAAGGACGTTGAAGCAGATGCTGCTGAAGTGTTTACAGCCCCAGCAAATGCTGAGGTGGCGGAGGATGCTTATGACTTCGATGACGCCTACACTTCTCCGGTCGATTTGATGTACCCGGGTGCTATTGACGCTGTGGAGGAGGCGCCGACGACGCCCAACGCCGAGGATTCAGATGGGGCCGATGATGCTCCCGACGCGGAAGAATCCACGGCGGCGGAAATCGAGAGTGCTGATGCCGCGGAGCTGAACGCCGAAGACTCTGAGGCCGGCAGCAGCGATACCGAGCTGTCTGAGGACGAGCTCGCCTTCGCACAGCGCCGCCTTGGCCGCGGCGGATGGGATCCGGTGAAGGAGAAGGAAGCTTCTGCCACGCGTTACCAGCGCCGTCAGCGTACGCTTATCGGATTGGCGGTAGCAGTGGTAGCTACGGTATGCCTCGGCATCGTCGTGGGTGGATGGACGTGGTGGCTGGCGGCTATCGCTGGTGTTATGACCACGGTTTACCTGGTTGCGCTGCGCGCCCAGGTACGCCGTGAACGGGAGTTGTTGCGGCGCCGCATTTACCACCTACGCCGCGCCCGCCTGGGAGTGCGGAACGCGGAGAACCCCGCCGAGTCGCTTCCGCCGAAGCTGCGCCGCCCGGGCGCGCTCATCCTGGAAATCGATGATGAAAGCCCGGACTTTGACTACCTTCCGGTGTACTCGGAGGATGATTCCGACGGTGGGTTTGACGGTCCTCATCCCACCCCGCGTCAACGGCGTGATGATTTGGCGGAGCGTCGAGTTGGCTAAGCGCTGTGTTGGCTGAGCGCTAGGCCGGCCACACACCGGATGTACCGCGACGGTGCGAGCCCACGAGGTGGGCATCGACCATGCCGATGGCCTCCATGAGTGAGAAGCACGTTACTGGGCCGACAAACTTGAACCCGGCCTTCTTTAAAGCCTTGGACATGTCCAAGGCTTCTTGCGTGTATTTAGGGATGTCTTCTTCGCGCTCCGGTGCGATGGTCTCTTCCGGCAAGAAGCTCCAGATGAACTCATCGAGTCCGCCCTGCTCTCTTAAGGCCACCGTGGCCTTCGCGTTGGCGAGTACCGCATTGATCTTGAGGCGGTTCCGGATGATTCCAGGATTATTCATCAGGCGCTCCACTTCCTCCTCGCCGAAGCTTGCCAGAAGGTCAGCATCAAACCCCACGAAAGCGGCGCGGAAGGCTTCGCGTTTGCGCAGAACGATCTCCCAGCTCAGCCCAGCCTGGAAGCCCTCCAAACAGAGGCGCTCTAGCAGTGCGGATTCCTCATGGATGGGCATACCCCATTCGGTGTCGTAGTACTCCTTGAGGAGTGGGGAGGTCATTGCCCAAGCAGGGCGGCCGAGCCCCGCGGAGTCAAAAACAAGTCTCGTATCGTTTGCCATCTGTGTACTAGTCATGCCTTTTTAGACTGCAGAAGTTATTCATCGGTTCCCCAGGGCTACCCGTGGTTGCCAAGGGCTCTCTGCGGATTAGTGCCGCAGCACGCGGCCTCGTGGTCCAGAAGCATCTGCTTCGCGGCTGCGCCTCCGCGATAGGAACCCACACCGCCGCCAGCCGGTACGACGCGGTGACACGGCACCACAATAGGAAGCGGGTTGGTGGCACAGGCGCTCCCCGCGGCACGTGCGGCCTGCGCGCTACCGGCGGCGGTGGCAAGAGTCGAATAGGTCCAACGTTCCCCGAATGGGATATCGCGCAGAGCACGCTGCGCCCGATCCCGGAAGGTGCGCGGGGACTCAGGCACGGCGAGAAGCAGCTCAAAATCCCTCCGCGTGCCGGCAAAATACTCGGCAATTTGTTGAGAGGCGTCGACAAGCACCGCGCCCGCAGAGCCAGGTTCGGTGACATCCGTGAGGCGTTGCATGCTTCTAAGATCCGGAGATTCGCCGTCGAAATACACATGAGATAAACCTCGCGCAGATCCCACGAGGGTGAGGCAACCTAGAGGCGTGTTCGTAGTGGTCCACGTAAGCATGCTGGGTGGGGAGTCCTTTCGGAGGGAGGTGGCTATCCAGGGTAGTCTATGAACCATGAATAGACCCGCCGTACGCGATGCCGCGCTCCTCATCTTCCGCGCGGTGCTGGGAGTAATCTTCGTGGCGCACGGCGTGGACAAGATGTTCTTTAGCGGGATGGACGAAATTACCGGGCAGTTCTCCGCCATGGGGGTCCCACAGCCGCAGACCTCGGCATACTTGGCTGCCTTCGCGGAAATGCTGGGCGGGGCGGCCCTGGTGGTAGGCCTTCTCACGACCTTTGTTGCGGGGGCTTTAGCGCTGCTCATGGCGTGCGCATTGTATTTCGTGCACATCGGTAACGGTCTCTTCGCGGCCGATGGCGGCATCGAGTACCCGCTGGTTCTCATCGTGTCATTGCTCATGATCGTGGTCTTCGGTTCCGGCCGGGCGAGCGTGGATGGAGTGCTGAGCCGTGCTGACGCATGAGCAAGTGCAGGCAGCGATTTCCGCGCAGTTAGACGGGGAAGCCCCGCAGCTGTCGCCTGACGTCATCGAGGCACACGTTTCCAGCTGCCCAGACTGTGCGGCCTTCCGGGACAAGGCAGCGGCTCTATCCCGGTCGTTGAGCCTTGTGGAACCGGATGGAGCACCGCCGCAGGATCTATCCGAGGTAATCCTCGCTGGCGTGGAGCCAGAATGGCAGCGAGCTTCGAGCACCCGGCAGGCTTCGCTGTCGTTGGCGCGAGTAGCCCTCGGTGTGCTGTCCGTGGCATTTCTTGTGTGGGCGATTGTGGTCGTCGTCAGTGCTTCGGGTTTGACCACCCTGGAGAGCGAAGGGACCCTTGCAGAAGGCGCTGACCCGGAGCGCGCGCGCCTGTTGATCGAGGCCGCAGCACTGCGCTTCGGCCTTGCCAGCGGTTTGGGTTTTGCTGCATGGCGCCCTGCCTCAGCGCCCGGATTGCTGCCGGTGGCGTGCACAATGTTCGCGTTCCTGTGCGGCTTTACCATGCGCGATTTTGCCCTGGGCAGCGTCGCCGCGGGGCAGCTTTATATCCTCATCGGCACCGGGCTCGCCACCGCCTGCCTGGGCTGGGCTTGGGCGGCGGACCGGGGGTTCCTGCTGCGGGACGTTTATCGGACGCTATCTGCTAGCCCGCGTTAGGTCCACGACGGCAGCCACATGATGGAGTTGTACCAAGAATCCGGGATCATGTAGCCGTAGAGAATCGGGGAGAAGTAGGCAAACATCGCTACAACGAGTGCGGCGTAGCACACCGTGATGAAGGTGCCCAGCGGCATCGCGGAACCGAAGAGCCTTGCGAGCCAGTGCCATTCCAGTTTGCGGCCGCGCCCGATCATTTGGCCCAAGGCCAACGCGATGAGCACGATGATGAACGGGATAAACGCCGTGGCATAAAAGAAGTACATCTGGCGGTCGAAGACCGCTAGCCAGGGTAGGAAACCCGCCGCGGCGCCCACGAGCGGAATGAGGAAGGCGCGGTTGCGGCGCACGAGCAAGGACCACAGTCCCCACAGCACCGCTGGAATGACCAGCCACCAAATGGCCGGGGTGCCAAACAGGTACAGCATCTTGCGGCAGGATCCGCCGTCGCCACAGGAAATGTCAGTGGAGGAGTAGTAGAGGATGGGGCGCGCGGCCACCAGCCAGGCCCACGGCTTGGAATCCCAGGGGTGGCTGTGGCCGCCTGAAGTGGTCAAGGAGGCGTGGAATTCCAGCACGGAGGAGTGGTAGTAGAACCAGCCGGCGAGCGGCTCGGGGAGGTTGAGTAGCCAGGACCCTTCTTCGATAGTGCCGTCCACCTTGGCGTGGCGGTAGACGGCGGTTTCATCGGCGAACCAAGCGCGCCATGACCACGCGTAGAGCGCTACAGGAACCGCGACGATGGAGGCGAGGGCCGCGGGCGTATCGCGTACCAGCGTGCCCACGATGTAGCGGCGCACTCCATAAAGACGGCGCAGCGCGAGGTCCGAGAAGACGCTCATGAGGCCGAAGAACATGATGTAGTACAGGCCTGACCACTTCACAGAAAGTGTTAGCCCCAGGAAGACACCGGCCGCAAAGCGCCACCACCGGAAACCAAAACGAGGACCGAAGTCGGAATCACCCATGGTGCCCGAAAGGAAAGCGGCGTGGAGGCGCTCGCGCATCTGCTGGTGGTCGCGTGCCAAGGCCCACGCGGCGGCAACCACAAAGAAGACTTGGAAGATGTCGAGCATGCCAAACTTGGAGGCCACGAGAAGCACACCATCGCACACTGCGAGCAGACCGGCTAGGAAGCCAACCTGCCACGAACCGGACAATCGGCGAGCCAGCGCCATAGTCAGCAGGACCGTGCCCACGCCAAAGAGCGCGGCCATGCAGCGCCAGCCCAATGGGGTGTAGCCGAAGAGGGCCTCTGAAATCGCAACAATCTGCTTGGCCAGCGGTGGGTGGACGACGAGGCCATAACCCGGATTGGACTCAATACCGCCGATAAAAAGGTTATGCCAGCTGGTAACCATGTCCCAGGCCTGCGGCACGTAGTGCTTCTCATCGAAGACGGGCGTGCCTTCGGAGACCGGGGAGGTCAGGCCAATGAAGCGCGTGAGGAAAGCCAGCGCCGCGATGATCGCGGTGCTGATCGTGTCAGCCGTGGTCCAGACATAGGGCCGGGGAGCAGGAGGCGCTGGCCGGGTATGGGCGCCGCGTGCGATAGACGGACGCGGGCGCTTGATGCGGCCAGATCGATCGGTAGGGGTTGCGATACTCACTCGGATGAGTCTAGCGTGCGTGTGCCATGCTGGGGAGTATGAGTCTTCAGCTTGAACCCTTGCCGCGTGGGGTCATCCTTGCCGCCACGCCGCTGGGAAACCCCGGTGACGCTTCGGCCCGCTTGATGCAAGCATTGGGCCACGCAGATGTAATTGCCGCAGAAGATACCCGCCGCGTTCGCAATCTGGCCCAGGCGTTGGGGGTGGAGATCCGCGGCAGGGTGGTGTCCAATTTCGACCACAACGAAGAGGAGCGTTCGCGCGCTCTCGTCGCCGCCGCCCGGACCGGGACAGTGCTCGTGGTGTCCGACGCCGGTATGCCTCTGGTGTCTGATCCTGGGCACTCCATCGTCACCGCAGCAGTGGAAGCAGACGTGCCCGTGACCTGCTTCCCAGGACCCTCGGCGGTGCCGACGGCTCTTGCGCTGTCTGGTTTGGGGGTGGGGCATTTTCTCTTCGATGCCTTCCCGCCGCGCAAGCCTGGGCCGCGCAAGGCGTGGCTGGAGTCCTTGGTGGGGGAACAGCGCGCGATTGCGTTCTTCGAGTCCCCGCACCGTTTGGCGCAGACGCTTGGCGACGCCTCCGCGATCCTCGGCGCCGACCGTCGCGCCGCTGTGTGCCGGGAGCTGACGAAGACCTATGAGGAGATTAAGCGAGGCTGCCTAGGCGAGCTCGCGGAGTGGGCTGAAGAGAATGCGCGGGGCGAAATCACCGTAGTAATCGAGGGCGGTGAGGCCGCGCCCGTGTCGATGGAGACCCTCGTTGAGCAGGTCCAGACAGAAGTAGAGCGGGGTGTGCGTGCCAAGGATGCGTGCAAGAAGGCGGCAGCGGGAACAGCATGGTCCAACCGTGAGCTCTATGACGCTTACCTTGCTGCGCGCGGCTGAGCACCACCTCAGGTTTCTGGTGATGACCGTCTCTTTTCGGGCAATCGTTATGGCATCGTTATTCGCAGAAAGGTTGAGGGAGCCTGGGCGGTAGCCGGAGACAGAGCCGGATTGTATGGACACGCTGCACAGTTGGCGCACAGAATGGTGCTGAAGGGTGTGCACTGTGTGGAGAAGTGCTTGGAGGATATTGCCCGCCTTCCGAGCGCTGCGGCTGTGAAATAAGCCCGCTGTGCAGCTTTTTTATGAGCGCTATGGTTTGACTAGTTGATGGGACAGCACCATGGTTTGAAGGTATGACAGACTCGACCAATACAGACAATGTGAAGGACACGGGGGTGTCTTCGGCCGCCTCCCAAGAACAAAGCTCGCCGGCCGCGTCGGATGATTACCGCACTGTCGACGAGCGCCTAGAGGCGACGTCAGCTACGAGCCAGCTTCAGGACATGCTCACCAATAAGGAGTTTGATCCTTCGGCTGCAGCTTTGCCCGTAGAAGCAGAAGAGGACGACAAATTTGGGCCCGGTGGCATCGACTCACCGATTGATTGGAGCATCGTCGGTATCGCGGGCCTCCTCATCGCTGCCTTCGTGGCATGGGGACTGGTCGCGCCGGAGAGCTTCGGTTCATTCTCCAGCAACGCTCTCAACTTTGTGGTGACAAACTTTGGCTGGGCTTATGTGCTCTTCGGCACCATCTTCGTTATTTTTGTCATCTGCATCGCGGCCTCTAAGTTCGGCACCATTCGTTTGGGCAAGATCAACGAGGAGCCGGAATTCTCCACGGTCTCGTGGATTGCGATGATGTTCGCGGCTGGCATGGGCATCGGCCTGATGTTCTACGGCGCTTCCGAGCCGCTCAACTATTTTAAGAACGGAGTTCCCGGACACGGTGAGCACGAGGTGGGAACCTCAATGGCTACGGCCATGTTCCACTGGACTCTGCACCCGTGGGCGGTTTATGCCATCGTTGGCCTCGCCATCGCTTATTCCACCTTCCGTATCGGCCGTAAGCAGCTGTTGAGCCAGGCCTTTGTGCCGCTCATCGGCCAGCGTGCTGCCGACGGCGCCGTGGGCAAGATCATTGATATCTTGGCCATCTTCGCCACTGTCTTCGGCACTGCTTGCTCGTTGGGGCTAGGTGCTATGCAGATCCAGGCGGGCCTGGAAGCGTCCGGAATTATTGAGAACCCCACGCAGAGCGTCGTGATTGGCATCGTTGTGGTACTGACTTTGGCCTTTATCTTGTCGGCCATGTCTGGTGTGGGCAAAGGCATTCAGTACCTCTCTAACGCCAACATGGTCCTGGCAGCTCTGCTGGCCATTTTCGTGTTCATCTTTGGCCCGACGGTGTCGATTCTGAACCAGATTCCGGGCTCCATCGGTAACTACCTGGCGAACTTCACCGAGATGATCGCTCGTACTGCTGAGTCCGACAATGGAACCGCTGGCGAATGGTTGTCGACGTGGACAATCTTCTACTGGGCTTGGTGGGTTTCCTGGTCGCCGTTTGTTGGCATGTTCCTTGCGCGCATTTCCCGCGGCCGTTCTGTCCGCGAATTCTGCATTGGTGTGCTCTTGGTTCCCGCCGGTGTCTCCACCGTATGGTTCGCCATCTTCGGTGGTACGGCTATCCACATGGAGCAAAACGGCAACTCCATCTCTGGCGACTCTGCTGAGCAAGAACTGTTCAACCTCCTGCAGAACCTGCCTGGTGGTTTCGTTGCGGGCATCGTTGCCGCCCTGCTGCTGGCCACGTTCTTCATCACGTCGGCCGACTCGGCGTCGACAGTCATGGGCTCGATGTCCCAGTCCGGTGCAACCACCGCTAAGCCGTGGCTATCCGCGGCATGGGGTGTGCTCACTGCAGCCGTCGGCCTGACCCTGCTGCTGTCGAGCGAGGATTCCCTGTCGAACCTGCAGAATGTCACCATCGTGGCAGCACTGCCATTCCTCTTCATCCTTGTCGGGCTCATGTTCGCTATCTTCAAGGACTTGCGCAATGACGTGATTTACCGCGAGTACCGCGAATCCCAGGCCTTCCAGCGCAAGATGGCGCGTGAGCGTCGCCTGCACCGCGAATTCCAGCGCGAACAGGCCTTCAAGGCCCGCCGTCGCCAGCACAGCCACAAGAACTAGTTCTGGCGCGCGAGCTTTTCTCCTCTGCACCCCCTCACTGCATTGCCGGTGAGGGGGTGTTCGATAGAGTAGAGGCCATGACTGAGACAGTTGTCGTTAATGTTGCTTGGCCCTATGCCAACGGACCCCGCCACATCGGACACGTGGCGGGCTTCGGTGTTCCTTCCGACGTGTTCGCCCGTTTCCAGCGAATGCGTGGCAACGACGTCCTCATGGTTTCTGGTACCGATGAACACGGCACCCCGCTGCTGGTTCAGGCGGACAAGGAAGGCGTGACGGTGCGTGAGTTGGCGGATCGCTACAACCGCCAGATCGTCACCGACCTGGCTGGGCTCGGCCTGTCTTATGACCTCTTTACCCGCACCACGACGCGCAACCACTACGCGGTGGTGCAGGAGCTGTTCAAGGGACTCTACGAGAACGGCTACATGATTAAGGAGACCACCCAGGGTGCGATCTCGCCGTCCACTGGCCGCACTTTGCCGGACCGGTACATTGAGGGCACCTGCCCGTTGTGTGGCGCCGATGGCGCGCGCGGTGACCAGTGCGATAACTGCGGTAACCAGCTCGATCCGGTGGACCTGATTAACCCAGTATCCAAGATCAACGGCGAGACTCCGGAGTTTATTGACACCGAGCACTTCCTGCTGGATCTGCCTGCGGTCAAGGAGGTCCTCGAAGAGTGGTTGAAGACTCGTGAGGATTGGCGCCCCAATGTTCTCAAGTTCTCCCTCAACCTGCTGGAGGACATGCGCCCGCGCACCATGACCCGAGACATCGACTGGGGAATTCCCATTCCAGTCGAGGGCTGGGAGGACAATGGTGCGAAGAAACTCTATGTGTGGTTCGACGCGGTCATTGGTTACCTGTCTTCTTCCATCGAGTGGGCACACCGCACCGGCAACCCGGACGCGTGGAAGGATTACTGGCAGAACCCGCAGGCGCGCCACTACTACTTCCAGGGCAAGGACAACATCACCTTCCACTCCCAGATCTGGCCGGCTGAGCTCTTGGGCTATGCGGGTAAGGGCTCCAAGGGCGGTGAGCTGCACACCTATGGTGAGCTCAACCTGCCGACGGAAATCGTGTCTTCGGAGTACCTGACCATGTCCGGGTCCAAGTTCTCCTCTTCCAAGGGCGTCGTTATCTACGTCAAGGACTTCCTTGAGGAGTTCGGTCCTGACGCGCTGCGCTACTTCATTGCCGTTGCCGGTCCGGAAAACAACGACACCGACTTCACCTGGGATGAGTTCGTGCGCCGCATTAACAACGAGCTCGCCAACGGCTGGGGCAACCTGGTTAACCGCACCGTGTCGATGGCTCACAAGAACTTCGGTGAGGTGCCGGCACCGGCCGCGCTGGAGCAGGCAGATGAGGATATCCTGTCGCTGGCGGAGGAAACCTTTGCCACCGCCGCGGGCTTCCTCGAGCAGTCCAAGTTTAAGCAAGCCATGACCGCCATCATGCACGTCGTGGGTGAGGCCAATGCCTACATCGCTGCTATGGAGCCGTGGAAGCTGGCCAAGGATGAGACCCAACGTGAGCGCCTGGCCACGGTGTTGTGGACCGCGCTGCAGGTGGTCTCCGATTGCAACGTGATGCTGACCCCGTTCCTGCCGTTTACCGCCCAAAAGGTGCACGAGACCCTGGGCCGCGAGGGGGTGTGGGCCGCACAGCCGCGCATCGAGGAAGTGGCGGATGACATGCCGGTTGAACTCGTTGGTGTTAACCTTCCGCCGGAGAATCACCCGTACCCGATCATCACGGGTGACTACTCCGCGCAGCAGGCCGTGTGGAAGCGATTCGACATAACCCCGGGTACCGCGCTGCAGAAGCCGAAGCCGCTGGTGGCTAAGCTTGACCCAGAGCTCGGTGAGACCGGCCCTGAGTGGGCCCCGGTTCAGAAGTAGAAGGGGTGGGTTTGGCGTTTCGGCGCACACTTGCGCCTGTCCTACTCTTCACAGTTGTTTGCCTGACCGCGCTGAACCTGCGTTCGGGTATTGCTTCGGTGGCACCGGTGCTGGGGCAGATCCAAGACTTTTTTGGAATCAGCTCTGGGCAGGCAGGTTTGTTGACCGCACTGCCGGGGCTGTGTTTTGCCGCCATGGGGTTGGCGGCGGTTCCCATCGCGCGCCGCGTGGGCCTAAGCCGAACCCTGGCCGGCGGCACGGTGGCCTTGGTCGTGGGGCTTGGCCTGCGTCCATGGGTAGGTAGCTTTCCGCTTTTCGTAGCGCTTACCCTGTGCGTTGTTGCCGGCATCGCGCTTGCAAATGTGCTGCTTCCTGCATGGATCAAGCAGCATGGGTCGGGCCGCACGTTGGTGGCGCTGATGACCACCTACACCACGATGTTGGGCGTTTCCAGCGCCCTGGGCCCATTGTCCGCGGTGACACAAAAATCGTGGCAAGGTGCGTTGTGGATTTGGTGCCTGCCCGCCATCGCCCAGCTGGTGGCGTGGATAGTGGTCCTACCTAAGGCCGGTAAGGACGTCGCCCACGGCACGGTTGATGGCGCGGACGTGCAACGCCCCATGTTCACCTCACCCACTGCGGTGGCCATGCTCTTTTTCTTCGGATTGCAGTCCACCATGGCCTATGTACAGATGGGGTGGCTGCCGCGCATGCTGGTAGAAAAAGGCGTGAGTGAGAACACCGCCAGTGTGGCGCTGGCTGTCATCGGAGTCTTCAATATTCTCGGCGGCGTAGTCATGCCGTGGCTCATCTCGCGTCTTAACCGCCTGACTCCCGTTCCCGTGGTGCTTTCTTTGTGCACGTGTGCCGGGTGGGGTGGAGTGCTGGTGGCTGCCGACGCCGCCCCCTTGATCTGGGCCTCGTTGATGGGGATCGGCGGCATGTGCTTCCCATTGGCGCTTGCTCTGCTCACTGCCCGCACGCGCACCGCGCTCACTACGGCGCGGCTCTCCGGCTTCGTTCAGCCGGGCGGCTACGTCTTGGCGGGCCTCGTACCGCTGTCCGTGGGAGTGGTGCGCGGGGCCACCGGGGATTGGACCGCTGTGCTCATTGGTCTCATGGTGCTCTGTTTCTGCATGCTGGTCGCGGGCCTGCGTGCGACGACGCGTGTCTACATTGACGACGAGCTCGCTGCCTAGCAGGTCCTCGCCAGTTGCGGTAGCTTTTGTGTTACAGCGTTAGTTAGAGTTAACGTCTCGCGTTATTGACGCGTCGCGTTATGGGGGGTATGGTGCGTTTATGATTCAGTCGTTCGCGGATAGGGCCACTGAGCGTCTATGGAATCGAGAGAGGGTGCTCTCGATTGATTCACGTATTCACTCGGTAGCTCTTCGCAAGCTGAGGCAATTGGGCTACGTTCAGAGGCTCGATGAGCTTCGGATTCCTCCAGGAAATAGGCTCGAAGCTTTGAAGGGCGATCGGCGGGGTCAATATAGTATTCGTATCAATGACCAATGGCGGATCTGCTTCCGGTGGACCGCTTTAGGGCCAGAGGAGGTTGAGATCGTTGACTACCACTAACAAGCTCCCCCCGGTACACCCAGGTGAAATCCTTATGGAGGACTTTCTCAAGGACATGGGGATTACCCAACACAAACTCGCTGTTTCGATAGGGGTCCCGCCTCGACGTATTAACGAAATCGTCCACGGAAAGCGGGCTATTACCGCCGATACGGCTCTTCGTTTGGCTAAATACTTTGGAATGTCCCCACAGTTCTGGCTGGGACTGCAGACTCACTACGATTTGGATGTCGCGGAAGACAAAATTCTTGCTGAGTTGGACGATATTGTGCCGCTTCAGGCAGCGTCGGCTTAACTTGTGCGCTGGGAGTGATTGAGCAGCACAGTGTGAGTCTCTTGGGTTGAAACTGCCGTTGTTGCCAAAGTTTCCCGCTTCGCCTCAAGATCTGGCGTGATCTTTGGCAACAATGGCAGTGCCGTCACTGGGTCGGGGCGTAGGGCAGTGCCGTCACTGGGGTGGGGCGGCAATCAAGCCGCTTTAGGAGCGGTCGAAGTCGCGCTGCAGGTGCACCAGCCCTAGCCGCACGCCGTCCTTGGTGTGGATATTGGGCATGCGGCCGGTTTCCACGAAGCCGAACTTCTTGTGCAGGGCGATGGAGGACTCGTTGGTGTCCACGATGTAGGTGATCATCGTCTCCACGTAGTCATTTTCCTTTGCGTGATCCATGAGCGTGTCCATGAGTTCGCTGCCCACGCCCTTGCCGCGCGCTGATTCCGCGATGTAAATGGAGTCCTCCGCCGTGCCGTAGTAGATGGCTGGGGTGACGAATTGGAAGTAGGCGGCCCAACCAACAATTTCGTCGTCGTCCACGGCGACATAGACCGGATAATTGTCCTTTTCCATCTGCGCCAGCCACTTCTCGCGGTCCTCTACGGACTCCTGCCATGTGACGAGGTTGGCGGCCGGTTTCGCGGCGGAGGCGGAGTTGTAGATGGTGGCGATTGCGGAGGCGTCGGCAAGCTCTGCGGGACGGACGTGCATGATGCTCCTTAAACCATGAGTTGCAAGTGGGTGAGGTCTATCCAGCGCCCAGCTTTGCGGCTGACTTCTTTTAACGTTCCTACAGTGGCAAAGCCGAACTTTTCATGCAACTTGATGGATGCGGCGTTGTCCGCCACGATGAGTGCCAGCAGCGTATGGACCTGTTCGGCTGCGCGGGCATGCTCAACGACTGCACCGAGCAAGCCCGTGCTCACCCCGCGGCCGTGCGCTGCGGGATCAACGTAGATCGTGGTCTCGTAGCATCCCAGCCACACCTTGGGATCGCGGTAGGGGCGGTAGAGAGCCCAGCCCAAGTACGTGCCGTCGTCAGTGAAAGCCACGAAGCAGGGGCAGCCGTCGCGGCGTAGCTGGTGGAGATACTCGGTGCGCTCTTCCACCGTGGCGGGTTCGCTGCGAAAGATGAAGTGGGTCTCTCGGATGGCCCAATTCAGCGTGGCGGTCATCGCGGGGACGTCGGCGTCCGTCGCTTCACGGATAATCATGCGCGCAAGACTACACTCGCAGCCATGTCTAAGAAGAAGCCACGCCCCACGCCCGTTCCCGCCGAAGGTTTGAGCCAGCTTATCGACGCCCACACGCACCTTGCCTCCTGCCGTGACGATGATTCCGAGCTCGTTGCCCGCGCTCGCGCAGCCGGGGTAGAGCGCATCGTTACCGTGGGTGATGGCTTGGCTGAGGCGGAGAAGGCTTTGGCAGCGGCGCAGGAATTCGACAACGTGTATGCCGCGTGCGCCATTCACCCCACTAAGGCGGCTGAACTTGATGAGGCTGCTCGTTTGCGCTTGAGCGAGATGGCTGCGGATCCGCGCTGCGTGGCCATCGGGGAGACAGGATTAGATACCTATTGGATTCACCACGAGCCGGAAACCACCGCGCCCCTCGAGGCGCAGGAAGAGGCTCTTCGATGGCACGCTGAGTTGGCGGCGAAGGTAGGAAAGACGCTGATGATCCACAACCGTGAGGCCGATGAGGACCTCATGCGTGTGCTGGGGGATTGCCCCGAGCCGCCGACGGTGATGCTGCACTGCTTTTCCTCGCCGCTCGCTGTGGCCAAAGAAGCCCTTGAGCGCGGCTATGTTCTGTCTTTCGCCGGCAACGTTACTTTCAAGCGCAATGAGGAGATGCGCCAGGCCGCTGCCATTGCCCCAGCAGGGCAACTGCTGATTGAAACGGATGCGCCGTACATGACGCCGGAGCCTTTCCGGGGTGCGCGCAACGAGCCCTCCTTGATTGGGCACACGTATCGTTGTGTGGCGCAGGCGCGTGGTCAAGAAGTGGAGGATCTCGCGGCGGAGGTGGCCACGACCTTCGCGCGGGTCTTTGGCATGTGAGGATTTTCACTTTATCTAAAGGTGCTGCTCAGTGGTGGCGCACGTGTTTGTTGTGACGAGTGTGCTGATAGTGGCCGCGGCGCGTGAATGCATTTCGTAAGTTACGTTCTGTTACCGTATTGTTATTCAAAGTTAGTCCGGCATTGATGTCGCCGGCGGGCGCGCGTGGGGCGCGCCGTGACAGGTGTTCAGAATGCGGGTTCCTGCATTGTGAACACGAAGCATCGTGAAGACGAGTAAAGGTTTATGTCCCCGAAGAAGCAGATCAAGCGAATCAACAATTCCCGCTCTTTGCCGCTGCGCATGGCTACCGGTGGTGTGCTCGGCACCCTAGCCGTGGGCGGCGTCGTTGCCGTCAGCACGCAGAAGGACATCACGCTTGACGTGAACGGCGAGACCACTCAGCTGGCCACCTTCGCCGGTGATGTCAACGCTGCCCTCGAGGCTGCCGGAGTCAACGTTGGGGGAGAAGACGTTGTCTACCCGGCCCTGTCGGAGCAGGTCGCTGACGGTGACTCGATCACCGTTCGCACTGCCAAGCCTGTCGCGGTTACCATCGATGGCGTCGAAAAGCAGCTCTCGTCTACCGATCTCACGGTGTCTGACCTGCTGGGTGGCCTCGATGGAATCGCCCCGGGTGCTGCCATCACTTCCGGTTCCAAGACCGTGGAGGAGGATGAAACGGTGACTGAGGGAATGAACCTTGAAGTGGTGTCCCCGAAGATCGTTAAGCTTACTGACGGCGGTTCCGTTTCCTATGCCAGCGTTGCGGCCAAGACTGTGGGGGACGTGCTTGAGGCTCGTGGAATCACGGTGGGCAAGGATGACCGCGTATCCCCAGCTCTGGATACGCCGGTGAAGGCGGGTACCGCCATTACTGTGGACCGCGTCGAGATCTCCGAAGAGGAAAAGACGGAGGACTTTGACGCGCCGGCTAATTATGTCGATGACCCAGAGCTCGAGGAAGGCACTGAGGAAGTCCGCGAGGAGGGAACCCCCGGTTCGCGCGCCGTGACCCGCAAGATTGTCAAGGTCAACGGCAAGGAAGAATCCAACGAGATTATCAAGGAAGACGTGCGCAGGGAGGCCGTTGCTGCCGTGATTGCGCGCGGAACCAAGCCGAAGTCCACCGCGCCGGCCGTTGCGGATGGCTCCGTGTGGGATTCCATCGCACAGTGTGAGGCAACCGGCAACTGGGCAATCAACACAGGCAATGGTTTCTCCGGTGGCCTGCAGTTCACCCCGTCGACCTGGGCTGCTTTTGGTGGCACCGAGTATGCCCCGGAGGCATGGCAGGCTTCTCGCGAGCAGCAGATCGCTGTGGCAGAGAAGGTTCAAGCCGCGCAGGGCTGGGGTGCATGGCCTGCGTGTACCGCCAAGCTCGGCCTGCGCTAAAGCTTACGAGCCACGCGTATTAGTCTGAGTGGTATGACTCAACCCCATCTGCTGGGCCCAGTGGAGATCCGCGAACTCGCCGCTGAGCTTGACGTGACGCCGACGAAGAAGCTGGGCCAGAACTTTCTGCATGACCCGAACACCATCCGCCGCATCGTTGCTGCTGCCGACTTGTCCCCAGAGGACCGCGTGGTTGAGGTGGGCCCCGGGCTGGGTTCGCTGACCCTGGGGCTGTTGGGGGAAGTTGCGCACGTGACGGCCGTGGAAATTGACCCGCGTCTGGCTGGCAAACTCCCGGATACCGTGGCCGCCCGGGCCGCCGATTTTGCTGACCGTCTTTCGGTCGTGGAAAAGGATGCGCTCACCGTTGAGGCGGGCGAGTTGGGGGAGCCCACCGCCTTGGTGGCCAACCTGCCCTATAACGTCGCGGTACCGGTGTTGCTCCACCTGCTGGAGGTCTACCCATCCATTCGCCGCGTTTTGGTCATGGTGCAGCTGGAGGTTGCTGAGCGCCTCGCCGCCGCTCCGGGCAGCAAGGTCTACGGCATTCCTAGTGTGAAGGCATCCTTTTATGGCCCCGTCCGCCAAGCAGGGACAATCGGCAAGAACGTGTTCTGGCCGGCGCCGAAGATTGAGTCAGGGTTGGTGCGCATCGACTGCACCCGCCCCTTCGACGAGGCGCTGCGCCCGCGGCTTTTTGCGCTGATCGACGCCTCCTTTGCCCAACGCCGCAAGACCCTCCGCGCCGCCTTGGCGGGCTTTTATAGCTCCGCCGCGGCAGCCGAGGAGGCGCTGCGCGCGGCGAATATCGATCCGCGCCTGCGCGGCGAGAAGCTAGGTGTGGAGGACTTCGTCCGATTGGCGGAAGCCTCATGAGTAATACAGTGACTGATTCCACGCAGCTGTGGCAGGCGCGTGCCCACGCCAAGGTCAACCTGCACCTGGGCGTGGGTGAGGCCCGCGCGGATGGTTTCCACGAGCTGGCCACCGTGTTCCAATCCCTCGATGTACACGACCGCGTGAGCTACCGCTGGGGCGAGGGCTGCGCCGTGGAGGTCACGGGTAACCACGCGACAGGCGTGCCGGCATCGTCCGAGAACCTGGCATGGCGCGCGGTGGAGCTGGTGGCGCAAAACCTCATGCTGCCGGCAGCTGGCACGCTGACGATGGAGAAGAACATCCCCGCTGCCGGCGGGATGGCCGGCGGGTCTGCCGATGCCGCCGCGGCCCTGCTTTTGGCCAATCACGCGCTGAGCGCTGAGTTTGGTCGTGAGCCTCTCAGCATGGAAAAGCTCTACGAACTCGCCGCGGAACTCGGCTCCGACGTGCCTTTTACCCTCATGGGCGGCACGGCTTTGGGACGCGGCCGCGGTGAGCTTCTGACTCCGATGCTGGCGCGTGGGCGCTATATCTGGGCGATCATCACCAATGCTGAGGGCTTGTCTACGCCGTCGGTATTCCGCAAGCTGGATGAGCTGCGGGATGCCGGACGCGGAAGCGCCCCGCACCTCGATACTGAAGCCGTGGGCCAAGCCCTCGTAGGCGGCAACCCCCGTGAGCTCGCCGCAGTGATGCACAATGACCTCCAGCCAGCAGCGCTCTCGCTGCGCCCGGACTTGCGCAAGATTCTGGATACTGGTGAGGCCGCCGGTGCCCTCAAGGGAATTGTCTCCGGTTCTGGTCCTACCTGCGCCTTCCTCTGCGAAGACGAGGAGACCGCGCAGGAGGTGGTGGCCCAGGTGTGCGCCGATAACCGCGGTACTCGCGGATTGGTGACCCGCGGCCCAGCCACCGGCGCAACACTGGTCTAGCACCAGCAGGGTGAATGGTGGAGGCCCTTAGAGGACGGCCATCTCTACTGGCTTGACATCGAGCTTGTAGCGCTGTGGTTCTTGGTCGCCGAGGAGGTCAAGAACGACCAGTTCCTGCTTGTTTGCGTCGGTGACGTAGGCATAGCCGTTGGCTGCCTTCAGGATCGGCCCTGGTTGCTGCCACTCCTCGTTTTCCTTCCACGGGGAGATGGCGTCAATTTTCTTGGTTATCTCGCCGGAATCCGGGTCGATGATGTTGAGCTTGCCGTCGGTCGTGAGCACCAGTGCCTCGCCCAAGGGCCCGCGGGCCAGGGAACGGAACCAGTAGGACTCGCCGAGCTCGATCTTCTTGGCGGAGTAGTCCTCCGTATTGATGAGGGTCACTGAGGTGGGGCGCTCGAAGTCGGCATCTTTGTCGGTCTTGTTATCCGCCAGGATGACGTTGGATTCCTCTGAGCCCGCGGAGTTGCCGGAGCGCTGGTAGCCGTCTTTGCCTGCATAGGCGGAAACGTCGATCTTGTGGAATTCAGTTCCGTCGAAGACAACGGGCCCGTCCTCGCATCCGAAGAAGAGGGAGCCATTGCCAGCGGCAGCTTCGCCGTGAACACCAGGACACTCGGTGGTTTCCGCAAGGACCTTGCCAGACTTATCCACATGCTGGATGGTGTGGCGCTCATCTTCGGTGCCCTTTGTGGCGACCACGGAGCCGTCTTTCAGCGGAACCGCGACGCCGTGGTGCGCGGCACCTGTCTCGACGGTGTTGACCGGCTGGGCGTCTTCCTTGCCGAAGTCCTCGGTCTTGTAGATCTTTGCTACACCATCTCCGTCGGAGAAGAGCGCGGTAAAACCATCGTGGTGAACCACGTGGCCGGCGTGAGGTGCGTCAATGGAAGCGTCGTCAAGCTGCGGCTGAGCCGCGTAGTAGTGCTTGTGATCTCCGTGTGGCTTGGTGATGCGCCCGGTGTCGTAGGTGAGGAAGCTATCGCCTTTGGTCACCATGATGTGGCGGTTATCGCCGGCATCGCTAAGCCGGAGAAATGCTTTCAGTTCTTCGTTGTCGATGACCTCACCGGTCTCTCCATCGAGCGTGGTGAGGCCGTCCTTGTGGGAGATGAGGACACGGGGAGGAAGCTCTGCCACCTCGGTTTCGCCAGCAGAGGCTTCGAAGCCGTCATGGCTGTGCTCTCCGTCATGGCCTTCGCCGTGTTCGGCATGCGCGTGGGAGGCTGCAGCGCTGGAGGGCGATGAAGCTTCGTTGCTTTCGGGGGAGGAACAGGAGGTCAGCGTGATGATGCTTGCGGAAAGTGCGGCGCACAGGATGAGGCGTTCTCTTTTCATGGTGTTGCAGAGTATTGGAAGTGAAAATCAATAGCAATAAAGGTAATGGTGCGGGGGTAACCGTGTTGAAGCACTAAGATGAACTCTCGATATGGCGAACCTCATTAACCTCGAAAATGTAACCAAGTCCTTCGGGCTCAAGACCCTGCTGAACGGGGTCTCCCTCGGCGTTCAAACCGGTGATCGCATCGGCATCGTCGGTGTCAACGGCGGCGGCAAGACCACGCTGCTGGAGGTCCTCACCGGCATTGAGCCGCCGGACGCGGGCCGCGTATCCCACAACTCGGATTTGCGCATGGCGGTGGTAACCCAGCGGTTCGAGCTGGAGGAGTCCCTCACCATCGCCCAAGTCATCATTGAGCCGCTCGGGCTGGAAACCTTCGAGTGGGCTTCTAACGCCAAAGTGCGCGATGTCCTCGGCGGCCTCGGCATCGTTGACCTTGGGCTGGATACTCCCGTGGGCTCGCTCTCTGGTGGTGAGCGCCGCCGCGTCAACCTGGCCGCCGCACTCGTTCAAGACCTCGACATCGTGGTTCTCGACGAGCCGACCAACCACCTCGACGTCGAAGGCGTGCAGTGGCTGGCCAGCCACCTGCTTTCGCGCAAACTGGCGGTCGTCGTCGTCACGCACGACCGCTGGTTCCTCGACACTGTGGCCACCACGACCTGGGAGGTCCACGATGGTGTCGTCGATGCCTACGAGGGCGGCTATAACGACTGGACCTTTGCCCGCGCTGAGCGCGCCCGCCAAGCCGATGCCATCGAGCAGCGCCGCCAGAATCTGGCGCGCAAAGAACTGGCGTGGCTGCGCCGCGGGGCGCCTGCCCGTACCTCGAAGCCGCGCTACCGCATCGAAGCGGCTGAGGCGCTCATCGCGGATGTTCCCGCGCCGCGCGACAAGGTTGAGCTCATGGCCTTTTCCAAGCAGCGCCAGGGGCGAGTCGTCATTGAGCTCGAGGACGCAAAGGTTACAACCCCGGACGGCCGCACGCTGGTAGACCACCTCACCTGGCGGCTGGCGCCGGGCGAGCGCATTGGCCTCGTCGGCGTTAATGGTTCCGGCAAGACCACGCTGCTGCGCGCGCTTGCTGGCGAAGTCGAGCTTGCCGCTGGCAAGCGCATTGAGGGCAAGACCGTGCGTCTGGGCTGGCTGCGCCAGGAGCTCGATGACCTGGATCCACAGCGCCGGCTTCTCGACGCTGTCGAAGACGTCGCCACCTACGTTCACCTGGGCAAGAAAGAGCTTTCTGCCTCTCAGCTGGCCGAGCGCCTGGGCTTTTCCGCCAAGCGCCAGCGCACACCCGTCGGTGATCTATCGGGCGGTGAGCGCCGCCGTTTGCAGCTGACCCGTGTGCTCATGGCGGAGCCAAACGTGCTGCTTCTCGACGAGCCCACGAACGACCTCGACATCGATACCCTCCAAGAGCTTGAATCCTTGCTGGACTCGTGGCCGGGAACCTTGGTGGTCATATCTCACGACCGCTACCTCATTGAGCGCATCGCGGACAACACCTATGCGCTGTTTGGGGACGGCAAGCTCACCAACCTGCCGGGCGGAATCGAGGAGTACTTGCGTCGCCGCCAGGAGATGGAAGCCGCCACCGCCGGTGGTGTGCTCGACTTGGGCGAGGCCTCGAAGAACGCCGATGGTCAGCGTACGGAAACCGCCCCGGTAAAACGGCTGAGTTCCCAAGAGGAGCGCGAGCTGACCAAGAAGATGAACGCGCTGGAGCGCAAGATGGGCAAGCTCGACGACAAGACGGCGAAGCTGAATGAAAAGATGGCGCAGGCCGCGGAGAAGATGTCTTCCGGAGAGGGAGACAGCGGCGAGCTGGCCAAGCTCGACGCCGACCTCAAAGCGGTAGCCGCCGAGCGCGAGGAGCTAGAGATGGAATGGCTGGAGCTGGGGGAGAAGCTGGAAGGCTAGTGTTCGACGGCTAGTTGTACTGACCGGAGACGTTGATCGAGGCGATCTGGCATCAGTCGACCATGTGCAGGGCGATTGATTCCTTGACCTGTTCGATGAACGCTCGAGCGGCGGGGCTCGGATTGAAAGATCCCCACGCGATGTACTCGGTCCGGCAAGGGCCATCGACCACGGGAATGGCTCGCAGCGCTGGGTTGGCTGGCACACAGTCGACGGGCAGCAGGCAGACGCCCAACCCGCGTTCGACGAGGGCGAGCATGAACTCGGTCGACATCGCCTCGAAGCCCACGCGGCGTTGAAGGCCTGCGGCAGCGAATGCCCGATCGCCTTGGAGCCTGCCCGGTGACCCGGCCGGGAAGTCAACGAACGTCTCGTCGGCCAGGTCGGCCAGGGCTAAGGTGCCCCTGTGTGCTAGCCGATGCTGTGACGCCATAACAGCGACGAGACGCCCTCGGGCGATCTCGTGCGCGGTGAGTCCGGACGCTGGGGTGACGTCGGCGTCCACGCCGAGGAATGCTACGTCCAGTCTCCCGCTGCTGAGATCGCGCATGAACTCATTGCTTCCCCCGCTCCGCACGGTGAGATCCACGTGGGGATAGCTGGCGTGGAAGGCTGCGACGATGTCGGGCACGCTGACGGCTGTGACCGTCGGGATCACACCTACCGACAAGCTTCCGCGGACCTGGTCCACGGCCTCGGCGGCGACCGCCACGGCGCGGTCAGCGGCTGCGAGGCTGATCCGTGCTTCCGTGAGGAAGGCTTCGCCGGCGGGGGTCAGCTCGACCCGGCGGGATGAGCGCACGAACAGTGCCGTGCCGAGTTCCTTTTCGAGGGCCTTGATCTGGTGGCTCAGGGCTGACTGCACGACGAAGCAGCTTTCTGCTGCTCGCGTGAAGTTGCGTTTCTCGGCGATCGCCACGACGTACCTGAGCTGTTGGAGTTCCATCCAATCATGATAGCAGCTCATTGTTTGGGTGAGAACAATGTGTTGGACTCACTACTGGTGAGCGACTGATGATGGATGCATGAACACTTCTTCTCATGGGCGCCGCGGTTCGTTGCTTTGGACCTGTTTGACGGCGCTGGCCCCCGCTACGTGGGGGACGACATACATCGTGACCACCCACCTCCTCCCAGCCGGGCATCCATTGTTTGCTGCGTTCATGAGGACGCTGCCGGCAGGGATCATCGCCTTGTGCCTGTCGAGGCAGCTGCCGCGCGGTTCGTGGAGGTGGAAGAGCTTCGTGTTGGGCGGTCTGAACATGGCCGCGTTCTTCCCCCTGCTGTTCTTGTCGGCGCAGCGTCTTCCGGGCGGGGTAGCGGCCACGCTGAATGCGGTACAGCCCATCATCGTTGCCCTGCTGGCCGTGACTGTCCTCCACGAGCAACTCTCCGGATGGCGTCTGGGATGGGGTGTCGTGGGTGTCGTGGGCGTGGCCCTCGTGGTTCTCGGTCCAAGCGCTGCTCTGGACCCGGTGGGCGTGGTTGAAGGACTCGGCGGCGCAGCGGCCATGGCCACCGGCGTGGTCCTCACCAAGAAGTGGAAGCTCCCGGAAGGTGTCTCGCCCGTCGCACTGGCCGGTTGGCAGCTGACGTCCGCCGGCCTGCTGCTGGCGATCCCGGCGCTGCTGGTGGAGGGACCACCGCCGGTAATTCCTGTCCATGGCTGGCTTGGGTACGCCTGGCTCGGCCTGGTCGGAGCGCTGGTCTCCTACAGCCTCTGGTTTACCGGCATCCGGCGGCTTCCGGTCACGTCCACAGCCCTCCTGGGACTCCTCTCGCCGTTGGTCGCCGCCCTGCTCGGCGCCCTGATCGCGCATGAACACCTCGGAGCCGAGCAGTACCTCGGCTTCGCGATCGCCCTGGCTGCCATGGTCTGTGGCCAGCTCCCCGCCCCCACCAATTATCGAAAGGACAATTCATGAACATCACGATTCTCGGAGCCACCGGCATGGCCGGTACCGCGATCGCGCAGGAGGCCACACGCCGCGGCCACCACGTCACTTCCGTATCGCGCAACCCACCGGAGACCAACGACCCGCATACTACCGTCGCTCGTCTCGATCTGACAGATCTCGAGGCACCCCTGCAGCCCGTCCTGAACGACGCAGACGCCGTCGTGCTCGCCGTGCGCATGGTCCCCGGCGATGAGAGCAGTGTGGCTCCGCTGACCAGCCATGTCCTCGACCACGCCGCTGTCGCGGGGGTTCGGGTTCTGGTCGTAGGAGGAGCAGCGCCCTTACGCTCACCTCACGATCGGGAGTTACGCGTCCTGGACGACCCCACCTTCGTGCCGCCCCAGTGGCGTGACGTCGCATCGGCCAGCCTCGACCAGTTCAACGCGTGTACAGAACATCCGAACCAGAACTGGACCTACCTGAGTCCGTCGGCAGTCTTCGAGCCCGGACAGGGAACCGGCGCTTATCGCCGAGGCGGTGACACGCTTCTGATCAACCACGACGGTACGTCGCGGATCACCCCTGCGGACCTGGCCCTGGCCGTACTCGATGAGCTGGAACAGCCCAGCACCCAACGTCACTTCACCGCCATCGAGCAAGCAAAGGGTCTGGCCTAAAGTTAGCGGTTCACAGAGGAATCCTCGCTAACAACCGTGAGGGGGTCGAGTTATCGGCCCCCTCCGTCTATTCCAAGGGGACGCTCTTGCTCCACGCCAACGCAACACTGGCCTCACACGGCTTGCGGGAACCAGCCGCCCTTCTCACGATTGACCAACGTCTCCGGTCAGTACAGCTAGTGCTCGCCAGCGAGGGTCAGCTCTACCCGAAGAATGCTGCGATGGCGAGCATGGCCGGCAAGGAGAGAAAAGTGGTGAGGAAGACCGTATCGCGCGCCACCGTCTCTCCCGATTGGTAGGTCGCGGCGTAGTTATAAACGTTCTGCGCGGTCGGAAGCGCAGACAAGATGAGTGCCGCGTATAGCTCGTTGCCGCTCAGGCCCAAGGCTAGGCCCGTCGCCAGTGCGATGGCTGGCATGGCTACGAGCTTGAGCACGGTCGCGGTAATGGTTGGTAGGCGGTCGCTAGCCAGCAACCCGTCTCCGGTGAGGGAAGCGCCGAAACTCATCAGGATCATCGGGATGGAAGCCCCGCCGAGGATCTCGAGGGGCGCCATGATGACTTCTGGCACGTGCCAGCCCGCTGCAGAAACGATGAAGCCGGCGACGGCAGCGATGACAACCGGTGCCGTAAGCCCAGAGAATACAGAGCTGCTTATTGAACGCAGGCTCGTTCCTTGGGCGTTAAGGCCGGCGATGATGAAGGGGGAGAGCACTGCCATCTGGAGTACGAGTGCTGGCACCACAAAGGTGGCATCACCTATGACATAGGTGGCGATGGGCAGCCCGATGTTGACGGAGTTGTAGTAGCTGGCCGCGGCCGCTCCGGCCATCGTCTCAGCCCCGCTGCGGCGGAAGAATACCAGGCTGAGAAAGCCATACAGCGCCATCGTGGCGACCGAAGCAATCGCGATGACAGCGACAACCGGAGACATAAAAGTAGAGGTATCCGAGGTGGCCACGCTGGAGAAGATGAGCGCCGGAGTCGCAGCCCAGAACGCAGTGCGGTTGAACTGCAGGCGCGCCTCACCGTGGCCGATAACGCCCCGGTGCCCCAGAATGAACCCCACACCGATAACCACAAAAATGATGGCAAACCCGGTTAAGACATCCAGCACCAGTGATCAACCTCTCGAAGAATTCTAAAAGCAAGTCTCTGGTCATTCTTCCACGCCGGTCTTTTCTGCCGGCAGCTGATAACAAAGTGATATCGAAAATGCCGTATGACCGGGAAGTCTTTTTCAAGGCGGGCGGACTTATGGCACGGTGGTAGTTATGAATTCTTTGCGTCGTGTTTCCCGCCTGTCCGCTACCTCCGCCGTGGCAGTATCCCTCACCGCCCTTCTTTCGGTCTCCGCGGCCCAGGCCGCCCCGGCTAACCCATCGTCCGCACAGCCCCAGGAACTGAACCAGCTGTCTTCCCAGGCTATGGAGCAGGTCAACTCCTTTGAAGTCGAGCTTCCTGCGCAGGCTTATGACCTGGCTAAGCAGTACAACGTCCAGCTGCCGGACTTCATCAAGAAGCCGACCCCGGCGGTGGCCGATGAGCTCGTTGGCGCAACCCATGCCCACCTGATTAAGCAGGGCCACCACGAAGATACCAACGCCAAGAACATTGCCCAGGAGTGGGCAAACCAGGCTGCGGCCGGCAAGGTTACCTTCCAGGACAATGCAGGCGATGGCCTGACTCATTTGGAAGAGGGCAGCGGTAACATTTACAAGCTCACGGAGCAGGAAGCTAAGGATCGCGTGAACTGGCTCAACCGCGATGTTCCTGTGACCAAGACTGACGGCACCGGCTTCGGCGTTGCGCAGGCCTTCGACGGCACCCACGTCTACGTTGCGGAGTACTTCTTCAACAAGTAGACCTTCAGGCGGCCGGTGATAGGCCGCTATTACAGGAGGCCCTGCCGCTACAGGCAGGGCCTTCTGCACGTTTGCGCGGAGAAGGTTACAGTGGGGCCCATGATTTTGATCAACGTACAGTTCCACGTCAAGCCCGAGTACGCCGATACCTTCCTGGAAGAGATCGACTGGTACACCAAGGCCTGCCAGGCAGAGCCCGGCTGCATTGACTTCAAGTGGTTCCGCGATCCGGAAGACAAGCAGCGCTTCCTGCTCCTCGAGTCTTATAAGGACGGCACTGATGTCGACCACGTCAGCACCGAGCACTTCAAGCGCTCGTGCGAGGAGCTGCCGAAGTACCTGGTGGAGACCCCGGACATCATCAACACTCACATCGACGGTAAGACGGAATGGGACAAGATGGCTGAATTCTCGGTCTAAACCCCACGCGTTTACAAAAGCCGCCCGGCATAAGCCGGGCGGCTTTTAGCGATGATCGGGGCTTTTTAGCTAGCGGGAGCAGACGGTGGTGAGGTCCTTTTCCTCGTTGGCGTATTGCTCCATGGCGTCGTACAGCGCATCCGCGTAAAGATGTGCGCCTTCGGGGAGCGGGTGGACGCCGTCGTCGTAAAGCATGGCCGGGTTCTCCTGAGCCATGCCGCACCAGTCTGCGATGTAGACGTTGTCGTGAGCAGTCGCGGCGTCAATAATCTCGGCGCGTGCCTGTCCCATCCAATCGCGCTCGCCGTAGGGCAAGACGAGCACCAGCGTGCGCTCGGGGCCGACGATGTCGATGAGCTCGTCCATCTGGCCCTCAAACGTAGCCCCGTTGGTTCCCAAACCCACAAACACGGTGGAGCGCAACTGCCCGGAATCCTTCTGCGCCTTGATGACAGGAAGGGCTGCCGAATAGTGGCGGGAAATAGTGGCGTCGATGCTAATGCCCGGGAAACGCTCATTGAGAGCCTCGGAGGCAGCGAGCATGACGGAATCACCGATAGCACTAATCTCGTTTCCAGTGGGAAGCGCACGCTTTTCCTTCGGCTTCGTGGTCTCGGAAGGCTTTGCGGGGACAGACGATGACTGTGCCGGGGCAGAATTCTCCGCCTGTTCGTTGGACAGCGCCATGCGCTCGAGCTCGCGCTCCAGTTCGCTCTTATCCTCCGAAGTCACCAGCGCGTAGCCCACGCCCAGTACGGAAAGAACAACGAGGACGGGAACGGCAGGCCACATGGCCTTGCCAAAACCATCTTTGACCTCTTGCGCGCTGGGGCGTGCAGCCCAGTAGGCGTGCCACGTAGGGCGGAATCCGGCGCGGCGGAAGGGATTTTCTACAAACTGGTAGGTCACCTCAGCCAGCACGCAGCTCAGCGGAAGCGAAAGGAGGCCTAGGAGCCAGGAGGGGGCGTCGGACAGCGCGTGGACAATCATTACCACCGGCCAGTGCCAGAGGTAGAGGGAGAAGGAGCGCTGGCCCAGCCACCGCATCACACGGGTGCGGAAGATCCACGTGAGGGGGCCAGATTCGCGCACCACTGCCCAAATCATTGCCGCGCCGAGGACGCTGGTAAGGACGAGGCCGCCGCGGTAGGTGAAATCCCGATCTGCGCCCATCCACACCAATTGCGCGAGGTAACCAACTAATGCGAAGGAACCAACGGTTCCGGCGAGTATGCCCTTGTTTGCGGCCGGCCAAGAATCCGCGTCCATGTCCTTGTCAGTGGAGGTCATGAGGAGGGACAGCATCGCGCCGATGAGGAGACCGAACGCGTGGGTATCGGTGCCGTAGTACACACGCGTGGGATCCTCGCCTGGGCTATAGAGCAGTGCCATGGCGACGGCCGACGCACATGCGAGGATGAGCGATACGGCGATGGGCAGGCGCTTGGGCTTGCGGCGGGAAATGGCAAAGACGCCAAGCATCAACAGCGGCCAGATCAGGTAGAACTGTTCCTCGACAGCCAAGGACCAATAGTGGGCGAAAACTTGTACTTCATTAGGCGCAAAATAGGTTTGGCTCGTGGCGATTTGGGTCCAGTTGTTGACAAAGAAGAACGTGCCCAAGAATTGTTCGCGGATGCCAACGGCCAGGTCCCCACCAATGAGCGACACTATCGCTGTGCATATGGACAGGACTATGAGTGCGGCCGGGAGGATTCGCCGGAAGCGGCGGAGCCAAAAGCCTTTGAGGCTGATGCGTCCAGTGACGTTGAACTCGCGAACAAGCAGCGAGGTGATGAGGAACCCGGAAAGGACAAAGAACATGTCCACACCGAGGTAGCCGCCGGGGAGAATATCCCCGAAGAAGTGGTAGATCACCACGGCGAGAACCGCTAGACCGCGCAGACCATCCAGGCCCGGCACTTGGCGCAGGCGGGCGCGCGCACGGCGCTTTGAGCCAGCGGGGGCAGTGGGGCCAGAGGCGGTTGCGTTGCGGGCGGATGCAGAAGCAGCTGCTGGAGCTGCGGCGGCTGTGCCCGCCGCGACGGTTGCGGTTGCAGGGGCGGCTGCAGCGGCGGCAGTGGGGGAAGCCTGTGCTACTCGCCGCTTTTCTGATCGGCGTTTTTCCTGCTTGGCGCTTAACGCCCCGACGGATTGCGAGCGGCGGGCCAGAGCACGCGAAATCTCGTTCTCGGTGCCGGGTGAAGCCTTCTTCTCAGGTTGCTTGGATTCCCCGGTTCCTTTGCTCTTTTGGGGCGTTGTGGTTTCCCGGGGCTTTGCGGCCGCCTCGGTCTTTGTCTCCTCGTTGGCCTTTGCAGTCGCCGGGGCTTTCTTGGGTTTCGGGGCCGTCGCGGCCTTTTCGGCTCCTTCTTGCCGCTTGGGGTGTGCTGGAGCCGGGGAAGGAGACTGTGCTTTGTCGCCGTGTGCAGGTGGCTGCTTCGCAGCGGGCTGAGTTTGTGATGGCTTGGTTGTTGAAGCCTTGTCGGCGCTGGGCGTTGCAGGTGCCTGGCGTCGTTGGGCGGGAGCCTGCGGGTTCGGGTGCCGCGGAATGGCCCGACGTGGGCCGCGTCGACCGGCCGAAGCTACTTCGGCCTCTTCGCGGGCTTTAACTAGTTTGGCCTTTTTCACCGCCGAGGCTTTGGGAAGTGCATCCGGAGTCAGATCTAGAGTGAAGTCTTCAGCCGAACGTGGGCGTACGCGGCCAGGCCGAGAGGCAGGACGCTGGGCATTACGGGGTCCGTGCCCAGTGGGTGCTGGTGGAGTCTTAGGGGCGCTTGCCTTAGCAGGCTTATCGTTCGCGGTAGGCGCGGTGGACTTAGCAGGTGGCGGGGACTGAGAAGGCGTAGCAGGCGCAGTGCGCGCGGAAGTTGCAGCGGGTGAAGGCGAGGTAGTTTTCGAGGAATCCGCCGAGGAGGACGGAGCGGGACTCGATGCAGACGACTCGCCCTTTGCCAAACGTGACATCATCGACCGCAAAAACTTCTTCACTACACACTCCGCAGGTAGACACCGGGGTTCGGGTACTGAGGCTCAGTAACCCGAGTAATCCTACTCTGTGCGTACGGGCTACTCGGGCAAGGCTGCGGGGGAGCGTGTTAGGTGCGCAAAAGCTGGCGAAGGACGGTGCTAACCCCGTTGTTGGTATTAGCTGGGGCGATGATATCTGCGATTTCCTTCAGCTGAGGATGCGCGTTTTCCATGGCCACAGCCGTCCCGGCGGCGCGCAGCATCTCGAAATCATTGAGGTAGTCACCGAAGGCGACAGTGGCTGCGATCGGAATACCGGCGAGCTCAGCGAGCTTGGCCAGCGCCGTACCTTTTTCCACGCCGCGGGCCATCACATCGAGCCAGACCTTGCCGGATACCGCGACATTGTCCTCCGGGACGGCGCGGACGATGGGATCGTAAATGTGCGCCTCAGAACCAGATTCGCAGAAAATAGCAATCTTGATGATGTTGCTATCCGGCACTGCATCCAAGTCATCGACCCAAGTGACCGCCTTGTAGTACTTTGCAATCTCTGTACGTGCCGCGTCTGACACATCCCGTGCAACGTAGGCGGTCTCCGGGGAACATAGAACTACGGTATGTTCCACGCCGATGGCCGCAGTAGCCTCCCGTGCCGCGTGCACGGTGGATTCCGCAAGCGGGAATGCCGCGATGATCTCACCGCCGCGCATGATGACTGAGCCGTTTTCGGCGATAAACGTTTCGCCTTTCGGGAACATGTCCTTCAAGGTGGCCAGTTGGCGCCCCGAGGCCGGAACCAGCTCGCAGCCGCGGGCAGTGGCTAGGTCCTGGAGCTCCGAAAAGTCTGCAGGGAGTTGGCCATGCGCGTCGAGGAGCGTGCCGTCCATATCAAGGGCAACAAGTTGTGGGAGCAAGTAAGTCACACCAATCTAAAAGTGTTGGGCTAGAGGCGGGGAACCATGTCCAACGTAGCGCCAAGAAATAGGTGGCTGAAACTTTTGTGATATGGAACACTGGTGCGCATGACTACGACTGATCCAGTACTCGTTTCCGTGCGCAACCACACAGGAGTCCTCGAACTCAACCGGCCGAAGGCCCTGAACTCTTTGAACCCGGACATGATTGACATCATCCGCCGCTCCCTCGAAGCGTGGGCGCAGGATGACGACATCGAGCAGGTCCTTATTTACTCCAACAGTCCCAAGGCATTCTGCGCTGGCGGCGATGTGCGTCACGCGCGGGAGGGAATCGCGGAAGGCAAGCTGGACGAGGTCGATGCCTTCTTCGCCAGCGAGTACCTCACCAACGGCGATATCGCCGAGTTTCCGAAGTCCTACATCGCCGTCATCGACGGCGTCGTCATGGGCGGTGGATTGGGCATTTCCCTGCACGGTTCGCACCGCGTGGTGACGGAAAAGGCCTTCGCTTCGATGCCCGAGATGAATATCGGCTACGTCACGGACGTCGGAGTAGCTTATGCGGCCCAGCGCATGGTGGGCACCCGCGGCGTAGCTTCGCCGGGTTTGGCAAAGTTTTGGGGGCTGAGCGGGTACCGCATGTATGCCGCCGACATGCTGTGGACGGGCGTGGCAACCCACGTGGTCAAGGATGCCGCCGAGCTGATTGAAGCCGCTATCGAGCGCGGTATTGATGCCGCACTGGAAGAGCTGGCCCTACCCGCGCCACAGCAGCCAGCACCGCTCGAGCAGGTGGCTCAAGACCTGGAGGAGACCTTCGCGCTGCCCACGTGGGAGGAGATTTCCGCGGAGCTGGACAAGCGCCCGCAGATCGCCGGCGAGGTGCGTCGCCTCATGGCAGCCGCGTGCCCAGCCGCCATCATCGCGGCCAATGAGCTCTATGAGGCGGAAGCCGCTGTCGACGATATCCGTGAGGCGCTCCTGCTAGAACTCAAACTGGGCATGCACATGTATCGCCGCCCTGACTTTTCCGAAGGCGTGCGTGCGGTACTGGTGGATAAGACCCAAGATGCAGCGTTTAACCCGGCGACCACGGAGGACGTTGACGTCGAAGAATTCCGCGCGGTGCTGAGCTCCTAGCAGCTATATAGGGCGTGCTCGCTGGTATGCGGCGCGCGCCCGCTGCTCATCCACTCCCGCCGGCACCGCAACATTGAGCGTGGCCTGCGCGGCGGCCCGTGACGGCGCAGGCAGGTGAAACGCGGGGGCGTCAGAAAGCGCCAGGCCTTGGCGGCCGTCGGGTAGCTGCACTGGCAGCAGGGTCCACAGCCCCAGAATTGGCATGGCTAGCTGCGGCAAGCGCAGAGAGTGTGCCTCGGGGATGGGTACGCGGGCGCGAATCAGTTCGGGGATGGCATTGTCATATCCGAAGCGGCGCAGGTTCGCCGCGGCGTGGGCGGACATGGAACCGGAGAGCTCGTCCGCCCATGCCCACGTAAAGGTGTTCGTTGTGGCGTTGAGGGTGGCGATGAGATGGGAGGGAACCGTAAGCGAACCATAATCAGAGTTCACCACGGTGCGCGACGTGTCAGGGTCAAGGTCAGCCCACAGGTTGGGGAATCGGGCCTCCAGGAAGAAATTGTGCTCGGTGGCCATAAAGTGGGCGTCGGCCAGCACATCGCGTGCGCTGAGCCCGCCGCGGCCCAAGGGATGGGGGAGAGCCGTGATCCGGGCGCCGTGGAAGTGCGCGAGGCCTTGTACAACATCTGGTGCCACGCCCACATAGGAGGCGAGCTCGGCGGTGGCGAGGTGTTCGTCGACGCCTCCCTCAATATCCCCCGTATGCTCAAGCCCGGCCAGGATGCTGACACGGGGATCGGGGTGGATCTCCGCGAAGTTGACGGCGACGAGCGCCTCGCCCTCGCCCTGCGGGACGCGGATGACTGGGCGGTCACCCACGAGCCGCCGCGCCAAGCCGCGGAGCAGGGCGGAATCGGGTTGCGGGCCGTGGAACTCCGGTTGCGGCGCGTGTTCCGTCAACCCCGTAGACCAGTGCAAGCGGCCATCCTGGATTGTGGCTAGGCGCAGGCCATCGAAGTCATAGGTCCCAGAGGCGGTAGTAAAACGCACCACTGCGCGCTGATCGGTGGCGGGCTCGGAGTCGGAAGATGCAAAGTTCACCTCGACGTCGCGCACGTCGCCCAAGCGTGAGGAGAACGCGGCGTCGATGCCGGCTTGAATGAAGGCGCCAGCGGAGTACAGGTCCTGGGCTGAGTCCATTAGTGCTCCTTGACTTGGTTTTATTCCCTGAAGAAGGGATGCTCGATAGCCTCCTCATATGCCTGAAGGAGGGCTTGGGTGGATTCTACCCAGGAATACTTTTCGGCTTCGCGGCGGGCGGCAGCACCCATCGTCTCCCGACGCGTGGCGTCACGAAGAAGATTGACGGTAGCGCTGGCCCAGGCCTCATCATCGGCATCGGGTTCGATGAGATGTCCTGTAACGCCTTCCTCAATGACGAAGGGAATACCGCCGGCATTCGTGCCGATGACCGGCACACCCGAGGCGAAGGACTCTAGCGCCACAAGGCCCAGTGTCTCCGTGGCGGAGGGGAAGAGGAAGACATCTCCGACAGCGAAGGCAGCGGCGAGCTCCTCGCCGGACAAGTAACCGGTGAACACGGTGTGCGAAGGATCGAAGTTGGCCTTGAGCTCCTCCAGCGCAGGGCCATCGCCGACGACGGCAAGGCGGGCGTCACCAAGCTCTGTCCGCACCAGGTGCATTACGTGGTCGAGGCGCTCCAAGTCCTTTTCCTTGGAGACCCTCCCGATATAGGTCACCAGCGGGGAGTCCGGGTTACCACCGGTGAGGCGCTCGCGCATCTGCGCGGTGGCGCGGCTGGGGTGGTAGGCCTGCGTATCGACAGCCTTGGGCCACAGGTGCACGTTGTGGATCCCCACCTCCCGAGCCTTATCCACCATGGGGCCTGAGGTGCATAGGTTCACCGCAGCCTGGTTGTGCAGGTACTTCAGAGCGGCCTCAGTCAGCGGGCGGGTCCACCCGATGCCCAGTGCATCGACGTATTCAGGCACGTTGGTGTGGAAGCTAGCCACCAGCGGCACGGCATCGCGCTGCGCGGCAAAGACACCGAGCGCCGCTGTCCAAATGGGATTGACCGCGTGGATGACATCGGGATCGAAATCCCTGATTTCCTTGAAGAACTTCCACGAAGGCAAGCCGAATTTGATTTCCGGGTAGACCCACAGCGACAAGCTGGGTATGCGGGTGACCTCGAAGCCGGCGTAGGTTGCAGGGGCCTTGCCCGTGGCAAAAATCCGGACCTCATGGCCCATCGCGGCCAGCTGGTCCAGAGTGCGCGTCAGGCGCGTGACCACGCCGTCGATCTTGGGGAGGAAGACCTCGGTAACGATTGCGATGCGCACGGAGGACTAGGCCTCCGTGGAGGGGACGCCGGCGTGCTGCTGGCGCGTCCACAGCGATTGCGCCGGAATCTTGGAGCGGTCAGCGCGGTCGGCGTACTTGCGTGCGACTTCCTCCACCTCGTGCAGCAGCCCTTCAGACAAGGTGGTCGGTTCCAGCCCCAGGTTGAGGAAGGTGTCGTTGGTGACGTGGAGCTCATTTTCCGCGGATTCCTTGCGCGGGTTCGGCACGTAGGCCACCTCTGCGCCAGAGATCTTCGCAACCAACTCCGCTAAGTCACGTACGCGGTGGGTTTCCGTCATCTGGTTGATGATCTTGACGCGCTCACCGCGCGCCGGCGGGTTCTGCAAAGCTAGCTCGATGCAGCGCACCATGTCCCGGATGTGGATAAAAGCGCGGGTCTGGCCACCGGTGCCGTGCACGGTCAGTGGGTAGTCGATGCCGGCTTGGATGAGGAAGCGGTTGAGCACCGTGCCGTAGTCACCGTCATAATCAAAGCGGTTGATAAGGCGCTCGTCCTTCTGGGTCTGCTCCGTGTGCGTGCCCCAAATGATGCCCTGGTGCAGATCGGTGATGCGCAGCTCATCGTTCTTGGCGTAGTAGGCAAACAGGTGCTGGTCCAGCACCTTCGTCATGTGGTAGACCGAGCCCGGGTTGGAGGGGTACAGGATCTGCTGCTTGACGACGCCCCCCTCACCCGCATCCACCTGCACGTCCAGGTAGCCTTCCGGGATCTTCATTCCGGCGGTGCCGTAGCCGTAGACACCCATGGTTCCCAAGTGAGCGACGTGGATATCCTGCTCAGATTCCACGATGGCGGCGAGCAGGTTGTGGGTGGCGTTGATGTTGTTATCCACCGTGTAGCGCTTGGTGCGCGAATTTTTCATGGAATAGGGGGCGGCGCGCTGCTCAGCGAAGTGCACCACGGCATCCGGGCGTTCGGTATTCAGGAACTCGAGCAGGTCGTCGTAGTCCTGGGCCACGTCGAGGTTGCGGAAGCCAATGGTCTTGCCGGAAACCTCGGTCCACGCAGCCAGGCGTTCCTCAATGGAGGCGATGGGTGTTAAGGATTCCGCGCCCAACTCCTCATCGATGGCGCGCCGGGAGAGGTTATCCACGATGATGACGTCATGGCCTTGGTCGGAGAGATAAAGGGAAGCGGGCCACCCACAGAAGCCGTCTCCGCCGAGAATCGCTACCTTCATTACTTATCTCTCCACATCACTGTCGGGGGCACGAGCTACGGCGCCGCCGACGATGGGGAAACCCCGTCGCGGCGGCAAGCACTTTTCAATACCTTACCGTTGACGGCCCTCACATGAGGGCCCTTAACGGTAAACAGTGAGTGAATGTTTCCTCGGGCTGCACCACTAGAGCAAAGCATGGTGCAGGGCGCAGGAGGCTCGGTGTCCAGAGTAAGTTCTGCAAACGCGCCCTGTACACTGGCCCGCATGCTTGAAGCCGTGCTCAATGCCTTTGCCGATTCCGTCAACGCCCTACTGATCGGAATCCTGGTGGCTATCGGCATCATGCTTCCGCGGGGGAGCTACCGCAAGATTGCGGCCCTCGTCATCGTCGGCGATTGGTTCGGTGTGCTCACCGCAGCCGCCGTGGTGATGTTCGTATTCGTCGGTATCCAGGACAAGGTTGCCGCGGCCTTGGAATCGCCTCTGCTGGGGTGGGGGCTGGTAGTCATTGGCCTTGCTCTGGGACTTCTAGCCTGGCGCTCCCAGGGCGAACCCAACGATATGGTGCAGAAACTGCTCGGCCCGCTGCGCACTCCTTCGGCTAAGACCGTTGTGGTGGGCTATGCCATGGGCGTTATCCAGTCCTTGACCTCCGTGCCCTTTTTCTATGGCCTGATGCACCTAGCGGCCGGGGACTTTAGCAATACCGTTAAGTATGGTGGCCTCTTTTTCTACGCCACGTTTGCGCTCTCGCTGCCGACGGTGTGCGGATTATTCATCGCCCTTGTGCGGGCGAAGCCACAGTCCTGGGCCGGACGCGCCTTTGCGTGGGCCCGGGAGAACTCCACCACCGTGACATTGTGGAGCGGCTACGGCGTGGCCGCTTTCCTGGTGGTCATGGGCATCTTCGCTCTGCTTTAGGGGCTTGCCTTCAAGGCGACTCGGCAGCTGTCCTAGCTTCGCGGTGGTGGAACTGCCCTAGTTGCCAAAATTCTGGCCAGATCGTGCGGCAGGCTCGGGAGTTTTGGCAACAACGGCAGTTGCGACTGCTAGTCGTAGAGGACGGCGTCGAGAGGGAGGGCGTCGCCAAGCAGCGCCTGATTTTTTGAAATTTCGACGTAGCGCGCGGCGTGCGGTATGAAGGCGGCGGATTCCTCAGGGCTCAGCTCGCGCCGCACCTTGGCTGGAACCCCGGCGGCTAGTGTGCCGGCGGGAATGTCCTGGCCTTCGAGCACCACCGCGCCGGCGGCGATGAGAGAGCCAGGGCCCACGGTGGAGCCGGAGAGCAAGGTGGCTTTCATCCCGACGAGCGTGCCCGCACCCACCCGCGTGCCGTGGAGCATGGCCATGTGGCCCACGGTGACATCATCCTTCAGCACACACGGCTCGGTGGATTCAACGTGGATGACGCAGTTGTCCTGGATATTGACGCGGGCGCCTAGACGGATGGAACCAACGTCCCCGCGCAGCACGGAGCCATAAAACACGGAGGAGTCAGGGCCGATGGTGACGTCACCGATGATGGTGGCATTCGGGGCGATCCAGGCGCTGCGGTGGATGCGGGGAGTGCGTCCTTGGAAGGGAAGGATGAGCATGGCAGGCTAGCTTTCTTCAGGGGTGGTTTCGATGGAGACCGCAAGCGACTCGGAGACTTCATAATCGCCGGGCGTGGCGCTGATCTGGGCCAGCATGTCCCGTTCCGCAGGGGATAGCGGGATGGCCCAGCCCCGCTTGGGATCATGGACCGGACGCTGTGCCTTCGTCGTGGGGGAAAGATGCACCGTGGTCTTAGAGCCACTTAAGCGCGCGGGCTCGCCGGAGCGCGCCACCTCACTGAGTACCTGTGCGCCGGCTGGGGAGGTAACCAGGATGATGAGGCCGCCGGCCGTGTGGACGGACAGGTGGTCTACGGAGACCTCGACGGCGTGGGGATCCGGGGAGGCCAAGCGGACGGTGGGGGAGCCGCCGAGCTTATCGACGATATCCTTTACCGCGGAAAACAAACTCATGGCGCGATCCTAGCGCGGGGGTACCATCGTGCAGTGTGATTGACGCGAAAGATACAGCACTCGTCATTGAAGGCGGCGGTATGCGCAATTCCTATACCGCCGCGTGCATCGTCAAACTCCTAAAGGAGGAGGTGGAATTCGGCTGGGTCGGAGGCGTGTCCGCGGGCTCCTCGCACACCGTGAACTTCCTTTCCCGCGATGTGGTTCGCTCCGAGGAATCCTTCGTGGACTTTGCCAAGAACCCCAGCTTCGGCGGCCTGGGCTCACTGTTGCGCGGTAGCGGCTACTTCAATGCGGAGTTCATCTACGAGAAGGCTGCGGACCAGGACATGCCCTTTGACTGGGAAGCCTTTGACGCTAACCCGGCGCAGGTGTGCATTTCCGCCGCGCGCGCAGATACGGGGGAGAGCGTGTATTGGGGGCGTGAAGACATCAAGACGCAGGAAGACCTGATGGTGCGTGTGCGCGCCTCCTCGACGCTGCCGTTGATCATGCCGATGCGCGTCATCGACGGTGCGCCGTATGTCGACGGCGCCATGGGGGAATCCGGCGGCATCCTCATCGAGCAGGCGGAGAAGGCCGGGTTTGAGAAGTTCCTGTTCCTGGGGTCGAAACCGCGTGGCTACGTGCGGCCTGAGGTGGGGCGGCCGGCGGCGCTGCGACGAATCTTCCGAAAGTACCCTGCCGTAGCGGAGGCGATGATTGCTCGGCCGGCCCGGTACAACGCCTCCAAGGACCGGCTTCTGGAGCTGGAAAAGGAGGGGAGCGCACAGCTTTTCTTCCCGGAGGATATGCAGGTGGCATCGACTGAGCGTTCTGTGACAAAGCTGCGCTCCAACTATGAGGCTGGGCGCGCGCAGACCTATGCCGAATGGCCGGCGTGGAAGGAATTCCTCAGCAGCTAGTGAGCTCAGCGGGGTCGTGCGCGACTCACTTTTGCCAACACGGTGTGAGTCGCGCCTCCTCTAGGGAGGAGAAGCGGACCCATGCATGGAGTTTTCTGAGTGTTTTCTTACAATGATTTCCCGTGTTGGCACTATTTGATGGAAATATTTGGCTGAGCATTTTCTTTATTGCTTTGCTCGGCACGTTATTTGGCATGATTCCTTTTGGCCCGCTGCGCTTCGGCGCAGCCGGCACCTTGTTCGTGGGATTGGCCATCGGCGCCTTTATCGATCTCGACGGCACGATTTTAAGCAGCCTGCAGGAGATGGGCCTTGGCCTCTTCATCTATATGCAGGGCTTGTCTGCCGGCGAGCGCTTCTTCAAAGGCTTCTCTGAACAGCTCAAGCACATGATTACTGCCGCGATAGCGGTGGTGGGTGCTGCCGCCGTGGCACTTCTCGCGGGCGGCTGGTTGGGACTGTCGCCCTTGCTCTCCGTGGGCGTGTTCTCCGGTGCGACGACCTCGACGGCATCGCTTGCCGTGGCGCAACAGCAAACGGGCGAGGAACTGCCCGCCGTGGGCTACTCCTTGGGCTATCCGGTAGGCGTGGCCGTCGCTATCCTCCTGGTAGCTTTTCTGCTCAAGCAGTCCTGGCCGGCCACTAAGGACAAGGACAATTCCGCGGAGGAGGTCTTTCGCTCCCGGACTATTCGGGTGACCAAGGACATCACCTACGAGGAGCTGGTGGAGCGATTCGAGGATCAGTTTGTTATCGCCACGATTCGCCGCGGCAATATCCGAACCGTGGCCGGGGACCATCCGGAGATTCGCAAGGGTGACATCCTGCGCGTACTCGTGACGAAGGCGAAAAGGCACGAGCTTACCGCTGCCCTAGGCAAGCGTCAGCCTCAAGTGCCCTTCGTGGACAAGCGTTTGGTCATTGAAACCGTGGTGGTGTCGAACTCCGATATTGCTGGTCGAACCGTGGAGGACCTCAACCTCTTCAAGCGCTACGGTGGCCGCATTGTCCACGTGCAACGCGGTGATGAAGAGTTCCTGGCTAGCTTCGATACGCACCTCGATGCAGGCGACCGGGTGACGGTGATTGTGGATCAGGACCGCCTGGGTGATATTCGCGATTACTTCGGTGACTCGGTTCAGGGTTACTCGCAGCTGAACTGGGTTGCTGTCGGTGGTGGTCTGTTCCTGGGCTACCTCATCGCGCTCATTGTGGTTCCACTACCGGGTGGCACGTCCTTCGAGCTTGGCTTTGCGCTGGGCCCATTGATTACCGGACTTGTTCTCGGAGCTCTGCACCGCACGCGCCGCGTGCCCTGGAAGGTTCCGGCTTCTATCAATCTGGCTCTTCAGCAGTGGGGCCTGGTTATCTTCTTGGCTTCGGTGGGCTTGGCCTCAAGTGAAGCTTTCCAGTCCACGGCATTCTCCTGGATGGGCCTGAAATGCATGGCTCTCGCCGCCATCATTACCGTGGTTGTCGTCGTCCTCTTCGCTGTGGCTAACAGGTTCCTCGGCCAGTCAGAAACCCGCACCGCGGGCGGCGTTTCCGGCATCTTTGGCCAGCCTGCCGTGGTCGACTACGCCACAGGAATCAGCACGGATTCCCGCATTATGACTGGCTACGCGGCCACCATTGTGGTGGCGCAGATAGTCAAAATCGTGGTCATTCCGTTGATGCTCACGGTCTAATCTGCCACGAAAACTGCTGCGGGGAGCCTAGTCAGTGCTCCCCGCAGCTGGCCGTTTTGGAGCCTTCACCGCACTTCAAACTGTTTTGTGTCGTGCTGCTTTGGGATTGTGCGAGCATACATTGATGCAAAAGGGTGGCGCGGCACACAATCCAGCGGTACGATTCTGGTTAACTTCGTACAGTTTGGAGAGCGAAATATGGACATCGTTATTGCGGGCGCTGCCCGCACGCCTTTCGGCAAGTTGCTTGGTTCCCTTGCACCCTTGTCTGCAACGGAGCTTGGCTCCCGCGCCATCGCTGCCGCACTCGAGCAGGCACAGGTTCACCCTGACGACGTCGATGCCGTGATGTGTGGCCAGGTTCTGCAGGCTGGTGTGGGGCAGAATCCCACGAAGCAAGCAGCACTCGGGGCAGGGATTTCTCCGAACGCGCACACCGCAACGGTCAACAAGGTCTGTTTGTCTGGTTTGACCGCGATTATCGACGCCTCCCGGCTCCTTCGCTCCGGTGAGGCCACGGTGGTGGTCGCTGGGGGAATGGAGTCGATGTCAAACGCGCCGCACCTACTGCCGCAGTCACGCAGTGGGAAGAAGTTCGGTACCGTCGAACTGCTCGATCATATGGAACACGATGGCTTGCGCGCGGCCGACCTGGGGATTTCGATGGGCTCGCTGTCAGAGAAATATGCCGAACGCTATCCCGCAACCCGCCAAGAGCAAGATCGCTGTGCCGCGTTGTCCCACCAGCGCGCTGTGCAAGCGAGTGAGGAGGGGGCCTTCGACAAGGAGATCGCTCCCATAACGGTATCGAGCAAGCGCGGCGAGGTCCTCATCTCACGCGATGAAGGAATTCGGGAAGGGGTTACTGAAGAAACCTTGGCCGGGTTGCGACCAGCTTTTCAGAGCGATGGGAGTATTACCGCTGGCAATTCCTCACCCATCACGGATGGGGCGGCTGCAGTAGTTCTCACCACACGTGAGCACGCGGAAAAGGAAGGACTGCCGGTCATGGCGGTCCTACGTGCGCCAGGGCAGGTAGCCGGTCCGGATTCATCCTTGCAGGAGCAACCCGCTCGGGCTCTCCTCGCAGCCCTTGAGCGCCAAGGCTGGGGCATTGCTGATCTCGATCACATTGAGATCAATGAGGCTTTCGCCGCAGTGGTGGTTCATTCTGCCAAGGTCCTCGGTATCAATCCCGATGATGTGAACCCGCAGGGCGGTGCGATTGCCCTGGGGCATCCTATCGGTGCATCCGGTGCCCGGCTCGTAGCCCATGCGGCGCATCGCCTTGCGAGCGGCCAGGCCCATCGCGCGGGTGTCACTTTGTGCGGCGGCGGTGGCCAGGGTGAAGCGCTGTTGCTTGAAGCTCCACACTAGAACGCGCCCGATTGTCCATAAAGAGGAGGAATAGACGATGACGAATGAAATTATCCACGACATCCGCGGCCATGCTGGTGTTCTTACGCTAAACCGGCCCAAGGCCATTAACGCGCTAAATCAGACAATGATTGATGAGATGACGTCAGTTTTGAAGGACTGGCAGGACGATGATCGCGTCAAGCTCGTTATCCTCCGGGGCGCGGGTGATCGTGGGCTGTGTGCTGGTGGCGATGTTGCGGCCTTGTACCACGATGCACTGGAGGGCGGCACGGCAGGCGCCCATTTCTGGAAGACGGAATATGAACTGAACTATTTAATCTCCACCTATTCCAAGCCCTATGCGGCGCTCATGGAAGGCATCGTGCTGGGCGGCGGAATTGGTGTCTCAGCGCACGCCTCACACCGCATTGTTTGCGAGGATTCGCGCATTGGAATGCCGGAGGTTGGGATTGGGTATTCGCCCGATGCCGGTGGGTCCTATCTTCTGTCCCGAGCTGCGGATCGTCTTGGCCGGCACTTGGCGTATACCGCGATCCACGTGGGGGCCGCGGAGGCGATCGATACCGGCTTCGCGGACTACTTCGTGCCCAAGGACAAGCTCGATGCTCTCGTTGAGCAGCTGGTGGAGACGGGCGACCCAGCCGATATTGAGAAGTTCACTGAGTCAGTGGGCCCAGGCTTCGGTAAGGACCGCGCCGAAATGGTGGACGTCTACGCCGCAGACACCGCTGAAGAGACCCTTGCCCGCCTGCAAGAACGTGCAGCAGCAGGCGGCGACGGGCATTGGGCGGCGAAGGCCGCCAAGCGGATGAGCTTGAATTCCCCGCTGGGCATTCGCGTCACCGAGGAATCCTTAAATCGCAATGCGACGATGAGCTTCGCGGAGACCTTGACCCAGGAGTTCTGGATGTCCGTGAACATGCAAAAACACAAGGAATTTGTGGAGGGAATTCGCGCGCAAATCGTGGATAAGGACCGCAATCCCTCCTGGGAATATGAGTCCATCGGCGCCGTCCCCGACGACGTGGTGGCTTCTGTCCTTGAACCCATCGAGGGCAGCGTGGAAGCCCCAGAATTCAACGATCACCACTGATTAAATACCAATCAAGAACCACAGGAAGGACACTATTACCATGGCAATTCTTAGCGAGAAGCGCGGCCGCGTCGCACTCATCACGCTCAATCGTCCGGAGGCGCTTAATGCCCTGAACAACGACACCATGCTTGAAGTTACCCAGGCAGTTCAGGAATTCGACGCCGATGCAGAAGTAGGGGCAATCGTCATTACCGGTTCAGAGAAAGCGTTTGCGGCCGGTGCAGATATCAAGGAAATGTCTTCGAAGTCGGCGACAGAGATGTACACCGCGGATTGGTTCGCAGGTTGGGACGTCCTCACACGAGCCCGCACGCCGATCATCGCTGCAGTGAACGGATACGCGCTCGGTGGAGGTTGCGAGCTGGCTATGATGTGTGACTTCATCATCGCTGGCGACAAGGCCAAGTTTGGCCAGCCGGAAGTCAACTTGGGAGTCACGCCAGGCATGGGAGGATCCCAGCGACTGACCCGAGCTATCGGAAAGGCGAAGGCCATGGAGATGTGCCTGACTGGCCGCATGATGGCAGCCGAGGAAGCAGAACGCTCCGGCTTGGTAGCACGCGTGGTTCCTGCCGGTGAGCTCCTTGACTCGGCGCTGGAGACGGCGAAGCTCATCGCTTCAAAGTCCTTCGTGGCAACGTCTCAAATCAAAGAGCAAGTCAATGCGGTTGATGAACTCTCATTGTCCCAAGGTATCCAGTTCGAGCGCCGTACCTTCCACGCTTTGTTCTCTTCTCATGATCAGAAGGAAGGCATGGCAGCCTTTGTAGAGAAGCGCGACCCGGAGTTTAAGCACGCTTAAACCCTTAACCGCGAGTTAGCCTTTTTGGCTTCTTCGGTCGCATGCGCGTGGGGGCACGCGTCTGAAAGAACAGATGGCTACTGAGCGTCGGACTCCTCGACATCTTCGCCTGCTGCGCGACGGATGCGGTTGGCAGCAGCAATGATGCGGTCTTGCTCGCCAGTAGAAAGCGCAACGGAAGCAAAATAGCGATCAAGAGCAGGCCCCGCCGCCGAGGCCAACACGATGCCTTGGTCGGTGACCATGACCAAGGTTGAGCGTTTGTCTTTTGGATCGCTGACACGCTCGATAAGTTCGTCCTTCTCAAGTTTGCGCACCGTGTGAGTGAGTGACGCCGGTGGAAGCTGAAGCCGAGCGCTGATTTTAGACATGGGCATGCTTCCCGCACGTGACCACATGAGCACAGCGAGGACCTCAAACTGGTTGTAGCTTACCCCATAAGGAGCCAGCACATCTTCGGCGCCATTACGCAAAATGTGTGCGGCACGTTCGAAGGAGGATACCGTGGCGAGGCCACGAGCAGAGCGCGCGGAATAACGCTTCGTCCACTGACGGCGTGCTTCAGCGATGATATCCATGAGCGGAAAAGGACCTCCTTGCGGTACGTGAGATAACTATAAATGAGAGCTTCGCTGTTCTAAGTACCCGACCACACGCATCGCGGATAGGGCCGCAGACGGGGGAGAGCTACCGGGGGATTATGGCGTCGCAGATGCGAAAGCCCCAGCAGTGGGCTGGGGCCTGCGTTGCTGAAGGGCGGTGGGGTTAACCCTTTAGAGCTGGAAAGTCGGAATCCGCGTATTCCGTCGATGCTTTCGTCTCGCCGCCGTCAGCGGAGTGGATCTCGTTTTCGCGCTTGCGCAGATCTACACGGCGGATCTTGCCGGAGACGGTCTTCGGAAGTTCATAGAACTCGAGGCGGCGGATGCGCTTGTAGGGGGCCAACCCATCGCGGCAGTGCTTAAGGATGGACTCGGCGGTCTCCGCTGTCGGCTCGTAGCCGCCGGCGAGAGCGACGTAGGCCTTTGGCACGGCGAGGCGGATGGGATCCGGGGAGGGTACCACCGCTACCTCGGCAACTGCCGGGTGTTCAATGACGACGGATTCGAGTTCGAAAGGGGATAGACGGTAGTCGGAGGCCTTGAAGACATCGTCGGCGCGGCCAATGTAGAAAATGTAGCCGTCCTCATCGCGCTCCGCGGTGTCTCCCGTGTGGTAGTAGCCATCGCGGAAGACTTCCGCGTTCTTGTCTGGCTCATTGAAATAACCCACAGTCAGGCCGACTGGGCGGGGATCGAGCTTCAAGCAGATTTCTCCGGTATCCCCAATCTCATCAGTAGCGGGATCCTTGAGCACGACTTCCCAGCCTGGCAGCGGACGCCCCATCGAGCCTGGCCTCACCTTTTGCTCTGGGGTATTGGCAATCTGCAGCGTCGTCTCCGTCTGCCCGAAACCATCGCGAACGTTTGTGTTCCAGGCCTTGGCAATGGTGCTGATGAGCTCGGGGTTGAGCGGCTCGCCAGCCGCAACCAGCTTCTTCGGTGGGGTCTTCATACGGCCCAGGTCTGCTTGGACGAGCATGCGCCAGACCGTTGGGGGCGCGCAGAAGCTGGTGACGCCTTCTTCTTCCATCTTGTCCATGAGCGCAGCGGCATCGAAGCGCGCATAGTTATATAGGAAGATGGTGGCCCCGGCGATCCACGGCGCGAAGAAGTTCGACCATGCGTGCTTAGCCCAGCCGGGAGCGGCAACGTTGAGATGGACGTCGCCAGGCGCCAAGCCAATCCAGTACATCGTGGTCAGGTGACCCACTGGATAGGACGTGTGAGTGTGCTCGACGAGCTTCGCCTTCGACGTAGTGCCGGAAGTGAAATACAGCAGGAGAGTCTCATCAGCCTTGGTTTCCTGCTTCGGCGTGTACTCTTCCGAGCCAGTAAAAGAATCCGAATAGCGCAGGGTGGGGTGCGCTGTCTGTGCATCTGGTTCATCACCGACCTGGATCAGGGTGAAGTCACCGCTGACGTCTTGGAATTTGGCGGCGTCCTCGGCATTGGCCACAACCCAGGAAATATTGGCTCGGTCAGTGCGGTCCTGCAGATCAGCCGCGCCAAGCATTGCGGTCGCCGGGTTAAGAACGAAGCCTGCCTTGATGCAGGCCAGCATGCACTCCCACAGCTCTACTTGATTGTTGAGCATGAGCATGACGCGATCGCCGCGCTGGACGCCCTGGGCCTCCAGCCAGTTGGCCAATTGTGCCGAGCGGGCTGACATCTCAGCAAAGGTACGGCGGGTGCTGCTGCCATCTGTCTCACAGATGACGAGAGCCTCGCGGTTCTTCGACTCTTCCGCAGTGGCGAGGTGATCAAACCAATCAAGTGCGAAGTTGAAGTGCTCGAAGCGCGGCCATTCGAAGTTGCTGCGGGCTGCTTCATAATCAGTCTGATAAGAAACCAGCAGGTCGCGGGCTGCTTGGAATTGTTCGGTCACCGTGGTCATTGGTTCTCCTCTAGCTTGTGCTCAAATGGGGAAGGACGGCGCACTGGCTATGGCCCGTGTCCCAAACCGTTCGTCTCTGTGACGTGGGTCGCAGCCTACTTTACTTCGAGTTCGAAGTAATGGCTAGAGATTTTCTGAACTGCCTTTGAAAGATGCAGGTTAGCGTAGTGAAATTCCGTGGAGAATGAGCTGGCCAAGGGTGTGGTAGGCCTCTGCTGGGGCCAGGGTGTCTGAGTAAAAGCCCTGCTGAATATCACTCATTGAGCGCTGGATAAGGCGGGAGACAAAGTCGGTGTACTCGGCGGTGAATTCCCCAGCCTCGACGCCCTGGCTGAGTAGCTTGTGGATAGTCTCGGTAGCTCTCCTCGTGTTGAGGCTATACACCTCCTGAGCGGCGGGTTCAGAGGCGAGGTCGCGCATGAACTCAGGGCTCGCGGGTTCCAGGGCAATGGTCATCGAGGAGAAGTATTTCTCAAGAGCTTGGGCGTATGTGGGCGCTGTGGTGACTGCGGTGCGACGGGTGATTTCTTTGAAGAAGCTGACCAGTACGCGGCGAATGATCGCGTCTCTGGATGGGCCTAATGCGTACATGGTCGATTTTGAGCATTGGTAGCGCTTCGTTGCGCCGTCGATGGTAAAGGATTCGAAGCCCTCGGCTAGAAAGTCCTGCAAGAGGGCATTGAACAGCTCGCGTTGTCGTGGCGTGAGTGGTTGGGTCATGAGTCTTTCTGCCTCTCGGTGGTCCTGGCTATGTGGGGTATTTGTGTGCGTTCTCCCCAGTCTGTTGCGCACAATGATCATAGAACACGGCGCGTAAGAGTACGGAAAGATGTATATTCGTACTCATTCAATGTGAAGAGCCCATTGATGCCTGAGTCCAAGAGTTTGTATGTGGCCTGGAGAAAGCCCATACAGCGACCTTAAAACCCAGCTAGAAAGGTAGAAAGCTATGCCGCCGATTCTTAGTTCGCAACACCCCAGCGGGAAACATTTGGAGAGCATTAAGTACCCCCACGCTGATATTTTCGCGGTGGCAGATCGTCTCGTCCCAGAGGAACAGGCGCGGTTAGCAGAGATCCACGAGTTCTTGCAGACGGAGATTCGCCCTGTCGTAGGCGAATACTGGGACCGTGAGGAGCTGCCATTCGATCTTCTTCCCCGCATGGCGGAGATGGGCTTGGGCGAAATTGAACTCACGGATACCTCGCGCCTTTACCGCGGGCTGGTGTACGCGGAAGTAACCCGCGCGGACGTGTCCTTGTCTGCCCTGGTGGGCATTCACAACGAGCTGGTCCTCGGACTCATCGACAAACTGGGCTCGCCAGAGCAAAAGGACACCTGGCTAGCAGGTTTGCGCCAATTCACCAAGGTGGGTTGCTTTGCGTTGACCGAACCGGAGCACGGCTCCGATATCGCCGGCGGCCTTGCCACCACAGCAGAGCGCACCGCTGAAGGCTGGCTCATCAATGGAGCGAAACGTTGGATCGGGGCCGGCACCTTCGCCGATTTTGCTATCACCTTCGCACGGGATAAAGCAGACAATGAGATTAAGGCCTTCATCGTTGAACTCGACCGCGAGGGCGTAACGCGCAGCAAGATTTCGCGCAAGATGGGCCTGCGCATCATGCAGAATGCGGACCTTAAGTTCGACAACGTCCTCATCCCACACGAGAACCTGATTCCGGGTGCGGAATCCTTTGCCAACGTCAATGACTTCCTGTGTTACTCGCGCGCCTGGGTGGGCTGGCAGGGAGCCGGCTTGCAACTAGGCATCTTCGACAAGGCCCGCGAGTACGCGGTCAAGCGCCAGCAGTTTGGCAGGCCAATCGCCAAATTCCAGTTGGTCCAGGAGCAGCTTTCTCGTATCCTCGGCAACGCCACCGCGTCACTCGCCATGATGGCGCAGCTGGCAGAGATTCAAGAACAAGGAAAGCTGGAAATGCCTTTTGCTGCCTTGGCAAAGGCAACCACCACCCGCCTGGCGCGCGAATCCGCCGCGGCGGGCCGCAACATCGGCGGAGGAAACGGCATCCTGACCGAATACGACTTGTCGAAGATGATGGATGATGCCGAGATTCTCTTCACCTACGAGGGAACCTACGACATCAACTCGCTCATCGTCGGCCGCGCTGTCACCGGCGTTTCCGCTTTCGTTTAAACAGCCCTGTCAAACCCCACACCCCACGGTGATTAAAGGAGAAAACACCATGAACCTGCACGAAGCATCCGCCGTCGTTACCGGCGGTGCATCCGGCCTCGGGGCCGCAACGGCCGCAGAACTCGCGGAGCACGGAGCCACGGTCACCGTGCTCGATCTGTCCGTCCCGGAGGAGAAACAAAACGGAATCAATTACACGGCAGTTGACGTCACCGATGCAGCCGCAGTACGCGAAGCGGTTCTCGCCGCATCCAAGCAAAAGCCTTTGCGCGTGGCGGTGAATTGCGCAGGCATCTGCCCTTCAGCACGCATCTTCGGGCGAAAAGGCCCCCACGACCCGGAGCTGTTTTCTAAGACGATCAACGTTAACCTCATGGGAACCTTCCACGTCATGACCGCAGCCGCCGAGGCGATGGCCCAGGCAGAACCACTCGACGAGGACGGCCAGCGCGGAGTCATCATCAACACCGCTTCCGTCGCGGCCTTCGAAGGGCAGGTTGGCCAGGCGGCCTACGCGGCGTCGAAGGGCGCGGTGGCTGCCCTGTCGATTACCGGAGCACGGGATCTCGCCTCGTTGGGAATCCGTGTCAATGCCATCGCGCCGGGCGTCGTAGCTACCCCGATGATGGAACAAATCACTCCGGAGTTCCGCGAACAGCTCGAGGCCACCGTGCCTTTCCCCGCAAGGCTGGCAAAGCCGGAGGAATTCGCCGCCCTAGCTGTGTCCATTACCGAGAACCCTTATATCAATGGCGAAACGATTCGCTTGGATGGTGCGCTGCGTATGCCGCCACGCTAAGGGCCTCATCACGAGAATCAACCCTCAGAAACCCATCACGCGCGCATTGTCGACGCCCCTCCGATACGGGGCCTAGCCATAAGCCGGCAGGCCCCAACAGGGAAAGACTGCGCGCGTAGTCTGCACCAGCGCTGCGTGCGGCTTTTCAGCCATGACCTTGGTGGGATCGAAACCCCCAATGGCGGCGCACGCACCCTCATCACCCAAGGTGGGCGAGCCCTCCCAGCCGTTCGGCATCCGTTCCGAAGCTGCGAGCTCAACGTCGGCGACTGCGGCCAGCACCTGGGTCCACGCGCGGGCAACGGCGTCGACGTGATATCCGCCGCCGCCAAGCGCGACCCATCGCCCACCCGCAAACTGTTTCGCCCATACCGCCACTGAGCGATAAGCCCGCGCCATCGCGTCGATGGTGAGTTCCAGATCCGCGAGGGGATCGGAACGGTGTGGGTCCGCACCGTGCTGGGAAATGATGAAGTCGGGGCGGAACTTCTTGAGAAGCGGCGGGACGACCGCGTGGATGACTTGCAGCCATTCCTCGTCACTTACCCCGCGGGGCAGGGCCACGTTAACCGCGGTCCCTTCCGCGCCTTGACCACCAATCTCGTGTGCATAACCAGTCCCGGGGAAGAGATAGAGTCCCGATTCGTGTACCGAGACGGTGAGCACGTTGGGGTCATCCCAAAAAATCTTTTCGACGCCGTCACCGTGGTGGGCATCTAAGTCCAGGTACACCACGCGTTGGGCGCCATTTGCCTTAAGCCAACGGATGGCAATCGCAGCATCGTTGTACATGCAAAAGCCTGACATGGAATCGGCGAAGGCGTGGTGCAACCCGCCGGAAAGGTTAACGGCGCGCTGCGCACGGCCCTCCCACACAGCGCGCGCGGCCGCTAGGGTGCCACCGGCGATGCGCGCGGCGACCGTCGATAAGCCGTGGCTAATCGGGTTGTCTTCAGTGCCCAAGCCATAGTGAGCGGAAGGCACCTCGGCGCGGGTGGCGGCGATGTAATCAGGACTGTGAACGAGCTCCAAGTGGGAGGTATTCAACGGGGCGGGACATTCGATGTCGAATTCTTCCAGCACACCAAAGTGTTTGGCCAGCGACAGTGCTGCGGCGACTCGGTCCGGTCCCATCGGATGCCCAGGGCCCAGCGAATAGCGGTGCATCTCCTCGGAGGCAAAAAGAAGAGGCTTCGTCTGGTTCATGACAAGGACCTCGCGAGAGGATCGCGGACATCACCGAGCGGTGCGATGCGCATTCGAGCCCCCACCACAACAGTGTGCGCTACCCCGGCGATGACAGGGGAAAGCTCAATATCGACGAGTGCAGCAATGTCGTCCTTGAGCTGTGCCAGCTGCATCATGACCTCTTCGACACGGTGCAGTTTGGCGGCTTTGGTGCCGCGGTAACCAGCAAGAAGGGGAGAAGCTTTGAGGCAGCTGAGCATGTCGAGTGCATCGGTGCGACGAAGCGGGGGCACGCGCCACTCGACGTCTCCCAAAAGATCCGAGGGTAGACCGGAGAAACCGGCGGAAATCATGGGCCCAACAACAGGATCTTCGATGGCGCGCACAGTGAGAGAGGCGCCAGCTGTGACCATGCGTTGCACGACTGGGATGAGAATGGCCGGATCCTCGCCCAAGTGGAGATCGCGCGTGAGCTGGGTGATGGTAGTCCACGCGCGCACCATGGATTCTTCGTCATGGATGCTGCGCACGACGGTGGGCAGCTCCGAACGGCCCCGCACCATCTGCGAGCTGCACTTGAGGACGACATCCCAGCCGTAATCGCGACCGGCCGCGATTGCTTCGTCGAGGGTGCGCACCGGGGCCCAAGGGACGATCTCTATGCCATAAGCCCTAAGGATTCGCGCGCACTCCTCGTCGGTGGCCCAGCGTCCCGTGGGGGAATCAGTCAGAACCTCCGCGACCACACCGCGCGCTTCTGCAAGGCCCGTGCTGTTGGCGAACTCATCGGAAGGATTGGGACGTGCTAGGGTGCGGCGGCGTTCATTATCGATGATGGTGGCCAAAGCCTCAATGGCGTCGGCGTAGGTGCCAAACACGGGAAGTTGGCCGGGTGCCTCTGGGCCCTCGGCGGTGCGGAAATCGGGGATATCAAAACCCACGAAGCTGGCGATGAGCGGGGTATCCGTCGTCGTTGCCGCCAACTGGGACAGATTTACGTAGGCCTCCTTGAGGATGAACTCACCAACTTCCACGACGGCGCACAGCACCGCGTCGATACCCGGATCTTCTAGGGCGCGCCGGGCCTGCTCCGTGATGGCGGGGGCGGGGTCATCGACGACGGTGGTGGCGTGCGGGCGCAGCCCGAAGCGCCAGGCTGCCTGTTCCATCTGCGCGGTGAGGCCGGAGGAATTCGACATCACTGCGATGCGACGGCCCTGCGGAACGGGTTGGCGCGCGAGGAGCTGGGCGATGTCGAGCATGGCATCGCGGCGGGTGACCACCATTGCCCCGGTGCAGTGAATGATCTCGTCGAGCGCAGCCGGGCTCGCCGCCGATAGTCCCTCCACCGCGTAGTGGCGGGCCGACTTCAGAGCCCGGGAGGGCAAGAAAACGACGACGTGCTTGTCCAGCGCTAGGCGGCGCAGCACCCGGAAGAATTTGCGCGGGTTACCAATCGAGTCGAGGGAGAGCAAACAAATTCGTGTGGTCTCATCTTGGCTCCAGAATTGCATGACGTCATTGCCTGTGACGTCAGCGAAGGAACCGGCGGCAATGAAATTGCTGAGGCCGCACCCGAGCTGCAGTGCATGGGACAGAGCTAGCGTCGCCACACCTGCAGACTGCGTAAACAAGCCCACTTGCCCGGAGCGCGGCATGGGGGCCGGGCTGGCGTTGAGGCGAACAGCCGCGTCTGTGTTGATAAGGCCCAGCGCAGCTGGGCCGAGGGCTCGTAGTCCGTAGTCCCTAGCTGCGAGCACGATGTCGCGAGCCTGGTCGGGGGAGAGGTTGGGGTTCTGGCTGCGGGAGATGAGGACCACTCCCTTGGCGCCGGCAGCGGCAGCAGCCTGCATAGCCTCGGTTCCGCCGTGGCCTTGGAACTCGATGACGACGAGATCCACCGGTTTATCAAGGTCATAGAGCTCATCGACGCTGTGCAGGTTGTGCAGTGAACCGTTGAAACCGGCGCTGGCCAGTTGCCGGCTGGAGAGCGTGCCCACCACCGCCACTGAGCGTGGGTTGAGCAAACGGTGGATCGAGTTGGCCTCTGCGCGCAGCTCGCGGCGCTCCATGACATCGCGGGAGTTCTCATTCGGCGCAATTCGGAAATCCACCCGAATGAAACCATCCTCGAGCTCCGGCTTCGCGGAATACCCCGCGCGTACGAAAACCTGCACCATCCTGCGGTTCTGCGTCAGCATCTCCGCGAAGAAGCGCTCCACTTTTCCCTCGCGTCCAATCTCTGCGAGGTGCTCGAGCAGGATATTAGCCACGCCTTTTCCGTGGTGGGAATCTTGGACAAGGAAGGAGACATCGCCCACCCGCGCGGGCAGGAAGTGTTCGACAATGGAGTATCCGGCGACGGCCACGACATTGCCGCGTTCCACCATGACGAGGGTGACTTTGTCATAGCCATCCGTGTGGAGCCAACGGTCCAGGTCATCGTCGGTCAGCGTGGGGTGCGTGCCGAAGAAGCGTAGGTACTTCGATTGATCTGAGACGCGGTCGTAAAAGGCGCGGATGGCGTCGCGGTCGGCGGGCGTGATGGGGCGCAGCGTAGCGATGTCGCCGTCGTTGAGGATGACATCGGCTTCCCAATTCTGCGGCTCGGGGCCGGTAGGCGCGGTAGACGTGGGCTGCTCCATGTGGTCCATGTCATCACCTTAGCCAACGCTACGTCGAGCTCAGGACAGGTGAACAGCATTCACCCCACCGGGCTTTGGGGAGGGCATCCACAAAAGCACTGGACAGTATATGTACGGCACATCACTGCAGGGGGTGAATCGTGTTCTGTATCTCAATTTCTATGGCGGGCGGTTGTTATTCAACGTTAGTGTGTGACCCAAGCCATACAGGGAGCCGGAGGTTCCAGGAAGGAGACGCGCCATGCGCACTGTGTATCACTACGTCAACGGAGAAACGTTTGAAGGGACGTCGGGCAATACCCAGCCCGTGCTGAATCCTTCGACCGGCAAGGAGCAGGCCGCGGTGGCCTTGGCGAACAAGGCCGACGTGGACAGCGTCATTGCGGAATCCGCTAAGGCCCAGCCGGGTTGGGCGGCGCTGAACCCGCAGAAGCGCATCCGCATCATCATGGAGTGGATCCGCCTCATCCATGCCAACATGGATGAGCTGGCCACCCAGCTCTCCCTCGAGCACGGCAAGACTTTCCCGGATGCCAAGGGAGACGTGCTGCGCGGCGTCGACGTGCTGGAATTCGCGCTTGGCGCCCCGCACCAGCTCAAGGGCGAGTACTCCTCGGAGGTTGGCACCGGCATCGATACTTACTCGCTGCGCCAGCCGCTCGGCGTGGTAGCGGGAATCACCCCGTTCAATTTCCCGGCCATGATTCCGCTGTGGAAGGCAGGCCCCGCCCTGGCGGCGGGCAATGCCTTCGTGCTTAAACCCTCCGAGCGCGACCCCTCCGTACCGGTTCGCCTGGCGGAGCTCTTCATTGAGGCCGGTGGCCCCGCTGGAGTTCTCAACGTTGTGCACGGCGGAAAGGAGGCCGTCGATGCCATCCTTGATTCCGACACGATCAAGGCCGTGGGCTTCGTTGGTTCCACGCCGATTGCACAGTACATCTACGAGCGCTGCGCGGCGACAGGCAAGCGCGCCCAGTGCTTCGGCGGCGCAAAGAACCACGCCATTGTGCTTCCCGACGCCGACATCGACGCCACCGCCGACGCCATCGTGGGCGCTGCCTTCGGCTCCGCCGGTGAGCGCTGCATGGCGCTGTCCGTCGTGGTTCCGGTGGGGCAGGAGACGGCAGACCGCCTGCGCGATGCCATCCTGGCAAAGATTCCGGAGCTCAAGGTGGGCCACTGCCTCGACCCAGAGGCCGACTACGGCCCATTGGTCACCGCGGAGGCGCGCGACCGTGTCCACCGCCTTATTGCGGAGGGCGTGGAAGCAGGCGCAACATTGCTTACCGACGGCCGCGAGTTGGACATGTCTGACAAGACTTTCAACGAGGATTCTCTCGCGGATGGCTTCTATTCCGGTCCGAGTTTCTTCGACAACGTCACCGCCGACATGTCTATCTACAGCGAGGAGATCTTCGGCCCTGTGCTGGTCATGGTCCGCGCCGAAACTCTGGAAGAGGCTGTTTCTTACCCGAATGACCATATGTACGGCAACGGCGTCGCCATCTTCACCCAGAACGGTGGCGCGGCCCGCGACTTCTGCAAGAACGTTCAGGTTGGCATGGTGGGCGTCAACGTCCCGATTCCGGTGCCGATTGCCTACCACACCTTTGGTGGCTGGAAGGCCTCTGGTTTCGGCGACCTCAACCAGCACGGTCCGGATTCCTTCCGCTTCTACACCAAGACTAAGACCGTCACCTCGCGCTGGCCTAGTGATGACTCCGCAGGTCCCCAGTTCACCATGCCGGTCATGTAAGGAGAGAACACAATGACGACTATCGCTTTCATCGGATTGGGAAATATGGGCGGCCCCATGGCCGCCAACCTGGCGAAGGCTGGGCACGAGGTTCGCGGCTTCGACGTCGTGGAAGAAGCCCGGGACCGTGCCGCCGAGCAAGGGATCACCATCATCGAAACCGCGGAAGAAGCCGCGAAAGGCGCCGAGGTAGTGTTTACCAGCTTGCCCAACGGTGGGCTGGTCAAGCAGGTGCTCGAATCGGTCCTCGCAGCAAACGAGGACGCGAAGACCTACGTTGATGTCTCCACCATCGCGGTCGCGGAAGCTCGCGAGCTCGCGGACACCGTGAGCAAGGCAGGCTCCGCCTTCCTTGATGCACCGGTCTCCGGTGGCATCGCCGGTGCCGCCGCGGGAACGCTTGCCTTCATGGTCGGCGGCACAGCCGAAGACTTTGGGAAGGTCAAGCCGCTGCTCGACATCATGGGCAAGTCCGTCACCCACTGCGGTGACATCGGCAACGGCCAAGCAGTCAAGGCATGCAACAACATGATCCTCGCGGTCCAGCAAATTGTGTTGGCTGAAGCCCTCGTCCTCGGCGAGCGCTTGGGCCTAGATCACCAAGCCTTCTACGACGTCGTTTCCAACGCCACCGGAAACTCGTGGTCGCTGTCCGTCAACGCCCCCGTCCCGGATATCGTGCCGAGCTCGCCGGCCAACAATGACTTTAAACCCGGCTTCGCCTCTGCCCTCATGCTTAAGGATCTCAAGCTGGCCATGGCCGCGGCGGAAGACACCAAGACCGACACCGTCCTGGGCCGGATTGCGGAGGAGCAGTACGCCTCCTTCGTGGATGAAGGCCATGGCGGACTTGATTTCTCCGCCATCATCTCCGAGGTCCGTTCCAAGGGTGCCTCTTAGAAAACTAGGGCGCTGGGTTGCCATCAAGGATGCCTTGCAACAGCGGGGCATAGTACTCGATGAGCTCCTCGGTTGAGAAGGCCGCGAACTCGGTATCACCGAAGCGCCGCATGAAGGACAAGCCCATGAGTAGGGCCAGCGCGGATTGGGCTCGCAGCTCTGGCGAAGGTGAGTGGCGTCCGGATTCTTCACGAATCCGCGAGGCCAAGACCTCCAGCAAGTCGGATTTAATTCTCTTACCAATGGCTCCGAGCGTCTGATAGTCCCCGCTTGCGACCGAAATCGTACGGGCCATGGAGTATGGGGCGTTATGCGGCGCGGTGAGGGTCTCCACCACCGCGGTGCGGCCTAGCTCGCTGAAAGGGCCGGCAAAGAGCGCCGCCGAGGAAGCGGTGAAATCCACCGTTGCCTCAAAAAGCCCTTCCTTGTTGTGGAAGTGCTTCACGATCAGCGCGACGGACACTTCCGCTTTTTCGGCGATGTCCTTCATCGACACCTGGGAGAAGGACCGCTCACTGAAAAGCTCGCGTGAGCACTCGAGAATCCTCTCCCGCGTCGAGGCTGCTTTCTCTTCCATAGGGGACATGGTACCGGCGCCGCATGCGCAGGAAGGGCGATTCGTCCTCTTGCCTCAGATGACCAAGACTGTGAGGTAGAAACAATGGTTATCTCATTCATCGGGGTGATTCTCTCCCTGATTTTCCTCGTCGTGATGGCCTATCGCGGGCACTCCGTGGTGGTCGTCGCTCCCTTCGCGGCGCTGATCGCGGTGCTCTTTTCCGGCGAGCCTATCCTGGCCACCTATACCCAGATCTTTATGCCGGCAGCCGGAAACTTCGTGACCAAGTATTTCCCGCTCTTCCTCTTCGGGGCAATTTTTGGGTACCTAATGACATCCACAGGGCTGGCCCGCTACCTAGCGCGCGGGATTACCGCGTTGTTTGGGCCTAAGCGAGCGATGTTCTCGACGGTCGTCGCCACCGCATTGCTTACCTACGGCGGTGTGTCCGCGTGGGTTGTGGCTTTCACCATCGTGCCCATCGCAACGGCACTGTTTAAGGAATCCGGGATCCCCAAACGGCTCATGCCCGGAGCGATTGCCTTGGGAACCATCACCTTCGCGCTGGCCGGACTTCCCGGTTCGCCGCAGATCCATAACGCCATCCCTACTAGTTATTTCGGCACCAACGTCTACGCGGCGCCGCTCTTCGGCCTCATTTCTTCCGCCCTCATGCTGGCGGCGGGAACCGCGTGGCTCGAATACCGCGTGCGAACCCTCCGCGCGAAAGGTGAGACGTTTGAGCCGCTCGATGCCGACGGGAAGGTCATCGAAACACCCGAGGGAATCGGCGACAGCGGGGAAGAAGCAAGTGTAGAAATCGGTGGTGAATCCTTCGACACCAACTCCGGTGGCCGGGTAGCCACCCACGCCAGGGCTGAAACCGAGCCTTCTGTCCAGGTGCAGGGTTTGCTGGGTCTGGTGCCCATCGCCGTTGTCATCGCGGTCAACTTCGCCATGGTCTACGGGGTGTCGAAAGTGCTGGACACCTCCTACTTAGCCGAAGAGAAATACGGCGAGACCAACCTCGATGCGCTGTTGGGCATCTGGTCACCGACGGTCGCTTTGGCCTGCGCGGTGTTCGTCATCGTGGCGATGTTCCCCAAGCGCGCCGCCGAGTCCATTAAGGAATTCTCCGATGGCGCCAAGAACGCAATCCTTCCGTGCCTCACCACCGCCTCGGAGGTTGGCTATGGCGCGGTGATTGCCGCACTGGCTGTCTTTAGCGTGGTCAAAAGCAACATGATGGGAATCTCCGATAACGCCTTGGTGGTTTCCACAGTGTCCACCGCCGTCATCTCCGGCATCACAGGTTCCTCCTCAGGTGGTCTATCCATCACGATGCAGACCTTGGGAGACCAGCTCGCCCAGCTAGCGACGGAACAGGGCATCAGTCTTGAGTTGATGCACCGCGTGACCGCGATGGCCTCGGTATCTTTCGACTCCATGCCGCACAACGGCGCGGTGCTTACCATGCTGATTGTCTGCGGCATGACGCACCGACTGTCCTATAAGGATGTTGCCGTGGTGACCATCATCATTCCGCTGGCAACGCTGGCGTTGATGCTCGGCGTCAACGCGCTCATCCCCGGCCTGAGCTAGAGAAAGCGCGGGGCCGCGCTAGGCTCCGTGTGGCCCGCGCTTTCCACATAGGTTTCTCGCGCGGCAAGGTGCGGGTGCGCCAGAACGTCCTCGGGGGAGACGACCTCCGTGACGCAGGCGTCGCTGCCGCGGAAGATATCGATCCATTCCGCTTGTGTCTTTTCCGCGAAGCGCTGCGCGATGATCTCCTTCATGGCCGGCCAGGCATCGCGGTCATCTTGTTCGTAGCCGCTTAGTTCCTGTTCAAGCCCCAGGCCTTTCACCATGAGCGCATAAAACTGCGGTTCGATGGCGCCGGCGGCCATCCACTTTTCATCAGCTGTGCGGTAGACGCTATAAAACGGTGCACCTCCGTCTAGAAGGTTGGTCCCGCGTTCCTGCCATTGGCCTTCGGCACGGAAGGCATGCAGCATGGCGGTGAGGTTGGCCGCGCCGTCGACAATAGCGGCATCCACCACGCAACCACGGCCGGTGTTCTTCGCCTGCAGGACGCCCGCGAGAAGGCCTGTCACCAGGTACATCGAGCCGCCGCCAAAGTCCCCGAGAAAGTTAACCGGTGGAACGGGAGTGCCGTCGCTGCCAGCGATGGGATGCAGCGCACCGGAGACCGCGATGTAGTTGATGTCGTGACCGGCGGTGTGGGCCAGCGGGCCGGATTGGCCCCAACCGGTGATGCGTCCGTAGACCAGCGCCGGGTTTATCGCCTGCGCCTCCTTAGGGCCTAGGCCTAAGCGCTCAGCCACGCCGGGGCGGAAGCCTTCGATGAGGATGTCCGTTGTGGTCAAAGTTTCGCGCAGCTTGTCGACGTCCACCGGGTCCTTAAGGTCCGCCTCTAGAACCTCTTGCCCGCGGTAGAGGATGCTGTGCGGGACCGCGGCGGGAGGATTACCTGGGCGGACCACGCGGGTGACCTGTGCACCCATGTCCGCAAGCATCATCGCAGCGAAGGGGCCGGGGCCGATGCCGCCGAGGAAAAGGACTGAAATGCCGGTGAGGGGAGAGCTCATGGTGACCTACCTAAAGGTGTACGGATTTCTGGCCAATCGTACCGTGAGGTGGGTCACCCGACAAGGGCGTGAAAACTAATCCGCCACAAGTGTTTCGATGGTCAGCTCCGGGTGCTCCTTCTCAATGAAGGCCAGTTTCCACTTATCACCAAAGAGCGCGATGAGCTCGCCGTCGGTGCGGGTAAAGATCTCTACGCCGCGCTGGCGGCCCAGTTCGGGCGCGGATTCGGCGTCGGTACGGCGGGCCACCGAGTAGGGGATGGGCTCGGTGATGGTCTCCACGTTGTACTCGACCTCCATGCGAGCCTGCATGACCTCGAACTGCATGGGGCCCACCGCAGCCATGACCGGGGCGGCATCGCCACGCGTATCGTTGCGCAGAATCTGGACCACGCCTTCCGCAGCCAGCTGGTCCAAGCCCTTGCGGAAGGCTTTGTAATCACCCAAAGACTTCGCGCGCAGGATGCGGAATGCCTCCGGCGCGAACTGCGGCATGGGCTTGAACTGCACCTTCTTGCCCGTGTAAATCGTGTCACCTGGTGCCAAGGAACCGGCATTGACCAAGCCCACAATGTCACCCGGGTACGCCGTGTCCACGGTGTCACGCGTGCGGCCGAAGACCGTCAGGGCGTACTTAGTGGAGAAGCTGCGCCCAGACTGCGCATGGTTGACCTGCATACCGCGCTCAAACTCGCCGGAGACCACGCGCATGAAGGCCAAGTTATCGCGGTGCTTGCGGTCCATGCCCGCCTGCACCTTGAAGATGACGCCCGCGAAGTCATCGGTGACCTCACGTACCTCGTCGATGGCGGAGGTAGCGGCCTCGATGGCCTGGGGATCTGACTCGCGCGAGCGCGGAGCCGGGGCGATGGCGCACAGCGTATCCAGGATCTGGTGCACGCCGAAGTTCAGCATCGCGGAGGCGAAGATGAGCGGGGAGGTAACACACTGCTCGAAGAGCTCCTGGTCGTGCAGAGCGCCATCGGCTGCCAGCAGCTCTGCTTCCTCCACGGCTGTCTCCCAGGCGTCCTCTTCCTTCGCGGCTGCATCCTCGGGCGCGTAGTGCTCCTCCGGGGCGATGGTGGAACCGCCGGCGGTGCGCAGGAAGTGCACGTATTCATCGGCCTCGCCGTCATCGTTGATGTGGGCCAAGCCGCGGAAGTCGCCGGCAATACCCACCGGCCAGTACAGCGGGGTGGGCTGCAGCTGGATTTCGTTGACGATTTCGTCGACAAGCTCCAGCGGCTCCCGTCCCACGCGGTCCCACTTGTTGATCACCGTGATGATAGGCAGGCCGCGGGCCTTACACACGCGAAACAGCTTGAGGGTCTGGGGCTCGAGGCCCTTGGCGGCGTCGATAAGCATGACGGCAGCATCCACCGCCGTGAGCACGCGGTAGGTATCCTCCGAAAAGTCCGCGTGGCCCGGGGTGTCCACCAGGTTGATCATGTAGGGCTCGCCCTCGTGACCCTCGGGCGCGTACTCGAACTGCAGGGCCGAGGAGGCCACGGAAATGCCGCGTTCCTTCTCCATCTCCATCCAGTCAGAGACCGTGGACTTGCGGTTGCCCTTGCCGTGCACCGCGCCAGCTTCGTTGATGACGTGCGCGTGAAGTGCCAGCGCCTCCGTCAGCGTGGACTTACCAGCATCCGGGTGGGCGATGACAGCGAATGTGCGGCGGCGGGAAGCTTCGGAGGCAATACTCATGCGGGCTAGTTTAGCCGCTGGCTGTTACCACTCCACATTGAGCTGGCGGCCCAAATCATCGAAGACGCGCCGCGCCACCGAGAGCTTCTTCGCAATCGGCCTCTGCAGGCCTGGCTTGCGCTTGTTGTTGTAGTACTCGCCGGAATTGAAATGGATGCCCGGAGTGCCGCTGAGGAAATAAGCAAGGTTCTCGCCGCCCTTGTCCGCCTTGCCCAAGAAATGCTTGGCTGCAGTGGTCGAATACAGCTTGCTCGTCCTACTCGTTGAGTTCTGCCCGAAGCCAGTATTCAACACGCCCGGGTGGAAGGCCACGGAGGTCAGACCGTGCGAGTCGAGGTAGCGGGTCAGAAGAATATCGCCCAACTTGGCATTGCCGTAAGCGCGCTCCGCGGTGAATTTTTCAAAGGTGTTTGGGTCACCGGGATCGAAAGCGGAATACAGGACGTTGGCCAAAGAGGCGGTCTGCACCACGGTGGCATCGCTGGCCCGCAGGGTATCGCGCAATAAAGAGGTCAGAAGAAAAGGCGCCACAACGTTGATCTGCCACGTGCGCTCGAAGCCATCGGCGGTGGCGAAGGGGCCGTCGAACATGCCGCCGGCGTTATTGCCCAAGGCATCGATCTGCGAGTACTGGCTTAGCTCTTCCGCGAGACGGCGAACTTGGCCCAAAGACTCGTAGTTGGCCACGTGAAAGGCCGCACCAACTTCTTCGGCTACGGCCTGCGTCTTTTCCGGGTTCCGGCCCACGAGCACGAGCGAATCCTGCGGGCGGCGCTGGTGAAGGATGCGGGCAGCGGCCGCGCCCACCCCGCTCGAAGCACCGGTAATGACAATTGTTCGAGGGTCATGATTAGAAGGCAGGTTCTTGCTCGCGCGGCTCATACTTGGACAGTGTAGGGCGTTGAGCGCGGCCGCGCCGGGGTTTATTTCGACCGGGAATGGATTTCCTGCTGGGCCTTGTTGAGGCCCTCAGCCACGATGAGGCGTGCAGCCTCGGCGGCGGTAGCGATGGTGGAATCGAGCTCAGCGCTGGCGTCGACAGGCGCGAGCACCCAGTCCGGGATGGAGCCACCCTTGGGCGGGCGCCCGATACCCACACGCACACGCAGGTAATCGCGCGTGCCCAAGCGCTCGCTCAGCGACTTCAAACCGTTATGGCCATTCTCGTTGCCGCCCTTCTTAATGCGCACCTTGCCGGCGGGTAGGTCGAGCTCGTCATGGATGACGATGATGTTTTCTGCCGCAACCCCCAACTGCGCGGCCAAGGGTGCGATGGGATCGCCGGAGAGATTCATGTAGGTGTGTGAACGCAAAGCCACGACCTTCGTGCCCCCGAGCTCGAGCTGTGCGACGCTGAGCTGGTGCCCGGTGACGGGTTCAAGCATGTCGCCAGATTCGGCGAGGAGATCATCCACCGCCATGTACCCCACGTTGTGACGGGTCGCGGCGTATTTCGCGCCGGGATTGCCTAAGCCTACGATGAGCCACTTAGCGCTTAAATCGGCTGGATTTAGTCCAGGGGTGACTGCCTTTTTCGTCTTCTTCGGCGCAGCCTCAGCGCTGCCAAAGAGGCGGGTGAAAAAGTCACGGATGGCGGACACAACAACTCCCTTGATGGTTTTTCTTTAGGCTGGGGGACCATGAGTCAACTTCTTGAGGCTATCACCTGTCCCGTCCTACCTGCCCCGATGGCCGGTGGGCCCACCACGCCTGAACTGGTTGCCGCCGCTGAGGCCGCCGGTTCCTTTGGCACGCTGGGCCTGGGGAGCTCTTCAGTAGACGCCGCGCGGGAGGCCATCGCTGCGTGCGCCGACACGCGCTTCGGCGTCAACCTCTTTTATCCGCAGAGGGAGCTGACAGAATCGGAACTCGCGGCTGCACGGTCCCTTGCCGCAGAAGAGGACGCCGTGCTTGGCGACGTCCCCCTGGACTTCGGATGGCAGGACAAGCTCGACGCCGCACTAGATGGTGGGGCAGCGGTGCTGTGGTCGATGTTCGGGGTGTTTGAGGAGGCGGACGTAGCGCGCATACACGCCGCTGGGGCAGAGGCGTGGACCACGGTCACTACCCCTGAGGAGGCGCAGGCTGCGGCCGCGCGAGGCGTCGATGTGTTGTGTGTGCAAGGGCCTGAAGCCGGGGGACACCGCGGAGTGTGGGACCCGAGTGCGGAACCCGATCCGCGCCCGCTCAAAGAACTTGTTGCGGCGGTGCATCAAGTCACGGGCATTCCGCTCATTGCCGCGGGTGGGCTGCGCACCGCGGAGGATGTCGCCGAGGCCTTGGCGTGGCCGGGGGTAGAGGCAGTCAGCTGTGGCTCTGCCTTCTTGCTGTCCGATGAAGCCGGAACGAGTGAGCACAACCGTGGCCTTCTGCGCCGCGGCGGCCGGACGGTGTCGACCCGCGCGTTCTCCGGGCGCTACGCCCGCGGGCTGGAGACTGCCTACACACGGGTACACCCGGACCTGCCTTTGGTCTACCCCTATCTCAACGCGTTGCTGAAACCGCGTCGTGCGCAGCTCGACGCCGACGTGGACTATTGCCTCGTGGGCGTCGACGTGGAGAAAATCGGCGGGGGTAGTGTGGCGGAGATCCTCGCGCAACTACACCCAAACGGGCATGAATAGGGGTTAAGATTTACGAATGGACATAGTTTTACACCCTTTTTGACGAGTAAAGGATACAAAGTACGTGACTTCGAACGCGCACATTGGGCACGAGGATTGGAACGAGCGCCTGGAGCTGGCCCAAGAGATGATCCCGCTCATCCACCAGCTGCACCGCAATAACAACGTTGTCACCTCTATCTACGGCCGCCTGCTCATCGGTGTGACCGATATCGACATCATCAAGGCGCACCGCTACGCCCGCCGCATCGCTGAGCGTGAGCTTTCCACCGCAGAGACCCTGCCCATCCTCAAGGAACTGTGCTCGATGAACCTGGGCACCGCTTCCATCGACTTGGGCCGCCTGGCCACTGGCTTCGAGGAATCCGGCTCCGATAACCTGCGCAACTACCTCGAGGAGACCCTCGTGGATCTCGTCGGCGCTGGTGTTGACAAGGAATCCACCGACGTCGTTCTTTACGGCTTCGGCCGCATCGGCCGCCTGCTGGCCCGCATTCTGATTGCCCGTGAGGCTGCCTATGGTGGCGTGCGCCTGCGCGCCATCGTCGTTCGCAAGAAGGGTGACATTGACATCTTCAAGCGCGCCTCCCTCCTGCGCCGCGACTCCGTCCACGGTGCCTTCAACGGCACCATCGCCGTCGACGAGGAGAACGAGGTCATCTGGGCCAACGGCACCAAGATCCAGATGATCTACGCCAACAACCCCGCGGAGATCGACTACACCCAGTACGGCATCGACAACGCCATCGTCGTGGACAACACCGGTGTGTGGCGCGACCGCGAGGGCCTGTCCCAGCACCTGCAGTCCAAGGGTGTGGCTCGCGTGCTGCTGACCGCTCCGGGCAAGGGCGACCTGAAGAACATCGTCTACGGCATCAACCACGGCGATATCGAGGATTCCGACCAGATCCTCTCCGCCGCATCCTGCACCACCAACGGTATTACCCCGGTGCTCAAGGTCATCAACGACCGCTACGGCGTGGTCCACGGCCACGTGGAGACCGCACACTCCTTCACCAATGACCAGAACCTTATTGATAACTTCCACAAGGGTGACCGCCGCGGCCGCGCAGCCGGCCTGAACATGGTGCTTACGGAGACTGGTGCCGCCAAGGCTGTGGCCAAGGCTGTCCCGGAATTCGCTGGCAAGCTCACCGGTAACGCCATCCGCGTTCCTACCCCGGATGTCTCCATGGCTGTGCTCAACCTCGAGCTGGAGAAGGAGGCCGACCGCGACGAGGTCAACGAATTCCTGCGCAATGTCTCCCTGCACTCTGACCTGCGCCAGCAGATCTCCTACATTGCCTCCCCGGAGGTTGTGTCCTCTGACTTCGTGGGCTCTACCCACGCTGGTGTGGTCGATGGTCTGGCAACCATCTCCTCCGGCAAGCACCTCGTGCTCTACGTGTGGTACGACAACGAGTTTGGCTACTCCAACCAGGTCATCCGCATCGTCGAGGAAATCGCCGGTGCCCGTCCGGTGGTCTACCCGAAGCGCGTCGATGTTTCTGAGCTCTAAGAGCTAGATAGCTAACACCGCTCTCGCCACATGGCGCGGGCGGTGTTTCGTTGTTTTGGGGTCGTTATCGATTCATTCCTAAACTTGCCAGGATGCTTCACACGCACAACTGCCCGATCTGCCAAAAGTAGGGGCTGGGATTGAAAAATCTAGACTGTTTTCGTCAGATTGGTCAGTTTTAGCGGGAAGACAGCGCTCGAGTATGGAGTAAATGTCGTGCGCGCAATGTTGCGGCCACACCAAGCACTGCGGCCAACAGCACAGCGACGGCATAGCGCAAAGGTGAGTGCGCAACCAAAGGCCAGGCGGGGAAGGCGAGTACCCACAGACCGGTATCTGCCAAGACATCGCCGCCCAAGGTGACGGAGACAATCGTCCCTACGATTGCGAGAGCGATAGCGCTCACAGTGCCGAAGCGAATCACCAGAATGAGTGATACAGCTGCGATGACATAGCCCACCCCAACCGCAAGGGGCAAAGCGGAAAACTGTGCAGCGCCATCACCACCTGCGAGCGCACTGGCCAGGTATGCGGCAGCGCAAACCGCCACGATGACGGACAAAAACCACATGAGGATTCCGGATGTGCCGAACCGTGTTTCCATATACACCAGCGGCCACGAATCTGACATGCGCGGCCATACGAGGACAGGCAAAATACCTGCGCCGACCGGCAGCAGAAAGAAGTAAAAGAAACCTTCGACGTAGTTAGCAGGATATTGCAGGGCGACAAAGCCTAGCGCCAGAATGCTGAGCATCAGGCAAGAGAAAACCGCTGGGCTAAAAGCTGCACGGTGGAGTCCTAGCAGCGTAGACCACAGCGAGGACTGTGCCGCCGCACGTGGGTGGTTCGTTGGCTGCCATACTTGGGCTTTTTCCACGGTGGTATCAGCCACGTCGGCGTCAGCCTGGGCCGTTGCAGATCGCGCGAAACGGTGTCGCAGCGAGAGCTTAGGCCGGTATCGTCGCGGCGTGTAGACCGCGGCTAGTGCTCCGAGCACGGCGAGGATGACGCACAATATGAAAGCCGGTAGTGGACTGCTGTTTAGAAGTGGGTCGTGTGGTTCAAGAGGCACCGAGTTCTGGTGAATACGCAATGCGCGTAAAAGCAGTCGTTGTGGCCATGCTGGGGGAAAGGCCCACCACTTGCCTGATTCAACAGTGTTCGGAAGGATGCTGAGTATTTGCCACAGGGCCGCAGCAACCAGTGTATAGGCGAAGCCCAGTCTGCGGGCACAGGCAGCGGAAAGCCCGGCAATGCCAAGTGCACCAAGGAAAGAATAAAGCCCGGCTATGAGGATAAGCTCGTGGTTCTCGCGCCCCTGGATGGCGACAGCGAGCCAGGAACCACCAAAGTTCAGCATGTGGAATAGCGCAATGCTGGCAATGACGACGAGAAGCCGGACAGCGTTCTCCCGACGCGGGTTGAGGTTTCTCCACTGCGTCCCGCCGCTGCGGGTAACAACTTCACGGTGTTCTGGGACCGCAGCGAATAGCGCAACAAGTGGGGCGTACATGCCGGTAACAAATAAGGATTGCCAAGCCAAGACGCCTGTGGCATCACTGTGCACCGATGCCATAGATGAAAAGATCACCGTCATGATGACCAGCGGTAGAGCAAGTAAAGGCAACCACTGTAAGGTGCTTCCACGGCTGCGCAGTAGTTCTGCTGAAAGGTAACTCGGGCGAGGATCAGTAGTGTGCTTAGGCATGTGACTCTCCTCCCCGGTTGGTAGGCGCTTGGGAGGGGTGGCCAGGTGAGGTAAGTCGGAAGAATTCCTCCTCCAACTGACCACGTGGAGCTAGCTCGTGCAGGGAACCGGAATAGCGAATCGTACCCTCGGCCAAGACGGTGATGTCATGGGCAAGGTGCAGGACCTCTCCAAGCTGGTGGGAGCTGACGATAACGGTGTGCCCAGCCGCGGCTAGTTGTTGTAGTAGCTCTCGCAATTCCATGATGCCTTGGGGATCGAGGCCATTCTGGGGCTCATCAAGAACAAGTACCTCTGGATCACCGAGGAGAGCTTGCGCTAACGCCAGGCGGGCCTTCATACCAGTGGAAAAGGATTTCGCCTTCTTGGAGCCAACGCCGTTGAGCCCAGCGCTGGAGAGAACCCGGTCAATCTCGGAATCAGGAAGGCCCAGAAGTCGAGCGTGAACGCGAAGATTCGCCGAGGCAGACAGATGGCCATAAAAGGCTGGCCCGTTCACTGAGGCACCAATGCGGCGAAGCACATTGCGGCTCCATGGTTGGCCCGCCACGTTGATGGAGCCTGAGTCAGGTGGCAGGAGACCTAAGAGGATGGAAAAGAGCGTCGATTTTCCTGCCCCGTTGCGCCCGAGGAGCGCATGCACGCGGCCAGGGGAGATGTGGAAGGAAACATCATCGAGGACTCGTTGCCGACCGAAAGATTTCGAGATGTGCTCAAAAGAGATATCGCAATTCATAGAATGCAGTATCGCCGGGGCTCATCATAAAGGAATCCGCCTGCATGATGGTCTTCAGCGAGCAGACCTCCTACCGTGGTAGGAGCTTAGGCAACCCCAGCACGCTGCGCTAAGAGAACGAGGGCCACTCGGTCACGTGCGGCGAGTTTAGACATGAGCGCGGAGACGTGAGTTTTCACCGTGGTTTCTGCGATGACCATGTCGGCGGCTATCTCCGCATTTGTAGCACCACGCGCGATGAGTGAAAGCACTTCCATCTCGCGGCGCGTTACGAGGCTGAGTCCTTGGCGTTCCTGGGCGCTGAGGGTATCGCGTGTCAGCGCTGAGCGATAAGCCTCTAGCACTGGGCCGGTTACCTCGGCGGCCAGCACCGATTCTCCTTGCGCCACGTTGCGAACGGCGGTCACAAGGACCTCTGGGTCGGCATCCTTCAGCAGGAAGCCGTGGGCGCCAGCGGAGATGGACCGCGCCACGAGTTCTTCATCATTGAATGTGGTGAGCATGATGATGCGGCACTCGGGCTTGCGCTCGAGTATGGCTTGAGCCGCTGCAATGCCGTCCATGCCGGGCATGCGAATGTCGAGGATCGCCACATCAATGTGGTGGCTCAGCGCTGCTGTCACGGCGTCCGCCCCCGTGGCAGCGGTTGCCGCGACCTCGATGTCTTCTTGCGCAGTGAGGATGGTAGCCAGTGCTGAGAGCAGCATTGCTTGATCATCGGCCAATAAGACGCGGATTCTAGAGCTGCTGGGTTGCATCCTTGGTCTCCTTCATCGGTATCTGTGCGTGCAAGGAAAAGGAATGAGCATCGCCGGAATAGTCGAGGCGACCGCCGAGCGAACGAGCTCGTTCCGCTACTCCGACTAAGCCCACGCCGCTGCCCGCGACGTTGCTTGGCGTGGGATGAGGATTGGTGGAGGTGAGGGTGAGCGCGGCGGCGTCATCAAGTACAAGCTCAACCACGACATGCGTGCCGACGCCCTGATGGCGCAGAGCATTCGTCAAGCCCTCCGTGGTAATGCGCACCAATGCCATCTGCACCAACGACGGCACGGCGTATTCAGCTGGGAGGTTTGCGTCGACTTTCAGCCCAGCAGCGCGGAAGCCTTCGAGGATTCCTTCGATGTGCTCAAGTTGTTGAGCAGGCTCCAGAGCCGTGGGTCGGGGTGAGCGCAAGGCAGCGACGATTCCGCGAACCTCGCGCAGGGCGGTATCCGCATTATCGCGGATCGAAAGAAGTGCTTCTTCAGCCGCGCCGGAGTCCGCAGTCGCTGCAATGATGCCTGCATTAGCCTGAACCTTAATCAGGGTGAGGGAATGGGCAAGGACATCGTGAAGTTCCCGTGCAATGAGGAGGCGTTCTTCTTCTTGTGCTTGGTGGAAGCGCTCGCGCGCTAGTATCTCCCGTTGGCGATCACGGTCAAAATACCGGGCAGCGATGAAATACGTGCTTCCCAGCACCGCCCAGTGAGCCACCACCATGGCAAGGAAGGGTGTGTCGACCTCATAGCGCAGAAGGTAGGTCTCAGTGTCGATGCGCCACATGAAGGGGGAGATAAAGGTACCGATCACGGTGATGAACAGAACCACCCGCGGAATCAGCCTCTGGGTGATGTACCGCGAGGTGGTGTACACGGCCATGGGGGCGGTCAGCGCCCACGGGGGCAGGCCGCTATTGGCAGGGAGCTGGCTCAGCCAGATTACAGCCCAGGCCAGGAGAAGAACTAAGAAGCCTGTTGCGCTTACGATTGGCCTCGAACGCCACACGAGGAAGAACGGTATGAACAGCAGTGACAAGAGAGCCTGGAGTACTTCCACCGTTCCGGAAGAGGAAAACGCCAAGGCACAATAAAAGGCCGCTACGAGCCCCGCGACTCCTGCGAGTAGCGCGTCCCCCAAATGCACCGAGGACAGGAAGGTACGCGCGGTGCGGGAAGAGCTCATAGACGGCCATGGTAGTACATGCCGAAAGTACTACTTCTTTTTCTTGTCCTTCTTGCCCTTCTTTTTCTTTCCCTGCTTCTTGCCGGAGCCGTTGCCGTTGACCTTGTCGCGCTCCAAATCGGCGGCGACATCCGGGACGTAGGCAAATTCGTTGCGCGGCGGGCGGACGTACTCGGCTTCGAGCTCGGGGCGATCCGGGATCTCAGGGACATCCTGCTCTACGTGCTGGTACGGAACCATCTTGAGGATGTGGTTGATCACGTTGATGCGCGAGCGCTTCTTGTCCTCGGATTCCACGGTGTACCACGGGGAGGACGGGGTATCGGTGTGGACGAACATCTCATCCTTGGCGCGCGAGTAGTCTTCCCAACGAGTAATGGACTGCAAGTCCATGGGGGAGAGCTTCCAGCGGCGCAGCGGATCGTTGCGGCGGGACTTAAAGCGTGCGAGCTGCTCCTCATCAGAAACGGAGAACCAGTACTTAAGAAGGATGACGCCATCCTCGATGAGCATGTGCTCCAGCAACGGAGCCTGGTGGAGGAAGCGCACGTATTCTTGCTGGGAACAGAAGCCCATGACACGCTCCACGCCGGCGCGGTTGTACCACGAGCGGTCGAAGATGACGATCTCGCCTGCGGTGGGCAGCTTCTCAATGTAGCGCTGGAAATACCACTGGCCCGCCTCGCGGTCGGTGGGCTTCGGCAGCGCCTCGATGCGGCAGGTACGCGGGTTCAGGTATTGCGTAATGCGCTTGATGGCGGAACCCTTGCCGGCGGCGTCGCGGCCTTCCATGATGATGACCACGCGGGCGCCGGTCTCAACGACCCACTGCTGCATCTCGACGAGCTCTGCTTGGAGGCGCTTGAGCTCGTCCTCATAGGCTTGCTTATCTAGCTTCGGCGGCTTGGTGGCAGACTTCTTAGACTGTGAACTCATACCTCTAAATTTACCGCTTAGCTGGGAAAATACCTAACCGCGGGGGTTAGGTAAGTGGGGCGAATTGGGAGGTATTTAGTCAACCTCGTGTTGCGTCACCGCGCCGCTGGCGGCGTCGACGTCGAGTTCATGTTCCTGGCCATTAGCCTTGAATTCAATCTCCCAGTGCGGGCCCTTGCCGTCATCACCATCGTCGTAGTCGACTTCCTTCTCCGTGACGGCCTGGGCATCAACGCCGGCATGGGCTAAAGCTTTCTCGAATGCGTCATCGCCGGTGAGCTTCCCGGAATTCTCTGCATTTCCGGCGTCCCCGGCAGCAGCCGTGTCTGCAGGCAGCTGGGCGTCGTCATCGCGGTCATCGTCGTCATCAACATCGCCCTGGTCCGCGCCAGTTGCAACGGCTGTTTCCGTCACGGTTTCCACAGACGCGGGAGTCGGCGTCGGGGCGGGATCGGCCTCTTTATCTGAAGAGCACGCAACCAGCGCGGTGCTGGCGCATAGTGCGAGGCCGGCGGCGGTGAAGCGGGAGCAAAGAGTCATTGAGGCTCATCCTCCTTGGTCAGTCGGGCACGTGTGGTGCCCCACCCTAACGAAACCTGTCAGTTTTCGCTGAAGATCCTGGATACGGCTGAATGTTAACGGCCGTGACAGATACAGCCTTCGCCGCAGCCCCCGGCAGCGGGAGGTTCGCCGAAGCGCGTGGTGTTCTCAATCGCGCCGAGCCCTTCGATACTGATGCGGGTGCGGGAGCCGTCGCCAAGCAGTGCTTCCTCGCCGCGCGCGAAGCCCACGCCTTCCGGGGTGCCGGTGGCAATAACATCGCCTGGATTGAGAGGGTAGAGGGAGGAACAGAAGGCGATGAGCTCGGCCACGGAGAAGATGAGGTCATCGGTGTTATCGTCCTGGCGGACTTCACCATCGACGGTCGTGACTAGCCGCGCGGCCTTGCCCGGGGCCCATTCATCAGTCGTGGTCAACCACGGTCCGAAGCCGGCGGTGCGGTAGAAGGATTTACCGGCGTGGAACTGCGTGGTAGCGCGCTGATAATCGCGCAAAGTGTAGTCATTCATGATGGCATAGCCAGCCACGTGCCCGAGTGCCTCCGCTACCGGAACGCGATGGGCGCGGCGCCCAATGACCACGGCGAGCTCTCCTTCATAGTCCAGCTTCTTCGTGGCATAGTCCGGGACATAGACGTCATCGAAGGGGCCTGTCAGGGCTTCTGGAAATTTGATGAAGAGCGTGGGCTGCGTGGGAAGTTCGCGCCCCATTTCCCGGGCATGCTTGGCGTAGTTAACACCGACGCAGATAATCTTGCCCGGGTTCGGGACGACGGGAGCCAAGTCGGCATCGTCGAAAACCACGGGCTCGCCAGAAAGCTGTGCGGCCTTGCGCCAGTCGGGACTACTAAGTAATTCTCCTACATCTTCATAATCCAGCTCCGTGCCCACGTTGGGGCCATCGATGCGGATAGCGCAGGTGCCAAAACTGGTGCGAAGAGTAGCGAGCTTCATGCCGGCTAGTCTAACGCGCGAAGAATCTCATCGACCGCATCAGCACAGATGATGGGAATCTCTTGGGTTTCCTGTTTGCTCCATGGCTTGAGAACAAACGCGGCTGGGTCCATGCGTCCAGGTGGGCGGCCGATGCCCACCGAAAGCCGCTGATAGTCCTTGGTGCCCAAAGACTTCGTGGTGGAGCGCAGGCCATTGTGGCCGTGGTCTCCGCCGCCGAGGCGTCGCTTGATGGTGGCGAAGTCGAGCTCCAGCTCATCGTGGACAACGATGATGTGATCATGAGGAACGTTGAAGTATTGGGCGAGGGCCTTGATGGGTCCGCCGGATAGGTTCATGAAGCTGCGCGGCTTGGCGACGATCACCTTGGTGTCCCCACGCCGCGCTTCGGCTATATCGGTGTTTGTCTTCTTATGAACGGAAAAGGAAGCGAACAGCTCACGGGCCAGCTCATCAGCCACGTCAAAGCCGATGTTGTGGCGGGTGCCGGCGTACTTCGGGCCGGGGTTGCCCAGCCCCACGACGAGGAAAGAAGATTGAGTCACGCTGCCCATTCTAAACAGCGTAGGGGCGAAAACGGCGAACCGCGCCCGTCCCCAGAAAGCTGGGGGCAGGCGCGGTGCGTTAGATAGGTGAGGGGAGGTTTACTCCTCGTCCTTCTTCTCCTCGGAAGCGGACTCGTCGGCGGACTCGGCGCCAGCCTCAGCGCCGCCTTCCTCAGCAGCCTCAGCGGCAGCCTCGACGTCCTCATCAACCTCCGGCTCGGAGATGGAGACGATGACGGTGTCTTCCTCGGCAGCAAGGGTGGTGCCCTCCGGCAGGGAAACCTCGCCAGCGGTGACAACGGTGCCGTCCTCGAGACCCTCGATGGACACGACGATCTCTTCCGGAATGTTGAGCACGTCTGCCTCGACGAGGAGGACGTCGGCATCCTGGATGGACATGAGGCCCGGAGCCGGCTCGCCCTCGAGGACAACCGGAACCTCGACCTCAACCTTCTCGCCACGCTTAATGGAGAGCAGGTCGATGTGGTCGATGTTGAAGGTCAGGACGTTCTGGTCAATGTGCTTGACCATGACCAGGTGCTGCTCGCCCTCGAGCTCCAGCTCGAACACGGCGTTGACGCCGTGGTTACGGACCAGTGCGGTCATTTCCAGGCGGTCAACCGCGAAGTGCAGAACGTCGACGGCGTGGCCGTAGACGACGCCCGGGATCTTGCCTGCAGCGCGCAGACGGCGAGCGAAGCCCTTGCCGAACTCGGAACGGACTTCAGCCTTCAATACGGGGCGCTCAGAAGCCATAAGTAAATCTCCTTAAAGTATCGTTGTGCGGCAAGGGCTCATGAAGAACCGTGTAGATACGACAAAAGCCTGCCGATGGACGTCTTGGACGAGTCATCGCAGGCTTAATACAAGATTCACTGCTTAACTTGTGCTATCGCGTCGATAACGGATTTCTCCCTCGCCGAGACGCACAAGATTTTAGCAGCAGCGTTGTCGCAGAACCAAATCTAGTGAGTCTCGAAGAGGGTAGTCACGGAACCGTTCTCGAAGATCTCGTGGATGGTGCGAGCCAGCAGCGGGGCGATGGACAGGACCGTGAGGTTGTCCCAGCCCTCGGTGGACTGCGGCAGGGTATCGGTCGTGATGACCTCGACAGCACCGCACTCGGACAGGCGCTCGCGGGCCGGGTCGGAGAAGACACCGTGGGTACACGCAATAACCACGGACTTGGCGCCGGCTTCCTTGAGCACGCGGACAGCGCCCGCGATGGTGCCGCCGGTATCAATCATGTCATCGAGCAGGATGCAGTCCTTGCCCTCGACGTCACCGACGACGCGGTTGGACACCGTCTTGTTGGCCTCGGTAGTGGAGCGGGTCTTGTGAACGAAGGAGAGCGGGGCGTCGCCAAGCTCGTGCGCCCACTTCTCCGCCACCTTCACGCGGCCAGCATCGGGGGAGACCACAGCGAGGTTGTCCAGCGGGTACTTGGACTTGATGTAGTCCACCAAGATCGGCATCGCGTGCATGTGGTCGACCGGGCCATCGAAGAAGCCCTGAATCTGGTCGGTGTGCAGGTCCACGGACACGATGCGGTCGGCACCAGCAGCGGCCAGCAAGTCTGCAACCAGGCGGGCGGAAATAGGCTCGCGTCCCAGGTGCTTCTTGTCTTGGCGTGCGTATGGGTAGAAGGGCAGGATGGCGGTGATGCGCTTAGCGGAGCCGCGCTTGAGCGCGTCGATCATGATGAGCTGCTCTACCAGCCACTTGTTGAGCGGCTGGGTGTGGGACTGCATCACGAAGCAGTCTGCACCACGGACGGACTCCTCGAAGCGAATGAAGATCTCACCGTTGGCGAAATCGCGCGCGGTGGTTGGAACCAGATCGGTCTTGAGCTCCTTGGCCACAGCCTCAGCCAACGCTGGGTGAGCGCGCCCAGTGAAGAGCATCATGTTCTTGCTGCTGCCGGTAACCTTGCCAGTCATAGGTAGATATCCCTTTACTTGTCGTTAGTTAGTGGTCTATTCGTCAGCCTCGGCGTCCTGTGCCTTGCCGGCGGCTTCTGCTGCCGGCGTGCCCGGACGCTTCTTTTGCACCCAACCTTCGATGTTGCGCTGCTTGCCGCCGGAGACCGCGAGCGCTCCCGCAGGAACGTCGTCCTTAATCACTGTACCCGCACCGGAGTAAGCGCCATCACCGACGGTGACGGGGGCGATGAACATGGTGTCCGATCCGGTGCGCACGTGGCTGCCGATGGTGGTGTGGTGCTTGTTGACGCCGTCGTAGTTGACGAAGACGGAGGAAGCACCAATGTTGGAATAATCGCCCACGGTGGCGTCACCGATATACGTCAGGTGAGGCACCTTGGTGCCGCGGCCGATCTGTGCCTTCTTTGCCTCGACGAAGCCTCCCAGCTTGCCCTCTTCACCCACGATGACGCCGGGGCGGATGTAGGTAAACGGGCCAATCTGCGCGTTGCCGCCAATGACGGAGTCGAAGCCGTGCGTGCGCACCACATGTGCGCCTTCACCAACCTGCATGTTGGTCAGCGTGGTGTCGGGGCCGATTTCGGCGCCATCGGCGATAGTCGTGGCACCCCACAGCTGGGTGTTGGGGTGAATGGTGACGTCCTGGCCAATGGTCACGTTGACGCCGATCCAGGTGGTGTCGGGGTCCACGATGGTGGCGCCGCCGCGCATGGCTTCCTCAACTACGCGGCGGTTGAGCAGGCGGCCGGCTTGAGCTAACTGCACGCGGTCGTTGACGCCGGAGAGCTCCTCCGGATCGGCGGCGACGTGCGCACCAACGCGGTGGCCGTCTTCGCGGGCAATCTCCAACACATCGGTGATGTAGAGCTCGCCCTGGGCGTTATCGGAGTTGAGCTTCGTCAAAGCGTCGCGAAGCACGGCACCGTCGAACGCAAAGACGCCGGAGTTGACCTCGCGCACCTTTCGTTGTTCCTCAGAGGCGTCCTTCTGCTCCACGATGGCGGTGACGGATCCATCCTCGGCGCGCAGCACGCGGCCGTAACCGGTGGGATCCTCCAGCGTCATGGACAGAACTGTTACGGCATTGCCCTCGCCGGTATGGGCCTCCTGCAGCTGGCGCAAAGTCTCCGGACGCAGAAGTGGAACGTCACCGTTAGTCACGATGACGGTTCCGTTAAAGTCCGGTAGAGCGCTCAAGCCGCACTGCACGGCGTGGCCGGTACCGTTCTGCTCCTCCTGAACCGCCTGGGATACTGCGCAATCCAGTTCTTCGGCGATGGCATCGACAGCAGGGGAAACCTGGTCGCGCTGGTGGCCCACGACGACCACGAGGTGCTCCGGATTCAGGCCGGCGGCTGCGTGGAGGGCGTGGCCGAGAAGTGACCTCCCGCCAATCTCATGCAACGTCTTTTGGGTTGAGGATTTCATGCGGGTACCTGCGCCTGCTGCCAGGACAATGGCGGCGCAGTCAGTTACTTCAGCCACGAGTGTGTGCTTCTCCTGTGATTGGGGGTCAGGACTTACTGTGTTTCATCATAACGCGTGCTGCCTACTTCCCGTGTGACACCTCCGGGAGCGCTCGGGCACGCCATGCGCCAATCAGTCCGATGCACGCTAAGAACAGGATGGCCGCCGAGGGGCCCGCGAGTGCAATGACGGCGGAGATACCGCCGACGACGAGGAGGATGACGCCCATCATGGTGTTTGCGGCCCCGACGTAGCGGGTGCGCTTATCCTCACCAGCCATGTCCACCACATAAGTCTTGCGAGCCACGCGGATGGCGGCGTGCGCCAGGTTGACCAGGAAGAAGCCGAGGGGAAGCGCCCACATGCTCACAGCCGTCGGCGCCCACGCGGCACAGGCCACGATGGCCAGCAAGATGAATGCCGCGGCACCCGCGGCCCAGGACATGACCAAGCGGGAGGACTTATCGGACAACACACCGGAAACCCGGCCGCCGACGAGGCTGGCTAAGCCTGAAGCTAGGACAAAGCCGCCGAGCCCACTAAGCGCCTGCGAGCCGATGTTCTGCGAAAGCACCACGATGAAAGAAGTGGACAGGGCAGACACCAGCAGCAGGGCGCGGACGTTGACGAAGCAACGGAAGCGGACATCCTGGGTGTATAGCTGCCAGGTGTCCTTCCACCAGCTGTGGTTAATGCCCTTCTGACCGGAGCTCTCCGGCACAGGCTCCTCGATGGTGCGAAAGACCGCTGCAGCAAGGAACCACGTGGCCGCGCCGATGGCCAACAATAGTGCCAGACCCCAGCGTGGGAGCTCGCCCAGAGCGGCGAGGATGCCACCGGTAATCAGGGTGACCGCCCCGCCGAGCTGCGTGGCCCGGCCGGTCACCACGCCGCGGCGTCCCTTGGAGATGGTGCGGCCCTGGACGTCCTTGCCGGTGAGCGAACACAGCGCCCGGAGCACAGCAAGAACAGCAAGCGCGAGGCAGACAATGAGGCCGAGGAGGGGGCCGCGAACAAGCACAGCAGCCGCCGCGATAATCGCCGCGCACATACCCTGGCCCACCGAGCCCAGCACCCACAGGCGCTTGCGGGCGGGATGGGACACCACCCACGGGGTCAGGGCCGCCTGCGGGAGCATGGAGCCGGACTCGCGCAAGGGGACCAGTAGGCCTGTGAAGAAGCCCGGCACCCCTGCCGCACTGAACAGCCAGGGGAGGACGGTCTTGCCGGAGAGCAATTGATCGCCCACGCCTTGCAGGCCGTTCGACCACACGAAGCGGCGGGCATTGGCGGATTCCTGGGAGGGTGACGAGCTCTGAGTCATGACTGTGATCTTAAGCCCGACTCGACCTTATCTGGGTCCTAAGGTTTGCCTGATCTCTATCCTGGAAAACATGTCTATCTCCGCTCGTCCCACAGTGTCCCGCCGTGTCTTCGTCCAAGGCTCCGTGCTCACCGTCGCCGGTGCCGCCGTGATGGGGTTGAGCTCATGCTCTGCATCGTCCTCGAAGAATCAGCCAGAGCCACAGGGCTATGACGGTGAGCCGCGCGCCCTGCCCATCCCGCCGGTGGACGAGGGCGAAGTTATTGACGGAACGCGAGTTTTCAAGCTGACCGCGCAGGACGGTTACTCGGAGGTCCTCCCCGGCAACGACCGCACCAGGACATGGGGTTTCAACGGTCCCTTCTTAGGGCCCACCCTGCGCGCCCGGCGCGGTGAAAAAGTCCGCGCGGAAATTACGAACAACCTCATTGAGATGACCACGGTGCACTGGCACGGCATGAAGCTGCCTGCCTACTCGGATGGCGGCCCGCACTCGCCAATTGAGGTGGGCAAGACCTGGAAACCCGAGTGGGAGATCACCCAGCTGGCCGCCACGCTGTGGTACCACCCGCACCCGCACATGGCCACGGCCACGCATGCCTACCGCGGGCTGGCGGGGATGTTCCTGATTGATGACGACGTGGCCTCAGATCTTGATCTGCCCCAGGACTACGGCGTGGATGATATCCCGGTGGTCATCATGGACGCGAAGTTCACCGAGGACGGACAGATCGATGAGAAAAGCGATAACACCCTGGGGCTTCTGGGGACCACGCCTCTGGTCAACGGCATTACCAACGCGCGCTTCGACGCCATCACGCGCCGGGTCCGCCTGCGTCTGCTCAACGGTGCCTCGATGCGCTTCTACACACTGGAGCTGAGCAACGGCCCCTTCCACGTCATTGCCACGGACACAGGGCTTCTCGACACCCCCGTGGAAGTCGACTCCCTCCTCTTCGGCCCGGGCGAGCGTGCCGAAATCATCGTGGATTTGGAGCCCGGCGAGGAAGTACAGCTGCGCTCGGTGCCGCGCAAGGATAACTTTGGGGTGCCCAAGGACAAGGATGCGGCTGACTTTGGATTCCAGGATTCCTTTGACATTCTCACCATCTCCGGGCCTGCGGAGTCCGCGCCGGAGCCATCGGCCCTGCCGGCAACGCTTGACCCGGCCGCGGCGAAGACCCCATCAACGGATGGGCTCAAGGAGCGCGAGTTCGTGCTCAACACTTTCATGATTAATGGTGAGCAGATGGATATGGCGCGGGTGGATACCGTCATTGATCATGACGCCCCGGAAATCTGGACCGTGACCAATGAGAACTCTGACTGGCCGCACAACTTCCACATCCACAATGCCCGCTTCAAGGTCCTGGACTGGGACGGTGATGAAAAGATGGAGGTGTTCAACTCCGGGTGGAAGGACATTGTGAACCTTCCGCCGAAGGCCACCGCGCGCCTGCTGGTGGAGTTCGGACACTTCCCGGACAAGACCATCCCGTACATGTACCACTGCCACATGTTGCTGCATGAGGATGAAGGAATGATGGGGCAGTACGTCATGGTCAATAAGGGTGAAAAGCCCGACGTGCGCGTGAAACCAGCCGCCTTAGTCTTCGACCAAACCGCCACCGCCCACTCCGCGCACAGCGGCCAGGTGGTGGATTCCTCCCGCAGCCCCTATGCGACGCCGGAGGCGAAGGGCTAACCCTTCACGATGCTCTCGTAGGCACGGCCCGCTAGCGCCGAGCTGTGCCAGCGGCGGAAGAGGTTGGATGGGCGGTTGCGCATCAAGGTGACTGCGAATTTACGTGCGTCAGAGATGACTTCAGGATTTAGAGCGTTGAAGGTTTCCTCTAGTTGGCCGATGGGGTAGTAATAAGCCTCAGTTGGCGTGACGTTGTAATCATGGGAAGAGACGAAGTGGTAAGGGGATTTGCTAAACCAAACGGTATCGGATTCTGCTTTCCAATCGCCGCCCTCGCGTGGAAGAAGGCTAAAGAATCCGGTGCCGAGGGTGTAGCCGTCAAGAAAACCCAAGTCTAAGTTAGTTGGATCAGTGATGACACTGCTACGCGGGAAGACAAGAAACTCAAGTATCCCGGTATTGAGGGTTGCATATCGGCCACCAGCGGTTGAAGGATAGTCCGACAACGTCCAGTACGTTTTCTCTGTTTCTGGCGCAACAGGGATGATGTGCTCGAGGGCGAAGACGATGTCTTTGATTACGGCTTGAGAAACTTCTGGGGGTGCGTTCTTTTCCAGCTTTGTTGGCCCCGATGCTTCAGCGCCACGGACAAAAGCTGCGCGATCAAACTGTGATGGTTCCCAATCCCCAAGGATCCAATGTTTTTGATCGGTGACGGTTATGACTAAATCGAGTGGGCTGGGGCCTTCGGAAGCTAATACACCGCTGCGATTGCGGAGTAAGACGCCGGCATCGAGTTGGTACTGGATCATTTGTTTTTCAAGGATGTCCAGCTCCAAAGGCGGTGCGGGCGCAAATGATAGTGCTACGACATCGCCCCAGGATTCATGGTGGTTGGAACCATGAGTGTGATCTCTGAACCGCTTGACGACGTCGATGGATTGGCCCACGTACTTCGTGCCATCGTCGAACTCGATGACATAGATTCCACACCGCTCATTGGCGGGGAAGATGGGGCCGATGGGTGTGTTTGAGTCAAGTTCCAAGCGCTTGAAGTCGAGGGGAGAAGCCATGATGACAACGTAGACGATGCCTGGGGCCCAGCGTCCGCAGATTGGGTGTTTCAGATAAAAGAAAGCCCCGCTGACGCGGGGAAGTGATGGTGTTAAGCATCAGCAAGGGCTCATCCCAGCAGCGCAGGGAAGTTAAATGGCCCATCATGAAGCCTACATTGCGATTGTTAAAGAACAATTTTCAGAAAACAATGAACTTGCTAATGCTAACAATGCTATGCTCGTTTTAAACCACTTCTTATGAAGGATGATCATGGAAAAGACTGCTGGACAGGGACCGAACTCAAGTTTAATTCCGGACCGGACACGTGATTTTTGTCTTAGGGCTGATGGCTGGGCGCGAGAGCGTAGTCCGCAAGCTCAAAGTTTGTGGGCTAAATCAGGTGATGGCACAGATTTCTTGACGCTGCCGCAGCATATGGTGGATTCGGCATGCGCTGCCTCTTTCTTGTATAACTCCTGGTTGGCTGCTTCTGTGAAGCGCTATCTTTCAGAAGGGCTGGGGGTCGATGAGTCTGGGGTTGAGGCGCTATATGTGTGGCTTGCGGGAGTCCATGATGTGGGAAAAGCAATACGCACGTTCCAGCGCCTACTCCTGGAAAGTGATAAAGCGTATCTCGTGCATGCCGTCTCAGATGCGGGTTTAGATATTGAACTCAGTGTTGATGAGGCCAACTTTGACAAGCTTCCGCATGGCGTTGCGTCAGGAGAGATTCTATCTCAGTGGTTATGTGCACGAGGTGTTCGTCTCCCAAAAGCTAACGCATTGGCGGCGGTTGTTAACGCACACCACGGCATCGCGAATAAACCCTCGAGGCAGGTGCGCGAACTTATTGAGGATTACCCCGATCCATGGAAGCGCGTGCACAAAGAACTGCTCGACGCTATGACGGATCCCTGTGGTGCTGACTCAGTGATTGAGAAGGTTTGTCGTGGCAACAAGCTGCATCAAGGCGTGGCGGAAATTCTCACTGGGCTCGTGGTGATGGCGGACTGGATGGCTTCTAATGAGAACGCGTTCACACTGCACGTGAGCGGAACGCAGCTTGAGCGGGTCGAGGCAGCTGCCGCAACTATCGACGTAACGACGCCTTGGGAACCTGAAAGAGGGGACTGGCGGGATATTGACGCTCACTTTCGGCGCTCGTTTGACTGGCCGGGGGAGTATTGTGCCCGGCCGGTGCAGCGTGCAGTCGTCGAGGCAGCGCAACAGCTGGAAGGGCCAGCACTTGTTGTCATTGAGGCCGAAACTGGAGTTGGAAAGACTGAAGCAGCCCTTGCTGCTGCAGAAATCCTGGGGGCTAACAGTGCAGCGCAAGGAGTTTTCTTCGCGGCACCGACCATGGCAACGGCTAATGGGTTGTTGGAGCGCACTATTGAATGGGCCTCGAACAATAGCGTTGACTCGGTGAGGAGCATGTACCTTGCGCACTCCAAGAACGATCTTTCGGAGCCGTACCGGCAGCTGAAATTCTCGCAAATTGGCAAGGACTCCGGCGAAGGCGGCGGAGTTATTGCGTCACAATGGATGTCTGGACGCCGTCTGGGGCTGTTGTCCAATTTTGTGGTCGGCACTGTGGACCAAGTCTTGATGATGGCGCTTCAGCAGCGCTTCCACATGCTGCGGCACGTGGGTCTGGCGGGGAAGGTCATCATCTTTGACGAGGTGCATTCTTTCGACGTCTACACCAGTGACTACCTCCAAAGAACCATTGAGTGGCTTGGTTATTACGGTGCCAGCGTCATTCTCATGTCAGCGACGCTTCCGCCAGATAAGCGACGTTCACTGGTACAGGCATACTCCAGCGCACCCTGGCCTGATGAAGAACCTACTGGGTATCCACTGCTTACGCTTGCAACTAGGGATTCCGTGGAGTTTCATTCGGTGCCGCCAACGCCAACGAACTTAGAAGCACGCATTGAGTACCTAGACGATGACGCGGAGAAGCTCGTAAGCTTCGCGGATTATTACCTCAATGAAGGCGGCTGCGCACTCATCATCTGCAACACGATTGCCCGCGCACAAGAGGCATATCGCGTTTTAGAAGGCGTTTACGGCGACGAAGTACAGCTACACCATGCAGGCTTCGTTGCGTGGGAGCGCGTAGCGAAGGAAGATGGCCTTCGCGAGGAACTCGGACCTGATTCTCACCGGGGAAGTGGGCGTCCGCAGCGCAAGATTGTGATCGCAACCCAAGTGGCGGAGCAAAGCCTCGATATTGATGCTGATGTTCTTGTCACGGATATCGCACCGATGGATCTCATTATCCAGCGCATCGGACGTTTGCATCGCCATGCGCGTCCAGCCACTGATCGACCGGAGAAGCTACAACAGCCACGGGTGATGATTCGAGGACTCCTTAAGCACGAACCCGTCCCTGAGTTTGATTCGGGAGCGGAGTTTATCTACGGCCAAACCCTGCTCCTATCGACGTATGCGATGCTTCCAGAACTCTTTCGACGCCCCGACGATATTGAAGGACTTGTCCGAGCAGCATATGACAAGAACTTTATGCCGCCGGAGGAGTGGGAAGAGGCGTGGGAGAACGCAAAAAATGACAGCGATTCGACCGAAGATAGAGCTCATACCCGATCATCGACGCATCAGCTGCCGCGCCCGTGGCCCCGCGTCAAATACCACGATCTTTTCCAACAACTCATTAGCGATGACGCAGCATCGGGAGATGAACGCGGAGCTACTCAAGTCCGAGATGCTGAACCTTCGGTGGAAGTCATTCCAATTAGGAGCACTGAATACGGCTATCAGCCGTGGGGCTTTGAGGAAGAAGTACTTGATGGCACCGAGCTGTCCTACAACGTTGCGTTCCATTTGGCTTCGAGCACGGTCCGTCTACCGACTCGTTTGACGAGGTGGGAATCTGATTTTGAGGCGGTCGTCAGCACTTTGGAAGAAGCTACGCCGGCACAATGGCGTTCGCATTTCCTTCTAAGGGGACAACTGGCATTGCTGCTCGACGATTCTGACACCGCACAGCTTGGGCGGTTTACCGTGACTTATTCCTCCGAGCTGGGTATCGAAATTCTTAGCGATGGAGGAGAGTGAATGTCCGTCGCCCTTTGTACTCTGAGGGCACCTCCTCTCAGAGGCTCCTCTACGAGAATCAACAACCCACAACAAGACAAAGAAAGGAGGCGAAAGAAGAATGACTGACACCTCAACGTTTAACCTTCTCGATGAGCCATGGATCAAGTGCATGGATGGTACCAACCAGCCTGTAACCCTGAGCATCCGCGATATCTTTTCTGGCCGCGGTGACGCTTACAAAGTCGTTGGTGACTCACCAACTCAGGACTACGCGGTGCTTCGTGTGCTGCTGGCCATTTTTTGGCGGGCGCATGCTCTAGATCTTGTGGAGAGTTACGCGGGCAATAATTGGGAAGACTTTGATTGGCCGGAATGGTTCGATGATCTGCGTGATCAGCTTGTAAACGAGAAGCGTGATGACGCGGTCCTTGACTACCTTGATGGCCTTGAAGATCGGTTCGATCTTCTTTCACCGATTGCTCCCTTCATGCAAGTCGCGGACTTGCATACGAAGTCAGGAGCCACAAAACCTGTAGCCTTCATTGTTCCGGAAGCTGCTGATGACTTCTTCACCATGCGTACAGCGGAAGGACGAGAATCTCTCGCTCTCGATGAGGCCGCTAGATGGCTGATCCATGCGCAGGCATTCGATTACTCGGGAATCAAGTCGGGTGCGGAAGGAGATCCCCGCGTTAAAGGCGGACGAGGCTACCCCATCGGAACTGGTTGGACCGGACGCACTGGCGGCACGATTGTCCTAGGCGAAGGTGGGATTCTTGAGACTCTGATTCTCAATACCCCGCCGTCAGCGGTCTTGGATTCCCAAGAGGGAGGAGCTGTGAGCGCGGATATTCCCGTCTGGGAACGTGACCCCGACACCGCAGCGCAGCGACCGGGATCAAGCGATGACATAGGCGCCGTCCCACACGGTGCGGTCGATCTTGCGACCTGGCAGGCACGGCGTATTCGCCTCTTCTTTGAAGGCGACCGCGCGGTTCAAGTATTGGTCTCGAACGGCGACCGTATTCCAGATGCAGGAAAGAACGTCATGGGCGATCCCATGACCCCTTACCGCTACAGTCCGAATCAATCGAAGAAGGGGACACCTGCATATTATGCTCGCCCCTATGACCCGACTCGGACAATGTGGCGAGCACTCGATGCACTGATCGCATTGGAGGATGACCCCGGATTCGATAGTGGCAAGAACAAAGCTCCGAAGCGACCGAGAAATCTCTCCAACCTGGCGGCTCTCGAAGCGGATGGGTACTTGAACAAGAGCCTTCTCGATCTCGCATTGGTGTCGATGGAGTACGGCCCGCAGGAGTCGTCCGTGGCCTCGACGTTTATCGCCACGATAGGTTTGCCACTCGTCGTACTGCGTGCCGATGAAACTGGACGCAAGGTGCGCAATGCCGTACGTACCTCCGCTGAGAAAACTGGCAAAGCTGCAATCAGCCTCGGCTGGTTTGCCGGTCAGTTGCTCGTCGCCGCTGGCGGTGACTATGAATTCGGAAGCAGTACTGCTGACCGTTTCTATGCTCGTCTTGAACCGCTCTTCCTGACATGGATGGCAGGGTTGAGCTCTGACAACGCTGAGGAATGGCAGATTGATTGGCAAAAGCAGGTCCGCGAACAGGTGCTTCGTGATGCCCGCGAACTTCTTCGTGGTGCTGGAACAAAGGCCATCGTGGGCAGAGAAGTCGACGCCGGAGACAGCGGCAAGGGACGAATAGTTTCAGCCGGCTCGCTCTACCGACAACTGCATCGAAGGCTCGATAAAGACCTACCGTTGACGGCTTCTCTCACCATCCCAGACACAGGTGCCTTTGGAAACTCACACGAGGATGACTCCGATGACTAACACTTCAACTAGCACTGATTACCCGAGCACGTCGTCAAGGCCAACCTTGCGCCAAGCAGTTGCTCGGACTGCGAACGACCTTCAGTTTGCTATCTTGCGCTCGCCAAACCATTCGCAAAGCGCACAGGCACGTGCAACGCTTGCGAGACTTCGCAAGTATGCTTCCGTGCCCCTCAACGACCAACCTCTAGCTCTAGAGGAAGTCCTGCTGAGCCTTCATTCGCCTCTTAGCGAGAAGGAACTCGGCAGAGGAAACGCTCCTTCAGCGTCGGAGTCTGCAGCATTTCATGCCCTCGTCATGTTTGGCATTCACATGCAAAGTGCGACGACTGACGCCCACGTTGAAGGTCAAAGCTTTGCCCATGCATGTGGCCGCTTCTTTGCACAGAGCGAATCGCAGTCCACAAAGCCCCGCTTCGATGCCATGCTCGTTTCACGCGATGAAGCATCTCGATTGATCCATATCCGCTCGCTCATCACGCTGCTTCGCGGCGCAAAGATTGGCTTTGACTATGGGCAATTTGCACAAGACCTCAGAATTCTCAGCGCTCGGACCTCCACCCAAGCTGATCAGAATCGCCGCCAAGGGGTTCTTTTGAGATGGGGGCGTGACTTTGCCGCTGGTGCTTTTGTCAAGAGCACGAAAGCTACTGAATCCTAAACAACAATCTTGAACTGAAAGGAAAAGTTCACCATGTCCCTTGTTATTGATATCCACGCACTACAAACCCTGCCGCCGTCTCTGATCAACCGAGACGATACGGGTGCTCCCAAGTCCGCAATTTTTGGTGGGGTCCCGCGCCAGCGCGTGTCCTCACAATCCTGGAAGCGCGCAATTCGAAACTACTTTGAAAAGAACGTCGATCCTGAGTTCGTGGGGGACCGCTCAAAGCGCCTGCCAGAGAAGATCGCGAAACTCGTTGAGAACCACGATGGCTGGGATTCTAAGCGCGCTATCAAACAGGTTTCTGATCTTTTCAAGGCCGCAGGTATTTCGACCGAAGTCGATAGCAAGCGGATCAAGGAACTAGAAAAGTCCGACGCCGAGGACAAAGAGGAGCTCATTAAGGAAGCTAGCTATCCGCGAACTAAGTACCTCATCTTCTTGAGCCCGCAGCAGATTGATCGCGCAGTCCGAGCGATCGTCGATGCTGACGGAGAGAAGATCAAAAAGGCTGAGGCTAAAGAGATCCTCGATACGCAGCATTCTGTCGATATGGCGATGTTTGGTCGCATGATTGCTGATGACGCTGCCTTCAATGTTGATGCCGCAGTGCAGGTTGCTCATGCATTGGGTATCCACAGCAGCGCTCCAGAATTCGACTATTTCACTGCGGTCGATGATCTCGCAGAAGATGGTGAAGAGACGGGTGCTGGGATGATCGGCACGGTACAAATGATGTCTTCTACCCTGTACCGGTTCGCCACTGTGAACGTAGCTGGCCTTACAAAGAATCTCGACTCCGAAGAGAACGCAAAGCAGGCTGCGGTTCAGTTTGTCGACGCGTTCATCAAATCCATGCCCACCGGCAAGATCAATTCTTTTGCCAACCACACGCTGCCTGAGCTGGTCTATGTCACAGTGCGCGATACCCGTCCGGTCAGCCTTGTGACGGCGTTTGAAGAACCTGTCCAAGCCACCGACGACAAGAACTTGCGCTTAGCAGGTGCCGAAGCTCTGGCAAAGGAAGAAAGGGAGTTTGAGGAGAACTACGGTCTGAAGCCATTGGCTGCATTCGCGGTTGGTGTAAGCGTAGCGCGAGCACCGTTCGCTGACATCGCTGAGACCGTAACTTTGCCCGAACTAGCGGACCGTCTTGCCGCAGCGTTGAATTCCTCCCAATCCTAGTGAAGGGAGTCCCCTCATGACATCGAGCTTATTACTGTTGCTCAAGGCCCCCTTGCAGTCTTGGGGCAATGATTCGCGCTATGCGACGCGAACAACCTCGCAGATACCATCGAAATCCGGAGTGCTCGGTATGCTTGCCGCTGCGGAAGGTCGCCGGCGGACCGACGACATTGAGGACCTCGCCCGTCTTACTTTCGCTGTGCGGGTTGACCAGTCCGGTAGTCTGCTGCGTGATTACCAGACCGCACAGAATTGGCAGCGGAATCCAAATGCATCCGCAAAATTGATTACGCGCTATTTCCTCTCTGATGCTGCCTTTGTTGCCGCCATCGAGGCAGAGGACCGCGGTTTGCTTGAAGGTTTGGCTGAGGCGCTGAACAAACCTGCATTCCCCATTTTCTTGGGACGACGTTCATGTCCGGCACCGCCAAATTTGGTGCAGGGAATCGACGGCAAACCCGCGGTTGAGTCGCTTCAAGCGCACTCTACGTGGCATGCCACAAAGGAGTACATGAAGACCTGTGGAGAGAAGGTAGCCCTGCCGATTTATCGCGATGCAAAGCCAGGTGAACTCGGGGAGTCGTTGCAAGACGTGCCCGTGTCGTTCGATCCGAGGCACCGAAAGTACTCCTGGCGCACGGTTGTTCAACGTGAGCGCGCCATGGTTGATAATCCCTTGGACGCATCGCAGCTACGGCCGGACCCATTCATGGAAGCGGTGATGAACGCGTGACCACGCTAACTAAGATCCTGATCAACCCTCAGTTGCGTCAAGGGCGGAAGCTCCTTACGAATCCACATGCCATGCACGCGGCAGTTAGTGCAGCTTTTCCGCCGGACATCGATACCGATGAAGCACGCTTGTTATGGCGGATTGATCGAAATAGTCACGAAAACGCTCTTTACATTGTTGGCCCCGAGAAACCGACGGCGTCTGGAATTGTAGAGCAGGCTGGCTACGACACACGGCCCGCCCAGTCTCTTGATTACACCCGCCTGCTGGGGTCATTGCAGAAGGGGCAGCGCTGGAGGTTTGAGCTGCTTGCAAACCCAACCTATTCTCAGTCCAACAACGGAAAACGTGGCAAAGTTAAAGCCCACGTTTCAGTAGAGCACCAGCTTGAGTGGCTCTATTCTCGGGCAGAAAAGGCTGGTTTTGCGTTGGCTCCGCGCGCCAATGACACGGTGCCTGCGAAAGAACGAGCGCGTTGGTCGGTAGAAGATGAAACAGCCATCGTGGAGAGGCAGACCCTCGATTTCCGCAAAGGCGAAAATCGACGTCACATCCGCATCGTAACGGCCCGCTATCGTGGCACCCTGCAGGTCACAGATTCTGCGCTCCTCCGCTCCACTCTTACTCACGGTATAGGGCGTGCTCGTGGTTATGGTTGTGGTCTGATGACGTTGGCGGCAGTTTCTTAATGGCTACGCCACATGAGGTCCCTATCGCACGCCAGGCTTTGGCGCGCGTAGGGGACCGGATCAGTTTTCTTTACGCCGAACGCTGTGTAGTGAATCGTGATGGCAATTCGCTCACGATAATGGACCAACGGGGCATTGCTCATCTTCCAGCTACCCAAATCGCAGCTCTTCTATTGGGGCCGGGGACAAAGATTACCTATGCTGCGATGGCCCTGCTTGGCGACGCTGGCGTAAGCACCGTCTGGGTAGGAGAGCGCGGTGTGCGGTACTACGCACACGGCCGTCCGCCAGCAAAATCAAGCCGCATGGCAGAAATCCAAGCGGAGGTAGTCACTCACCAACGCAAGAGATTGAATTGTGCACGTCGCATGTATGCCATGCGCTTTCCAGGTGAGGATGTGTCGGGTTTGACCATGGCACAACTACGCGGCCGAGAAGGCGCGAGGATGAAGAAGGTCTATGAAGCGGAATCGAAACGAACCGGAGTCTATTGGAATCGGCGCTCCTATGATCCAAATGGTTTTGAATCCTCTGACCCGATTAATCAGGCACTGACTGCTGCAAGTGCAGCACTTTACGGAGTAGCTCACGCTGTCATCACTGCTTTAGGGTTCGTTCCCGCTTTAGGCGTTGTTCACACGGGAACTGACCGCGCCTTTGTTTATGACATCGCTGATTTGTATAAGGCAGAGATTTCAATTCCCGCTGCTTTTGATACTGTCGCGGCTGCCAAAGGAAAGCCAACCGTAGAAGTTCGCCGTCACATTCGTGACTACGTTGTTTCACATAGACTCATGCCGCGCATGGTCAAAGACCTTAAGTCGCTGTTCGATATCCCTGATGATGAGCTTGTGAGCGATGTCGAACTCATGCTGTGGAGTGAACTCGAAGTCATTGCTTCAGGAGTGAATTGGGCTGAAGAGGAGACACTTTCGTGATCGTTCTTGTCGTAACTGCATGCCCCGCTGGGCTTCGGGGCGACTTATCAAAATGGCTGATTGAACTAACATCGGGCGTCTTTGTCGGCCGCCCTTCCGCACGAATTCGTGACTTGTTGTGGGAGCGAACCGTTGAACTGTGTAAGGACGGAAGAGCATTACTAGTCTATTCGGCAGCAAACGAACAGGGTTTAGAATTCCGGACTCACCGGCATCATTGGCAGCCACAAGACTTTGATGGTGTCACGCTCATGGTTCGTCCTGCTCCTGGAAGCAAGAAAATTCAGAACAGGACTGGTTGGTCACAAGCCCGACGGATTCGTTCGGCATACCAGAAACAGAAACGAAAATAGCTGAGGAACTCTAGACAGGTTCTGTGTCTCTTCCGAGAAGAAGCCGTATGTAAACTGAGGGTACGGCTCCTTTATACGCTGCTCAGCAAGTGTGCTCCCCGCGTGAGCGGGGATGAGCCGCCATCCAATCCCACTTATTCGAGATCCAGTCCGTGCTCCCCGCGTGAGCGGGGATGAGCCCGGGACGATGACACTAAAGTCGGGGTTGCCGTAGTGCTCCCCGCGTGAGCGGGGATGAGCCGATTAGCGGGCCGGTGAGGGAACTCGCCACCCAGTGCTCCCCGCGTGAGCGGGGATGAGCCCCCGGCGCGTCGGGCGAGCTCATTGATGACCGGGTGCTCCCCGCGTGAGCGGGGATGAGCCGTGAGACGCTACGAACCAGCAGATAACGAAGACGTGCTCCCCGCGTGAGCGGGGATGAGCCCCAGGTACATATTGCGCGCCGTTTGGAGAAGCTGTGCTCCCCGCGTGAGCGGGGATGAGCCGCCCACCATCCTCAAAGACCTCATCACCGGCCTGTGCTCCCCGCGTGAGCGGGGATGAGCCGCAGGTCACCAGCCGCCAGATGCCGCAGGTAATGTGCTCCCCGCGTGAGCGGGGATGAGCCCTTGAGCGCTACGCCAACGGTGGCACACGTGAGGTGCTCCCCGCGTGAGCGGGGATGAGCCCGTCGGGGCAGTTGGTTAGCCCGCGTGAGGCGAGTGCTCCCCGCGTGAGCGGGGATGAGCCCCTCACGGGATGAACCATTTACATCGCACCTCCGTGCTCCCCGCGTGAGCGGGGATGAGCCCACCCTGGACCGTAACGGCATGGGCGTGCCCGTGTGCTCCCCGCGTGAGCGGGGATGAGCCCCACACAATCGGGGCATTGGTGCCGCACTCCTCGTGCTCCCCGCGTGAGCGGGGATGAGCCGGCGGCACTATCTACGGCATCGACATTAGCGAGGTGCTCCCCGCGTGAGCGGGGATGAGCCTCCTTATTCATCCAGGTCATTGTTGGGGTCCTTGTGCTCCCCGCGTGAGCGGGGATGAGCCCGGCGCGTGCCGTCCTCCAGCGTGGTGATGTAGGTGCTCCCCGCGTGAGCGGGGATGAGCCCACCCGCACCTCCTCCCTCTGGGCCAACACACTGTGCTCCCCGCGTGAGCGGGGATGAGCCGTTTGTAGGCCCCTGGGTAGGCCCCGAGTTGGGGTGCTCCCCGCGTGAGCGGGGATGAGCCGAATGCCGCCACCGCCAAGAAACCTACCCCCAGGTGCTCCCCGCGTGAGCGGGGATGAGCCGTACGGCAAGGGTGTGGAGGTTAGCGCTGTGGGGTGCTCCCCGCGTGAGCGGGGATGAGCCCACTATCCTCAATAAGGGCCACGCCGGACGGATGTGCTCCCCGCGTGAGCGGGGATGAGCCCAGGCCGACATACTGCCCGTGGGCTTGCATGACGTGCTCCCCGCGTGAGCGGGGATGAGCCGTGGCCCTGACCTGGTGCGGCCTGAGGGGATCGGTGCTCCCCGCGTGAGCGGGGATGAGCCCTGCCAGTCACCAGCACTGTCGAGACGAATATAGTGCTCCCCGCGTGAGCGGGGATGAGCCCGGCAAGGTATGGCGCGACGTGCTCGACCCCACGTGCTCCCCGCGTGAGCGGGGATGAGCCGCACGACGGCATCCTGGTCAAAGCTGGCGATAGGTGCTCCCCGCGTGAGCGGGGATGAGCCGGATTCGCATGAGTTCCGCATGGTCAATCGGTGGTGCTCCCCGCGTGAGCGGGGATGAGCCCGCAGCGAATTGCCCCAGATGATCACATCGACCGTGCTCCCCGCGTGAGCGGGGATGAGCCGGCGCGGTGTGGTATCTGAACACCCAAATCGGCGTGCTCCCCGCGTGAGCGGGGATGAGCCGTATGACCTGCAGGTACCGGAGGACATCGACCTGTGCTCCCCGCGTGAGCGGGGATGAGCCCGCCCACTAATCCCACGCCAGTCCCACAAAACGGTGCTCCCCGCGTGAGCGGGGATGAGCCCACAGCACCCACCGCATTCTGGGTGGTGGCCTGGTGCTCCCCGCGTGAGCGGGGATGAGCCCGTGGTGGCGACGATGCAGCAGGCAGAAGAAAGGTGCTCCCCGCGTGAGCGGGGATGAGCCGTTCTCCGGCCCGATGAACCCGTGGAACGTTTGGTGCTCCCCGCGTGAGCGGGGATGAGCCCATCTCATCACTCAGGGCATCAAAGTCCTGGTCGTGCTCCCCGCGTGAGCGGGGATGAGCCGTCGAAGTGGAATCGTGCCTGCACTTCTGGGCAGTGCTCCCCGCGTGAGCGGGGATGAGCCCCCTTACGTTATGCGCGGCGGGGCGTTGTCCCTGTGCTCCCCGCGTGAGCGGGGATGAGCCAGCAGAACCATTGCTATCAACGGTGACAGTCGTGGTGCTCCCCGCGTGAGCGGGGATGAGCCGGGTGATGAGGGGTCAGCTTCTAATGTGTCTAAGTGCTCCCCGCGTGAGCGGGGATGAGCCCTTCTTCGAGGGTGGTCGGGCCTGCGCTGAACCGTGCTCCCCGCGTGAGCGGGGATGAGCCGCCACCAAAATCACCCCCCGCCGTCATGACAGTGTGCTCCCCGCGTGAGCGGGGATGAGCCCGATGTGCTTCATGATTATTGGGGCCAGAGACCGTGCTCCCCGCGTGAGCGGGGATGAGCCCGAGCTATTTATCAAGCTCAAAAAAGGACGAGCGTGCTCCCCGCGTGAGCGGGGATGAGCCCCAGAGGCGGGCCAGGGTGTCGCTCGTGTTGCTGTGCTCCCCGCGTGAGCGGGGATGAGCCGAGGGAGGACTTTCCGACTTGTGAGGCGTTTCCGTGCTCCCCGCGTGAGCGGGGATGAGCCCTTCTGCAAGGGTGGTCGGGCCTGCACTGAACCGTGCTCCCCGCGTGAGCGGGGATGAGCCCAGCTTCGGACAGCAAGCGGGCGGACTCACCCGGTGCTCCCCGCGTGAGCGGGGATGAGCCCAGCTTCGGACAGCAAGCGGGCGGACTCACCCGGTG
>NZ_VDTC01000007.1:105352-172517 GCF_007672725.1 Corynebacterium aurimucosum ATCC 700975
GGCTCCCCGCGTGAGCGGGGATGAGCCGCACTTGTCCCGCAGCTCGGGGAAGGTATCCCCGTGCTCCCCGCGTGAGCGGGGATGAGCCCGGCATCCAGAAGGTTAAGGATGGTGAGCGCCTGTGCTCCCCGCGTGAGCGGGGATGAGCCAACGAGCATTCCCGCCTGCTCCGCGTCCGCCAGGTGTGCTCCCCGCGTGAGCGGGGATGAGCCCACGCCACGGGGGAATAGTGTTTCCATCCGGCGGTGCTCCCCGCGTGAGCGGGGATGAGCCGGCGGCGGTGGGTGGAACCCCATCAATATGGTTGTGCTCCCCGCGTGAGCGGGGATGAGCCCCATGAACCGACAACTTGCCCGCAACGCCCTCAGTGCTCCCCGCGTGAGCGGGGATGAGCCCATCACCGGCTTCAGCTTGAATGCCCAGCCACCGTGCTCCCCGCGTGAGCGGGGATGAGCCGCATGAGCGTTGACGAACAACAGTTCCGTGACAGTGCTCCCCGCGTGAGCGGGGATGAGCCTGACGAGGATGACGAAACAGCCGCGATGGACTGGTGCTCCCCGCGTGAGCGGGGATGAGCCGTCTCCACGGATACGGTGCGCAATGATGTGAAATTGCTCCCCGCGTGAGCGGGAAAGTGCTAGGACTGATATCGTCGGAAGGTGGTCCACATAGATGACGGAGAGTACGCCCCACGCATGTGGGGATAGCTCCATGGCAGGCGTTGCTAAGGCCGCAATGGCGGGGCACGCCCCACGCACGTGGGGATAATCCGGGTAGTGCTCACCGCGTAAACGGGTGTGAGTTTGTATAAACCGTTGGAATCGTTATGTCCAACGTGGGGTTGGGCGATTATACCCAATCGAGGGTGATTTCGGTAGGATGCCCTGTCCGTTGCGGAAGTTCTCGATTTTTTCGCTGGAGTCTTAACACTGTGCTGATTTCGTAGTTTGCCTTTGCATGAGCAAAACAGGTCAACTAGTTTCTCCCAGTACGCTAGGGTCAGTATCTGTGATTCAGGACGTCGACCCGCTCATCCATTCTCTGTACCAGGTCTTTGACCTCATCGGTGTGGTGCTTAACGGCATTATTGGTGGCACGATTGCACGCCGTAGGGAATTCGACATCATCGGCTTCGTCTTTCTGGCGCTCTTTTCTGCGCTGGCGGGCGGCATGATTCGTGACATGCTGATCGCTAGCGGTCCGGCAGCGGCTATCTCTGATCCGCTGTACCTCACGCTGGCGTGTGTGGGCGCGCTCGTTGCTTTCTTGACGGATTTGAAAGGCAAGGCCTGGGAAATCTTCCTCGAGCACGCGGATGCTGTCATCTTGGGCGTGTGGTGCACGACTGGATGTGTGAAGGCGCTGACCCATGGAATGCCGTTTATCGCCTGCGTATTCTTGGGCGTCTTGACTGCAGTGGGTGGCGGAATGGTGCGCGATGTTGCTTCCGGCCAGATTCCCTCGGTCTTTGGGGGAAGCCCGCTCTACGCCGTGCCGGCGGTGCTTACAGGAATCGTGATGGCATCCTTCGCGGACTTCGACAAGTTTGCCCTTGGCATGGTCATCTCGCCCTTCGTGGGCTTTGGCCTAGCGGTTATGGCGTATTGGCGCGGGTGGGTGCTTCCGCGCGCTGGTATTGCTCCCTTGAACTACACCGCGGCGCAGGTGGCGTCGATTGCACGGAAAGCTGAAATCAGGGGATTTAGGCGCGGTCGCAAGAAAAGAAAATAAACACCGCCAAGAGCTGAAAAATTGCAGTCCAGGCGGTTTTGTGCTTGCTTCCCCACCAGGACTCGAACCTAGAATGACGGTACCAAAAACCGTAGTGTTGCCGATTACACCATGGGGAAACGCGCCCACATTATGAGCGCTGGGGGACATGTTACCCGACGGGTGCGTATCAGACCTAAACAGGTGGCCAAGACTCGCATTCCAGTTGCGTGCGGCCTACTTTTAGCTGGTGCGGGCGATGTCCAGTGGGGGAGATACAGTAGAAGGCATGGTTCGACAAAGGATGACCGGGCGTGAGCGCCGTGAGCAGTTGATCTCCATTGGCCGGGCGGCCTTCGCAGAACGTGGCTTCGATGGTGCCAGCGTAGAGGACATTGCAGCGCGCGCTGGTGTGTCCAAGCCGGTGGTCTACGAGCACTTCGGCGGTAAGGAAGGTCTTTACGCTGTCGTCATCGACCGCGAGCTAGTCGCTTTGGAAAAGGTCGTGACGGAATCGCTGCAGACGGGTTCCTGGCGCGAGCGCATCGAGCAGGGCGTCGTCGCCCTGCTGACCTACGTGGAGGAGGAGACCGATGGTTTCTTGATCCTCGTGCGCGATTCCAAGCCGGGGGATGAGCGTAGTTTCTCCACGTTGTTGAACACGGCGGTAAATCAGATTGCGCATATTCTCGGTGAGGCATTTGAACACCGCGGGCTCGACCCTGATCTGGCGGTGCTCTACGGCCAGGCGCTCGTCGGCATGGTGGCCACCACAGCCCAGTGGTGGCTGGATGAGCGTGAGCCTTCGCGTGAGACAGTTGCCGCGCACATCGTTAATCTGTGCTGGAATGGTCTTTCCGGCATGGAAGCAGCACCGAAATTGAAGGGAGCTAAGTAGGTGGCAACGCCGATGCTGGGCGGGCTTTTAAAGGTAGCCGCCTCAGATCCGAAACTTAAGGGCCTCGCCTCCCAAGTGGGAGAAGCCTCATTGCACATTACTGGCATCGACCAGGCCCGTCCCTGGGCCATCGGCACGCTGGCGCACCACGCACCGGTGTTGGTGGTGACTGCCTCCGGGCGTGAGGCGGAGGATCTCACTGCGGAGCTGACAGCCATGCTGGGGGAGAAGGTGGCTCATTTCCCGGCCTGGGAGACGCTTCCGCATGAGAGACTGTCGCCGGCCGCGGATATCGTCGGCAAGCGGGCGCGTGTGCTTGACCTCGTGGGGGCGGGCAAAGCCCAGGTCGTGGTGACCTCCGCCCGCGGATATTGCCAGCCCATCCTGAGCAAGGTGGAGGGCCGCGCGCCCATTTTCCTGAAGGAAGAAGATGAGCACGAGCTCGCGCATATCCTGTCGGAGCTGGAGTTTCGCGCCTACAAACACGTGGACATGGTGGCCAAGCGCGGTGAGTACGCCACGCGCGGCGGCATCCTTGATGTTTTCCCCACCACGTCGGATTACCCGGTGCGCGTGGAGTTCTGGGGTGATGAGATTACGGATATCCGTCAGTTCTCCGTGGCTGACCAGCGTGCCATCCCCGAGATCGAGGTGGGAGAGGTCGCTATCTATCCCGCCCGCGAGCTGCCGATCACCAATGAGGTCGCCGCACGCGCCCGCGAGCTGGCGCAGAAGTTTGGGGGCAACGCAGCGCTGGCGGAGCTTCTGACCAAGGTAGGGGAGCACATCCCGGCCGAAGGTATGGAAGCCGTGCTGGCCGTGCTTGCCGACGCCCCCTTTGTCACCCTCCCCGAACTGCTTGCCCCGGGCACGCACGTGCTGCTCGTGGCACCGGAAAAGATCCGCACGCGAATTGCTGACCTGGAATCCACCGATGCGGAGTTCTTGGCGGCTGGCTGGGAGGCCGCCGCAATGGGTGCGGATGGCCCGTTGGCTGCTGAGGGCTTGGATACCTCGGCGTCGAGTTATCGCTCCTATGAGTCGTTGGAGGCGACGTGCCGGAATATCGAAGCCCCGTTGTGGACTTTCGCCCCGCCGGGAATGTTTGCGGCGGCTGAATCGGAGACTCTGCCGCTGGACTTTGAACCCGGACCAACTCCGCGCGGTGATATTCCAGAGATTGATGCCATGATGGCGCAGCTTCTGGCGCACACGACGGCCGGCGGGCGTGCCGCCTTCATTGCCCCTGCGCAAGGCGCTATCAAGCGCATGGTGGAGCGCTTTGCGGAGAAGGGTATCCCCACGAAGGTGGCCACACCTGGCTGGGAGCCGAGTCCCGGCGAGGTCACGCTCTACCAGGCCTTGTCCCATGCTGGTCTGGTGTTCCCGAAGGTACGCAAGCTCAAGGACGCTGAGGCGCTGCCGCTGGTGGTCATCACGGAAACCGATCTGACGGGTAACCGTGTGGGCGATATTGCGGGGGCGAAGCGTCGCCCAGCAAAGCGCCGTAACCGCGTGGATCCCCTCGCACTCAAGCAGGGGGACTACGTGGTGCATGAGACTCATGGCATCGGCAAGTTCCTCAAGATGGCCGAGCGCACCGTTCAATCCGGTGACGAGACTTCGCGCCGCGAATACATCGTGTTGGAGTATGCCGCCTCCAAGCGCGGCCAGCCGGCTGATCAGCTGTGGGTCCCCATGGATTCGCTGGATCTGCTGAGCAAATACACCGGCGGCGAGACGCCGACGTTGTCCAAGATGGGCGGCTCGGACTGGAAGAACACCAAGAAGAAGGCGCGCGCCGCGGTGCGCGAGATCGCCGGTGAGCTGGTGGAACTCTATGCCAAGCGCCAGGCCGCACCCGGTCACCAGTTTGGCCCCGATACCCCGTGGCAGGCCGAGATGGAGGATAATTTCCCCTTCGTCGAGACCGAGGACCAAATGCTGGCCATCGACGCCGTCAAACAGGATATGGAATCCACGGTGCCGATGGACCGCGTGGTCGTCGGCGATGTGGGTTATGGCAAAACCGAGGTGGCCGTGCGCGCAGCCTTCAAGGCCGTACAGGACGGCAAGCAAGTCGCGGTCCTCGTGCCCACCACTTTGCTGGCCCAGCAGCACACCGATACTTTCCGCGAGCGCATGCAGGGCTTCCCGGTGGATATCGAGGTGCTTTCGCGCTTTACCTCGACCAAGGAATCCAAGGAGATTCTCGCCGGTTTGGCGGATGGTTCCGTAGACATCGTCATCGGTACCCACCGTTTGTTGCAGACTGGCGTGCAGTGGAAGAACTTGGGCCTCATCGTGGTGGATGAGGAGCAACGTTTTGGTGTGGAGCACAAGGAGCACATCAAGGCACTCAAGGCCAGCGTGGATGTTCTCACCATGTCCGCGACGCCGATTCCGCGCACCTTGGAGATGTCCATGGCGGGCATCCGCGAGATGTCCACCATCCTGACCCCGCCGGAGGACCGCCACCCGGTCCTGACCTATGTTGGCGCGTATGAGGATAAGCAGGTGGCCGCGGCCATCCGCCGCGAGCTGCTGCGCGACGGCCAAGTCTTCTTCATCCACAACAAGGTTGCGGATATCGAAAAGAAGGCCCGCGAGCTGCGGGACCTAGTCCCAGAAGCGCGAATCGTCGTGGCACACGGCCAGATGAACGAGGACGTCCTTGAGCGCACCGTCCAAGGATTCTGGGACCGCGAATTCGACGTCCTGGTGTGTACCACCATCGTGGAAACCGGCCTGGATATTGCGAACGCGAATACCCTCATCGTGGAAAACGCCCACCACATGGGCCTGTCCCAGCTGCACCAGCTGCGCGGGCGCGTGGGCCGCTCCCGCGAGCGCGGCTATGCCTACTTCCTGTACCCGAAGGGCGCCACGCTGACGGAAACTTCCTATGACCGCCTGGCCACTATCGCCCAAAACAACGATCTGGGCGCCGGTATGGCCGTGGCCATGAAGGACCTTGAGATGCGCGGTGCTGGCAACGTGCTGGGTGCTGAGCAATCGGGCCACATCGCCGGTGTGGGCTTTGACCTCTACGTGCGCCTTGTCGGTGAGGCAGTGGAGACCTTCAAGGCGCTCGCGCGTGGTGAGACCCCCGTGGTCACGGACGAAGGCCCGAAGGAAATCCGCATCGATCTTCCGGTGGATGCCCATATTCCGGAGTCCTATATCAACTCCGAGCGCTTGCGTTTGGAGGTCTACCGCAAGCTGGCGGCCTCCAAAGACAACGCGGACCTGGCTCATGTGGTGGAGGAAATGCAGGACCGCTACGGGCCCATTCCGGAGCCGGTCGAGCGCCTGCTCGCCGTGGCTCGCCTGCGCCACCAGGCCCGCCGGGCCGGGGTCAGCGATATCACGGTGCAGGGCACGCGCATCAAGGTCCATCCGGTGGAGCTGGCGGATTCCAAGCAGGTACGCCTCAAGCGCCTCTTCCCGGGCTCCAACTACCGTGCAGCGGCCAAGGCCATCCAGCTCAATTTCCCCAAGGCCGGACGCAACGTCACGGACCCCAAGTTGCGTGACATCGAACTCCTGCAGTGGGTGGCGGACTTCTTGGCTTCGATGTTCGAACTCGAGCGCGTCGACGTCAGCGGTGCTAAGACTAAGAAGAATGTCATTAGCGTAGGAGAAAAATAATGGACGCCAGCACCGCCGCCGGGATTTCTCGGGCCAATCCCAGAATCGTTTTAGTGGCGGTGTGGATGGCTGCCTCGCTGCTCAGCATCCCCGTCTCACTGGTGATTAAGTTCAGCGGTGAGAACGGTGGCTGGCTCACCTTCATGTTGATGATGTTCGGAGTAATCCTGGTTGGCATTTGGGTGCTGCTTGGTTTGCTCCCGCTGTTTATCCGCGGTGATTACACAAGCAAGCTGGGGTGGGCGTGGGTGTCGATGGCCTTGGTGTTCATCGGCTTTATCGTGGGCAATGCCAACGTGCCGGATTTTGGGGACGTCGGTCCGGCCACCGTTCCGACGTGGTGGTTTGGCAACGAGGAAGCGGCCTCGATTACTGGAGGCATCTTCCTCGTCATCAGCGCTATCGGCCACGTGTTGTGGATAGCAAGCTGCATCGCCTATGCGGTGCTATCGCGCCGCACGGCGCCCGAGGTTTTCTAGAGCGCCAAGCGGCCCGTGCTCAAGCCCCACACCGCGGCAACCGCGCCGATAACTACCAGCGCTACCACGAACCATTCGAAGGTGTTGAACACGCGCTCTTTCTTGTACAGGCGGGTGGCCACATAAGGAATCATGCTGGGGACCACGGCTAGCGCGCCGAGAAGAACATAAACCGGGTCGGCGGCATAGATGAGCCACAGGGAATAGATGAAGGCGACGAGGCCGATGCAGAGGTGGCGGCGATTCTCTCGGCGGCTCACCTCCGGACCTGAAATATCGAAGCGCACCCCTGCATGTGGGTGAGTCAGCCCCTTGCCGCGCACGGCCAAGAGGACCAGGTAAAGGGAAGAGAAGATGTAGGGCAGCAGGTACATGATGGTGGCCAGCTGCACCATGGCGTTATAAGAAGTTTCGTTGAGGAAGAAGACGATAACGAAGAGCTGAATCGTCAGCGTAGAAATCAGCTGCGCTACCCACGGCGCACCGGCGATGTTCACGGTGCCGATCTTGCGGGGGAGAAGACCATCGACAGCCATCATGACAATCGGTTCCGCGCACAGCATCTGCCAGGACACGTAGGCGCCGAGCACGGAGAGGCACAGGCCGAGGGAAATGAGAGCGCCGCCCCATTCGCCTACGGCCGCGGTGAGCACGGACGCCATCGAGTTATCCGGCAGCGCTGCGAGCTCTTCCTGGGTAAGCACGCCGAAGCTCAGCGTGGACACGGATACCAGCAACGCCAGAACGCTGATGAAGCCGATGACGGTAGCGCGGCCGACGTCGGCACGCGTGCGCGCCTGCTTGGAGTACACGGATGCGCCCTCCACGCCGATGAAGACCCACACGGTAAAGAGCATGATGCCCTGAATCTGCTCGAAGAGGGACTTATCGGAGGCCTCGCCCCAGAAGTCAAGAGTGAATTTGTCCCAGCTAAAGCCTACGAAAGCGAGGATGACGATGAAGGCGAGGATGGGGACGATCTTGGCGATGGACGTCACCATGTTCATGATCGCCGCCTGCTTAATTCCGCGCGCCAGCACAGCAAAGATTCCCCAGGACAACACCGATACGGCGATGGCGGAGACCCAGCGGTGGTCGGCGTCAAAGAAAGGCACGTAGTGGCCAATGGTGTTGAAGAACAGGGTGGCGTAGCCTACCTGCGCCATCACAGATCCTAGCCAGTAGCCCCAGCCGGACGTAAAGCCAATAAAGTCACCTAAGCCGGCGCGGACGTAGGAGTACACACCGGAGTCGAGGTGCGGCTTGCGGTGGGCAAGAATCTGGAAAACGAAAGCTACAGAGAGCATGCCGATGCCTGCGATGAGCCAGCCGATGAGCATGGCGCCAGGGCCGGCCACGGAGGCGATGTTCTGCGGAAGAGAGAAGATTCCGGCGCCCACCGTGGAACCGATGATGAGCGCGATGAGCGTCCACAACGTCACAGAGTGCGTGCGCGGCGATTCGGTGAGATTGGAAGTGGTCATTGGTTAAAAATACCCCTTCAGGCGGGCGTTTGTGCAACTGCAGCGAAAGTTCAAAGAACTGGGGACCTATACTCGTTGCTTATGACTGTCCTGTTGTTAGATCCGCGCTGGCCCACGTTAATCCCTATGGAGGCCGTTGGGAAACTGCAGGGCCCTGTTGTTTTCACTGATGAAGTTCCGGTGAAGGTGCGCTGGGACTTTGATTCACTGTTGTGCGGTGAGGATCCGGAAGGCCATGGTGTTGTGGTGAGCACAGATCCATCACACCCGCAGGTGCGCGCGCTTATCGACGCTGATGCGGACCTCATCCTCGCCCCCTCCCTTGAGGAACCGATGTGGAAGGCACGTGAGGTGATGTCGCGTGCGCGGCGCATCGGGGAGTGGGAGCGCGATCAAACCCACGAAACTTTGCTGCCGTATCTAGAAGAAGAGTCGGCGGAATTCGCCCAGGCGGTGCGGGAGCGTGCCACTGATTCCGAGTTGCTTAAGGAATTGGGCGATGTCTTCTTACAGGTCCTCTTTCACGCCGAGATCGCGGCACGCCGTGGGGCTTTTACTCTCGACGATGTTGCGATGTCCTTCGTCAACAAAATGCGCTCCCGCGCGCCCTACCTTTTCGACGGCACGGAGGACGTCGTGGGGGTAGAGGAGCAGGAGCGCCTGTGGGCCGAGGGTAAGGCCCGAGAAAAGAACTAGCCCTTCTGAATCATCGAGGACAGCAGGGGAGCGTAGTCAGCGATCGTGGAGGATAGGCCGGTACCGCCGGTTGCGAGAGTGTCTTCCTTGACGATCTTGCACTCGAGGGCGCGGTCGGCGGTCTGGCCGGAGTACTTCACGGCGGCCAAGGCCAGCGGGCCGAGTTCCTCAGAGTTGCCCAGTGCGGTGAGGTTCTTGGACAGCTGGTTGCGGGTGGTGTTCGGAGTAAGCAACTCACCCTCGGTGCTCTGATCAATCAGCGTCAGGGTGCTACGCAGGGTGTTGCAATCAACGGACTGGATGCCCTGGGAGAGGAAGCCGCCCAGCTCAGTCAGGGAAGCGGCAGAAGCGGTGGCGGGGGTGATTGCGCCGAGGGCGACAACGGCGGAAGCAGTAGCGAGGATACGACGGATGGACATGGAACTCCTTGGCTAAGAGAAAGGCACGTTTCTAGAACGGACAGTGATAGAACGTGGAGCACCAGCAGGGCCTCGGCTCTCTGTTCAACGCTGCAGTGTAGCGCAGAATGTTACGCATGGGAACATTTGGACATAACTTTTGTTCCGCGATTGTCGTAGGTCTTGCCTATACGGTCGCCTCGTGGCGCCCTCTGTGTCGCTCGACCCCCTTCCTGCAACGGGCTGTAGTATTCACCTTTATGACGCAGGGGCTTAGGAGGATCGGGGGCTGTGGCCTCGGCATTGTCTTGGCCATCATTCTGATCATTTCCTTGGTGGCCTGGAGTCTTTCCTTCCTGGATAAACCATCCCCGTTCCGGCAGCTTTCCCCCGTCCCAGAGGAACTTCCACCCGTGGGCGGGGCAGAGGTGCCCGCTATTGATGTCGACGGGCCGGGGCGCACGGCGGACAAGCTGACGTGGTGGTCCGACCAGCTTGCCGACGCCACCAGTATCCCCGCCCAGGCATTGCGGGCCTACGGCAACGCCGAGCTGATCGCGCGGCAATCCTGGCCGAACTGTAATCTGCGCTGGAATACCCTCGCCGGTATCGGCTGGGTAGAAACTCGTCACGGGACCTATAATGGAAGCCTCTTCGACCGTTCCTCCCTTGATGAGAATGGTTATCCCGACCCGCCCATTGTGGGCATTCCTCTCGACGGAACTAACAACACCACTTTGGTTCCTGATAGCGATGGCGGCGCCATTGACGGCGATGTCGAGTTTGATCGGGCGGTTGGCCCCATGCAATTCATCGCTTCTTCGTGGGAGCATCTAGGCCGAGATGCCAACGGCGATGGCGTTGCTGATCCCAATCAAATCGACGATGCCGCGTTGGGTGCTGCCGCACTGCTGTGTCACGGAGATAGGGATCTTTCCACGCCAGAGGGATGGCGTTCGGCCGTCCTCAACTACAACCAATCTGAGGACTACCTGGGCAAAGTCGCAGCAGCCGCAAATTCCTACGCCATTGAACAGCCTGCCGTGTCCTAGCCTCTTTCTAGATCTATGTCACGTTGTCCGTTTCCGCCCGACACGTTCCGAAGTTTTCTGGAACAATTGTCCCCAGGTGGTTTGGGAGCCCCTCCCAGAACACGAACCCAAGATCAATTTGGCTCTATAGGAGTGAAAGCAGCATGGCTGACATCATCCACGTAATGGCACGCGAAATTCTTGATTCCCGCGGCAACCCCACCGTTGAGGCTGAAGTATTCCTCGACGATGGTGCACGCGGTGTCGCCGGCGTTCCGTCTGGCGCTTCCACCGGTGTTCACGAGGCTCACGAGTTGCGTGACGGTGGTGACCGCTACTTGGGCAAGGGCGTTCTGAAGGCTGTTGAGAACGTCAACGAAGAGATCGCTGATGAACTTGCCGGCTTCGAGGCCGATGACCAGCGTCTCATCGACCAGGCCCTGATCAAGCTGGACGGCACGGATAACAAGTCCCGCCTCGGCGCCAACGCCATCCTGGGCGTGTCCATCGCAGCCGCCAAGGCCGCTGCCGAGTCTGCTGGCCTTCCGCTCTACCGCTACATTGGCGGCCCGAACGCTCATGTCCTGCCCGTTCCGATGATGAACATCGTCAACGGTGGTGCCCACGCTGACTCCGGCGTTGACGTTCAGGAGTTCATGATCGCCCCGATCGGTGCCGAGTCCTTCAGCGAGGCCCTGCGCATGGGCGCACAGGTCTACCACGCACTGAAGGCCGTTATTAAGTCCAAGGGCCTGTCCACCGGTCTGGGTGACGAGGGCGGATTCGCTCCGGAGGCTGAGTCCACGAAGGCAGCTCTGGACCTCATCGTTGAGGCCATCGAGAAGGCCGGCTTTAAGCCGGGCAAGGATGTCGCCCTGGCTCTCGACGTTGCATCCTCCGAGTTCTACAAGGACGGCAAGTACCACTTCGAGGGCGGCGAGCACACCGCTGAGGAGATGGCCAAGGTCTACGAGGACCTCATCGCCAACTACCCGATCGTGTCCATCGAGGACCCGCTGCAGGAAGATGACTGGGAGGGCTACACCAAGCTCACCGCAGCTATCGGTGACAAGGTGCAGATTGTCGGCGATGATTTCTTCGTCACCAACCCGGCTCGCCTGAAGGAAGGCATTGAGAAGAAGGCCGCCAACGCTCTGCTGGTGAAGGTTAACCAGATCGGTACCCTGACTGAGACCTTCGACGCCGTTGAGCTGGCACACCGCAATGGCTACCGCACCATGATGTCCCACCGCTCCGGTGAGACCGAGGACACCACCATTGCTGATCTCGCCGTTGCTCTGAACTGCGGCCAGATCAAGACCGGTGCTCCGGCCCGCTCTGAGCGCGTTGCCAAGTACAACCAGCTTCTGCGCATTGAGCAGGAACTGGGTGACGCCGCAGTTTACGCCGGCCGCTCCGCATTCCCGCGCTTCCAGGGCTAGGACTCAACCCCAAATCCCAGCAGTGGTCTGCACAGGCCGCTCGCTGAACTACTGGTGAAAGAATAAGGTGCCACAGTAACTGTGGCACCTTTTAATCGTTTTGATCGTGGCACCTTTCCTGTTGTCTGGCCCCGAACAGGCCCAGCCCAAAACTTCTGAGGCGCATGTTATTTCTGGGACACGTCGCGCGCCGCACAGCACCTGGGCCGGTCCGGGATACAATGGCTTTCCGATGGCACGCACTACTTCTCCCCGCACGAAACGCCGGAACACCGTTCCGGTTCGCACGCGTGCCCGCGATGAGCAGCGAGCTAAACGGAAGAAAGCGCCTGTGCAGCCCAAAGGGCTAGACATCCTCGGGATCGGCGTGATCATCGCTGTTGTTCTCGTAGTACTGCTATCCATTGCCGTTCCGCTGCGAAATTACTACCACGGCCAATCGGAGATTGCGAGGCTGGAAAGCTCAATCGTCGCCAAGCAGGCACAGAAGGATGACCTCCTCACGGAGATTGACAAGTATCGATCCGAGGAATACGTCAAGGAGGAGGCGCGCCGCCGCTTCGGTGTCATGGATGAAGGCGAGATGGCCTTTCGCATCATGGATCCGCGCATGGACTCTGGTGACACGGTGACCTCAGAGCGTCGTGAGGATGCCGACGACCGCGAGTGGTACACGGTGCTGTGGGATTCAGTATCGGAAGATGCGGAAAACCTACCGGAAACACCTGCTGAATAGGACTCATCCATATCTCCATGTCACAATGGTTCCTATGACCGTGACCGATGCTGACCTTGAAGTCGTCCGCGAACAGTTGGGTCGCGCCCCGCGCGGCGTCGTGGACATTGCTTACCGCACCCCGGACGGAGCCCCAGCGGTGATTAAAACCGCGCCCAAGCTTCCCGACGGCACCCCGTTTCCCACCCTTTACTACCTCACCGACCCGCGCCTGACTGCCGAAGCATCGCGCCTTGAGGTTGCCCATGTCATGAAGTGGATGGAGCAGCGCCTCGCCCAAGAAGAGGACCTGCAGCAGGATTACCAGGCGGCGCACGAACACTACCTGGAAACCCGTAACGCCATGGAAGACCTGGGCACTGAGTTTTCAGGTGGCGGCATGCCAGAGCGCGTGAAGTGCCTCCACGTTCTCATCGCTTATGCCTTAGCTGAGGGGCCGGGCCGCGTGCGCTTTGGTACCGAGGCCGTCGCGATGGCTGCGGAGCACGGTAAACTCCGGGGAAGCGCCATCCCTGAGGATTGGCCCACCGTGGGGGACCTGGGCATCCACATGACCCAGTTCGATTTTTCTAACGCCGGTTAAAAGAAAGGCTGACCCTATGACTCGCGTCGCTGCTGTCGACTGCGGAACCAACTCCATTCGCCTGCTCATCAGCGAGATTCAGGAGGATGGCAATATCCGGGACATCACCCGCACGATGGAGATCGTTCGCCTTGGCCAGGGCGTCGATGCTACCGGTGAGTTTGATCCTGAAGCTCTTGCGCGGACTCGCGTAGCGCTCGAAGGCTACGTCAAACAAATGAAGTTTGAAAAGGTCGAGCGCGTGCGCATGGTCGCCACCTCGGCCACTCGTGATGCAAAAAACCACCGCGAGTTCTTCAACATGACCGAGGAGCTTCTCGGTGAAATCCAGCCGGGGGCTCGCGCGGAGGTAATTTCCGGTGAGGAAGAGGCACTGCTGTCCTTTACCGGTGCGGTGGGGGACCTGCACTCTGAGGAGGGCCCGTATTGCGTCATCGATTTGGGCGGTGGTTCGACAGAGTTCGTCGTGGGGACAATCGATGGCGAGATCCTCGGCTCGCACTCTGCTCAGATGGGGTGCGTGCGGCTTACCGAGCGCATCATGCGCACCGATCCTCCCACGGAGGCCGAGATTGAGATTGCTAGCGACTATGTTGCTGAGCGCATGGCCGAAGTGGAGAAGATCGTTCCTATCGACAAAGCCCTCACCTTCGTTGGCTGTGCCGGTACGTTTACGACTCTTTCGGCGCTTGCCCAGGGGATGGAGCGCTACGATGCCGACTCCATCCACGGTTCCGAGCTTCGCTTCGATGCGCTGCGGGTGCTCACCCGACAGATGATTGGATTGCCTTCGGATGTGCGCGCTCTCAACCCCGTCATCCACCCTGGACGCGCAGATGTCATCGGTGGTGGATGCGTGGCCATCGAGGGCATCATGACGATGATTGAGCGCAACAGTGAAGCCCGTTCCTTCTTCATCAGCGAGAAGGACATCCTCGACGGTATTATCAGCGGCCTCGCTGCCAGTTAGCGAACTCAAACCAAAAGAGTTGCGCAGAAGCCGACCCTATTTTCAGTCCATGCCTACCCGTGCCCTAAGATGAGTGGGCACGGTTTGGCCCCCATAGCCCAATCGGCAGAGGCAGTCGACTTAAAATCGATTCAGTGTGGGTTCGAGTCCCACTGGGGGCACCATGACCAGCGGAAACGCTGAATTTAACGGGGTGAAGGTAGGGAACGCTTCCCAGCGCTCCTCTTCATAGTTTGCGGCAACAGGGGCGCCGGCAAGCGCAGTGCTTGTCGACGCATTCCTGTTACGCGTGGACAATTTTGCGAATTTTGAGATTTTTGGGAACTTCCTAGCAGTAGGGAGCGTTGATCTTGATGAAACGACAAATAAGGCGGCCCTAGGGGCCGCTTTTTAGAGAAAGACTGTGAAAGGAATCGGGATTCGCGTGCGTTCTAGCAACCCCGTCATGAGTTCCCTCTCGTCCAGCCAAAGTCAGACCCAGGGTGGAAATCCCTACGGTCAGAGCGATAATCCATTTGTTCAGGAGAATCGCAGCGCCGATCGGCCGCTGACTGTTGATGATGTCGTGACCAAGACTGGCATTACTCTTGGCGTCATCATTGTCATGGCCGTGCTCAACTTTGCTGTTGGTGAGTTGATTAACCCAGGCATCGCGATGATTCTTACCCTGGTCGGTGCGCTCGGCGGTTTCATTACTGTTCTTGTCTCAACGTTTGGCAAGAAGTTTGGTTCTGCAGCCGTCACGTTGATCTATGCCGTGTTTGAAGGCCTCTTTGTGGGCGGATTCTCCCTCATGTTTGCCGGCGTATCCTTCGGTAATTCCGATGGCATGGCACTTATCGGCCAGGCAATCATGGGTACCGTAGGTGTCTTTATCGGCATGCTGATGGTCTACAAGACCGGTGCCGTCAAAGTCACCCCGAAGTTCAACAAGATCATGTTCGGCCTCATCGCCGGCGTGGCCGTGTTGGCTCTGGGTAACATGCTGGGCGCTATTTTCTTCGGCTTTAGTCCGCTACGTGATGGTGGCATGCTTTCCATCATCTTCTCCCTCGTCTGCATTGTTCTGGCGTCCTTGTCCTTTATGACAGACTTCGACCAGGCAGACCGCCTGATTCGCCAGGGTGCTCCGGCGCAGTATGCCTGGGGTATCGCTCTTGGTTTGGCCGTGACTTTGGTCTGGCTGTACACGGAGATTCTCCGTCTGCTGAGCTACTTCAGGGATTAAGTAGTCTCATACCGCTTCTGCGAAACCGGCGGCCGGCACCACAAGCTTTGTGGTTGCTGGCCGCCGGTTTCTTTGTGTGCGTGGCGCATCTCTTTTGGAGTAGGGGCGTAGCGCCCGTTAGGTGCGGGCGGGATCTTGGCATCGACTGGCGCGAACTAATGCAGATTGCAACAGTTAGAACATAATTTCCCTTCGCAAATATCTATTTGCGTACCAATTGCGGTATAGGTGGCCAGTACCTCAAGGCGGGTGACGTGGATGACTGCGGGGGTAGCTATGGTTGCAAATCTGAGGTCCTGTTCGGTTCTTGTGGGTGAAATGTTCGATTTCGTGGGTGGGTGAGTCTTTGTCTTGCTGTTAACAGGCTCCGTGAGCCGTCCGCTGGAAATGAAGGCAACTGTATCGGCAAGCACCTGTTTCCGTGCCTAGCCCTGAGCTTTCCGCGACCATGCCGACAGAATTGGGTTTCTCATGTTTCCTAAGGATGCGATGCTCTAAGGGGCGTGGGGCAAAGCGGGCAAGATTGCTGCTCAATTGAGGAAAAACGACACCCCAAAAATTGACAGTGTTGTAATTCGGGTACCCCCAATTGGTTATAATCGGCAGCCAAGACACATGTAGTTCACGGCGGGTATCCAAGCTCCATACAGGCTACGACCAGCTATTATTAACGGATGGTTCTATTAGCATGGTCGAATAGTTACAATAAATTTGCATATAGAAAATGACTAATTTGGCACTGGCGCGACTTCTTGTTCTTTCTCGTGCATTCTGGTCGCAGAAGTCGCTCGGAGCTTAAAGCTCAAGGGAGGGGCTTCTAACGGTCAGGAAAGTTAGTTGAAGGGACACCATGAAGCGAATCGGGGGCCTTGTGATGATGGCGGTTTGTATCGGGGTGCTGTCAAACTGCGCATTACCGCTCGGCCTCAGCGTTCGTGGCGATGGTAGTAACGCGGGGGACTTTCGCAATTCTCCTGACATGAAAGCCGGCGGTGGCTCAGTGGACTCGGGGGTCGCTGATGCCACCGCCACGACGGGGCGAGAGTCTCAAGCTCAAAGTGAGCAGTCTCGTGCAGGCGGTGGGGTACTTCCACCGCTAGGGGAGTTTGATCGGGAAGCTGCGGGCTTCAGGCTGTTTGATCCTTGCCGGGAAATCTCGGAGCCAGCATTGCAAAGGGCCGGGCTAAGTCGAATCGAGGGGGAAGAATTTCGCGAAAGAGATACGGTCTTCTGCTCCTTTAGCCATGAAGCTGGTGGGGTAGAAGGAGTAGTAAACATCGCTAGTAGCGATACGAGTACCTCGGAAGTCGAAGAGGCTCAGGGGGAGGAAGTTATCTATGAAGGGAAGAAAGTTCCAGCCGTAGCTTACGAAGACCGCTTTTCGGGGCAGTTGATGTGCTCATTGAATCTATCAACTGAGCGGGGGCTTATCACCGTTTCCTACAGCATTCTCTCTGACTTTTCAGACCCAATAGAGCAGTGCGAACAAGCAGAAGAAATTCTTGTAAATCTACTTTAGGAAAAGGGAACCAATGCTTATTGACAGGCGAAATCTGCGTTTAGAAGCTCAAAATGTCGACAGGCTTTCCAGAAGTCTCGACGCTATACACGGAAAGGCGACCTCACCACTTGATGGAGGATTCTCCACCATCACCGGCCTAAGTGAGGTCGGCACAATACACCAGCGTGTGCTGGCAACGGATCCGGGGTCGGCGCGGAATTCTTTAGAGGGGTTTAGGGGGCAGGTTTCTTGGCTTGGGGAGGCACTTAAGACGGAGCTGGCAAGCTTCGAATCACAGGATGAGCTTACGAGTCGGGGGTTGGATGTCGCTGACGCTGGTGGGGGAGGCGGGGCAGTATCGATGCCGATCGTGTCGCAACCAGACCCGGGATACAGCCCGTTTGGATTTACCATCCCGATCGTGGACACCGGTGCTTCCATCATGGGCTTAGCATCGAACTTGTTTAGCACGCGCTTCTGGGATGTGTCGGAAGCGAATGCGCGGTGGGGCGCTTTGAGTGGGGAAGTCGCAGACATCGTTGCGGGTCTTGAAAACTCGGCCGCGTCTCTGGAAGCCGAGAACGACAGTGAAGCCACCACACGCGCAGCGCAGAAAATTCGTGAAGTTGCGCAGGCGGGTACACACTTCATTGCCAATGCGAGCGTCATGCAGCAGAAGCTGTTCGGCTTCCAAGCGCAGCTGATGAATGTTCAGCCGGAAGCAATTGCCTTGGCCTTTGAGGTGGCGGCAATCCCAGAGCCTGCTACGCGTCAAGCCGCTGAACAAGCAGCCTTGGTCTATATGCAGGGCGTCCTTCAGCAGCAAGTGATTTCCGCTATGCCGTATCAGCATGCGCTTATGGACGCAGCGCCGCCCAGCGGCGGCGGAGACACCAGTACCCACTTTGGGGCAGTCATGGGCGACGGAAATCGCTACAACACCGATGGAGTCACATGGCCGAAGCCAATAGCCGAAGCGATAGAAAACGGCACCATGGGCCCAGGCTCCTTTGGCGTTGCGGACGGCCACATCCAAGGTCTGGAAAGCGTGGGGATGGGGGCTGACGATATCGCGCGCTTTCACAATGAGCTACACAATCGTGGGCGCAGCATCCTCAGCGAGCTTGGTTTCGGAGACGCATTAGCGCCGATCAATGCAGGCGAGGTGAATACCTCGGCTGCCAACGCAGGCTTGAGCGCCCTTGATCCCGTTCGGGGAGGAGCGCCAGGATCGTTGGCAGCTACCAGCGGAGCGGCAAACATGCCAGCTGGTGTAAACGGGCTCGGAGGTCTAGGCAGCGGCGCTGTAGGCCAGGGATTGGGAGCCATCGGTCTTGCTGATGGCCGTGGGAACAAGCTTCCCGGAGGCGTGGCAGGCCACAGCGGTCGCTTGCCGGAAATGTCGGCGAATCCAACGACAAACGCAGCGGGGTTCGGAGGCGCGGGCGCTTCATTCGGTGGGCCGCAGACCGGAACGCATCCGGTATTAGGAGGCCTTCCTGGGGCCGTAACGGGAACTGGACAACAGAGGGAAGGGCGGACGTCGCTAAGCGGAGGCGGCCTCGTCGGAGGTGGTGCCATCAGTACGGGAGGTTCCGGGGGCGTCGGCAACGCTGGTGGCGCTGGTGGTGTCCTGGGAGCCCCGGGCGGAGCGGGTAGTGCGAGGCAGGGCGTCGGCAGTGCCCGCGGTGCGGGGATGCGCATGATGCCCATGATGGGTGGCATGGCACGCGGCGGCGAAGGCGAAAGGCGGGTCAAGTCCGTCACGACTCAAGTAGAACGCGACCCCAACCGCCGTGATCTACTCGGCGAAGCACCCGCAGTACTGCCAGGGGTTATCGGGGATTGGGTCCGGGAGGCAAAGTAGAAAAAGACGACGGACCCCAGAAAGCTAAAAGCGGCGCCCCAACTATCGGGACGCCGCTTCTTTGCCAGTTGCCGTTGAACCTACTGCTGAACCGGAGCAGTGGTGTATTCAGCCGGAGCAACCTCGGTTGCAGCAACGGCTTCGGACTCAGTGGCTGCTTCGGACTCAGCCGCAGCCTCGGAGGGGGCGGCTGCACCTGCGCCGGGAGCCTCACCGGCAAAGGAAGCGCCGGTGTCAACCTTCTCAGAGGAATCCTGTTGGTTCGGAGGGTGGCAGGCAGCGAGGGTGAGGCCAGCGGAGAAAACCAAACCAGCGGCAGCGAAACGAGTGAACTTCTTCATGGGTTAAAACTCTTTCTCGGAAAAACGATGACCTAAGAGCAGTATAAATTAGGACTTGCGCGGAGTGGCAGCCTTTGCGGAATCATAAGGTGCCGCAGAGACCACGGTGACCGACAAGGTCTTGCCATTCGGCGCCGTGTACTCGCGGGTCTCGCCCTCAGCAGCACCCAGGAGTGCAGCGCCCAGCGGGGACTGCTCGGAGTAGGTCTCCAAGTCCTTGTTATCGGAAGCAGCGGCGCGGGTACCGATGAGGAAGGTCTCGCGGTCCTCCTCGTCGCCGTTGTAGTACACGTGCACAACGGAACCGATGTGGGCAACACCCTCCTGGACGGCGGTGCGCTCGGTGGTGGAGTTCGCCAGAACCTCGGAGATCTGCTTGATGCGGGCCTCTTCCTGGTCCTGCATCTCACGGGCTGCGTCGTAACCCGCGTTCTCCTTGAGGTCACCTTCCTCGCGGCGCTCATTAATCTCCGCGGCGACGACCGGGCGGTGGTCGATGAGGGCCTGCAGCTCGGCCTCGAGCTTGGCCTTGGTTTCCGGGGTAATGTACTGCTTCTGCTGCTCAGCCATAGTGCAACCTTCCGTTTACGGTTCCTAATGAACGGGTCTATTTCTCATTGGATGGGCCAGAAAGCGCAGGTGGCGCGGCCCATTCAGAACGCTCAACATACTAGCACAGCTGGGCTTTTACTCGCCGGTAGCCTCACCCGCTGTATCCATCGTGCTGGTGTCCAAATAGGACGGGATGCTTCCGGAGCAACCGTAGGCGCCACCGGCGACGGCTCTGTGGTTGGTGGGGATATCCACCGCGATGCGTTGAGCGGAGTCACCGCCAGCAGGCACGGCGACCTCGCGGCGCCCCACCTCAGCCTTGGAGTAGTCGAAGGCCTGGACAATGCAGTATGCAGGTTCTTCCACGCGGTTGCGGGTGATGTCTACCCACACGCGCGCTGTGTCATCAGACAGGATCTCGTGGGTGACGTAGGAGATATCTGCGTTGACCTTTTGCTGGCTGCGGAAATACTGAACGCCGTAGACGACGGCTGCAATCAGCATAGCCAGGAATACCAGCACCAGCGCCCGGTTGGTCCAGGAGCCTTTCGAGCGAGTGGGCTGAGAGGAAGAACCGTAGCGGGACTGCGAGCGTGCGGGTTGAGAAGCAGGTTGGGCGTCAGACATGAGTCTGATTCTATCCAACAGTCGCCGCGAAGAAACTATCCACTAGACTAGGCCTCTGTTTAATGCCTCTGTATTAATGAGGCGATGTAGGGACGATGTAGGGAGATGTATCACCCAGTGAGCACGAAGCGCCTTTTGGCTATCCACGCGCACCCTGACGATGAGTCCTCGAAGGGTGCTGCGACGACCGCAAAATATGCCGCGGAGGGGGCGGAAGTCCTCGTCGTGACCTGCACCGGTGGCGAGAGGGGAGATATTATCAACCCGGCCATGGATCGCCCCGGTGTCCTTGAGAATATGGGCAGCATTCGCCGTGAGGAAATGGCGAAAGCAGCCGCCGCCTTGGGCGTGCAACACCGCTGGCTTGGGCACATTGATTCGGGCCTTCCTGGTAACCCGCTCGCGCCCAATATCAAGGAATTACTACCTGAGGGCTGCTTTGCGCTTAAGGAAGATGATGACGTAGCCCAAGAACTGGTTGAAATCATCCGTGAGTTCCGGCCCCACGTCATTATTACCTACGACGAGAACGGCGGCTATCCACACCCGGATCACCTCATGGTGTACCGCGCGTCCATGCTGGCGTGGGAAAACGCGGGTGACGCGGCATACCACCCAGAATTGGGTGAGCCGTGGGAGCCGCAGAAGCTGTACTACACGCATGGCTTCGTATACCAAAGGATGAAGATCTTCCATGATCTTCTTCTGGAGGAAGGCAAGATCAGTCCATATGAGCCGATGTTGGCGCGCTGGGATACGACGTTCGGAGACATCATGGCGCGGGTAACCACACAGGTCGAATGCGCGGATTACTTCCAGAATCGTGAGGATGCGCTCCGTGCGCACGCAACCCAAATTGACCCAGCCGGTGCCTTCCTAGCCACGCCCGTATCCGTACAGCAGGAGCACTGGCCCACGGAGGAATTCGAGTTGGCCAAAACTCGCGTTTCTACTGCACTGCCGGAAGATGATTTATTTGCGGGAATTCCAGAAGTAGGGGAGTCTTAAAGCATGAACGCTTTCTACCTCGCAGCGCACGACGTCGCCCTGCTCGCCCAAGGAAGCCAAAGCGGGCCTGTTGGACCGGAGTTTGGTAAGGCTTCGCCTATTGGTCTGCTCATCCTCGCCCTGATGGGTGTTGCTGTCCTTTTTGCAGGCTGGAATTTTCACCGCCGCTATTCGCGCTTCCGTCGTCGAACCATGTTTGCGCAGGACCACGGCATCGATCCGTTCAATGATGAGGCGATCGATTCAGCAATGAAGGAAGCCGGCATCCTCGATAACAGCAAGAAGTCCATCTTTTAAGGTAGAGGACGATTCCCACCGTGAAGTTCCTAAGCCAGCTCCTGTACCCCCTGTACGAAGCGCGTCTGACACGTGAAATCAAGAACAAGCCGCAACCACGCCACGTGGCAATCATGGCTGATGGCAACCGCCGCTGGGCGCGCGAGGCTGGATTTACGGATATCAGCCACGGCCACCGGCAGGGCGCGCGGAAGATCAGCGAGATGATCTCCTGGTGCCAGGGCACCGACATCGAGGTTGTCACTATCTACCTGCTCTCGACGGAGAACCTGAAGCGCAGCGAGCAGGAGGTGCAGCTGCTCTTCGACATCATCTCGGATGTCGTTACGCACCTCTCCCAAGGGGACTTGGATTGCCAGATCCGGCTCGTTGGGCACCTAGATCTGCTCCCTGAACAGGTCACGGCCAAGATGCAAAGCGCGGCTGAGGCCACGGAGGATCACCAGGGCGTCATCGTAAACATCGCGGTCGGTTATGGTGGGCGCCAGGAAATTGTGGACGCCGTGCAGAGTTTCATTCGCAGCGAAGCCCGCAAGGGGATGAGCGCCGAGGAAATTGCGGACAACGTGACGGCGGAGGCCATTACGGGCAACCTTTATACCAAGGGTTTGCCTGACCCCGATCTCGTCATTCGTACCTCCGGCGAGCAGAGGCTGTCCGGCTTTCTGCTGTGGCAGGCCGCTTACTCGGAGATCTGGTTCACGGACACCTATTGGCCCGCATTCCGCCGGGTGGATTTCCTGCGCGCCTTGCGTGACTATTCACAGCGCTCGCGCCGCTTCGGCCGCTAGCCCTGGCGATCGGGCTAGAGCTTACGCATCCTCACCCGGTCAACCAAGTGGTGCGAGCCCTTGCACAGCACCAGGGAGGCGCGTACCCGGGTGGGCAAAATGTTCTCAATGAGGTTGGGCAGGTTGATGGACTGCCAGATTTCACGGGCCTGCACGTAGGCCTCCTCGTCCGTCATGTCCGCGAAGGACGCGAAGTGCGCCCCTGGTTCGCGGAAGGCAGTGTGGCGGAGCTTGAGGAAGCGATCGATGTACCACTTTTCGATGTCGTCGACCCGGGCGTCCACGTAAACAGAGAAGTCGAACAGGTCCGAAACCATGAGGGTCGGTCCGGTTTGTAAGACGTTGAGGCCTTCCAAAATCAGGATGTCCGGCTGGCGAACCTCCTGAAACTCACCAGGAACGATGTCATAGGACACATGCGAGTACAGCGGTGCGGTTACCAGCGGCTTGCCGGACTTAACGTCGGTAACAAAACGCATGAGCGCGCGACGGTTATAAGATTCCGGGTAGCCCTTGCGCTGCATAAGCCCGTGCTCTTTAAGGTACGCGGTGGGGTAGAGGAACCCGTCGGTGGTGACCAGATCAACCTTCGGGTGGGAATCCCAGCGCTGTAGAAGAACTTGGAGCAAGCGTGCGGTCGTTGACTTGCCCACCGCGACGGAACCGGCAACGCCGATGACGAAAGGAACGTGCGTGGGTGGGTTGCCTAAGAATGCCTCGGTAGCGGTGGTGAGTTTTTGGCGGGCCTCAACCTGCATGTGGATGAGACGGGATAACGGAAGATAGACCTCAGCCACTTCAGTGAGGTCGATGCGGTCACCGATGCCGCGAAGTTTTTCCACCTCGGTCGCCGTTAGTACCTGTGGCATGGATTTACGCAGGGCACGCCACGTATCGCGGTCAAAATCGAGGTACGGGCTCGCATCGGTCATTCGCGCCATGCCGACTATTGTTCCACTCAGCAGAGCGCCTGTGGCAATCGCCCCGAATGAAAAGATTCGCGGAGGCCCCCACGCGGGGGATGCGGGCGTTAGGATGTAGAACTAGCTTCGGCGATTGCAGAGCCGGTGGTGTCGTGCCGCGGGCGGGCGCCGCGGGCTTTATTGACCATCTCTACGAAGGGACATCACGCTTTCATGACCACTACGAACAATTCAGACGTGCGCTACCAGGAGATGCGCGATCTCGACCCCGAGGTCTTTGCTGCTATTAACGGTGAGATTGCTCGTCAGCGCGATACCCTCGAGATGATCGCGTCGGAAAACTTCGTCCCCCGCGCGGTTCTGCAGGCGCAGGGCTCTGTTCTGACCAACAAGTATGCCGAGGGCTACCCGGGGCGCCGCTATTACGGCGGCTGCGAGCACGTTGACATCGTAGAAGATCTGGCTCGTGATCGTGCCAAGGCGCTTTTCGGCGCTGATTTTGCCAACGTCCAGCCCCACTCCGGCGCCCAGGCCAATGCTGCTGTGCTGGCGTCGCTGATCCAGCCGGGTGACAAGATCATGGGCCTGTCCTTGGCTCATGGTGGGCACCTGACCCACGGCATGAAGCTGAACTTCTCCGGCAAGCTTTACGACGTTGCCGCGTACGAGGTTGACCCGGAGACCATGCGCCTTGACATGGATAAGGTGCGCGAGCAGGCGCTGGCAGAAAAGCCCCAGGTGATCATCGCTGGTTGGTCCGCTTACCCGCGCACCATTGATTTCGAGGCTTTCCGTTCCATCGCGGATGAGGTCGGCGCGTACCTGTGGACGGATATGGCGCACTTCGCGGGCCTCGTGGCAGCTGGGCTGCACCCCTCCCCGGTGCCGCACTCCGATGTCGTGTCTTCCACCGTGCACAAGACGCTGGGCGGCCCTCGTTCCGGTCTCATCCTGGCCAAGCAGGATTTTGCCAAGAAGATCAACTCCAACGTCTTCCCGGGGCAGCAGGGCGGACCGCTCATGCACGTCATCGCGGCGAAGGCTATCGCGCTGAAGATCGCGGCCACCGAAGAGTTCAAGGAGCGCCAGGAGCGCACCCTGGAAGGTGCTCGCATTCTGGCTGAGCGCCTGACCGCCGAGGATTGCACCAAGGCGGGCGTCGACGTCCTCACTGGCGGCACCGACGTGCATCTTGTCCTAGCAGACCTGCGCAACTCCGAGCTCGATGGCCAGCAGGCGGAGGACCTCCTCCACGAGGTCGGCATCACCGTGAACCGCAATGCGGTGCCGAACGATCCGCGCCCGCCGATGGTCACCTCCGGCCTACGCATTGGTACCCCGGCCCTGGCTACCCGCGGCCTCGACACGGCGGCCTTCACCGAGGTTGCCGACGTTATCGGTACTGCACTGGCAAACGGTAAGAACGCGGACGTCGCCAAGCTGCGCGCCCGCGTTGAGAAGGTCGCCGCGGACTTCCCGCTCTACGACGGTCTTGAGGACTGGAAGCTGGTCTAAGCTTCCTTGCGCTCTTCAGCGTGGGCTTTCCGGGCGGCTTCGAGCCACTCGGGCATCGCGCTGAGGAGCTCTTTAATTTCCGCGGTGGTGAGAGGGCGGTCCATCTCGTTCTTCTTCAGCGAGGTCACGGAGATTCCCAGCTTTTGTGCCACGACCGGGCGCGGGTGCGGGCCCTCGCGGCGTAGGGTAGCGAGCCACTCCGGCGGGTTCTCCTGTAAGTCGCGCAGCTGCGCATGGGTTACCGCGTTGGCTTGAAACTCCTCCGGGGCGGCCGGCAGGTAGATGCCCAACTTCTTCGCTGCGGTTTGCGCACGCATGGCGGTGCCGGAAGGCTGCTGGGTTTCGTTGGCTGGGGTTTCACTATTCGGGGTATCAGTCACGCTCACAACGCTAGCAGCACCGTAGTATGAGGTGCATGCTCCGCCTTGTCTTTTCCACTGGCACAGAACCCGGCAAATGGTTTCGTCGCTACCGTGATTCACATCCACCAGAGTCCCTGGTAACCGTCGACGCCGATGACGCGATGGACGTTCTTCTTGCTCATGAGGCAGATCTAGCGCTGACCCGCTTGCCGGATTCGCGGGTTGATGACAGCTTCCACGTCGTCCAGCTCTATGAGGAAGCACCCGGCATCGCCGTTCCGAAAGATTCTGTCTACGCGGAGGTTGGGGAGGACGTCACGCAGGAGGATGTTGCCGAAGAAATAGTGAATTACCGGATTGCGCAGGACGGCAGCGTCGATGTTCCGGCGCTGCGCACCGCTTTGCAGGTCGTGGCAGCCAACGTGGGCGTAGCCATCGCGCCGCGGCCTTTGTTGAAGGTGCTGAGCAAGAAGCAGGTCGTGGCACTGGGCTTGGAGGACCCCACTGTGGCTCGCACAGTGATTGCACTGGTGTGGCGCCGGGCTGATGACGGCGATGAGATCCAAGACTTCGTCGGGGTCGCAAAGGGAAGGACGCGGAATTCATCCCGCAATGCCGCTCCGAAACGCAGCGCACGCGACAAAGCAAAAGCTAAGCAAGCGCGCAGAAAGTCCCAAGAAAAGCCTCAAAGAGGCTCGGCTTCCAAACCGTTATCAAAAAGATATAGGGGTTCTCAACAGCGGAAACGGAGATAAAGCAACGTCTTTGTTGTCAAATCATAGGTTCTGTGGTGGCAGGAAGTGCTGGCCATGCCTACGGTGGGCATCGTTCTCAACAAAAGTACTTAGAACAGTGCTCAACTAGACAGAAAGGCTTAAGAATATGCAGAAGATGACTCGTCGTTTCGCCGCAGGTATCGCCGCCGCCACCCTGTCCCTGGGTGTCGTTGCTTGTTCCGATGCTGAGGATGCCGCTAAGGATGCTGGCGACGCTGCTCAGTCCGCTGCGTCCGACGCTACCGATGCTGCCGGTTCTGCCGCTAAGGACGCAAAGGATTCCATGAAGGACTCCGAGTCCGCCGATTCTTCCGAGGCCGAGGGCTCTGAGGGGGCCGAGGGCAGCGAAGGTGCCGATTCTTCTGAGTCGGACTCTGCCGAGTCGAAGGATGGTTCCGGCGCTGAGGGCGACAAGGAGAGCGTGTCCACCGCCAATGGTGACGTAGAGGTTCCTTCTGATTTCGCTCAGGCCATCAAGGAGAAGGCTGCTGAGTGGGGCGATCCGGAATCCATTGAAAACACCGACAAGGGAAGCGTTGCTACCTTTGCCAAGGACAAGCTGCTGGCATTCGGTGAGGGTGACGGCACCCAGCCGATCATCGGCAAGATCGCAGAGACCTGGACCGAGGAAGGCGGCCTAGAGAGCAAGGTTGGCCTGCCGACTGGCCCGGAGCAGGCCGAGGGCAACGGCTGGGTACAGGAGTTCACCAATGGCACCATCTCCTGGATGCAGGGTGAGTCCGGTGAGTACGAGGCCACCATCAACTAAGCGCTCATAAAACGGCTCGCTGCCTTGTGAGCTAAAGCGACAAAGCTCCGCACTGATAACACGGTGCGGAGCTTCTTCGTTTTTCACGGTCAACGCGTGAAAGTGCAGGGCCGAAGAATGTAGCTGCAGTGTTGGGGGAGTGGGGGAGAGACGACAGGCTCGTAGAGCCTGATGGGAATGGTGTGACGCTGGTGATTGTCGTTTTAATACTGTTCATCTTGCACCCATGTAATTTCAACCTTTGCTCTCTAGCGTGGACGGTGTCCGGAAGCTAAGAACAGGCTCCGGACAGTTCGAAAACCACCAGCTTCACCATGCCGTCCCAGGTCGATGAGTTGGGGCGGGCATAACAAGGGAGAACCCTGCCGCTATGACCAATCCTTCCGTCCTCACCGAGCAGCCGCATGAGGCCTCTGTTTTGACCAAGACCTATGTCATCGATACGTCCGTCCTTCTCTCAGATCCCTGGGCGTTGCGTAAGTTCGCTGAACACGATGTGGTACTGCCCATCGTCGTTATTTCTGAGTTGGAAGGAAAACGTCATCACCCGGAGCTTGGCTGGTTCGCCCGCCAAGCTCTTCGCTTTTTGGAGGACCTTCGCGCTACCTATGAGGCGTTGGACCAGCCCCTGCCCGTAAATGCAGCGGGCGGGACTTTGCGCGTGGAACTCAACCACCAGGATCAATCCTTGTTGCCAGCGGCCTTTCGCGGGCCGGAGGGAGATCACCGGATTCTGGCCTGCGCGCTGAATCTCCAGCATGAGGGCAAGGACACCGTCCTGGTGACTAAGGACGTCCCATTGCGTGTCAAGGCTGGTGCTGTAGGCCTGCAGGCGGATGAATACCATGCGCAGGACGTCGTGCTCACCGGTTACACCGGCATGGCTACGGTGCCCACCAGCGCTGAGGTCATCGATGAGCTCTACGGGGAGGGCGAGGTGCTTATCGACGGATCCGTGACCACCGCCGGCACCCGCGTCGAGGACCTGCCGGTGCACTGTGGCATTACGCTGCAGGCGGGCGGGCAGTCCGCTCTGGGCCGGATGACGGCTGAGGGCACCGTTCGCTTGGTGCGCGGCGATGCGAATGTCTTTGGCCTGCAAGGCCGCTCTGCTGAGCAGCGCGTTGCCCTGGACCTTCTCTTGGATCCCTCCGTTGGAATCATGTCCATCGGAGGCAGGGCGGGCACTGGTAAGTCCGCGCTGGCGTTGTGTGCTGGCTTGGAGGCAGTGCTGGAGCGCGGCGAACACCGTCGTATCGTGGTGTTTCGCCCCATGTATGCGGTGGGCGGGCAGTCCCTGGGATATCTGCCGGGCTCTGAAAGCGAGAAGATGAATCCATGGGCGCAGGCCGTCTATGACACTCTGGAAGGTCTGGTATCCGAAAACGTCATGGACGAAGTCCAGGACCGCGGATTGCTGGAGGTTCTCCCGTTGACCCATATTCGCGGCCGCAGCCTGCATGATTCTTTCGTCATCGTTGATGAGGCCCAATCGCTTGAGCGCAATGTGCTGTTGACTGTTTTGTCGCGCTTGGGGCGTGGCTCCCGAGTTGTACTGACGCATGATGTTGCTCAGCGCGATAACCTGCGCGTTGGCCGCCACGACGGCGTGCAGGCAGTCATTGAAAAACTTAAAGGGCGTGAGCTCTTTGCACACGTCACGCTGCAACGCTCTGAGCGCTCTGCCATTGCAGAGCTGGTCACCGATCTGCTGGAAGGCGAAAGCTAACGCGTTCGCGCGCGGCGATCTCTCTGCCCTCAGCTTGGCATTGACGCCGTGTGCTCAGTAATAATTGTTCCATGAGCGACAACGCGAAAGACAAGAAGAAGGATTTCCGCATCCGTCCCTTCAATGCGGCGGACTATCCGCAGATGCGAGAAATCTATGAGCAGGGCCTCAACACTGGCCACGCTACCTACGAGACCCGCTCGTTGACCTTTGAAGAGTTCAAAAACGTCAAAATCATGGCGTCAGTTTTCGTCGCTGTTGAGGCGGAGGATGATTCAAAGGTTCTCGGCTGGGTGTGCGCCGCGCAGGCGTCTACCCGCACCGTGTTCCACGGCGTCGTCGAGGATTCCATCTACCTGAGCAAGGAAGCCCAGGGAAGGGGCATCGGTGGCGCCTTGCTGGATCAGCTCATCGAGGTCTGCCGCGACCTGCATAAGTGGGCTATCCACTCGTGGATCTTCCCGGAGAACGAAGGTTCCGCCGGCCTCCATAAGTCCCGTGGCTTCGTCAAGGTGGGCACGTACTCCCACATGGCAAAGATGACCTACGGTGAGCTCGCCGGCCAGTGGCGCGATACGGACGTGTATGAGCTTCTTCTGCCGAAGCCCGAGGAGAAGAAGGCAGCAGCCAACCAGAAGAGAAAGTAATTATCCTGCTTTTCTAATGGAAGGGCATGAGCGGGGATAGAATTAAAGCTGTTCTTATTCCCTCTCGCTTAGAAGGTGAAGCATGTCCTTGCGCACTTCTGTCCTTGCCCTTACTACAGCCGCAGCCGTGGCAACCGGTGCTTTCTCCGCACCTGTTGCCACGGCAGCAACCTATCCGTCGGCTGGTTCCGTTCCTGTGGCCGAGCTCGACGTTAATCAGCCTAACGGCGCTCTGGCCTATGTCTTTGCCGAGCCAGTGATGCAGTCCGACATCGACTTGGTTACCCGCCAAGTTCGCGAGTTGCGCGGCAAAGCCTGGGACACCAACCTGCCCTTCAACGGCGGAACCCTGCGACAGGCCGCTAGTGCCGCTGGCTACCGCACCCGCGAGGCATATGTGAATTCAATCTCCTGGGACCGCGGTCTCGAGCACGCGGTTTTGCAGCGTGCTGCTGAGGGAAACTTCTTGTTTGATCATCGCCGCGCAGTTGGCACACGTACTCCTGAAATCTTGGACAACTACAATACCTTGGACAACCTGACCACGACGGACATGGAACATGCCGTTGAATCGTGGTCTACAAGCAGAAGCAGCGGTCCCAGCGAGTGGGACTACCTTGTCCGAGAGAACGGCCAATGGTCAACAAATAATGGCCACCTGTACACGATTCTTAATCCTGAATACGTGAAGTTTGCGCAGGCTCAAATCGGAGAAGTGACAGCTGGTCTCTATTCGGCCGATGATAAGCCATCCGAACCGGCGCGGTTGGCGGCCGGTCGCCATGCATTCCCCATCGCCGTGCCGGAAAGCGCTATAAACCGTGCTGAACTGATGACCACGGGAGGAACCTCGGTCGGAAGCCAAGGAAGCCTGGGTTTGCGCATCGATGGATTCTGGGGAGCGAAGCTGGGGGTTCCGGTGGCGGCGCCCAGCAGTAGCGACCCAGAGGTCCTTGAAGTCAACGAGGACGGAACCTACACAGCAAAGTCTGAGGGCACCGCGACCGTCACCTTTAACACCTATGTTCTGCGCAATGGCCAGGCAAAGGTCTCGGATAACCAAATCACCAAGACCGTGAAGGTGACCAAGAAGTCCCTCGGCGGGGACTTGAGCTCCGGCGGCACGAATATTGGTGCCATCGTGGGCATCCTCGCCGGCGTGCTCGCGCTCATCGGCGTGGCTGCCCAGGTAGCACGCCAGTTGGGAATCTTGCGCTAAGCATCGTGACAATAAGAAATCCTCGCTACGTGAATGCTCGTAGCGAGGATTTGTGCTTACTTCACCCGGTTTCTACGCCGAGGGGATATCTCAGCTCCCAGACCACCGTTGCACGTCGTCAAGCGCCAGCTTGTCTCGAAGCAGTGGCTTCTAATCAATCGTCTCCTTGAGGTGCTCCTCGCGGACGGGGAGGATGAGGAGGAGCGCGATGATGGCCATAGGAACCATCAGCAAGATGACGGGGGTTAGGCCGTCGTTGTAAGCGTTGAGGATAACGTCCTTGATGGGGTCCGGCAGCTGAGCAACCAGTGCCGGGGTAAGGCTGGAGGAACCACCATTGGCGCTGGCAAACTTCTCCGCGAAGGGCTTGCCTGCCTCACCCATGGACTTGATGGCAGCGGGCATGTTGGCGGCCATTTCATCCTTCATGTTGTGGATGAAGAGGGAGCCGACCAGGGAAGCGCCGATGGCGGAACCGATCTGACGGAAGAAGTTATTTGCGGCAGTCGCGGTTCCGACGAGGGCGATGGGGAAGGAGTTCTGGACAATGAGGACCAGAACCTGCATGACGAAGCCAAGGCCGATGCCGAAGACGAGGAACTCTGCACCGAGCTGGGTCAGAGAGGTGTCTGCAGTCAGCTTGGACATCCAGAACAGCGCGCCAGCAGTGATTGCTAGGCCGATGATGGGGTAGCGCTTGTAGTGACCGGTGCGGGCGATGATGAAACCGACGGCTGTGGAGGTTCCGATCATGCCGACCATCATCGGGATCATCATGAGACCCGCCTTGGTCGGGGTCAGAGTGTGAACCATCTGCAGGTAGGTTGGCATGTAGCCCAGCACGCCGAACATCGCCAGGCCCAGCACCATGCCGGCTGCGGTGGTGAGAACCATGTTGCGGTTCTTGAACAGCTGCACCGGGATGAGCGGCTCCTTGGCCTTGGATTCGACGAAGACGGTGATGATGGCGCCGATGATGACGGTGATGCCCAGGCCGATGATGATCGGGTCGGACCACTCGTATTGGGTTCCGCCCCAGGTCGTCATAAGGATCAGGGAGGCGGTGGTGATGGAGATGAAGATGGCGCCGAGGAGGTCAAACTTGCGCAGGTCGGTATCGCCGACGCGTAGGTGGAGGACCAGGGTGCATACGATGATAGCGAGCAGACCCAGCGGGATGTTCATCCACATGCCCCAGCGCCAGCCCGGGCCGTCAGTGAACCAGCCACCGAGGACTGGGCCGAGGACGGAGGAGAGTCCAAAGACGCCGCCCATGATGCCCATGAACTTGCCGCGCTCACGGGAGGTGGTGACCTCCGCGATGATGGATTGGGAGGAAATCATCATGAAACCAGCGCCGAAACCCTGCACGGCGCGGCCAATGATGAGCAGGTTCATCGAGTCGGCGAAGCCGCCGAGCGTGGAACCGATGACGAAGACGCCGATGCCGCCAATGTAGAGCCACTTGCGGCCCATCATGTCACCGAGCTTGCCGGAGATAGGCATGGCGATTGTCATCATGACCAAGAAGGCGGAGATGACCCAGCTCATGTGGTCCACGCCGCCGAGCTCGCCGACGATGGTGGGTAGAGCGGTGGCAAAAATCATCTGGCCCAAAGAGCTCATCAGCATGGTGAGCACGAGGGCGGAGAATACGAGGGCAAGGTTGTTATCCGGCTTGCCGCTGCCGGCCTGAGAGGCCGGCTTAGCCGCGGTATCTACCATGTCAGTCCTTTCGAAAATTTGTTAATGAGTGTGAGCGCAGATTCGAAGCGTTCCTCAAAGGGGATGTCGCAGCTGAAATCTGGCGACGCAGTGGCTATCCAGAATGCTTCCCTGATAGCAAAGGCAATGAGTATCGCCTCAGTCTCAGCCGTGACCTCGGGCATCTGCCGCAAGGAGGGATCCTGGTCAAGGCGCTCGGTGATGAGCCCCAGGATCTCGTTCGACTTGGCCCGCTTACGGCTGAGTGCCGCCGCCGCGGCATCGCTGTCCCCAGAGATCCGACGGCGACGTTCAGCGATGACCTCGTTGACATGCTGGCCAACGAGGTGTCCTTTAACTAGGTCGACCGCCAGCCTGAAAACGCTATCCGTAGGGGCGCTAAGGAAAGCCTTCTTCTGTTCCTCTGTGAAGTCGTGACTCGGCGCACCGAGCACAGCAGTGTCTTTGGAATCAAAATAATTAAAAAAGGTGCGCCGAGAAATCCCCGCTGCGTCGCAGATTTCCTCGACGGTAACGTCGGCGAATCCACGCTCATCCACGAGACGGGTGGCGGCGTCTTCGATTCGCAGGCGCGTCTTGAGGCGCTTCTGCTCGCGTAATGACATTTCTTCTTGCACAGAGTGCAACAGTACACTCAGTGCAAATTTGCACCAAGTGCAATTCGAGTGATTTTTGAAAGGGAGATCTAAAAATATGACGGTGGTTACTATGACGCTGAGCGTGGGCGTTGAAAACGACGAAGGCCGCCCTCCCGAAGGAGAGCGGCGGCGTTCGCGAAAGCGAGCTTAGAAGTTGTCGCGGTCGCGGTTGGTCATGGTGAGAACGTTGAGGCGCTCATCGAGCTCCTCCTCAGTGAGGTTCTCTCCGTCGACGAAGCCCAAGTCGATGACTGCCTCGCGGACAGTGATCTTCTCGTGCAGTGCGTGCTTAGCTGCCTTGGCTGCGTTCTCGTAGCCAATCTTGGAGTTCAGCGGGGTCACGATGGAGGTGGAGGACTCCGCAAACTTCTTCATGCGCTCCTCGTTGGCCTCGATGCCGTCAACGCACTTCTCAGCGAAAACGCGGGAGACGTTGGCCAGCAGGCGGGCCGACTCGAGAACGTTGCGAGCCATCATCGGGATGTAGACATTGAGCTCGAAGTGGCCGTTGGAGCCGCCGAAGGCAACGGCTGCGTCGTTACCGATAACCTGGCCAGCGACCATGGTGGCGGCCTCACACAGAACCGGGTTGACCTTGCCCGGCATGATGGAGGAGCCCGGTTGCAGGTCCTTCAAGTGGATCTCGGACAAACCGGTCAACGGGCCGGAGCCCATGAGACGGATGTCGTTGGCAATCTTGTTGAGGGAGACAGCCACGGTGCGCATAGCGCCGGAGAACTCCACCAAGGCGTCGCGAGCGGCCTGGGCCTCAAAGTGGTTCTTAGCCTCAGACAGCTCCTTGACGCCGGTGAGCTTCTTGAGCTCCTCGGTAACCTTGCCGCCGAAGTCAGCGGAAGTGTTCAGGCCGGTACCGGTTGCGGTGCCGCCGATGGCCAGCTCACCCAAGCGCGGCAGGGTTGCCTCAATGCGCTCAATGCCGAGCTCGATCTGGCGAGCGTAGCCGCCAAACTCCTGGCCCAAGGTGATCGGGGTGGCGTCCATCAGGTGGGTGCGTCCGGACTTGACCATGTCGGCGAATTCCTTGGCCTTAGCCACGAGGGATTCGTGGAGGACCTTGAGGCCCGGGATGAGGTCGTTGACGGCAGCCTCGGTCGCCGCAACATGGGTTGCGGTGGGGAAGGTGTCGTTGGAGGACTGGCCCATGTTCACGTGGTCATTCGGGTGAATCTCCACGCCATTGTTGTGGGCGATGGAAGCGATGACCTCGTTCGTGTTCATGTTGGAAGAGGTACCGGAGCCGGTCTGGAAGACATCGATCGGGAAGGCATCGTTGTGCTTGCCTTCTGCAATCTCGGTGGCTGCCGCAATGATAGCGTCGGCCTTCTCCGCATCCAGCTTGCCGGAATCCTTATTCACCTGAGCGCAGGCGGCCTTGAGAAGACCGAGTGCGCGGATCTGGGCAGCTTCAAGGCCACGGCCAGAAATGGGGAAGTTTTCCACAGCGCGCTGGGTTTGGGCACGCCACAGGGCGTTGACCGGAACCTTGACTTCGCCCATAGTGTCGTGTTCGATGCGGTATTCAGTCATGAAGTCACCTTTTCTGTGAGATGAGAATTGTAGAGTTCTTTATGTGTGCCGTGGCACGGCATTGATGGCCACCGTAGCACTCTTCGCAGGAAAGTGGATTAGCTTTCCTTATCGTGGGGGTTGGTGTAGTCCACCACGGAGTATTCCTGCAGCTTAGCCAGCTTATGGATGGAATCGACGTAGCGGATCGTGCCGGACTTGGAGCGCATGACCAGAGAACGGGTCGTGGCGCCGTTGGGGCGGTAGGACACGCCGCGGAGCATGTCGCCATTGGTAACGCCGGTTGCGGCGAAGTAGCAGTTTTCAGAAGAGACCAGATCGTTGGTGGTGAGGACGCGATCAAGGTCGTGTCCGGCCTTGCGTGCCTTCTCTGCCTCTGCTTCATCTTTAGGCCACAGCTTGCCTTGGATTTCACCACCCATACACTTCATGGCACATGCGGTGATGATGCCCTCTGGGGTGCCACCGATACCCATCATCATATCGATGGAGTTGGTGTCCTGGCAGGTGGCGATGGCGCCGGCGACGTCACCATCCATGATGAGGCGAACCTTGGCGCCTGCCTCACGGATCTGGCGGATAAGGTCATCGTGGCGCGGGCGGTCGAGTACGACGACGGTCAGGTCAGCTGGCTTGATGCCCTTGGCCTTGGCCACGGATTTGATGTTCCACTCCACGGACTCATTGAGATCGATTGAGCCAACAGCCTCTGGGCCGACAGCAATCTTCTTCATATAGAACACTGCGGATGGGTCATACATGGTGCCGCGCTCAGCAGCAGCGATGACGGAAATAGCGTTCGGGCGGCCTTCTGCCATAAGACGGGTGCCGTCAACCGGGTCGACGGCGATGTCCATCTCTGCACCCTGGCCGGTGCCGACTTTTTCTCCGTTGAACAGCATGGGGGCTTCATCCTTTTCGCCCTCACCGATGACGACGATGCCGTTCATCTCTACGGAGTTGATGAGCTTGCGCATAGCATCCACCGCGGCGCCGTCACCTTCATTCTTCTGTCCACGGCCAACCCAGCGACCCGAGGCGAGTGCTGCTGCCTCAGTGACACGCACCAGCTCCATGGCTAGGTTGCGATCGGGGATATAAGACGTGTTATCAGACATGTGTGATTAGTCCCTTTCTTTTCAGGTGGCTCGGCCCGGGGTGGGGGACAACCCGGAATACATATTCCATTCTTCCACTTTTCCCTCGTATCCAAGCCCGAATGCCTCCCCCAGAAGAGGGTCTCAGTCAAGTTGGCCACCAAAAGGGCAGGTGGGAGGTCGCTGTCGCGAGCGCGGGAGGCGGCGTGACATACTGGGCGGGTGGCATCTGAAGATAAACCTAAGATTTTTGAGGACGCGCGTGATATCACCCTGACGGTGGGCGTCATCCTCATCATGATGTTCCTGGCGGTTGGAGCAACGGGACTGTGCTCGATCAACCCGGAAAAGCCGGGGCCCGTGCAGAACGTGGATGCCGCTACGTTTCTGGAAATGGAGGCGCGCGGCACCGGGGCCGTCATCAGGGAGCCCGTCATGCCGGAGGGCTGGCAGCCTACGGCCGCACGGCGTAAGGAGATGGGCGGCGAATCCGGTGCCGTGGTGAGCTGGCTTACCGCCGAGGAAGGCTACGTGGAATCGGCGCAGACGCAGTTGGCGCTTGGCGATGTCCCCTCGGCCTACGACTCCAACTATCGTGGCAACTCCGAGCGGCGTGAGGTGGCGGGCCACGACGTGGAAATCCTGAGCAGTGACGACAAAGATGTGCGTCCACTGTGGATTACTGACTTGGGCGATGCCCGCCTCGTTCTTACGGGCTCTGCCTCCGACGCTGATTATGAGACGGCCCTCACCGCCTTCGCGGAAGCTGAGCCGCTCCAAATTGCTGAGGATGGCAGCGTCGTCAGCGAGTAAATAGTTAGCGGAACGTCACGCTCTGCAGCGTTTCATCCCACTCCACCTCGACGGCATCGCCGGCGGCACTGGTGAGAGACTCCGGGTCGAGCCCACTCAGGCGCGTCTTGCCCAGGTAGACATCGACCTTTTCGTGTTGGGACTTGCCGGGGAAGAGTGCAATTTCGACGAGTTTATCAGCGCTAAAACGCAGGACGATGGAGCCGGAGAAATAGCTGATTTCCTCTCCGCTCACGGTGTGCGGCGGGCCGAAAAACTCCTCGACGAGCTGGCGTGAATCCCCAAAGACCATGGATCCCGCTCCGCCCGACTTGGAGACGAAATCGACGCGATCTCCCGGGTAGCCGTAAATTTTCATTTAATCCTCTCCTGCTTCTGCATTGGTGGCTGCGCTATCGGTGCCCTCAGTATTCTTGCGGAGGGCTTCCTCTACGCGCTTCGATGCGCCGTCGAGGTGCGCCTCGCAAGCTTTTGCTAGGGCCTCGCCACGCTCCCAGTATTTAAGAGACTCATCCAAGCCCATCTGGCCCAGCTCGAGGATCTTTACGGTCTCAATGAGTTCATCGCGGGCTTGTTCATAGCTCAGTTCTTCTACCGGTGGGAACGCGTCCTGGCCGGGTTGGCCGGCACCAATTGTGTCAGTCATGGGGTCAATTCCTTTTCTCTTGTGCTCTAATAAATCGCTTTAATCTGCGGCCTGGGAGGCCATTGCGGCGGCGGTAATCGAACCATCGCCAACGCGGATGCGCAGCTGCGATCCCGGGGGAGACTGCGCATAGCTGGTGACAACCTCTGGTCCGCTACCGTCGCGAGGCAGCACCTGAACGATGGCGTAGCCCCGTTCAAGTGTGGCCGAGGGGCCCAAGGCTGAGACGCGAGCACGCAACGAGGCTACCTGGTTACTTTCGCGATCCAACCGGTGCGTAACTACCCGGCGAATCAGCGCGAGGTTGCGCTCAAGTTCCTCGCGGCGCGCGTTGATCGGCACCATGGGATCGGCGAGGACCGGGCGGGAGCGGATGCTCTCGAGGCCGCGGCGTTCCCTGTCCACCCAGCCGCGCAGCGCTGCCGCCATGCGCGAGCGGGCTTCAGAGATCAGCGCATACTCTTCGGCGGCGGAAGGAACGACGCGCTTGGCCGCATCGGTGGGCGTGGCGGCGCGCAGATCGGCGACATCATCGAGCACCGGGTGGTCCGGTTCGTGTCCGATGGCGGAGACAACCGGAGTGCGGGCGTCTGCCACAGCGCGCTGGAGCGCCTCCTCGGAGAAGGGAAGCAGATCTTCCACTGAACCACCGCCGCGGGCGATGATGATGACATCGACTTCCGGGTTCGCGTCGAGAGTCCGGAGCGCGTCAATCACCTGGGTAACGGCAGTGGCTCCCTGGACAGCAGTGTTAATGACTTCGAACTGAACCGCTGGCCAACGATCCTGCGCTACGGAGAGCACATCGCGCTCGGCATGGGACCCGCGGCCGGTGATGAGGCCAATCTTCTTCGGTAGATAGGGAAGCGGCAGCTTACGGGAAGCGTCGCACAGGCCCTCCTGACGCAGCCGCTGGCGCAGCATCTCTACCCGAGCAAGAAGGTCACCAATACCGACGTGGCGGATCTCCGTGACCCACAGGGAAAAACTTCCGCGTCCGGCGTAGAAGGCGGGCTTGCCGTAGACCACGACGCGGTCGCCATCCTTGAGCGGTGAGGGGGCATTGCGGATGAGCGAGGTGTTGCATGTCAGCTGAACAGATTTTTCCTGTTCGACATCACGCAACGTGATGTAGGAGAGCTTCCATGTTGGCTTCATGTTCAGCTGGGTGATCTGCCCCTCCACCCAGAGGAAGCCGAGGCGTTCGATCCAGCCTTTGACTTGGTCATTGACCTTGCCGACGGGCCACGGCGTTTCCGCGGAATTGGCCGGTTGGTTCACGCGCAGTCCTTTCTCTTGAGTGGTCTAGTCTCTCGGGTATGTTCCGTCCAGTGTAAGAGGCGTGCCGGACATCTGGTGCTACCGGCCAAGCCTGGCAAGCTGTAACTACAGTATGCGCGCGACTTTCGATACTCTGGGAGCCATGACTGAAACTGCAAAGAAGGTGCTCCTGGCGGCTCCCCGCGGCTATTGCGCCGGCGTGGACCGTGCTGTTGAGACAGTGGAAAAGGCGTTGGAGAAATACGGCGCCCCTATCTACGTGCGCAAGCAAATCGTGCACAACCGCTTCGTTGTTGAATCCCTGGCTAAGCGTGGTGTCATCTTTGTGGAGGAGGCTTCCGAAGCCCCTGAAGGCGCTCACCTTGTATTTTCTGCACACGGCATTGCGCCGACGGTGCGCAAGGAAGCGGAGGAACGCAAGCAGCTAACGCTGGACGCAACGTGCCCGCTGGTGACCAAGGTGCACAAGGAAGCACAGCGCTTTGAGCGCGATGGCTATCACATCTTGCTCGTCGGCCACGAGGGCCACGAAGAGGTCGAAGGCACCGCCGGTGAGGCCCCAGAGGTTACCCACTTGGTAGATGGCTTGGACGGCGTCGACAAGCTGCCGGATTTCCTCCACGATGAGAAACTCATCTGGTTGTCGCAAACCACGTTGTCGGTTGATGAAACCATTCAGATCGTCAATAAGCTGCGTGAGCGCTTTCCACACCTGGAGAATCCGCCATCAGATGATATCTGCTACGCCACTCAGAACCGTCAGGAATCGGTGAAGGCCATTGCCCCGAAGTGTGATCTCATGATCGTCGTCGGGTCCCAGAATTCCTCCAACTCCAAGCGTCTCGTCGAGGTAGCCCTAGAAGCAGGCTCTAAGGCCTCGCACCTCGTAGACTTCGCTTCGGAGATCGAAGAAGCTTGGCTGGAGGGCGTGAACACCGTCGGCGTGACGTGTGGCGCATCCGTGCCTGAACTGCTGGTCCGTGAGGTACTGGAATTCCTGGACGAGCGTGGCTACCACGACGTTGAGCAGGTGACGACTTCCACGGAGACCATCACGTTCTCCTTGCCGCGCGATCTGCGTCCGGCACGCACCGCGCGTTAATCCTCGTCGTAGAGATTCTCTTCCAGCGGCTGGGAGGACCGCTGGGAGCGCTCCCGTGCGCGCCGCGCATTCTCTGCCGATTCAGCGGCGGCACGGCGGAATTCCTCCCGCTCATCTGCGTCGGGGGAGGCTTGTTTGCGCTGTTCGCGCTCCTCGGCCTGAATACGGCGGCGTTCTTCGCGGTCGCGCTCCCGGACTCGGCCGGAGCCTGTGGCTTCACGAGCAAGGAGCTCGGCTACGGAAAGACGCTCGGAGCGGTTTCGAAGGTCGGAAGCTGCGTCGGTGCGGCGCTTTTCCTGGGCTTTGGCCTCACGGCTCTTCGCGCGATTGTCGCTGCGCCACAGTCGCAGGACTGCGAGTAGCGCGCAGGCAATTACTGTGACAATAAGTACGGGGAAGTGCTGCAGCAGCGGGAAGGCCGTGGTGAGAAGCGCGGTCTTAGAAAACGGCGACGCGCCTTCTGGCAAGGCTGACGTGGAACTGATGAAGCCACCGCCCACGGTTCCCAGCGCGTAGAGCAGGGGCAATGAAATTACCAGCATGTAGAGCCCGCGGGTTTCCACCAGCCAGGTGACGGCGAGCGATCCCAGTCCAAAAATCAGGGCGAACGGCAGCCCCACGCTGCCAAGCACTCCTGAGACCGTCAAAGCCACGAGCGTTACGACGAGCGCGAGGAGAAGCGCTCGGGTAAGCGGCATCCCGCGGCGGGGAGGGCGGCGACGATTTTTGGCAACTGACACGCCCAGAGAGCTTACCGGGAATGTTGGCCAAACCGTTATTCATTCTGGGCGCGCCGCGGCCAAGAACCGACACGGCGCGGCTCCACGGGCAGGCGGTCGACGCGGGCGGGGACGTCCAATTCTTTGAGCCGCCGTGCAGTGACCGAAACGCGCGAATCCAAACTAGCCAGGCTTGCGTTATAGGCCTCCACCGCGCGCTCCAGCCCGCGGCCCACCTTGTCGTAGTGCTCATTAAGAGTGTTGAGCCGGGTGTACAGCTCGCGGCCCAGGCGCTGGACCTCGCGGGCTTTATCCTCGATCTCTTCGTGCTGCCAGCTCACCGCAACGGTACGTAAGAGTGCGAAAAGGGTGCTCGGGGTAGCGATGACGATGTTGCGCTCGAAGGCGAACTCGAGCAATTCAGCGTCGATAGACAAGGCCGCGTCCACGAAGGTGTCAGCGGGGACAAAGAGGATCACAAATTGTGGTGTGGGGGAGAAGGCCTCGATATAGTCCTTCGACGCCAGTGCCTGCACGTGGGAACGCATGAGGTGCGCATGGCGGCGTAGGTATCCAGCCCGCTCCTCCGGGTCTTCAGTCTCCATCGCATCGAGGTAGGCGCTGAGCGGTACCTTGGCGTCCACGATAATGCTGCGCCCGCCGGCCAAGTGAACGACAAGATCGGGGCGGACGAGCGAGCCATTGATGCGGGCGTTCACCTGTGAATCAAAATCCACGTGTTTGCGCATACCGCCGAGCTCGACGACGCGCTCGAGCTGCACTTCGCCCCAGCGTCCCCGAACATTCGGGGAACGCAGTGCGCCGACCAGCTTGTCCGTGCGGTCAGACAGGCGTGTCGACGTGCGGGTCACCGCTTGTACTTGGCTGCTGAGTGCTGCGAGCGATGTCGCCCGATCCTCCTCGATTTCTTGGAGCTGGAGGCCCAAACGGTCCATGGCCTTCTCTAGAGGGGCGAGTTCTGCTTGGCGGCGTTGAGACTCTTGAAGTGCACGGTGTTCCTCTGATGGCTGGGCGGACTGTGCGGAATAGGCGCGGGCCAGCCAGCCCAGAGCGGCCCCGATGATGAGGCCGAGGAATAAGAGCACTACGGGAAGGGAAGACGTCATGCCTGTCATCATGGCACGCTCCCCGGACACGGAGGCTTAGCTCTTGTCTTTTGATTGCAAAATCTGTTCGAGAGCGCCAATCGCTCGCTTGATTCCCGCTCGGGCACCGCTATCTCGTTCGCTGAAGTCTGCGTCAACGTCGACATCGATCTTTTGGTCCAGCGGGCTGGTGCCGTCGTGGGCTACGTCCTCTGCTGCGCCCTCGGGTGCGGCGTGGTCCGGGATGGACAGCCATTGTTCGCGCTTCCGGTCACCCTGCTGCTGTGTGTAGCGCCCGATGAGGAAGCCGGCGACCGTTGAGAATTCCAAGTCTTCGGCGGTCCTTTCGCCGGACTGGAGCATCATCATGTCTTGGAAGTAGCGGTAGACCACCGCGATGGTCGCCGCCGCCGGAACGGCGAGGAAGCCGCCGACGAGGCCGAAGAGCGCGGAACCTACAGTCACAGAAATCAACACGATGACCGGGTGCAGGTTCATGGCCTTCGATTGCAGCCACGGGGAGAGTACGTTGCCCTCAAGCTGCTGAACTAAAAGGACCAAGCCAAGAACGAGCAGTGCTTTGGTAAAGCCCAAGGAGACCAGCGCGATGGTCACGGATAGCGCACCAGCCACGATCGCGCCCACAAAGGGGATAAAGCCGGCGATGAAGGTGATGATGGCCAGCGCCATGGCCAAAGGCACCCCGATGAGGGCGAGGCCGAGGCCGATGAAGATGGCGTCGACAAGCGAGACCACCGCCTGCGCCCGCACGAAACCGCCTAGCGTGGTCCACACACGGGTGAGCAGCTCAGTGAGGTGCCAGCCCGTCCGGCGGCCCGTTGCCTGGCGCAACCAGGGAAGGAAGTTGTGGCCATCTTTAAGGAAGAAGAAGGTCAGCACCACGATGATGAAGAGCGTGACCACGATGGAAGTCGCCGTGCCAATTCCCGTGAACACGGAACCCGCAATAGAGCCGGCCTGGCGCTGCAGCCACAGGGCGATCTCATCGATGTATTGGCCGATATCATCCGGATCGAGGTTGAGCGGCGGACCCTGTGCCCATAGCTGCAGGCGCTGAATGCCTTCCGCAGTTTGCAGGTACAGCGTTTGGGATTGCCGCGCAAAGTCCGGAGCAATGAACATGAAAAGCGAGCCCACCGCGGTAAAGGACACGAGGATGGTTACCGCCGCAGCCAGGGCCGACGGCAACCCCTTGCGCCGCATGGCGCTCGCAACAGGGGCAAGCACGGTGCAGATGATGAGCGCAATGAGAACCGGCAAAATGCCACGCCAGAAGTTGCCCAACATGCGGAATGAGGCATAGAGGAATAGCCCAATAATGGTCAGGCGCAGTGCCCACAGCGATGCGGATTTGATGACCTCGCCGACCACCACGGAGCGATCCACTTGGTTGCCTGGCGGGTGCGGCGAGACTGCGTTCAGCGAAGCGGCGTCGACGGAATCATCGAAGCGTCCGCCAAGCGCTGCCTCAGCGGCGGCGAGCTCAGGCGAGGATGCATTGGGGGATGGCTGATCAGAACTCACCCCACCATCTTGCCTTAAAAGATCCGGGGTGCGTTAGGATTGGCCCCGTGAGTCTTACACTTGGAATCGTCGGCCTGCCCAATGTGGGCAAGTCCACTTTGTTTAATGCCCTGACCCGTTCCGATATCTTGGCAGCGAACTATCCGTTTGCCACCATCGAGCCCAATGTCGGACTAGTGGAGCTTCCCGATTCCCGCCTGAACCGCCTCGCGGAAATCTTCAGCTCCGAGCGCATCCTTCCGGCCACCGTGTCCTTCGTAGACATCGCCGGCATTGTCGAGGGCGCTTCCAAGGGTGAGGGAATGGGCAACGCCTTCCTTGCCAACATCCGTGAAGCCGATGCCATCTGCCAGGTGGTGCGTGCCTTCGCTGATGAGAACGTTATCCACGTCGACGGCGAGGTTAACCCGGCGCACGATATTTCGGTCATCAACACCGAGCTCATCCTTGCGGACCTCCAGACCATCGAGAAGGCTTTGCCGCGCTTGGAAAAGGAAGCGCGCAAGAACAAGGATCTGGCAGAAACCGTGGAGGAGACCAAGAAGGCCCAGGCCATCTTGGAGGATGACCGTACCCTCTTCGCGGCGTCCAAGAACAATGAGATTGATTTGTCTTTGCTGCGCGAGCTGCACCTCATGACAGCGAAGCCTTTCCTTTATGTCTTCAACTCGGACGAGGCCGTCCTCACCGATGAGGCCAAGAAGGAGGAGCTGCGCCAGCTTGTCGCCCCGGCGGAGTGCGTCTTCCTCGATGCCCAGACTGAAACCGAGCTCCTTGAGCTCGACGAGGCAGAGGCTCTGGAATTGCTGGAGTCTGTCGGCCAGGAAGAGCCAGGCTTGGCGACGTTGGCCAAGGCCGGCTTCGCCACCCTCGGCCTGCAGACCTACCTGACCGCTGGCCCGAAGGAAGCCCGCGCGTGGACCATCAGGCAGGGCTCTGCGGCACCGCAGGCTGCTGGCGTTATCCACACCGACTTTGAGAAGAAGTTCATCAAGGCAGAAATCGTTTCCTTCGACGACCTAGACGCTGCTGGCTCCATGGCGGAAGCCCGCAACGCTGGCAAGGTGCGCCAGGAGGGTAAGGAATACATCATGCAGGATGGCGACGTCTGCGATTTCAAGATCGGCGGCTAGCTCGTGCGCTCATAGCGCGTAGGCTGTGGGCATGAGTATCGCCCACATCCTAGACCGAGCAGCACATGCCACGCAGTGGCAAGAAGCCCTGTACAAGGACCTTCACCAGCATCCTGAGCTCAGCATGGAAGAGGAGCGCACCCGCGGCGTCATCGCGGGCAAGCTCCGGGAGTTTCCAGGGGTTGAGGTGCTTGAATTCGGCGGGGGAGTCGTCGGCATCCTCCGCAACGGTGAGGGTTCGACGGTCTTAGAGCGCGCTGACTTCGACGGCCTGCCGGTCACTGAAGACACTGGCTTGGACTACTCGGCCACGGGCGAGGTTATGCACGCCTGCGGCCACGACACCCACGTGACCGCCTTGCTTGGCGCCACGGAAGCGATGGCGAAGGCCACTGACGCGTGGTCCGGTACTTTCATCGCGCTCTTTCAACCGGGCGAGGAAACCGCTGAGGGCGCGCAATCCATGGTGGACGCGGGACTTACCGGCAAAGTCCCCACACCTGACGTGTCCTTTGGTCAACACATCTTTATTGATAAAAACGCCCCGGCCGGCAGCGTACTGATTGCGCCCGGCCCGGTCTTGTCGACAGCGACCTCACTCACCGTCACCGTCTATGGCCACGGTTCCCATGGTTCGATGCCACACCTCAGTGTCGATCCAGTCGTCTTGGCCAGCTCCATCGTGTTGCGGCTGCAGACCGTCGTGTCCCGCGAAGTCGATCCTCACCAGTTCGCCGTACTGACCGTCGGCGCGCTGCAAGCGGGGTCGAAGGCCAATATCATCCCGGATTCGGCCACCCTGCGCATCAATGTCCGCGCCTATAGCGAGGAGATTCGAGAGCAAATCGTTGTGGCCATCCACCGGATTGTCAACGCCGAGTGCCAGGCAGCGATGTCCCCACGTGAGCCGGAGATCACCGAAAGCGATAATTACCCGCTCACTGTCAACGATGAGGAAGTCACGAACAAGGTGCGCGCGCAGCTTGTCGACGTCCTCGGAAGCGACAACGTCCTCGACATGGAACCGTGGACCGCATCGGAAGATTTCTCGAGACTCCCCGATGCCTTCGGCGCTCCCTATTGCTTTTGGGGCTTCGGTGGCCGCACGGACGGCGTTTCCGTCCCGAACCACAACCCGCGTTTTGCTCCGGAGTTGCAGCCGACGCTCAGCACCGCGACGCAGGCGCTCATCGCCGCGGCCTACGCCTACCTGGGAAATTAATCTTCCATCGCCGATTGGAGCACGGAGAGCACCGTGCGCCGTGCCGCGGAATCATCGAGGTGGGAATCCACCAGCGTCACGAGTGCTTCAAGCACCAGCAGAAAAGCAACGCGCGAGGCATCCTGCAGCTCTGCACGAAATGTCCCATCCGGGGAGGGGATGACCAGCGTGTAGGAGGCGAGCTCCGCCAAGGGCGAGGAGGTAAACGAGGTCAGCGCGATGAGCTTCGCGCCCGCCTCGAAGGCTGCGGTCGCGGCTTTGAGCGTGAGCGTGGTCGACCCTGAACCGGAAACGACGAGGCACACGCACTCTGCGTCTAGTTGCGTCGCCGCGATGTGCTGGCCCATGGCCTCCGCCACGAACTCGGCTGGGCGCCCGATGCTTGTGAGGCGCAGCGCCATGGTCTGCGCCAAGGGAGCAGAGAGGCCATTGCCCACGAGGAGAACACGCTTGGCCTGCGCTACTGCCTCTACTGTCGCGGCTAGCTCATCCTCGTTGAGCAGGGAAGTAAGCCCATGCAGGTAGTTGCTGAAGGAGGCAATCTCGGTACTCATGCGGCCGACGTGGGTGGAATCGGCACCCGCCGGCGGGGTGGGGCGCTGCGCAATCTCCTGCGTGAGCGCCACACGCAACTGCTGGTACCCGTCGTAGCCCAGCGCTTTCGCGGTGCGGATGACGGAGGTACGGGACGTGCCTACCTTGGCCGCCAGCTGGTCCGCAGTGGCGTGCAGGACGAAGTCCATGTCTACGAGGATTGCCTGGGCCACGCGTTGTTCGATGGGCTGCAGGCTCGGCATGCGCGTGGTGATGTGCGCGGAGAGTGGGGCGGAATCAGTCATAGGGGTATCTATCAGGTGAATTTGGCGGCCACGATGCGGCGGCGGATAGCGCCGGAGATGGCGTCGATGGACATGGTGATGACGATGACCACGATGAGCAGGACGCCGACGACGTCCCACTGGCGGTACTGCGTATAGCCGGTGAGCATGTCACCGATGCCTCCCACGCCGATGAGGCCGAGGACCGCGGAGGTACGCACGTTGATCTCAAAACGGTAGAGCGCGAGCGAAGCCAGCTCCGGTTGGACAATGGGCCAGGTTCCCCAGCGCACCATTTCTGCCAGGCTGCCGCCGGCTGCCTTGACCGCGTCGGCCGGGCCAGTCGGTGCGGTTTCAATGGCCTCATAGGTCCACTTCGCGTGCGTGCCGATGCCGCCGATGGCCAGAGCTAGCGCGCCCGTAAACGGGGTTAACCCGGTGACGGTGAGGATAATGATGGCGATGATGATCTCCGGTACCGCGCGGATGATGGCAAACAGCGCGCGCAGTGGTAGGCATACCCACCCCGGGGAGACCGTATTGGCAGCTAGGACACCGAGGATGGTGGAGAGGAACACGCCGAGCAGCGCACCGATCCAGGCCATCGCCACGGAGCGCCAGGTCTGCAGGAGGGCCTCACCCAGCTTGGACCAGTCCGGGTTGGAGAACATGAGCACGAGGTAGTGCCAGATGTTCGAGGGCAAATCTTTAAGAGCCGTCAGATCAACGCGAATGTAGCCAAAGGACAGCGCCAAGATCATAAGGATTCCGGCCCACGCAGCGAAGACTCCCCAGCTGCGGGAGCGGGAGGGAAGTACATGTGCAGTGCTCATCGCAGCCTCTTTCGCAGGTTGACGGACACGATCTCCAGGGCGATGACCACGACGAGCAGCTCGAGCACGATGGCGGAGAGCGCGTCATAGCGGTAGAAGCCACGGACTTCGTCGATCAGCAGGCCAATGCCACCAGCGCCCACGAGGCCGAGGACCGCGGAGATGCGGACGTTGAGCTCGAGGGAGTAGAACACCTGGCTGGCAAAGACCGGCCAGGTCTGCGGCAGGGCAGTAACCCGGTTGATCTGGGTTTGCGTGCCGCCGGCGGCGCGGCCGGCCTCCATATAAGAATCATCTGCGGAGTCGATGGCTTCGGAGACGAGCTTGACCACGATGCCGACGTCGAAGAGCACCAGCGTGATGATGCCGGGCAGGGCACCGACGCCGAGCATGGCCACGAGGATGGTGGCGTAGACCAAGTCGGGCACCGCGCGGACAACGTTGACGATGCCGCGCACTAGCGAGCGCCACGGTGTCGATGGGTTGGTGGGCCGCGCCGCCCACAGGGATAGGGGCAGAGCGATGACCGCGGAGATGGCGGCACCGACGACGGCCATGGCGAGGGTTTCAAGCATCGGCTCCCACGTGCGTGGGAGGATGGACCAGTCGGGGCTGAACATCAGGGCCAAGCGGTCGGCGCCGTTGCGCCAGTTGCGAGCGATCTGCCCAAAGTCGATCTCGATTCCGCCCCAGGCGGGGACGCAGGTGGCGATGGTGAGCGCGAGAAAAGCAGCCAGCCCGCCAAGGATGCCGGGCCAGTTGCGCTGCCGTGGGGGAAGTACCGCCGTCATGCCCGGCTCTCCTGACTTCCCAGCTGGTCTTCCTCGCGGATGCGCCGGCCGTAGATGGCTTCGAAATCCTCCACGGTGGAGCCCGCGGCGGGCCCATCGAAAACTATCTTGCCGTGGCGAATGCCGATGATGCGCGAGGCGTAGTCTTGCGCCAGATCCACCAGGTGCAAGTTCACCAGGGTGGTCAGGTCCCGCTCGGTATTGATGCGGCGTAGATCCTTCATCACGGAGTGGGCAGTGGGCGGGTCTAGGGAGGCGACGGGTTCATCGGCCAGCATGATCGCCGGCTTCTGGGACAGGGCGCGGGCGATGGCCACGCGCTGCTTCTGGCCGCCTGATAAGGCGCCGGCCTTATTCCACGCCTTGTCGAGGATCCCTACGGAGTCGAGGGCTTCGGCGATGATTGCTTTGTCCTCGGCGGTAGAGATTCCCAACAGGGTGCGCCAGCTGGGATTGTGAGAAAAGCGCCCGACGAGGACATTGGAGAAGACGCTCGCGCGGTCCGCCAGGTTGAACTCCTGGAAGATCATGCCGATGCGGCCGCGCAGCTTCCGCAGCTGCGCTCCCTTCGCCGCAGAAATCTCGTGGTCGCCGACGAAAATCTTGCCGGATGTCGGTTGCACGAGGCCGTTGATGCTGCGGATGAACGTGGATTTGCCAGAGCCGGACAGGCCGACGATGGCGACGAATTCGCCGGGAGCGATGTCCACGGAGACATCGTCAAGCGCCAGCGTTCCGTTGGGGTAGCGCACCGAGACATTCTCGAAGCGGATTCCCCACGCTTTCTCCTCCGTCATGGGTGAAGCCTTTCTGAGTAGGGGCGTCAGGCTACTGGGCGAAGCGCTCGTTGACCTTGCGCGCCATATCGATGGATTCCTGCTTGGCGGGAACCCAGTCGGTGATGTCGAAGATGGCGGACATGGTGTCCGGGTCAACCTCGGAGAAGCCGTCCATGAGGTCGGTGATCTGGCCGCGCAGATCCTCCGGCACCTCATCAGAAATCACGACGCCACCGTTGGGGTACATGTCGGTGTAGCCGAAGACCACGAGCTTCTCAGCCAGATCTGGCGCCTCCGATGCGTCGATGGTGGAGCGCGCATCCCAGAAGCTGAAGCCCACCTCGGCATCGCCGTTGTAGACCGCCATGATGGAGGCATCGTTGGAGGTCACTGGCACCTTTTTGAGGCTGTCGACGTCGATGCCCTGGGATTCCATGGCCATGACCGGCAGCTGGTATCCGGCGGGGGAGGTAGCACCCAGCATGGCGACGGTGGTCTCCCCATCGATCTTCTTGAGCGCCTCGAGGCCCTTCGGACCCTGGCCCTTGTTCTCCTCCGGGGTGGCGGTGCCGTTGCAGTACAGGTAGTCGGCACCGCTGGCAGCATAGGTGGAGGCCACCGGCTCGTCCTTGCAGTACTTGTCGGGGTTGTTGGTGACGAACTGGCCGGCGTAGGAATCCGCGCCGAAGCGCTCGTCCTGCAGTACGGCGTGAGCGCCGTACATGTCTTCTGCAGAGGCCAGCTGCGCGGCGGATGCGATGGCGATATCTGCCTGGCCGGAGCCGATGGCCTCGACGGCGGCCTGGTAGTCCTTGGTCACGACCCCCTCGACCTCGATGCCGAGCTCCTCGGAAAGGTAGTCAGTCAGCGGCTTTGCGGTGGTGACGAGATCGTTGACCTTCTCGTTCGGGATGAGCGCGAGGGTGAGCTTGTCGGGGGAGTTCGAGTCATCGGTTGAGGAGGAATCAGAGGAGCAAGCGGTCAGGGAGAGCGACAGTGCAAGGGCGGAGGCAGCGAGGACGGTGAAACGGCGCATGAGAATGTCTTTCTGTGTCGAGGGGTGGAGTGCTAGAAGGTGGAAGATAGTTCAGAAAAGATGTCGGTGACGCGCTGAGCGCGCCACGTGGGGTTGGCGTCTGCGGGGGTGACGAACGGTGTTTCCAATAAAACGGTGCGCCCGCCACGGGCAGCCACGGGAGCGAGATCGAAATCCCAGATATCGCCGAAAGCGATGATGGGGCTATCGGGGAAATCAGATTCGAGGATTCGAGTCAAGCCGTCGGGCTTGCCCACCCTCGTGTAGATGGCGTCGAAGGAGTTGCTCAGCCCCAAAACCTTTAGCGCCTCTGCGAGGCCAGTTTCGGGGGAGTTGGTGGCGAGAACCGCGCGGCCGGGATACGAGCCTAGAAACTCGGCGAGGCCTTCGGGCGCTTTGATTCCGGTGTCCGCAAGGTTTAGTCGGGAGGCCATGTAGGCCTGTTGGCAGGAGTCCTCCGGGACATCGCAATCCGCGGCGAGGCTGCGGACGAGGTCGTAGCCGTCGCAATAGTGCACTAGGGAGGCGTCGTTCGTTGAGAGCATGCGCTCGGCGGTGTGGGGGATGGAGTGGTTTCCGGTTGCCTCCCCGATGTGGCGGGCATAGGCCAGCACGGGCCCGTGGCCCAGGCTAACGGTGCCGTCGAAATCGAAGAGGAGAACTGGGGGAGATATGTCTTTGGACATGAAGTACAAACTAACGACGGTGTATGTACTTTACGACCACACGCGGTAAACAATGCGTGAACAGTACGTGCACACTCGCCCTTGGTACCCTGACTCACGGTAAATAGAAATTTTCCTCAGCGAAGGACATATAGAAAGACGCACATGTCTCTTCCAACCGAGCAACTGCTGCTCGAACGCTTCATGAAGCTCTCCATTGCCACCGCAGTGGCCACGATCGCGCTCAAAGTCGTCGCTGCTGCGGCGACAGGATCGGTGGGCTTTCTTTCCGACGCCCTCGAATCCGGCGTGAACCTCGTAGCCGCCGTCGTGGGTTTTGTGGCTATCAAAATTGCGGCGAAGCCGGCAGACGCAAACCACCAGTTCGGCCACGGCAAGGCCGAGTATGTTTCCGCGTTGGTAGAGGGCGCGATGATTTTCGTGGCCGCCGCGATGATCATCTACACGGCCATCCGCCGATTTCTGGCTCCGCAGCCGCTGGAGCAACCTGGGCTCGGCCTCTTACTGTCACTCATCGCCTCCTTGCTGAACTTGGGCGTGGGCCTCCTGCTCGTGCGTGCAGGCAAGCAACACCGTTCAGCTACCTTGCAGGCGGACGGAAAGCACTTGCTTACCGACGTCTGGACGTCCGTCGGCGTCCTCCTCGGCATTGGTGCAGTCGCACTGACTGGCTGGCTGTGGTTGGATCCCGTCATTGCGCTGGCAGTGGGCATTAACATCTTGTGGACTGGGTATAAGCTGCTCAAGGAATCCTTGAGCTCCCTGTTGTCGGAGTCTCTACCGAAGGAAGAGCACGCCCAGCTGGACGCGCTTCTCAATGAGCTGGAGGGCCGTCACGATGTTTCCTTCACCTCACGCCGCACGGTCGCGGCAGGGCGCCAGCGCCTTGTTTACCTCACCATGGATGTTCCCGGCGAGTGGACGGTGCTGCACTCGCACACAATCGCCGACCGCATCGAAGACGCCATCGATGAGCTTTTTCCCGGTGCGGAAGTGTTTATCCATGTCGAGCCCGAAGGAACGGTTCATCGCCGCATCCTACGGATGCCGTAGGCTGGCTACGCCGCGCCCGCCTTCCATGACCCACGGCCAACTGAGGCCATTTCGAGTGAGGACGTTTGCTCGGATCTCATCGGGCACGATCCAATCCTTGTTGGCATAGCCCAGCAGGTATTCGTCGAAGGCGGGGAGTTCGAGCCGGATTTTTAAGGCACCGTCGATTTCGCTCGCGGTGACATCCTCCTGCCAGCCCGCCATCCACAGTGTCTGCCCATCATGGCTAACGGTCGTGGCCTCCGTGCTCGCAAGAGCCTTGGCAGCCTGGGATTTGCTGAGCTTGGACCATGTTTGGAGGTCGGCTACGGATACGGGGCCGTGGCCTTCGACATAGCGCTGGGCTAGCTCTGAGAGTGGCTTCTCTGGCTTGCGCTGGACGCTAGGCAGCGCGTCGACATGGAGGAAGGTCTCTTGGTTGCCAGCTTTTGGGCCCTGTACCAAGACACCGGCACCGCCGAATGCGCGGAGTAGGTGGGAGCCCCTGCCTTCTGTGGGGTCCACTCCAACCTCAGCGAAAATCTCGTAGACCTCCGTGCGAGTGAGAGGCTCGGTGGCTGCGCCATGTAGTGCTTCCGAAGCTGCTGCCACCATGTCTTCGCTGAGCCCCAAGCTCGGTCGCCGGGATTTCTGGCTGGAGGCCACGCGCGGATAGAGCAAGCGGGACATCCAGCGGACGTCGGCAGCCGGCATGAAGTGCAGCGTGCCGCGCTGCGGCCAACAGCGCACCACGCGATAGTGTGCAACTTCTCCGAGCACCTCTTGATCAGTGCAGCCGGCGCGAAGGGCTAGTGCTGTGATGCCGGCATCGTAGGTCTGCCCCTGCAGAGCGAGGAGATGCTCAGCGACGTCCAGCGCCGAGGCGAGCGATGGCCTCGCGGCCGATAGAGCGAGGCCTTGAGCAATGAGCCGGCGGGCTAGAAGCTCGTCGCGGTGAAGTTCCTTCATGGCTGTCTACATTAGAGCCGGAAGGTCTTCATCAGCTGCATGCCCGTCGATACCAGCTGGCGGAAGCGTTCCGGTGAGACGTACTCCGACGGCGCAAGCGGGTGCAGGCGCTGCTCGGCCACGGTGCGCTCGTTGGCCCACAGGCGCATGCCGGTAATACCGTGGCGGTGGTTCAGGCCAGATTCCTTGACGCCTCCACCTGGCGCGGCGATAGAACCGTAGGCGGCGGCGAAGCCTTCGTTGATGTTGACCATGCCGGCCTCTAGCTGGGAGGCAACCTTCCACGCGCGGCGGGAATTTCCGGACCATACTGAGGCAGAAAGACCGTAGGTGGTGTCATTGGCGCGCTGGATGGCCTCGGCATCGGAGCTCACCGGGTATACCGCCAACACTGGGCCGAAAGTCTCGGTGGCATAGAGATCCATCTTTGGGGTCACGCCGGTGAGCACGGTGGTCTCATAGAAGAAGGGCCCAAGATCCGGCCGAGCCTTTCCGCCATATACCACGGTGGCGCCCTTGGACAGGGCGTCCTCGACGTGGGAAACTACTGCATCGAGCTGGCGCTGCGAGGTCAGCGAGCCGATGGTGGCAGCATCGGAGAATGCTGCCCCGAGCACTTGCTGGTCCAGGGCGTTCTTGAGTTCTGCGAGGAACTCCTCAAAGACGCTCTCGTGGACATAGGCGCGCTCGGCGGACATGCACAGCTGCCCGGAGGAGGAGAAGGCGGTGCGTACGGCACCTTGGGCGGTGGGTTTAAGGGGGGCGTCGTCAAGCACGAGCATCGGGTTCTTGCCGCCCAACTCCAGCATGGTGGGGATGAGGCGCCCCGCGGCCTGGGTGGCAATCGACTTGCCAGCCTGGGTGGAACCGGTAAAGGAGAGCCCATCCACCAGAGGAACCAGGGCGTCACCCACCTCGGCACCCAGGCCGGGAACCAGCTGCCAGGCGGCCTCCGGAAGGCCCGCCTCAATGGCTAGGCGTCGCAGCAGAATTGCCGTCAACGTGGTCTGGGAGTCCGGCTTGTGTACCACGGCATTGCCGGCGGAGAGTGCTGCCAGGACGTCGCCCACGCCCAAGGACAGTGGGTAATTCCACGGGGAGATGAGCCCCACCACGCCGAGTGGGTAGTACTGCGTGCGTGTCTTGGTCAGCACGGGAAGCGCGCCGGGGTGGCGGTCGTTTCCGAAAGCTTTGCGGATGTTGACGGCATAGAACCGAGCACAGTTATACAGATCCATCAGCTCGTCATAGGCGTGGGAGCGGGACTTGCCGTTTTCGGCTTGGATCAGGTCGAGGATGAGCTCCTCGTTCTCGTGAACGAGGTCGTGCAGGCGCAGCAGGATAGCGGCGCGGTCACCTTGCCCGACGCCGGTGCGTGCATAGGTGACTGCCTTCTCGACGTCCCCGGCGGTGGCGACGGGGAAGCTAAAGAGCTTGTCACCGCTAAACGGCGCGTGAGCTTGGTTCTGCTCACCCGTGCCGCGAACATCGCGGGCGGGGTCCGTATCCAAGAAATTGTGCACTCGCTGGGGCAGGCGTGTCTGAGTGAAGGTTTTCATGCGGTCTATTGTCCCAAAAATATGGGATGCCGCTATGAGTTTTTCGAGATTTGTCTCACAAACTAAACTAGTTGTGGTTAGGATGACGCTATGCCAATCCTCGCGACCACTCCACAGGCCCAGGTGCGTTCGGCCGTTGAGCCGCTCGTCAGGTCTGGTGAAAGCCCAGCGCCCGTCGGCGTTATCGACCTCGATGCATTCGACTACAACGCTGCACAGATGCCCACCCGCGCCGGGGGTCTGCCCATCCGCGTGGCCTCGAAGTCAATACGCAGCGTGGCGGCACTACGCCGTGCCCTCGAGCATGAGGGCTACCGAGGCATCCTCGCGTATTCCGTACCGGAGGCGCTGCATCTGGTCGGGGAGGGTTTCCGCGACATCGTAGTGGCCTACCCGAGCGTTAACCGTCAAGCCCTGCGTGAGCTCGCCGCAGATGACACGGCGCGCGAATCCATCACCGTCATGGTGGATAGCGTGGAGCTGTTGAGCCTGCTCGAGGGTTCTGTACGCGTGGCCATCGATATTGACTGCACCCTCCATTTGCCGGGTGCGGTCATCGGCCCGCGGCGCTCGCCCGTGCGCACTCCGGAACAGGTCTCAGCGCTGGCGCGTGAAATTCTTCGGCGCGGTCACCGGTTGGTGGGGCTCATGGCCTATGAGGGGCAGGTGGCGTCCGTAGCGGATGGCTTGCCGGGGCCGGTGGGAGCGGTCAAGCGTTGGTTGCGTTCAAAGTCCATGGCGGACCTCGCCCCGCGGCGCCGAGCCTGCGTGGAGGCCGCGCGGGAGGTAGCGGACATCGAATTCGTCAACGGCGGTGGCACGGGCAGCCTCCAGGAATCCGCGGCCGAGGGAACCTTGACCGAGCTGGCCGCTGGATCCGGTTTCTATACGCCAGCGATCTTTGATGATTTCACTGGCATTAACCACAAGGCGGCCGCGTTCTTCGTCTGCCAAGTATCCCGTGTGCCCGCGCCGGGCTGGGCCACGGTCAACTCCGGCGGCTGGATCGCCTCCGGCCCTCCCGCGAAGGATCGCGTCCCCGTACCGGTGTGGCCGGCGGGCCTTAGCTACTCCAGTACTGAGGGCGCCGGTGAGGTCCAGACCCCACTGCGCGGGGCTGACTTAGAAGTCGAGGACCTGGTGTGGTTCCGCCACGCCAAGGCCGGCGAAATGACGGAAAACGTCGACCGCCTCCTCGCCGTCGGGCACGACGGCGTTGATGTATGGGACACCTATAGAGGACAAGGATGGACACTCCGATGACAACCACATTTAGCAATTGGGCAGGTTCGGTTGCTGCGAAACCGCAGGAGTTTGTACAGCCCTCCCGCATAGACGAGATCCCCGGAATTATTAGCCGCTCCCGCAGCGTGCGTGCGGTGGGCGCCGGCCACTCCTTCACTCCCATCGCGGCAGGGGAGGAGACGATGCTCAACCTAGACCACGTGAGTGGGCTGGTGAGCGTCGATAAGCAGCGCAAACGCGTCCGGTTCCTGGCCGGCACTCGCTTGCGGGATGTGCCTAGGCTCCTGCGCCCGTTTGGGCTTGCCCTGGCTAACCAGGGCGATGTGGACCCGCAATCGCTGGCGGGTGCGATTTCGACCTCGACCCACGGCACCGGCATCAATTACACGGGATTTGCGGGGACGGTCACTGGGCTGACGCTTATCGACGCCGACGGCAACACCTGCACCTATTCCATCGACGAGGACCCGGAGCTCCTGCGCCTCGTAGTCGTCAGCGTGGGCGCGCTCGGCGTGGTCATCGAAGTCGAAATGCAGTGTGTGGATGCCTTCGACCTGCTGGCAGAGGAGTCCGGCATTGCCTTCGATGAGTTGATGGACAACTGGGAGGAGCTCTCCCGCAGCGTCGACCACTTCGAGTCCTATTGGTTCCCGCATACCGACCGCGCGATGGTCAAGGCCAACACGCGCCTCGAACCGAATGGGGAGCGCCGCTCACGTCTCAAAGCACTTATCGACGACGAGCTCATCGGCAACGGCGCCTTTGCCGCCGCCTTGGCGTTGGGGCGCCTGATTCCGGGAACGATTCCGACCCTTAATAAGTTCGCCACCTCGGTTATCTCTCATAATCGCTACCGTTCAGCTGCTCACGACGTGTTCGTCAGCCCGCGCCGGGTTCGTTTCCACGAGATGGAGTACGCCGTGCCGCTTGCCGACGGCCCCGCCACCGTCCGCGAAATCCGTCGCTTCATCGATGAACAGGACTGGCGCATCGGATTCCCGATGGAGCTGCGTACGACGGCCGCGGATGACGTTGCTCTTTCGACGGCGTCGGGCCGTGAATCGATGTACATTGCCTTCCACATTCCGCGTGCGCTGAATCCGCAGGACTACATGCCGAAGCTGGAACCTATTTTCCGTGCAGCAGGTGGGCGCCCGCACTGGGGCAAGATGAACTCCCTGTCCCGGAATGACTTTGCTCAACTTTATACAAGATTTGATGAGTTCTGCGAACTGCGCGAAAAGATGGATCCGGAGTGGAAGTTCGGTTCGCCCTACCTGCGGAAACTGTTCGGGTAGAGGGCGTCGTCAAGCGCAGTGCAATCCGTGAATTGGATTCGAAAGTATCTCTGATCTTTGGTAGCGTGTGGAAGTCTTAATTCCATAACGCTATCGAAGAAGGTGTCTCAAACGTCCTCTGAATCCCGTTCCCTTATCACGCCGACATTTGTGTTCGCGTGGTTGGTAAATTTTGCCCAATTTACGGTCTTTTATCTACTCGTGACCATCATGGCACTCTATGCCGTCGAGCAGTTCCAGGCCTCGGACACAGCGGGCGGGTTTGCCTCAAGCGCCTTCGTGGTGGGGGCGACGATTGCTCGCCTCTTTTCGGGCTACATTGTGGATGCTGCTGGGCGGAAGCGCTCGCTGGTCATCTCCCTCATCGTGGTCACTGTGGCGATGGCGCTGTATTTCCCAGCTCAGTCACTGCCACTATTGTTTGCTGTCCGTATCGTGCACGGCTTCGGCTATGCGGTGGCATCGACGGCTGTGATGGCTGTGGCGCAATCGGTTATCCCGGACCATCGTCGCGCAGAGGGAACGGGATACTTCGCCTTGGGGACGACGCTGGCCACCGCTTTTGGTCCGGCGGCAGGTTTAGCGATTGTCCACAACGCCGGCTATAACTCCGTGTTTCTAGTGGCGTTGACGCTGACGGTGGTGGCCTTGGGGCTGGGGCTCGTCGTCAAGGCGCCGGCGCAGGAGCATCGAAGCGTCTCCTTCTCCTTGGGGAATATTGTGCACCCAGCGGTGGCACCTTTTGGCGTGTTCATTCTTTTGGTCGGTGTTGCTTATACGGGCATTATCACCTTCCTGAATGGCTATTCCTCCCACGCGGGGCTGGAGAAGGGCGCTAGCTACTTCTTCTTGGCTTATGCGGTGGTGAGCCTTGTTCTGCGCTTTGTGTTGGGTAGGCTGCAGGACCGCCGTGGTGACAACATCATCATCTACTCTTCACTCGTCTTCTTTATTGCCGGCTTGGCTGTCCTGGCTTCGGCTGGTGCTGATTGGCAGATTGTTGCTGCGGGGGCCTTGGTGGGTATCGGATATGGCTCTATCCTGCCGGCGGGGCAGGCTATCGCTGTGCGTCTGGTGCCGATGCATGAAATGGGTGCGGGGATCTCGACCTTCTTCTTGCTGCTGGACCTAGGCATCGGCTTCGGCCCGATTCTGCTGGGACAGGTCATCTCCGCGACGGGATACTCCGCCATGTATTGGATGTTGGCAGCCTTGATGCTGGTTGCCTCAGTGGTCTATTTCTTTGTTCATGGGCGCAAGGACATTGCGCGCGGTGACGTGCGTTATGAATAGATCCCTCGTGAGCATCACCCTGGCCAGTACTGTAGTTTTGGCGCGGACCCCGAGCGTCTGATGTCGAACGTGTAGTCTAAACCTGGGGTTGATACCCCCGTTTATAGTGACGACTTGACATGAATGTAGTGCTGGCTATGGCTATGTGGGGTGTGTGGTACTAGAATCATGGTTAGAACACTTCTTCTAACTCATGTTGATCTCGGGGGAGACCATGACCACTACTGCTACACGCCCGCCTACCTTTTTCTTTTCCACCACCAACCCTAATAATCCACATGCGATGGCTCGTGCTCAAGCCCGAAGAGCCATCTATAAAACCTGGGTCGGGGCCATGCCCAGCCTTGACGCCGATATCAACACCACCGCACTATCCCTAGTGGCAGCCTGGTCACTGCCGGAAGGCCACATTAAATCAGGCCTGCGTGCTATCCACCGGCTAGAAAGTCTGCCGAAAGTCAAAGCCATACAAGACACCCACTGCCTGCTCGACATTGAATCCCTCATTGCTATTGATCAACCCATGTCAGCACTCACAGCCTTGACTGATGAAACCCTAGAGTTCATCGACACCCTCCTGGCTGACTTCTTTACCCCTTCTAAACCGAACCAAGCTTTTCCCACGCGTAGCCAAATCAGGCGCAAAGTCCGCGATATATGTAAAACACTGGATGATTCCATCGCCTATCGGGATACCCGCCCTAAAGATACCTACCGGTTTTCCTCTAACGGCACCTCAGCGTGGTTGGAACTGCAGGTTGAAGAAGACACCGGCATTAAACTCGATGCCTTCATCCACCAGACCGCAACCAAGGAAGACATCACTGTCCCTGAGGCAGTCATCAAACTGCTTTCCGGTGAAATAAAGCCACCAGCCACCGTAGTACTCCACACCTACCAAGCCTGCGATATTGAGGATGCACCGACCTTTATTGAAGGCTTCGGCTGGCGGGCTGAGCCCATGCCACATGACAAGGTGCGAGATTTAACCGGTGAGGTCGCCGAAGCCGACGGCTACCAACCCGGCCTGATTATGCGCAAACTTGTCGAAGGACGCGACGGTACCTGCCGGGTCGGCGGATGCGGCGAGCCTGCTTTTCTCAGCCAGTTGGATCACCGACACAACTGGGCCGAAGGCGGGCCAACCCACCCGAAGAACCTGGTTTTCGCCTGTCGATCATGGTGGTGATGGTGCACAGAATTATGAACGCAAGGGCCCACCAACTACCTGCTCGCGAAGACTGTTCTTGTCCACCGGGAACTGGTCTTATTTCCGTCTTCCCGTAGGGGACTATTTTTACTTTGGCTCAAAATGCACCAAAGGTGTTATCCTCAACCGCCAAAATGTTACTTCCAGGTAAGAAATAGTCCCTATTTATAGATAGCTCCTGGCGGTTAATCCTGTCATCCTGGCTCTCGTCGAGCTGCAACTCTCGCATAGCGTGGTTGCTAAGGAGGTGTGCCCAATTGGATTACAAGTACCTACACACTTGATCGGTGCTGCACGTTTCAGGGTCCGGGTGTGCGGCGTCCTGTCTGAGGTCCGCGATAGTGTCGCGCAGCACGGAGAGCTGCGCGATCTGCTGCTCGATCTCAGCGAGGCGCACGTCAAGCAGGTCGCGGACGTGCTCGCAGGGCGCCTGGCCGCCGTCGCGGATGTCGAGGATCTGGCGGATCTGGGCGAGGGTGAGGCCCGCGGCCTGGCCCCGGTGGATGAACCCGACCCGACCCACGGCATCCTCGGCGTAGTCCCGATAGCCGGAGGCCAATCGCTCGGCCGGAGGGAGCAGCCCCGACTCCTCGTAGAACCGCAGGGTCTTGGTCGTGGTTCCGGTTGCTTCCGCAAGCTGTCCGATCCTCATGTTCGCCGATTCCCCTTCCAATGGCCACCACACTTGACCTTCCATTGTACTGGAAGGTTCACAATGGTTCCATAGGAACTTTTGAACCACAGGGAAGAGACATCTGGAATGACAAACGAAAAGTTCGATCTGGCGATTATTGGTTCCGGCGGCGGAGCGTTTGCGGCCGCGATCCGGGCCACCGGACTGGGCAAGCGCGTCGTGATGGTGGAGCGCGGCACCGTGGGCGGGACATGCGTGAACACGGGCTGCGTCCCGTCGAAGGCGCTCCTGGCTGCCGCGGAGGCCCGCCACGTGGCGTTGGATTCGGCCCGCTTCCCTGGGGTGGCGGCCTCGGCGGGCCCGGTGGACATGCCGGCCCTGATTCAGGGCAAGGCCGCGCTGGTTGAAAGCATGCGCACGGAGAAGTACGTCGATCTGGCCGCGGACTACGGGTGGACGATGATCTCGGGGGACGCGTCGTTCACCGGAACCCAGGACGCACCGCTGCTCCGGGTGATCTCCCCGGATGGTGCAGTGAGAACGATCGAGGCCGGGCACTACCTCGTGGCCACTGGCTCCGCATCCTACGTGCCCCCCGTTCCCGGACTGGCCGAGGCCGGGTACCTGACCTCGACGACGGCGATGGAACTGGACGAGGTGCCCGAATCAATGCTGATCCTGGGCGGAGGCTATGTTGCCCTGGAGATGGCACAGCTTTTCTCCCGGCTGGGCTCCCGGGTGACCATGCTGGTCCGTTCCCGGTTGGCCTCGCAGGAGGAACCGGAGGCATCCAAGGCGTTGGCGGGGGTGTTCGCCGACGAGGGGATCCGGGTGGTCCGGCGGGCCATAGCCGACTCCGTGGCCTCCGGCCCGGACGGGGTCTCGGTGACGGCAAACGTGGCCGGGGGCGAGGAGGTGTTCCGCGCTTCCCGCATCCTCGTGGCACTGGGCCGCCGCCCGGTGACCGAGGGACTGGACCTTGACGCCGTCGGGGTGAAGACCGGCGCATCCGGCGAGATCGTGGTCGATTCCCGCCTGGCCACGTCCAACCCGCGGGTTTGGGCCGCCGGGGACGCGACCGGCCATCGGGAGTTCGTTTACGTCGCAGCGGCCCACGGCGCCCTAGCCGTGGACAATGCGTTCACCGATACTCTGGCCGAGGTCGACTACCGGCACCTGCCCCGGGTCACCTTCACCAGTCCCGCCATCGGGGCGGTCGGGATGACGGAAAAGGAAGCTGTCGCCGCCGGGATCAGCTGCGAGTGCCGGGTCCTCCCCCTGGAGTACGTGCCGCGAGCCGTGGTCAACCGCGACACCCGCGGCTTCATCAAGGTTGTCGCGGACCGCGACACCGGACGGATCCTGGGCCTCTCCGCGGTGGCCAAGGACGCCGGGGAAATCGCCGCCGCCGGCGTCTACATCCTCGAAGCGGGCATGACCACCGCGCAGGTCGCCGCCGCCTGGAGCCCCTACCTGACGATGGCCGAGGGCATCAGGATCGCCGCCAAGGCCTTCACCACCGACGTCTCCGAGCTCTCCTGCTGCGCCTGAGCTGCAGCCCCACCACCGAAGCAAAGGAATGCCCTGACCGCCACCGACCAGGCCCTCACCTATCTGTTGTCCCCGAGCACCACCGCACCGACCACGGCACCGCCTGAGTCCCCATCCCCATTCCTGGAAGGAACCACCAGACACCATGACATACCCGAGATCCCGCCGTTCTCTGTCCGTTCCCCGGCCCAGGCACCTCGCCTCCGCCCTGTTTCTGGCAGCGGTCATGGCACTGACAACCGCCTGCGCCAGCTCACCGAGCGGCCCGTCGGCCGCGCCAGGCGGTTCGTCGCCCGACGCGGCCGGTGCCGTTGCTGTTACGGTCTCCGACATTGACGGCACTACCCGGACCATCCCAGACGGTAAGCCCGCAGCACTGTTCTTCTTCTCTGCCGGATGCGGTGAGTGTGCGGAAGGGGCCGATTCCCTGAACAAGGCCTCCACGGCCCTGGGAAGCTCGGCCGACTACCTCCTGGTGGACGTGGACCCCCGAGAACCGAAGGAGACCATCAACGGATTCCGCGATTACATCAAGGCCCCTGAGCTCCCTGCCGTCATCGACACCGAGGCCACACTGACCACCCGGTACAAGGTCACCTCCATAAGCACCCTGGTGGTGGTCGACGCGAAGGGCGACGTTACCTTCCGGGCCACCGACCCGTCTGCGGAAAAGATCCAAGAAGAACTCACCAAGGCCGGTGTCCAATGACAGCCCTGCTTGCCCTGGCCTTCGCCGCTGGAATGATTGCCCCGGTCAATCCCTGCGGTTTCGCCCTCCTGCCCGCCTGGATAGCCCAGACCATCGGGGACGCCCGGACGCGCCCGCTCGCGCTGCGTCTGGCCCACGGGCTCCGGGCCGGGCTCGCGCTCAGCCTCGGCTTCGCCGGGACCCTGGCAGCCTTCGGGCTGATCGTCAGCGCGGGCGCCAGGACCCTGATCAGCGCAGCGCCCTGGCTGGGAATGGCCACCGGGGTGATCCTTCTCCTGCTGGGCCTGGCCATGCTCACCGGACTCACACCACGGCTCCGTCTGCCGGCCTGGGCCACGAAACCCCGCACACAAGAAGCCGCAGGGGCAGGTCACAAAACCGGGCGCATGGTGGCCTTCGGGATCGGATACGCCGCAGCATCCCTCGGCTGCACCCTCGGGGTGCTCTTGGCCGTGATCGCCCAAGCCCAGGCCGTCGCCAGCTACGCCGGGCTGCTCGCGGTCTTCGCCGCCTACGCCGCAGGCTCGGCCACTGTCCTGATGCTCGTTTCGGCAGGCACGGCCATCGCCGGGGCCGCCCTCGGGCGAAGAATCACCGGCCTGGCCAAGCACAGCAACCGCATTGCCGCCTTCATCCTCACCATAACCGGCGCCTACCTCAGCTGGTATTGGTATCCCGCCGCCACCGGCGGAACCGCACAGGCCAACAGCCTCGCCGTATGGTCAGCCGCCGCCAGCGCCTGGATCAGCGACAACAGCACCCTGATCGCAGCCCTCGCCGCAGCCGTGGTGCTCGCATCGGCATTGGCCGCCCTCAACCGGCGCAGGAGACTGCGCATCAGACAGGGAACGCCGCCCACAGGCGAGGGCCCCGGGCAAAGCGGGGAACCCGACTGCTGCACACCAACTCCGGACAACAACTCGACCGAGGACCGGCCAGGCACGATCCCGTAGCTGGCCGAGGACTCCCAAAAAGCAAGGGGGAGGGGGAACCTTGCCCATCTTCTGGCAAACGAGGCGCCCGCCTATCAGGACAGGTTGGTACAGCGGCATCAGGCCGGAAGTCAATTCGTGCAGAGGACTTCGGGCAATCCGTCAGGAGCCCTCTGTACCGCCCCCGCAATGACGGGAACGTCAGTGTGGTGGACTTCGGAAAGCCACAGTGACACCCACTAGTTGTACTCGACCGTGACGTTGGTGGCACTTTCGGTCTTGTGAAATAGCTAGGCCTCCTGGCTTAGTGGAGCTGTGTTATGTCCAAAAACCCTATGGGCATAACATGGTTAGTGTTTGTGCTGATGGTGTCTATATTTCTCGGGGTAGAAGTGGGGTGTAGTGGTTGAGGAGGTTGCCTAAAAGCCCATGGCCTCAAGGGTAGAGGCCAGGCCCGAGCGATTGAGCTTTAACACGTGGCACATCCGCTTGACCGAGTACTCGGTTCGATGGTCATAGACAAACTGGAAGCGGATCACCAGCGTGTCTCTTCGGCAAAATATTTCGCGGCCTTACGCAGGATGTCGCGTTCTTCGCGCAGCTTCGAGACTTCTCTTTCTAGCTGGCGGATCCGCTCAGAATCAGTCGTCTCCTGGGCCTTGTCGCGCATGGTCTTCGTGCGGGCACGCTTGCCGGTGCCGTACTGCTTAAGCCAGGAATAAAGTGAGGAGCGATTGACTCCAAGCTCTGCTGAAGCCGCGTGGAGTGAAAGGTCCTCATTGTTTTCGTAGAGGGCCACAGCATCACGTTTGAACTGTTCGGAGTACCTAGGCATGGTGGTAGATTACCTTTCTTCCCAACCCAACCGGGCTGGATATCAGGTGTCTACCTAACAGGGGTCAGGTCCCCTGGCCCTGCTCGTCGTCTGAAACGACAATTCGGATCGCTAGCGGTCGGGCGATTGACGCTGCCTGAAGCTCAAGTGTGGGTCGTTGATGGAAGTTACTACCAGGAGGGGGAGAGTGAGGCGGTGGGTTAGATCTCTTTTAGGCGATTCCGCTTGGAGGCGAAGAGAACGCCTCCGCCGGTGATGATTGCGGCGGCAACAAGGTAATACGCCGGGGCGAGTTGGTTGTCTGTTTTGTCAATAAGCCAGGTGGCGATCATGGGCGCTGTGCCGCCGAAGACAGCGTTAGCTGTGTTGAAGGTGAGTGCAAAGCCGGAAAGGCGAACATGGGTGGGGAACTGTTCGGAGAGGAAGGAGGGGAGGACGCCGTCGTTAAGCGCAAGCACGCCGCCCAGGCACACCTGGATGATGATGACCAGGAGAATCCCAGCGCCGTCTAGGAGCATGAAGGCAGGGACGATGAAGAGGCCCATGAAAAGTGCAGCACACAGCATGGTGGTGCGGCGTCCCAGGCGGTCCGAAAGCAGGCCGGTGAGAAGTGCGAAGCCGACATAGAAAGCGGAAGCGACCGACGACGCAATGAAGGCAGGTGTTTCCGCCATGCCCAGCTCCTGGGAAAGGTAGGTTGGCAGGTAAGTCAGGATGACATAGAAACCAATGGCGTTGAGAACTGCGCCCGAGAAGGCAATTGCCAGCGCCTTGGGATATTTGATGACCTCGCGAAGAGGGGATTCTTCCGTGTCATCTTGATTCTCAAAGCGGGAAGACTCATCGGCGTTGCGGCGAATCCACAGGCCGTAAAGGCCCAGAGGTAGTGCGATGAGGAAGGGGACGCGCCAACCCCAGGAGATGAGGGCATCGTCGTCGAGTACGCCGGTGAGTAAAGCCGCAATGAGGGAGCCCAATAGCAGGCCGGATGCTGTGGCGGAAGGAACGATTGCGGCGTAAATGCCCCGCTTATGCGTCGGGGCGATTTCTGCGAGGTGCGTGGCTGCACCGGCATATTCGCCAGCCGCGGAGAAACCTTGGACCATGCGCGAAAGTAGAAGCAGCAGGGTGGCGGCGAATCCGATGGTTTCGTAGCTGGGGAGGAAGCCGATCACGGCTGTCGCTAGTGACATCATCGTGATCGATACCGTCAGGGTTTGAATTCGTCCGTGTTTGTCACCAAAGTGTCCCCACACTATTCCGCCGAGCGGGCGGACGAGGAAAGAAAGCGCAAAGAGTGCGAATGTCATGATGAGCGCGCGGCGCCCTTCCATCTCCGGGAAGAAGACTCGGGAGATAATGGCCGACATATAAATGTAGGCCGCATAGTCGAACCATTCGATGAAGGTTCCTATGAAGGAGGCCTTGATGGCGCTGCGGTGTTGTGTGGAATCGGGGCCTGGTGGTGCTTGGGTTGACGTGGACATAGCTTCCACCGTACAGAAACTATGTGTGCTCCACGTCACTTAATTCCTAAACGTTCACGCTTTCCCGGTCGTTCTCGTCAGCGTTCATGATGTCATTGACGCCACCCTCGGCAGCGTCCCAGGTTGCTTGGTCTTGGATGCCGGCGCGCTTGGCCACGATGGTGGCACACAGCGACTGACCGGTGACATTAACGGCGGTGCGGCCCATGTCAATGATGGGTTCGATGGCCAGCAAGAGACCCACACCAGCGAGCGGAAGGCCCAGTGTGGAGAGCGTCAGGGTCAGCATGACGGTGGCGCCTGTCGTGCCGGCGGTTGCTGCGGAACCAATGACGGAAATGAAGATGATGAGAAGGTACTGGGTCAAGGAAAGGTCAATTCCATAGAACTGTGCAATGAAGATAGCGGCGATGGCCGGGTAGACGGAGGCGCAGCCGTCCATCTTGGTGGTTGCGCCTAGTGGGATGGCGAAAGAGGCGTATTCGCGGGGCACGCCCATGGCCTTTTCCGTAAAGCGTTGGGTAACTGGCATGACGCCCATGGAGGAACGGGTGACGAAGCCGAGGGAGAAGACGGGCCACACGCGCTTGTAGAAGCCAACAACCGGGATCCGGTTGAAGACGAGCACGGCGGGGTAAACCACGAAGATGACGAGTGCAAGGCCCACATACATAGCGAGGACGAACTTGCCCAAGGAGCTGAGTGCATCCCAACCATAGGTGGACACGGCTTTACCGATGAGGGCGGCGGTGCCAATCGGGGCGAGGCGGATGATCCACCAGAGGACCACCTGGATGACCTTGAGGAAGGACTCGGTAAAGCGCAGGAAAGGATCAGCCGCCTTGCCGGCCTTGACCGCGGCGATACCGAGAGCCAAGGAAATGACAAGGAGTTGAAGGGCGCCGAAGCTGAGGGAGACTTCGCCGTCGCTAAGCGAGGCCTTGAGTCCAAAGAAGTTGGAGGGGACAAGTTGCTGGAGGAAAGCGGTCCAGGAGCCGATGTGGGATGGGTCGGCGGCGGTGGAAGCATCGACAGTTGTGCCTACTCCCGGCTTCATTACTAGGGCGACCAGAATGCCGGCAAGCACGGAGAAGAACGCCGTAATGGCAAACCAGACCAGAGTGGAGATCGCCAGCGAGGCGGCATTAGCTACCTTGCGCAGGTTGGCAACCGAGGTGACGACAGCCGCGAAGATGAGCGGCGGGACCATCACCTTGAGCAATTGGACGTACGCGCCGCCGACGCCGGACAGGGTATCGGAGAGCCACTCGGACTCCATGCCGGAGGCGATGAAGCCGAGGATAAGGCCGATGATGAGACCGGCGATAACTTGGGCGCCAAAGCCGGTGGCCCAAGAGGGCAGCGTGCGGGAGGATGCACGAGAGGAAGTGTCTGACACGAGATTTTCCTTCTAGACAGTGTTGTATAGAAATGGACCATTTAGTTCGGCACTCTCGTACCGATCGGTTCACTTGAACTTATAACACCGTACGCTGCCCAGAAATTCCCCTGCAAATTATGGGATACGCTTGGTCCATTCATCGTTGAGGAATTTGGTGTCAACGAGGCGGCGGGCGGCGGCGAGGGAGTCGTCGGAAAGCACGGCGTCGACGGCGCCATAGCGGGTGGCGAACTCGCGCGCCATGGTCTCGATGATCTCCTCGCGGGGTACGCCGGTTTGGCGGCGGAGCGGATCGACGCGCTTCTTTGCACTGGCAAGGCCCTTCGACGAGACCTTGACTTTGCCGATGCGCAAGACCTCCATCATTTTGTCCGCATCGATGTCATAGCTCATCGTGGTGTGATGCAGTACCGCGCCCTTACGGCGCTTCTGGGCGGCGCCGCCAATCTTGCCGCCGTCCGAGGTGATGTCATTAATCGGCACGTACCATGCATTGACGCCAAGCTTGTTCAGCGCCGCGAGCACCCACTGGTCCAAGTATTCGTAGCTGGCCTCGTAGGAATAGCCGGCCACGAGCGATTCCGGGGTGTACAGGGAATAGGTCACGCAATTGCCACCCTCCATGAACATCGCGCCACCGCCGGAGATTCGGCGCACCGGAACAATGCCGTGCTTGTCGACGCCCTCCTGATCCAGCTCATTGGCATAGGACTGGTAGGAACCGAATACGACGGCACGGTCTTCCCATTCCCAAAATCGGAGCGTGGGCCCGCGCTTTCCTTCAGCAACTTCGTTGAGAAGAACCTCGTCAAGTGCGACATTTACGGGCGTGGGGAGAACACCTGGGCGCAGGATCTCCCAGTGGTGGTCGGTGAAATCGGTGCCACCAGATAGCGCGCGCTTAACGGTGACGGCAAGGTGGTGGGTGTCAAAGCCATGGAGAGCTACCGGGGCGTCAACGTGAGCCAGGGCCGCATCGAGGCGGGACTGGATCTCTTCTGTCGAGGTGGCGGTGGTGGTGCCGACCAAGGCGGGGGCTAGTGCCTCATAGGCCTCCTCAGGCTCGAGGAAGAAGTCACCGGAAACCTTCGCGGCAGTGACGGTGTTGTTGGTGTCTAAATCGAGGTCAACGACGAGCAACTTGCCGCCGGGGACCTTGAGTTCAAAGTGTTTATTCGTGCTCATGATGTTCAGGGTACCTAGGGGGGTGTTCCTATATAGGTTGTCAACCTAGCGGGTGGAGAAATTGGGGGCGGATTCT
>NZ_VDTC01000800.1 GCF_007672725.1 Corynebacterium aurimucosum ATCC 700975
CCGAACTACATCTAGTTTAACCCCCCCACTTCCACCCCCTCACCTCATCAACCCCCCACTCCCCGTAATCCCTTCTCCCCTCCTACCCCTTCCTTCACCACTCTCATCCCCCACTTCCCGTACCAGAACTACCTTTCTAAATCCCCCATCACTCACAACCCTAACCCACCCCACCCAACCCCCCAACCCCACACATACTCCTTACACCTTCATCATCCATTCCCACCCAAACCGTATCTGCTCACACTCTAC
>NZ_VDTC01000801.1 GCF_007672725.1 Corynebacterium aurimucosum ATCC 700975
CGAGTAGGTCGATCGGGGGGACGTGGTCAAGCAGGAGGTTGTCTAGTGCGGAACCGTCAGAGCGTTGCAGAAGGACATGAATGTGGTGGAAGGTGTTGAGAATGGGGGGCAGGGGGGCGCGGAGGAGGGGGTGATGATGGATGAGGATGAGGTTAAGGATTGGGGGTGGTTGGTGTTGGGAGTGGGAGGGGGTGGGGGGTGGGGGGGTTGGTGGCGGGGGAGTTTGGGGAGGGGTTGGGGGGGGGGGGGGGG
>NZ_VDTC01000802.1 GCF_007672725.1 Corynebacterium aurimucosum ATCC 700975
GTCAGTTTTCACACCCCCACTCCAGTCCACCTTGACCCCCTCCGTAACGCACCCATCTCCCCCCACGCTACCCCCCCCCTCCACTACCCCCTCCCACTCACCCACCCTCCTCCTCCCCTTCACCAACTAACTCGCCCTCTTCCCCCAACCACCCCACCCCACCCCAAACCCCACTCCATCTTTCACTCACCTCCGGATTCAATCACCAACTACCCCCACGACAATCAACGTAACAATCACACCTACCATCCC
>NZ_VDTC01000803.1 GCF_007672725.1 Corynebacterium aurimucosum ATCC 700975
CCCGCCCCCCAAATGCCATGAACCCCCCACTACACCACCGCATTTTCCACCTCCCCCCCCCCCCACCCCCCCTCCCCCCCCCTTCCCCCCTCCCATCTCCACCACCCCGCCGTTCTCACCCATCCCCCCGACCATCTTCCACCCCATCTCTTCCCTCATCCTCTCCCCAAACTAGCACAGCTCCCCCTTCCACCACTTATAACAACACTCCTCCGACCACATCACCGACTGCATCGTCACCTCGGCATCGCT
>NZ_VDTC01000804.1 GCF_007672725.1 Corynebacterium aurimucosum ATCC 700975
GGTCGAACTGACGTGCATTTTGGCTGACCGTTGGGTAGGTTAATTAGGGAGAGGGGAAGGAGGGGATACTCTGTACGGGGTGAGTGTGTTTTGGGGATAGGAAAGTAATGGGTATCGGTGTAAATGAAGAGCTGGGAAGGAGAGGCGTTGGAGGTAGGAGAGTAAGGAGTTTTGATATGGGTATGGGGAATGGAGGCCTGGGTGGGGGTACTGGTGGGGTTGTTGCTTTGGGGGGGTGGAGGGTTGGGTTG
>NZ_VDTC01000805.1 GCF_007672725.1 Corynebacterium aurimucosum ATCC 700975
TCGGGAGGGGTGGTTTGACGATGTGGAGGACGTAAGTGTTGGGGAAGGGGGGGAGATTATGGATTGGGGGGGGTAGGGAGGAAAAGGCGTTTTGTGTGGGTGGAGAGGGAGTAGAGGAATTGTTGAGGTAAAGTAGGTGAGATGGGGGGTGGGTAGCGTGAAGAGTTGGAGAAGTTTGGCGATGACTTCATCATGATGAGCAGTGGGGTTGATAAGGTGATGAGTGTTGGGTGTCAGGGATTAATGGAATG
>NZ_VDTC01000806.1 GCF_007672725.1 Corynebacterium aurimucosum ATCC 700975
GTACGTGCCTGTTGCCGCAACAGTGATTGTCCGAAATGGAAAAGGTGTTGGCATGTAACAACGGGGTGGAAGGAGGTGTAGATGGGGGGGAAAAGGATTGGTGGATGGAGAATGGAGAGAAATTGGGTGAAAAGGAGGTGAGTGGAGGTGGTTGAGAAGGTGTAGGTGTGAGGAGTAATAAGGGTGGGTAATTGGATGGTGGAAGGGGGTGGGTTGGTGTGGTAAAAAGGGTGGGAGAAGAAGAGAGCGAT
>NZ_VDTC01000807.1 GCF_007672725.1 Corynebacterium aurimucosum ATCC 700975
CACCTCTTCTCGCATCCTTCCTCGCCTTGGTATCCCACTAGACGGTTCTAGTTAGATGCTTCCAGTCATAAGCTTTCTTTACCCCCAAACCAACCATCTACCTCCCTCCACAAGCTTTACTTCCCCCCAACTAAACCATCTCACTAATCCCTTTTCACTCCAACCATCTCCAACCCTACAACTCCAACGCTACAACCTCTAAACACAATCCCCACCTCAAACTTCCAACTCACCACCTTAAACCTCCCTCT
>NZ_VDTC01000808.1 GCF_007672725.1 Corynebacterium aurimucosum ATCC 700975
GGCGGGGTGGTGGTGAGGGGACTAAGGGAATTGAATGGGATAAGGGTGGGGGTCGTGGGGGGGAAGGCCCGAGGGGGGTGGGTGGGGGTATTCGCCGGGTATTGTCGATGGGGGATAAAGGGGGGAAGGAAGTTGGTGTAGGGGATAGGAGGAAAGGAGTGAGTGAGGATCTCTTTGAGGAGTGGTAGAATGGAAAGGTGTTAGTTTCGAATGGTTGGGTGAGAGAGAGTGGGGGGTGGGGGGGGGGGGGG
>NZ_VDTC01000809.1 GCF_007672725.1 Corynebacterium aurimucosum ATCC 700975
CCTGAACAACCTCCACCCAACCACAACTCCCAGCCTTTTCCACACCTCCCCCTTCCCCATCACCTCCACCCCCTCCTCACCCCCCTGCTCCCCCCCTTCCTCCACCACCCCCCCATCTACCTCATCCCCCCCCCCCATCCCACCCTCCCCCCCCTCCACCTTCCTCCCCTTCTCCTTCCCCATCCCATCGACCTTCTCCCCACCCCCAACCACCTCCTCCACCCTTACCACCCCATCAACCGCCATCCACC
>NZ_VDTC01000080.1:0-223 GCF_007672725.1 Corynebacterium aurimucosum ATCC 700975
GCGGATGAATGGGACAAAGGGTACAAAGGTGAGGAGAATGAGGGGGAGGAGGGCAATGAGGTGAAGGAGAAGGTTTTTGATGGTGTGTATTGTGTTTGGGAGGAGAGGGAAGGTGAGTAGGGGTAGGAGTAGTTTTTGGTGTAGAGAGTGGAAGAGGTAGGTGGGGTAGGGGGTTGAAATGAGAGAGTGAGATGATTAGGTTGTTGTATGTAATGGTGATGAA
>NZ_VDTC01000080.1:233-460 GCF_007672725.1 Corynebacterium aurimucosum ATCC 700975
GTGTTTCCCACGACACCGAACGTCACTACCGCTACCACTACTTTTTCCTCTACACACTCCAACACCTACCTCCCCTACCCCCTTCAAATCACACACTCACATCATTACCTTCTTCTATCTAATCCTCATCACATATCCCACAAATAATCCTTACCTCCCAAACCCTTTCCCAACTACTCACACTACCACGTTCACCTCCCTTCACCCCCCACCCCAACCAAACACTT
>NZ_VDTC01000810.1 GCF_007672725.1 Corynebacterium aurimucosum ATCC 700975
TGGGGGGTGATGATCGGTGGGACGGTTTTCCGCTTGAGGTGTATGTGAAATTGGAGGTTTGGGTGGTGGAGGGGGTTAGGGTGGTGGGGGTGAGGGGGGAGGAGGACGAGGTGGGGAGGGGGAGGGGGTTGGGGTGGATCGGGTGGGGGTGGATAAGGTGGGGGGGAATGGGGGTGTAGCGATGGGGGGAGTTGGAAGGGGTGTTGGAGGGGTTGTGGTGAAGGTTGTAGTGATAGAGGGGAATGTGGTTG
>NZ_VDTC01000811.1 GCF_007672725.1 Corynebacterium aurimucosum ATCC 700975
CCACCTCCTATCGAATCGCCATCCCCAGCCCACTCCCCAACACCCAACCCATCCCCCACCCACACCACCTCCACCAACATCTCCCCCTTAACCCCCTCAACCCTCACCCCCCCACCTTCACCAAACCCACACTCCCCCACCACCTACTTACTCACCCTCATACTCTTCCCCTTCCCCTCCACAACTCCAACAAATCCCCCCACTTCCAAAACTCAGCCCACTACCCAATCCCCAACTTCCCACTCAAATT
>NZ_VDTC01000812.1 GCF_007672725.1 Corynebacterium aurimucosum ATCC 700975
CCTCTCCCCACAGCCCGTCCACCTCACCCTCCACCCCCACTCCATCCTTCACTCCATCCCAACCTTCACTCACCACTCCACCATCCCCCACTCCTCCCCCACTCGTCCAACCACATCACCTTCTTCACCAACCCCATCCACCTCACCCAGCACCACCCCCCCCACCTCACTACATCTCCAACCACATGACTACCTCCCCCAAGAATCCCGCACAACTACCCCCACTCCCTATTTAATTATCACTTCCCTA
>NZ_VDTC01000813.1 GCF_007672725.1 Corynebacterium aurimucosum ATCC 700975
GTTGTGGAGGAGCTGGTGGAGATGGTGGGAGATAGGAAGGATGAGGTGTACATGGAGAGGAAGCATCCCTGGGGGGAGGGGGATATGGTAGAAGAAGAGATGGTGGTGGGGTTGGGGTAGGTAGGGGTTGTGGAGGAGGGGGGGATGGAGATGATTTGGTTTTGGGAGGGGGGGATGCGTGGAATGGGAGGGGTGGGGCGGCATATGGAGGGGATGTAGTTGGGGGGGGATTGGGAGGGGGATTTGAAGG
>NZ_VDTC01000814.1 GCF_007672725.1 Corynebacterium aurimucosum ATCC 700975
CTCCCCTTTTCCCCCCCAAACTCCTCATTGCTTTTTTCTCCCTCTCCCAAACCACCTTTCCCACACCCAGAACTCTTCTATTCACAAAACAATTACTTTTTACCCCTCTTCTCCCACACCATTCCACCACCTATATCCCGAATCCACTTTAAAACAAATTCTCACACCCCCTTCTCCCCTCTACCTACCAAACACCCTCCACCCTATCCTTTCTCCCCCTTCCTCATCCCTCTCCCCACAATTACACCTA
>NZ_VDTC01000815.1 GCF_007672725.1 Corynebacterium aurimucosum ATCC 700975
CGGGTTGATGAGAGTTTGTATGTGGTGGAGCTGTATGAGGAAGGACTCGGTATGGGGGTTGGGAAAGATTGTGTGTAGGGGGAGGTTGGGGAGGAGGTGAGGGAGGAGGATGTTGGGGAAGAAATAGTGAATTAGGGGATTGCGGAGGAGGGGAGGGTGGATGTGGTGGGGGAAGGTGAGAATGAGAGGGAAAGAATGGAGGTGGAAGTAAGGGAAGGGGTGTGGGTGTATTGGTTTAGTTTTGGGTAGG
>NZ_VDTC01000816.1 GCF_007672725.1 Corynebacterium aurimucosum ATCC 700975
GGAGTTGGTGGGAAGCTGAGCCGTAATGCTGTGCGGCAGGTTGCCTTTGGAAATACGTGGGGGCAGTAGGTGGGTGAGGTGGGTGTGGTTGGGTTGAAGGAGTAGGAGGAAGTGAAGGTGATGGGTGGAGGGGTTGGAGTAGTGGAGAATAAGGTTGGGAGGAGGGAAGGTGGGTGGGTTTGGGTGGTGTGGATGGGGGGGATTGGGGGGGGGTTTGGTGGGGGGGGGGGGGATGGGGCCCTCGTTGGGT
>NZ_VDTC01000817.1 GCF_007672725.1 Corynebacterium aurimucosum ATCC 700975
CATGTTCATGATGGGAGTGATGTTCGGGCGCATGTCGGGGGTCCTTGCAGAGCTGTTGCTCACGAACGTGGGGTAGAGGGGTTGGGGGATGGCGTAGAAGGTGTGATGGATGGTGGGTGGTGGAGTAGGGGGTTTGATGGGAAGGTGGGTGGTGAGTTGGTATAAGGTGAATTAGGTGGGACAGTATGTGATGATGATGTGTTTGATGTGGGTGATCGGAATGACGATGATGGAGGAGGTGAAGGAGGAT
>NZ_VDTC01000818.1 GCF_007672725.1 Corynebacterium aurimucosum ATCC 700975
CTCCCACCCAACCACCTCGACAAGTATTCCGTCTCGCCCCTGCGTCACCTCCTCCCCCGCAACCACCCCCGAAACCATCATAACAACTCATTCATTTTTCCTCCATCACCGCCTTTCAATCCCTTCTCTTTCTCTCTCTCTTCCTCATTCCCCCATCCCTCTCCTCCCCCTTCCTGCTCCCCTTCCCCTCCCCCCATCCCCACCCCGTCCAGCTCTCCCTACACCACCTCTCCGTCCACACGCCCCGCGG
>NZ_VDTC01000819.1 GCF_007672725.1 Corynebacterium aurimucosum ATCC 700975
ACACCATCCGCTCCTTCATCCATACCTTCCTCACCCACCAAACCCACCCCACCCCCACCCATCTCTCCCCACTCTTCCTCCAACACCTCCCCCAACCCCTCCCCCCCTCCCTCCTCCCTCCTCCCGCCCTCCCCCCACCCACCACCCCCATCCACTTCCCCCTCCCCATGCCGCTCAGCCTGCTTCTCCTCATCGCCCCCTGCCCACTCCTATTCCTGCACCCCTACCGCCCGGGCCTTCGCGGTTATGC
>NZ_VDTC01000081.1 GCF_007672725.1 Corynebacterium aurimucosum ATCC 700975
CACCCCCCTCACCTCCAGAACCACCACCTCCTTAACCTCACCGCCCACCACCCCTCCCTCCACACCACCCCCCACTCCCACCACCTCATCCCCCTTAACCCCCTTCTTCGCCTCCTTCCCGCTCATCTCCTTCACCACCTCCCACACCCCCCCCTTCCACATCCCCACCCACCCCCCCCGCCTCACACCCTTCCTCTTCTTCTTCAACTTCTCCCCCCACACCTCCTCCCACTCCCCCTCCACCCCTTCCTTACCATCCAACACCGCAACACCACCATCCACAACACCCACGCACCCCTCAACCTCAACCGTCAACTCAACCTCCCCCCCCCTCTCCATGATCTTCATCTCCTTCTTCTTCCACAAACACCTAACCCCCCCCCACCTAATCCTCATCCCCCCCTCCTTCTCCTCCTCCATCCACTCGCTCCTCCAACCACCCTCCTCCGTCTCCCCCAC
>NZ_VDTC01000820.1 GCF_007672725.1 Corynebacterium aurimucosum ATCC 700975
TCACTCCCCCAGACACACTCATGTCTTCCTTCCTTCCCCTCTCCTCCATCAACCCATCGACTTTAATCCCGCTCTCTTCTTCAACCTCCACTTCCCCCCACCCACACCTTCCCTTCCACCACAACCCCTACCTCTCTTTCCCCCCCCTCTCCCCATATCCCATCCACTCATCCACCCTTTTACACATCTCCCCCACTTTACCCCTCATTTCCCTACCTCTACCAAAACCCTCATTCCCTTTCCAACCCCT
>NZ_VDTC01000821.1 GCF_007672725.1 Corynebacterium aurimucosum ATCC 700975
GGTGGATGGGTGAGACGGAGACGGGGAGGTGGGGGTGTGCGTGCGCGGAATAGAAAAGAGGGGATAAGTTATTTTGGGGGGGAAGGGGGTGGATTGGGAGAAATTTGAAGAGTTGAGTGTTGATGGAATGGACTTTTAGAGAGATTGGTTAGGGATGGTTGTGGGGGGGGGTGAGTGGGGTAGAAAAGTCGTGGGGAAGGTTGGGGAAAGAAAAGGGGGTATGACTTAAGGGGGGAAGTGGTGAGGAAGG
>NZ_VDTC01000822.1 GCF_007672725.1 Corynebacterium aurimucosum ATCC 700975
TCACCCCCTCCATACCAAACTCACCCCCCACCTTCCTCATCTCTCATTCCACCCCCTCCTACACCCCTACCCACACCAACCCCCCCCCCTACTCTTCTACCCTTTCCACCCCCCTCTCTCCCCAAAATTCCCCCCCAACCCCCTCCCCCCATCCCCACTCCCCTTCCCTATCCTTCCCCCACTTATCCACATCCCCCTCACACTCCTCATCAGCCCCCTTGCCTTCATGCTCTCCATCCTTACCATCATC
>NZ_VDTC01000823.1 GCF_007672725.1 Corynebacterium aurimucosum ATCC 700975
ACTCCAGCCCCCCTCCCAAGTTAAGCCCCGCCCGCCACTTACCCCACACCGCCACCCGCATCCGTCCTCCCTTCATCTACTTCTTCTCCCCCTTCTTCTCCTCTTCCTCCTCACCCTTCCCCCCTCCCATCACCTCCCCCTCACCGACCTCCCCCACTATCAATCCCTCCACGCCATGGAGGTCCAGCGCATCACCCTCCGCCAAGTCCGGCCCCCGGCACCATTGCTGTCCCCCCCTCTGGCCGCTGCC
>NZ_VDTC01000824.1 GCF_007672725.1 Corynebacterium aurimucosum ATCC 700975
GAGAGAAAGGAGGTCGAAAAGGATATTGGGCGTGGGGTGAATAGTGTTGTATTGGGTATGGTGGTGTTGTATTTGGGGAGGGTGGTGGTGGTGGAGGTGGATGAGGAGGGGGATAGGGTGGGAGTGAAGGGTTATGGAGTGTTCGGGGGGAAAGGGAGTGAGGGGGATGAAGGGGTGATTGAGTACGAGGGGCTGGGGCGAGTTAGGTATGAGTTTGAGGTTGATTAGGTTCAGGGGGAGGTGGGGGTGT
>NZ_VDTC01000825.1 GCF_007672725.1 Corynebacterium aurimucosum ATCC 700975
CAAACCACAACTCCTCCTCCCTCATACCTCCTCACATTACTCCGCTTCTCCCACAATTCTCACCCTCACTTCTCAACATCTTCAACCCCCCCTCTCCATTATCCCCCTCCACAGTCCCACTCACCACCGCCTCAACCCACTCTCTCACCCCCTTCTCCACCCCCATGCTCTCAATCCCCACCCACTCCACATCCTCGCGTACCTCATCAACAAAACCTCCCCAATCAATCTCCCGCATTGTCCCCACTTC
>NZ_VDTC01000826.1 GCF_007672725.1 Corynebacterium aurimucosum ATCC 700975
GCGTCAGTATCCCAAAAGTTGGGGTTGGGAGAGGATGGGGAAAAGGATGGTGGAGAGATTGTTGGTTTGGGAATTGTTTTTGGATGGGGGATTTGGCGTTTTAGGTGGGAGGATGTAGGGTTGTAGGGGCGTGTGTATGAGTGGGGAGGGGGTGGGGTAGTGTAGGAGAGCTGGGGAGGGGTGGGAGTGGGGATTGAAATCCATGTTAAGCCTTGGGGATTGGGGGTGGTTAATGACGGTTTTCAAGAGA
>NZ_VDTC01000827.1 GCF_007672725.1 Corynebacterium aurimucosum ATCC 700975
ATCACCATCCAAACCTCCGATCCCCTCCATAGTCACATCCATCCCTCCCATATCCCTCACAACAACATCACCATCAATATCCAGCCTTTCCTCCCCCACTTCGGTTCCCATCACAATCTTCCCCTCCCCACCCCCACCCATCACCCCCACCCCAATCTCACCCCCCTTCCCCACCACCACCCCCCACCCCCCACCCACCCCCCCCCCCCTCCCACTCCCCTTGCACCCCCGGTCATGTGCCCCCCGGCAG
>NZ_VDTC01000828.1 GCF_007672725.1 Corynebacterium aurimucosum ATCC 700975
CCCAGTCCCCCCCCAAGTTCCACCCCGTCAACCCCACGTACTTTTCCACCAATCCCCCCACCACCACCTTCCCCCCCCCCCCCTTCTCCAAAACCTCCCTCACCCTCCTTCCCACCTTCTCCACCATCACCTCCACCTCCACCTCCTCCACTCCATTACCCAAACCCTCCCCCTCCACCCCCTCACCCACTCCTCCCACCAAACCCACCACCCCCTCCTCACCCTACAACTCACCCCACCATTCGCATCC
>NZ_VDTC01000829.1 GCF_007672725.1 Corynebacterium aurimucosum ATCC 700975
GGAGAATTGGCTTAATGGTGCGAAGCGCCGGGGGGCTGAGGTGGAGTTGGGGGTGAGGTTTATTGGGTGGATGTTGGATGGTGAGGGATTTGGTTTGGGGGGTGGGAGGGTGAATGTGATGGATAAGGGGGGGAAGTGGTGGGGGGGGAGGGGTAGGGTGGGGGTGTGGATGGGGGAAGTGGGAGAGGAGAAGGTGTGGGTGGGTGTGGATGAGTGGGGTGGGGGTATCGGGGTTGAGGAGGGGGATAA
>NZ_VDTC01000082.1 GCF_007672725.1 Corynebacterium aurimucosum ATCC 700975
GGAGAGGTTCGGGTAGAGCAACGAGACGGTGCTGGGTGAGGGGGTGGAGAGGTGGGAAGTGTGGATCTTGGAGAAGGTGTTGTGGGGGATGTGGGAAGTGGTGGAAGAGATGGAGGGGGGGTTGCGGGAGGAGATGGGGGAAGGGGGGTTGGATGGGGGGCGGATGGAGTAGATGGGGGGGGTATGGGAGGGGGAGGTGGAGATGGGGGTGGGTTTGGGGGTGGAGGGGTGGATGGGGTTGAAGAGCGGGGGTTTTTGTTGGGGTAGAGGGGGGATAGGTTGGGAAGGGAGAATGGTGAGCAGGTGATGGGGAAGTTGTGGGTGGAGGTGAGCGGGGGGGTGGTGGGGATGGTGTTTGGGGTGTGGGTATTGATGTGGAGGGTGGGGAGGGGGGAATGCGGGAGGAGGGGGGGGATGAGGGGGGGAAGGAGCTGGAAGGTGGGACGGGAGTGGGTCTGG
>NZ_VDTC01000830.1 GCF_007672725.1 Corynebacterium aurimucosum ATCC 700975
GGACGTATGGGAGGTTTTGTCGGCGGATGAGTGCTTGATGAGGGGAGATGAAAGAGAGGAAGAGGATGGGGGTTGGGGGGATGAGATGCGGGAGATTGAGGAGGGTGTTTTTGAGGTGGTGGAGAGGGTGATGGATGAGGGAAAGGAAAATGAGTAGGTGGAGAGGATGATGAGGTAGATGGTGGAGAGGAAGGAGTGCTGGATGGCGGTGGACAAGAAGTTGGGGTTGGTGGAAAGGGGGCGGATGGC
>NZ_VDTC01000831.1 GCF_007672725.1 Corynebacterium aurimucosum ATCC 700975
CGGTATGAGGGAGTATCGGGTGGGGAAGGAGACTGGGAGTAGTGGTTGGGAAGTTTGGAAAATGAGTCGGGGTGGGGTGGGTATGAGTGGGGATATGGGTTTGGGTTTGTGGGGGTAGTTTGGGAATTGGGGGGAGTTGTGGGTGGGGGTTGAAGAGGAATAGGATGTGTGGAAAGGTGGGGAGAGTAGGGATGTGAGGGCCATCGTCGGGTGGAATGAGAAAGAAGAAGGGGACTGTGACTCACAGAA
>NZ_VDTC01000832.1 GCF_007672725.1 Corynebacterium aurimucosum ATCC 700975
CTTCCCCAATCTCCCTGCAATTCCCCCCACTAAGCCTCACCCTATTCTCCCTTCCTCCACTCACCCTAAACAACCTCTCCCCCCACTCCAACCACCTCAGTACATCCTCAACCCTCCTTCAACCACCAACTACTTCCCCCTCTTCTCCCCCCCCCACATTACTTTTCTCCCTAACACCGAGTATTTCACCACCCCCCCTTTCCTTCCCCGCCTCCAAAACTCCTTCTTTACCTCCGTCGCCCACCTACC
>NZ_VDTC01000833.1 GCF_007672725.1 Corynebacterium aurimucosum ATCC 700975
TCTCCCCCCCCCCCCTCGCCTATACCTCCCCTACCCCCTCCTCCCGGCTCCCATAGTCCTCCAAACCTACCTTTCCCACATTACTCCTTCCCCCTCCGTCCACCTCCCCCCATCCCATGACCACCCGCCCCCCCCCCCCCATCCTCCCACTCCTCCCTCCTCTCCACAACCTCCTCCCCTTCTTCCTCCCATTCCTTATTCCCCTTCTCCTCTCTCCATCACTCATGCTCCTCTTAATCCCACTTACTC
>NZ_VDTC01000834.1 GCF_007672725.1 Corynebacterium aurimucosum ATCC 700975
AATGTTGGTGGAGGGGTTTGGGTCGGGGGGTTGGGGGGGGGAAAAGTTGGGAGGGGAAAAAGATGGTTTTATGTGGGGATTTATTGTGAGAGGGGGGAGGGTGGGGTGGTGGGGGTGGTTGAAGTGTTGGGTGGGGGGGATGTTGAGGGGGATAGGGTTGGGCGGGATGAGGTGGATGAGGGGTGCGCCGTGGTGCCGGGGGAAGAGGTTGGAGTTGATGTTCTTGGGAAAATCGTGGTTGGGGAGGAT
>NZ_VDTC01000835.1 GCF_007672725.1 Corynebacterium aurimucosum ATCC 700975
GCACTCTCCGATGCTGTCCTTCTCCTCCCCTCCAAGTTTCCCATCCTCCACATCTTCCAACTCTTCTTTCTCCTTCCCCCCCCCTCCCCCTTACCCCTCCCCCCCCCTCCTCTTCCTCACATTACCTCTCCCATCACCTCTCCCCCTTCCCCTTCTACCCTCATCCTCCTTAATCCCATTCTCCTACCCACACACCATCCTCACCTTCCCACCATTCCTTTCTCCCCCCCCTTCCCATCCTCACCCCCA
>NZ_VDTC01000836.1 GCF_007672725.1 Corynebacterium aurimucosum ATCC 700975
ACACCCCCAACACGCTCACCGCCATGTCCACCTCCCAGCTGGTCGTCCTCCTTCTCGACCCCCCCAGTCCCCTCCTCCAACAAACCCCCCACATTCACCCCCCTCACCACCCCCTCCCACTAAATCCCATCCCCGTCCCCCCCGCTCTTGCCCACCCCCCCCGTTTCCACCACCTCCTCCAACCCACTAACACGCTCCACCATCCCCTTTCTCTACTCCACCCGCTCCACTCCCAAAATCACCTCCCTG
>NZ_VDTC01000837.1 GCF_007672725.1 Corynebacterium aurimucosum ATCC 700975
ATGGGAGAACTGGGAAATGAGCAGGGGTGGATGGAGGGGAGCGAGGGGGAAAGGATGGTTGTGGTTTTTGCGGTGTAGGAGGGTGATATCGGGAGAGATGGTGTGAGTGGCGGGGGGGATGTTCGTTGTGGTCTTGGGTTTTTCGAGGGTGGTCGAGAAGTTTGTGGAAGGAGAAGTATGGTTGTGGGGGGGATTATTTGTGGGGATGGTGGGGGTGTGGAGGATGGTTGGGATTAGCATGATGTGGGG
>NZ_VDTC01000838.1 GCF_007672725.1 Corynebacterium aurimucosum ATCC 700975
GCGGTGGGAGGACGAGCGGAGGGTGGTGTAGAAGGTGAGGGATAAGTTCATGCGGGGAGGGAGGATGTGGAGCAGGAAGGAGAGGAAGAAGGAGATGGGGGTGGAGGAGGAGGTGTTGATTAATGGGGGGGAAGGGGGGTTGAGGAGAATTGTGGGGAGGAGAAGTAGGGGAGGCGGGGGGGATGGGGGTTGGGGGAGAGAGGGGGTTGAGGTTGAGGGGTTGGGGATAGAGCGTGTGGGTGGGGTGGG
>NZ_VDTC01000839.1 GCF_007672725.1 Corynebacterium aurimucosum ATCC 700975
GGAGTGTAGGGTATGAGGGATGACAGCGGAGACTGGATGGTTCAGGGAAAGGGAAGAGGATGTGTGGGGGGAAATTGTAGGTAGGATTGGGAAGATGAATGGGGGTATGGAGGAAAGGGTGTTGGGGTGGGGGGATATCTGGGGGGGGGAGTTTTGGGTGGTTGTTTCTGTTTGGGAAGGAGTGGAGGAGAGGCGGGGGGTGGGGGAATTATGGCGGGAGTTGGAGTGGGACCGGTGCCGTGGCTCGCA
>NZ_VDTC01000083.1 GCF_007672725.1 Corynebacterium aurimucosum ATCC 700975
GTCCGGTAGGCGAGCTTGAGGAATGCGTTGTGGTCTCGGGGAGCTGCGGGGTATGTAGGGGGAGAGGTGAGATGGGCGGTGGGGGTATGAGGAGGAGTGGGGTGGTCGGGATAGGTGGGGGGTTGGGGGGGTAGGTGTTGGAAGAAGGTGTGGAGGATTTGGGTGGGAGTGGGGAGGGGGGGGTGGAGGGGGGAAGGGGGAGGGTGGGAGGGGTGGGGGGTGAGGGGGAAGAAGTTGGTAGAGGGGTGGAAGTAGGGGGTGGGGAAGGAGGAGGTGAAGGGTTGCTTGTTTGGGAAGATGAAGGGGTTGGAGGAAGGGGTGAAGGTGGTGAGGGGGATGGGGAGGGGGTCGTGAGTTGCGGGGAGGTGCAGGATGAGGGGATTGTGGTGAGAGTGGTGGATGGGGTTGGGGAGGAGGTTGGGGAGAATGGGGTGGAGGGGAGGGGAATGGGATTG
>NZ_VDTC01000840.1 GCF_007672725.1 Corynebacterium aurimucosum ATCC 700975
TTAATTCAATTAAATTCATCAATATCCTTACTTTTCATCCATACACCCATCCTATCCACACCACCCTTCAACCAACCTCCACATACTATCTACACCTTCAACCCCCCTACCCCACTCCCCCCCGCCACCCCCCCCCCCCCCATCGCCATCAACCACTCTCCCCAATCCCCACCACCCCCCCCCCTCTCCCACTACCCCTCCTCCTCACCCCTCACAGAAGAGGCCACCGCAAGCCGTTTCACGACGGCT
>NZ_VDTC01000841.1 GCF_007672725.1 Corynebacterium aurimucosum ATCC 700975
GTGACGAGGAAGGGGATGATGTGGGATAGCGGGCCCATCAGGGGTTTATAGAGGGTGTGTCGGACGGCGCGGGCGGGATGGGGAGTGGGGGAGGTGTGGTGGGGGTGAGATGGGTTGGGGTCTTGGGGAGAAAAGTTTTGTTGGGATTTGGACGGGGAGAGGGAAGGGGGGAGGAGGTGGTTTGGGTGGTTAACAGGTTGATGGAGGGGGGTTGCTGCCAAGTGGTTGTGGGGGCAAGGGTGGTTGGGA
>NZ_VDTC01000842.1 GCF_007672725.1 Corynebacterium aurimucosum ATCC 700975
GGGGCTGAGGAAAAGGATCAGCGAGTTCAAGGGGCTTGATGGCGTGAATGGGGATGAAGGGAGGGGGGAGAGTGAGGGGAATGGGAGGAGGGGGGAAGGGGGGGGGGATGGGGTTGAAGATGCGGGGGAGCGTGTGCAGGTTGTGGGGGAAGAGGTGAGGGGGGGAAAGGTAGGGGTTGGGGGGGTTGGAGGGGGGGTGGGAGGTGTGGAAGGTGTTGGTGGGAGGGGGTGGAGAGGAGGCGGGGTGGG
>NZ_VDTC01000843.1 GCF_007672725.1 Corynebacterium aurimucosum ATCC 700975
GTCGGGGAGGGAGGTAGAGATAGGGGAGATGGTAATGAAGGGGAGGAAGAGGAAGAGAGATAGGATGAAGTGGGGGGAGATTGCGGGTGCGGGAGTCGAGGTGAGGGAGGGTGAAGGGTTGGGGGACGATGAGCGGGTGTGGGAGGATAAGGGGGTGGTTATGAGGGGAGAGATTGGGAATAGGGAGGGGTGGGTGCGGGAAAAGATTGGGGCGGAGAGGGTGAAGGTGGGGAAGGGTTTGGGGTGGGG
>NZ_VDTC01000844.1 GCF_007672725.1 Corynebacterium aurimucosum ATCC 700975
AGAGGGGTGAAAGAAACCGCGGAGGTAGGGGTAAAAAACGGAGGGAAGAAGGGAGTGGAGTGGGGAAGGTTGGGGGAAATGGGGAGGATGAGGAGGAGGGTGAGAATAAGAGGGGGGGTGGGAAGGTTGGGGTTGGGGTGAGGAGGAGTGGGTAGGGGTGAGGTGACGTAAAAGAAAGTATGGTTGAGGGTGGGAAAAAGGGGTGAGGCGGGGGGAAAAGCGCGGGGAGTAGGGTGTTGTTGGGTGAG
>NZ_VDTC01000845.1 GCF_007672725.1 Corynebacterium aurimucosum ATCC 700975
AGGGGCCTGTGCCTTGGGTGGGGTGCCGCTGGGGCTGAAGGATCTGCTCGTTAGTACGGACGCCCGGAGGACGGCTGCGTCGAAAATGGTGGAGGGGTGGGTGTGAGGTTATGAGGGGAGTGTGGTGAGGAAGGTGGGGGAGGGAGGTATTGGGATTGTGGGTAAGAGAAAGGTGGATGAGTTGGGGATGGGGTGGTGGAATGAGAAGTGTGGTTATGGGGGTGGAGAGAAGGCGTAGGAGAGGGAGG
>NZ_VDTC01000846.1 GCF_007672725.1 Corynebacterium aurimucosum ATCC 700975
CTACCCCTACAACTAAACACACTAACCCTCCTCACCCACCCCACCCACTTCATCCCTCCCTTTCTACCTCACCCTCCCATCCCCTGACCCCACCCTCCTAACCATCCCCACACTTCCCCCCCACCCCCCCCCGCCAACCCTATCCCTCCCCCCCCACCCATCACCACAAAACCATCCTAACAACCCCAAACCACTACCCATATCCCACCTCTACCTCCTCTTCACCTCCCCCCCAACAACCCCATCCA
>NZ_VDTC01000847.1 GCF_007672725.1 Corynebacterium aurimucosum ATCC 700975
CTACCACCCCGTCGTCACCCCTTCCAACACCCACTCCTCCCCAATCAACTACCCCCACCAAACCATCACCCTTTCTTTCCCCTCCTCCACCACCCACTCCACATACGTCTCATCCTTCCTCATCTCACTCACCTTCCCCTCACCCACCCCCTACCCCCCCCAATCACCCACCTCCCACACCCCCAACTCCCACCCCTTAAACACCAGCCCCCTCACCGTGCTCCCCATCCCCTCCCTCTCCCCGTGCT
>NZ_VDTC01000848.1 GCF_007672725.1 Corynebacterium aurimucosum ATCC 700975
AGGGGGGATGAGGGGTTGAAGTAGTTCGGGAAGAGGTTGGAGTTTGAAGTGGAAGGGAGGGAGTTGGTGAGGAGGGAAGGGAGGAAGTGGGGGAGTGAGATGTCGGAGGTAGTGGATAGGATGGGGGAGAAGAAGGTCCCGGTTATGTTGCAAGATAAGCAGGGGAACGGAGAGGGGATGAGTTGTGTGAAGGAAGGGGTAGAAAGGCGGAAGTGGAGAGTGAGGATCTGGGATGAAGAGGTCTTTGG
>NZ_VDTC01000849.1 GCF_007672725.1 Corynebacterium aurimucosum ATCC 700975
AAAGAGGGTGTTTTTGTTCAGAGTGATGGAAGAGGTAAAAGGGTGGGGGATGGAAATAGGAGGGTTTGTGATGTGGAATGTGGGAGGGGAAGGGAGGGTTGTGGAGGTGATTGGAGAAGAGGGGGGCGAGGTTGGGTTGATGGGTGATGAAGGGAGTAAAGGGGTGTGGGGGATGTTTTGTATTTGGTAGGGGTTGGATAGGGTGTGGAGAGAGTGTGATGAGGTCATTTCCGCGATATGGGGGATTG
>NZ_VDTC01000084.1 GCF_007672725.1 Corynebacterium aurimucosum ATCC 700975
TTCTCTCTCTTCCACTCCTTCACTAATAAGCAACACAACATCCTTCCTCCCCTCTAAAACCACTTCTAGCCCCCAACTCTCATCTCTACCCACTTTTTCCACACCCACTCCACCATCTTTTTCCACCCCATCTCTACTCCCTTTTTCCACCTTTACCCCACTCAAATACCCCTACTACTCAAAAATCTTGACATCACGCGCACCTCCCACCTATACTCACACTCACAAACTAACCACATCCTCCCTTCCTATCACTAAAAACCCTCTTCTCCACCTATCCCCCACATCCCTCTTTTTTATTCACCACCACCCTTATTAAATACCTTTCATACCTCCCTTCCCCACCACACCCACCTTCCAATTTCCTCATCCATCCAATCAATCAATTCAAACCCTCTCCCCCATTCCACAATCACCTTCACATTCACAACACTCTCCATCTCACCCACTTT
>NZ_VDTC01000850.1 GCF_007672725.1 Corynebacterium aurimucosum ATCC 700975
CTATCTACCACCTCACCAACCCGCACCAACCCCCCTCACACCACCCCCCCACCCACCAACGCACCCCTCCCCCCCCCTCTCTTCCCACCACCTTTTTAACCGCTCCAAACAAAACAACCACCCTCTCAATCCCCACACCCTCCAACACCACCCCCCCCAAACCCCCACCACCCCTCCCCGTTCCCAACCCTCCCGACGACTCCCCCCCCCAATTCAACCACCTCAACCCCTCGAAACTCCCCGAGCTT
>NZ_VDTC01000851.1 GCF_007672725.1 Corynebacterium aurimucosum ATCC 700975
CGCCACGCCGCCATTCTCCAGTTCCTTCTGCGCCACATGCTCAACGCCTAAACCACCCTTCCCCATTATCTACCCACCCCCACTCTCCCCCCACCTACATACTTACCCACCAACCCCACCTACCAACACTCCAACCACCCCTCCCCCACCTTCAACCCCCCCTCCCCCCGCTCCACACCCCCACACAGGATGGTGTGGGGCGCGCGGGCTTCTTTATGCGGCCTGGGTCTATGCGCGGGCTTTAGGGA
>NZ_VDTC01000852.1 GCF_007672725.1 Corynebacterium aurimucosum ATCC 700975
CCCACATCGTCCTCCCCCCCTCCCCCTTCACCTCCCTCCCCCAACCCCCCTCCCTCTTCCCCCTCCCCCCCCCCTCCCCCACCATCTTCCAAATACCCATCCCCCGCTTCACCCACCCTTTCCCCTCTTCCAAGACCATCTCCACCCCCTTCCCCTCACTCCCCTCCAAACCTCCCCCCCCCCCTCCCTCCACCATCACCACCCCACCCCGCACCACCTCCACCCACCAACCCACCCCATCCACCCCC
>NZ_VDTC01000853.1 GCF_007672725.1 Corynebacterium aurimucosum ATCC 700975
CCCGCACATCCCCCTCCTAACAATTCATCCCACCCCCTCCATGCACTTCCACCACCCCCTCTTCATCCACCCCCCCCATCCCCCCTACCCCCTCCTCTATCCCATCCCCCATCTCCCCCCCTTCATCCAACCCCCCAACACTCCTCCAACCCCACCAACCCCCCATCAACTCCATCACCCACTCTCATATCCCTGATTCGCCCGTCCGCAACAACCTCAACCTACTTATCCCCCTCCCCCGCCCCTAT
>NZ_VDTC01000854.1 GCF_007672725.1 Corynebacterium aurimucosum ATCC 700975
CCACGTCTTCATCACCACCTACACCCTCTACAACATCTCCCCCCTCATCCCCTTTCAAAACACCCCCCCCACCCTAACCCCCACCCACCACCTTTCCACCCACCTCCCCCTCTTACTTCCCCTACTCCTTCTCTTCCTCTCTCCCCTCACCACCTATCTCCTCCATCCACACCACTCCCCCCCACTTCCCTTCACCCTTATCACCCCCATCCTCCTCCTCCTCATTCCCCCAACTTCCGTCATCCCC
>NZ_VDTC01000855.1 GCF_007672725.1 Corynebacterium aurimucosum ATCC 700975
AGTTTAAGAGGGGATGGATGAATGAGGAAATGGGGGTGGAGGTGAGTTAGTTGTTGGTTGGGGGGAGGGAGGTTGGGTGTTGGAGGGTGGGGTTGGGGAGGGGTGCCTAAGGAGGATGGGGAGGGTGGGGTCTAGGAGGGCGGGGGAGGAAGTTGAGGGAGTGGGGTGGGTGGAGGAAGGGGAGATGAGGTAGTGGGGGAATTTTGATGGGGGGGGGTTTGGGATCCTGAACGCTGTGGGGGGGCAG
>NZ_VDTC01000856.1 GCF_007672725.1 Corynebacterium aurimucosum ATCC 700975
TGTTCTTTTCCACCCACCACAAGCCTTCAAACCCCCCCAACGACCCTTCTCTCTCAATCTTCATCCCCGCCTCCCACCCAAAACCCTCCTCCTCAACCAAACCATCCCCCCACCCACATTGCCACCCAGCAACCCTACCTCCATGGCCTTTTTCCGCCTCTCCATAACCACCTCCACCCCCCAAATCAACCCCTCAATCACCTACACCCTCCCGTCCATCCCCATACCCCACATCCCCATCCTCTGC
>NZ_VDTC01000857.1 GCF_007672725.1 Corynebacterium aurimucosum ATCC 700975
CGTCCCGCTCCTTCTCCCGAGATTTTTCCTTTTCACACCCGACGCCCACATTCACCCTACATAACCCCCACAAATTTCAAATTTTTCCACCTTATTCACCCTCAATGACACTCACACCTCTCCCACACCTACTTCCCACCTCACCTCTTCTTCATACCTTCACACACACTTCTACAACTCCTCCTCAAACCACTAAAACCAACAAACCTCACCATCACACACCCCTATTCCCAGCAACCGTCACTTC
>NZ_VDTC01000858.1 GCF_007672725.1 Corynebacterium aurimucosum ATCC 700975
ACACCATCACCATGCCCATAAACACACCTACCGTACCCATCATTCCCTCCCCCATAACTCCCATCCCATCCCAATTACCCAACCATACCCCCCCAAACATCACCCACAATCCCCCCACAAACACCCCTTCAAACACCGCATACATCAACCTCACCCCTCCACAACCAAACTTCTTCCCAAACCTTCACACAACAACACTAATCAAACCCCCCACCGCACCCACCACGCTAACAATCATCGCGATGCC
>NZ_VDTC01000859.1 GCF_007672725.1 Corynebacterium aurimucosum ATCC 700975
CCCGGATTGAATGTGATAGGGCGACACACTATATTTGGAGATGTATTGGAGTGAAGGTTTTGGTTGAAGGAATAGTGGGATAGAGAAAGGGGTTGAATGGTTGGTAGTTTTTGGTGGAGTGGATACTGGTGGGGTGATAGGAGTTGGGGGAGAAAGGAAGAAGGGAGAGTAGGAAGGGAGTATGAGGATGGGTGGGGTAGTTGGTGGGAGGTGGGCAGGGGTGATGGGTGGAAGTGGGGTGGTTGGT
>NZ_VDTC01000085.1 GCF_007672725.1 Corynebacterium aurimucosum ATCC 700975
GGTATTGGGGAAGTCTTGGTGAAGGACAGGGCGTTGGATGGAGTGGAGGAAATAGTAGAGGTAGTGGGGATAGAAGGAAGAAAAGGGGATGAGAATGTGTATATGGTGAGGGATAACGAAGGAAACTTTGAGGAGTTTGGGGATTCAGAAGGAAGGGAATGAGAGGTGAAGTGGATAAGAGGGAATGAGGTAGATGGGGTAAAAGGGTGGGAGAAGGGGGATGTGGTGATTTTGATTGATGGTATGGGGTTGAATGGAGGAGATGTGGTGGAGGGGCGAGGTGGTTGGGGAGGGGGGAGGGTAGTGGGGGTTTTGGGGTGGTAGGTGGGAGTTTTGGTAGTAAAAGAGTGTAGGGGTGATTTGGTTGGTGAGGTGGGTGTTGATGAGGTTGGGGGTGAATAGGGGAAGAAGGAGGTAGGTGAGAGGGATGAGGAGGAGGAGGGGAGGTAGG
>NZ_VDTC01000860.1 GCF_007672725.1 Corynebacterium aurimucosum ATCC 700975
GTGTGGGGATTGAGGGGGGAAATGATGGTGTTGAAAGTGGTGGATATGTGGGAGGGAGGTGGGGTTGGTGAGGTGGAGTGTGTGAAAGAATGGTTGTGGGGAAGTGGAGGTGAGGGTGAGGTTTGGGGGGGTGGTAGAGAATTGAGGGTGGAGGGTAGGGAGGGGGTTGTGGGGGGTGGAGAGGGGGGGAGGGTGGTGGGTGGAGAGAGGGATGAGTGGGGGGGGGGGGGGTGGGGGGGGGGGGGGG
>NZ_VDTC01000861.1 GCF_007672725.1 Corynebacterium aurimucosum ATCC 700975
GGCGAACGCGGGGAGGGGGGGGAGATTGAATAGGATGTGGAAAGGGATGTGGGGGAGGAGATAGTTAAGAAAGAGACGAGGGAGAGGGAGGAAGGCGGGGATGAGGATGGGTGGATAAGGAAGGGGAGATTTGGAGATGGGGGGAGCGAATTTGGGGGGGGAGGGAGGAGTAGAGATGTTGTAGATGATGGGGGGTGTGGAATAGAGAGGGGGATTGAATGAGGAAATGGGAGGGGTGATTAGGAGG
>NZ_VDTC01000862.1 GCF_007672725.1 Corynebacterium aurimucosum ATCC 700975
GAAGATCAAGGAGAGCAAGGGGCTTATGGACCAGGAGGAGGAGGTGTTGAAATCCATGGGGGCGGGGTGGTTTGTGGTGGGTGGGGTGGGGGTGATGGATAAGGGGGGGGTGGGGTTGGGGATTGGGTTGGGTAAGTTAGAAGAGGGGGGATAAAAGTGTGTGGGGGAGGTGTCGAGGAGGTAGGTTGGAGGGATGAAGATTGGAATTGTGGGAGGGGGGGGGATGGGGGGATACTTTGGGGGAAAA
>NZ_VDTC01000863.1 GCF_007672725.1 Corynebacterium aurimucosum ATCC 700975
GGGGGTTAATGGCTTCGATGGAGTGGTGGAAATGGGTGTGAGCTTTGGGGAGGTTGATGGGGGGGGAGAGGTGGTGACGGGGAAAGAGGAAGGGGTGGGGGGGGTGGAGTGGGAGGGGGATGTGATGTAGGAGGAGGATGGGTAGGGGGGTTATGAGGAGGGGGTGGGGGAGGAATCGGGGGGGAGATGTTGGGGGATGGAGACTGGCTGGGGAGGGGGGGGAGCAAGGTCGAGAATGGGGGGGGGG
>NZ_VDTC01000864.1 GCF_007672725.1 Corynebacterium aurimucosum ATCC 700975
CTCTAGGCGGGATAGAAGAGATGGTGGGAAGAGGAAGGTGGAGACACAAAACGGTTGAACTGAGAGGGGTTGTATAAGGGAGTGAGTGGAGTGAAGGAGGGAAGGATGATTAGTGTGTAGGTAAAAGAGAAGGGGAAAGGGGTGGGGAAGGTGTGGGTGGTTGGGGGTCTGGTGGAAGGGGAGGGAGAGGCGGGCTAGGGACGCTAGGGAAGGAGGGGGAGGGGGGTACGGTGGGAACACCGGGAAC
>NZ_VDTC01000865.1 GCF_007672725.1 Corynebacterium aurimucosum ATCC 700975
TGAATTTGATTGTTGAAGGAGGGTGGGGGGGGAAGGGTGTGCGCGAGGTGAGGGAAGATAGTGGGTATGAGGTGTTTGGTGGACGTCTTTGGTGGGGAAGGAGTAAGGGGGAGAATGGTGAGGTGGTGTTGGGGTGGAAGGGGGTGGGTTAGTGGTGGGGGGAGGGGGGAGAGTGGTTGAAGGAGGGGGGGGGGGGAGGGGTGGATGGAGAGATTCTGGAGGGGAAGGTTGATGGAGGGTTGGTGTT
>NZ_VDTC01000866.1 GCF_007672725.1 Corynebacterium aurimucosum ATCC 700975
CTGATTCTGTTTGCGCTTCTGTGGCCAGCGGCTGTGATCAAGGCTGATGCGCGGGATAAGCCTCTGATGGAGTGGTTGGGGGAGGCTTTGAAGTTGGTGATTGAGAACGTTGGGGAATGGGTGGTGTTTATGTTGATGTGTTGGGTGATGAGGAGGTTTGTGATATTTATGGCGATGGTGGGGTTGGTTGGCGGCTAGGGGATGTGGGGTTTGGGGATGGTGCTTTTGACGTGCGGTATGGAGCGGT
>NZ_VDTC01000867.1 GCF_007672725.1 Corynebacterium aurimucosum ATCC 700975
GGGTAGGGGTGGTTTAGGGAGTTGAGGGTGTAGAAGGGGGTCTAGGCAATGATGGTGGCGTAGTAGATGGGAATGAAGAAGTTGAGGGGGAGGTTGAAGGAGGGAAGGGGTTGGGAGGTTTTAGGAATGTGGGGGAAGGGGAGGGGTGGGTTGAGGGGTAGGTGTTAACGAGGTTGGTGATGGGGGGGATGGGGTGGTGGAGGTGGGGAGTGATGGGAGGGTGGAGGTGAGGGAAGAGGGGGGGGGA
>NZ_VDTC01000868.1 GCF_007672725.1 Corynebacterium aurimucosum ATCC 700975
AGTCGGGCTAGAAGGCGTGGAGGGTCGTGGTGGGGGGGCATGGTTGGTTTGGGGGTTGATTGGGCTGGGTAAGGGTTGGATGACGGGCTAGGTGGTGGAGTGGGTGTTGTTGGTGGGGGTGGTGTAGGGGTTGAGGGTGAAGATTGGGGGGGAGTTGAGGGGGGGGGGGGTGGGGGAAATGAGTTGGTGTTGGAGGTGATGGGGGAGGAGAAGGTTGGGAGGGTTAAGGACGGGTTTGCGGGGGTGG
>NZ_VDTC01000869.1 GCF_007672725.1 Corynebacterium aurimucosum ATCC 700975
CCTTTTTAATCCTCCACAGCTTACCCATGCCACACTCACATTTATCTCCCTCCCAACCCTCTTCCTTTCCCCACCTACACCACATTACTCCACCCAACCCTCACTCACAACCCTCTCCCTCACCACCTCCACCCCCCCCTACCTCCCTTTCAACCCACCCCCCTCCACCCACTTACCCATCCCCAACACCTCACCCTCCTCATCCCTCACCATAATCACCTTCCCTTCCACGGCCTTGATTGCTACC
>NZ_VDTC01000086.1 GCF_007672725.1 Corynebacterium aurimucosum ATCC 700975
TTGGTGGTTATGGTGAGGAGAGTGGAGGTTGATGAGGGGATGGAGGGGGAGGGGGGGATGGAAGGGGAGGGTGGGAATGGGGAGATTTATGGGAATGATGGGGATGGGTGGGGGGGGGGGGTGGTTGAAGGAGTGTCGGGGGTGGGGGGAGGAGTAAGGGAGGGGGTTGGAGGGGAAGAGGAGGTGAGGATTGTGGGGGTTAGTGGTTGGGGAGGAAAGAGGTGGAGGAAAGAGGTGATAGCGAGTATGTTGGGTGAGGTGGGGGAGAGGGTTGGGGCGGGAGGGTGGTTGAAGAATGAAATTGGTGTGGGTTATAGGGGGGTGGGGTGGGATGAGGATAATGGGGTGGTGGTGGGGGATGATTATGATGTGAGGGTGGAGGGGGAGTATTTGGGAGGGTTTAGTAGGTTGGTGTGGGAGGGGGTTGGGGGTGGGGGTGGGTGGGGCCCCA
>NZ_VDTC01000870.1 GCF_007672725.1 Corynebacterium aurimucosum ATCC 700975
GAGATAATTGCGGTGGAAATAATGGGGAAGGTGGGTTGGAAGTCGATATGGATGAGGGGGGGGTAAGGAGAAGTAGGGAGGAGATAGTGGTTGGAAGGTGGTGTGATGTGGGGAGGGAAGGGGGAGGGTTGAAAGGGGTTGGGGAGGATGGGGGGAAAAGAAGTTGGGGGATAGGAGATGGAGGAGGGGGAGAAGAGATAGAGGAGAGGGAGAAGGGGGAGGGGGGGGAAGGAGATTATCATGACG
>NZ_VDTC01000871.1 GCF_007672725.1 Corynebacterium aurimucosum ATCC 700975
TACACACTATCCCCCGTACCCCAAAAACATCATCCTTCTCTCATTCCATTCATCCATACCCCCCTCCCTTATACAATTCCGTCAACACAATCCCACCCATTCCCAACACTTATCAAACCCCTCATTTCTCTTCCTCCCCCCTCCCCCCCACCCATCACCCTCTCCTCTTCCTCTACTCACACCCCCCTACCAAATGAACCCCCGAACCCCCACCCTGCCGCCACTCACATCCAGCACCTACCCCCC
>NZ_VDTC01000872.1 GCF_007672725.1 Corynebacterium aurimucosum ATCC 700975
CCTCTTCCTCCCTCCTCTTTCCCCTCCCCTCCATCTCTTCCTCCTCCTCTCCCCCTACTTCTTCCTCCCCTCCCACCTCCCCTATCCCCCCCACCATCCCCACCATCCGCTCCCTCCCCCACCCCAACCTCCTTATCAACCCCCTTCATCTCAATCTCTCCCAATCCACTTACCCCATCTACAACCCCCTCTTCCTCATTCACCCCCCCCACCCTACCTTCTCCTCACCATCCCCTACCCCCACCC
>NZ_VDTC01000873.1 GCF_007672725.1 Corynebacterium aurimucosum ATCC 700975
CACACATATACCCTTATCCCTAACCCCCCCTCACCTCCACCCCCTCGCTGACCACTTCAATCCCCCCCACCCCATCCCTCTCCCTATCCAACCTTCCCATTCCCCCCCCCAGCCCATCACCCTCCCCCCTCACCTTCACCCCATCCTCCTCAACCATCCCCTTACCCACCCCCCCCTCCCTCAACCTATCCCCCCCTACCTTCCCCCCCACGGTCATCATGCGCACCTCCTCCCCCGCGGCCTACT
>NZ_VDTC01000874.1 GCF_007672725.1 Corynebacterium aurimucosum ATCC 700975
ACCGCAAGCCACACCCCTACTGAGCCAACCGCCCGCACACCCGCCCCGCCGCCGCCACCCACCCCCTCCAACCCCGGGACCCCCCCTCCCCCCCACCCCCTCCCTCTTCCTACTCTTTCCCCCCCCCTTTCCCATCCCCCCTCTCCCCCCCCTCACCCTCCCACAATTCAACCCTACCACCCTTCCTCAATACCCTCCCCCTTGCCCCGTCCGTCGCGCTCATGCTCCCCCTCACTACCCTGAACT
>NZ_VDTC01000875.1 GCF_007672725.1 Corynebacterium aurimucosum ATCC 700975
GAGCACGGGGAGCGTCACGGGCGGTTCGTCGAGGGTTTCGAGCTGGGCCTGAGCTATGCGCGCCCCTTGGGTGCGGTGAAGGATGAGATGGTTGAGGGTATGGAGGGGAAGTGGGTGGAGTAGAGGTAGTGGTTGTGGGATATGGGGTTTGGGGAGGTGGGGTGTGGGGAGAGGGGGATTGGGTGGGAGGTGGAGTGGGTGGTTAGGGGGGGGGAGATTGACGGGGGTTCGAGGGTGGGTGTGCGG
>NZ_VDTC01000876.1 GCF_007672725.1 Corynebacterium aurimucosum ATCC 700975
CCCATTCACTTCCTACCCATTCACATCCCACACGTCATTCTCCGCCCTAACCAAGCACCTCCTTTCCTTCCCATCCTCCCCACCATCTTCTTCCCTCTTTTCTTCTCCAACCTACCAACTATTCTTCCACCCCTAAACATCTCTCCCAATCCTCCTATTCCTATCCCAATCCTCCTCCCACTCCTTCCCTACATCCCCATGATTTACCCCCCCCCAAACCCCTTTCCCTTCCCCAACTTCCTCAAC
>NZ_VDTC01000877.1 GCF_007672725.1 Corynebacterium aurimucosum ATCC 700975
GGTGGGTGATTGGGGGGGTATGTGGGTGGTGAGGCGAGGGGGTGGAAAGGGGGGGAAGGTGGAGGGGATTGAGGGGGTGGGGTAGGAATAGGAAAGGGTTGAGGGGAAGGGGAAGAAAAAGATAGGGGGAGGGATGGTGGGGGGAGAGGGTATTTGCGTTGGGGGTTGATATGGAGAAGGGTACTAGGGAAGTAGATAGGGATCGACTGAGGGAAGTATGGATTGTGGTTGGTGCTTTGAAAGGAG
>NZ_VDTC01000878.1 GCF_007672725.1 Corynebacterium aurimucosum ATCC 700975
CCGCCGAGAGCTCACCGTTTTGGACCCTTCACCCCACTTCAAACTCTTTTCTCTCCTCCTGCTTTCCGATTCTCCCACCATACATTCATCCAAAACCCTCGCCCCCCACACAATCCACCGGTGCCATTCTCCTTAACTTCCTACACTTTCCACACCCAAATATCCACATCCTTATTCCCCCCCCTCCCCCCACCCCTTTCCCCAACTTCCTTCCTTCCCTTCCACCCTTCTCTCCAACCCACCTTC
>NZ_VDTC01000879.1 GCF_007672725.1 Corynebacterium aurimucosum ATCC 700975
CCCCCCCCGCACCTACACCACTTCCACCACATCAACATCACTATCCACCCCATCACCCCACATCACGTCCCTGATCCTTCCCCCTTTCCCCATGCTGCTCCCCACCTCTTCCACTTCCTCGCCTCTCACACCATCCTCGCCCACAACCCACACTTCCATTCCACCCCCTTCCCCACCGCCCTTAACAAGTCTCCGCCACCTGTTCCGCACATTCGCTTCCCCTGCTCCCTCCCCCTCCCTCCCCAT
>NZ_VDTC01000087.1 GCF_007672725.1 Corynebacterium aurimucosum ATCC 700975
CCACCTTCCACAACCTCCATCTTCACCCCTCCACCCCCTACTCCCACACCTCCAACCACCTCCCCATCCTTTCCATCCTCCCAACCCCCCTCCCCATTAACCCCCATTCCAACCTCCCCCATATCCCCCACCAAAAACCCTCCCTTATCCCCCACTACCCCTCCCTCCCCAACCCCCTCCCCACCTATCCCCTCCCACCACTCCCCACCCCCCTCTTTTCCTATCCAACCTCCCCCATCCTCCCCCCCTACCCGCTCTTCTCCCCCTTCCTCCCCACCATATCCATCCACATCACCCCCCCAATCACCCCCCCATCCTCTTCCCCCAGTATCCCTCCCAACAGCTCTCCCTCCTCCTCTTCCACCCACCCACCACCTTCACCCCCAGCATCACCCCCACCCCCCCTCACCTCCACCTTCGTCCAAACCACCAATCCATCCCAATACTCC
>NZ_VDTC01000880.1 GCF_007672725.1 Corynebacterium aurimucosum ATCC 700975
CGGAAGGAGTTGGGTGGCTTGTTGGGGGAGGGGGGTGAGAAGTTGGAAAGCCTCACCAGCCGGGATCTGTCGAAGGTGGGTTCGGTGGGGAAGGGGTGGGGGAAGGAGGAGGTGGGAACGAGCATGGGTGTGGTGGGTACCTTCAAGGAGGTCATGGGGGATAAGGAGGTGGGGAAGGGGGTGGTTGGGATGATTGGTGATGAGGCGGGCAGGTTGGGGATGGAGTCGTGGCTCGCGACTCTGAAG
>NZ_VDTC01000881.1 GCF_007672725.1 Corynebacterium aurimucosum ATCC 700975
GTACGGATGGGGAAAGGGTATTAAGAGGGTGTACTAGATGCGGGTGGGGGAGATGGGTGTGGAGGGAAGGGAGGTTGAGGGGTGGGTTTGGTGGATGGTGTAGTTCTTGTTAGTGGTTGTTGGGAGGGGGGTGAATTAGGATGGGGGGTGGGATTTTTTGTGTGTGGGGGAAGTGGGGGGGGTGGGAGTGGTGGAGGGGGAGGATGGTGGGAGTGGCGTGAGGGAGGTTGGGGGGGGTGATGATGG
>NZ_VDTC01000882.1 GCF_007672725.1 Corynebacterium aurimucosum ATCC 700975
AATTGTTTCTTAATTGATGACGGGGGTAGGCATATGCTGGGGGACGCGGCGTGAGGTGGGATTAGAAGAAGGTGGGAGGGTAGGGGTTGTGGGGGATGAGATGGGTGAGGGAGTGATTGAGGGGAAGGTGATGGGGGAGGGTGGGGGTGTGTTGGGTGTGGATATTAAAGGTGTGGAAGGTAGTCATGGGTTATTAGAGTGTGGGGGGGGGTGATGGGTTCGGGGGGGATTGTCATAGAGTGAAGG
>NZ_VDTC01000883.1 GCF_007672725.1 Corynebacterium aurimucosum ATCC 700975
GTGCGGGCCAGGGCGGAGTCGGTTTCGGGGGGGAGGGTGGCGGGGGTGGACTGGTGGTGGGGGTTGTGGTGCGGGGAGGAGGGGGAGGGGGACGGTTATTGAGTGAGGGGAGAGGAAGGTGTGGGAAAAGGTGGGGGGGGGGAGGGAGGAAAGATTGAGTGAGGTGGGGGAGATGATGGGGGAGGTGGTGGTGGTGGAGTGGGAGGATGGGGAGGGGGAGATCAGGATGTATATGAACTGTGGGGG
>NZ_VDTC01000884.1 GCF_007672725.1 Corynebacterium aurimucosum ATCC 700975
GGTGGATGGGGAAGATGTAGGGGTGGATGGTGTAGGGATGGTTATTGAGGAGGAGGATGATGGGGTTGAGGTGGTGAGGGAGGATGGTGGAGAGGTGGTGGGCGGTGAGGTGGAAGGAGGGATGAGGGATGAAGAGGAGGTGGGGGGGGTGGGGGTTGGTGGTGTGAGGGAGGTGGGGGAGGGGAAGGGGTTTGAAATTGAAGTGGATGATTGGGTCAGGAGGGAGGAGGTGGAGAAGGTTGGTT
>NZ_VDTC01000885.1 GCF_007672725.1 Corynebacterium aurimucosum ATCC 700975
GGTATGGAGGGGGGGGGGGAAGTTTTGGAAGTTGTGGGGGGAGTAGAAGGGGTCGGTGAAGATGAGGTGGGGAGGGGGGTGGGGGGTGGGGTTAGTTTTGGTGGTGGGGAGGGGGGTAGGTAAGATAGTGAAGATTGGTTTGGGGAGTGGGATGGGTGGGTGTGGGTGTTTTGGGGGGACGGCGTGGAGTGGAGGGTGGGTGGTTTTGTTGGAGGGGTTGGGGGGGGGGTTAGGGTTGGTGGGGG
>NZ_VDTC01000886.1 GCF_007672725.1 Corynebacterium aurimucosum ATCC 700975
TCATTACTGCCTACGTAAAACACAACCGCAAACCCCTCCGCAAGGTCTCCCTCCTTGGGCCTCTCCTCCAACCCGACCCACACCCCCCCTACCCACCCTACCCAACCACCAGGACCCCGCTACCCTGCCAACACCCCCAACCCTGGGAACACCCCAACCCCCACCTTCACCCCCTCTCACCTCCCACCCACCCCTTTCACACGTTCCCCTCTTCCCATCTTCCCCTCTTCTCCCACCTTCCCCCT
>NZ_VDTC01000887.1 GCF_007672725.1 Corynebacterium aurimucosum ATCC 700975
CCCCCACCTCCAACATCCGCCCCCATCTCCTCAACTCCCCCCTTCATCTACTTCCTCTCAACCTTATACCCTTCACCCAAACCACTCCCCACACACACAATATAACCATCACCCTCCATCTCCTTACATTCCCCAACCACCAATCCCTCCTCAACTACTTTCTTCACCATCACATCCAAACCCGCCTCAACCAATGACACCTCACCCCCGTTGATTCATTCTACAAACACACCATTTACCTCCAC
>NZ_VDTC01000888.1 GCF_007672725.1 Corynebacterium aurimucosum ATCC 700975
GTGTGGGGATTTTGCTTGGCGACGACTGTGTCGTCGAAGCCGGCGTGTACGTGACCGCCGGGACCAAGATTGGGGTTTTTGGGAAGATTGGTGAGGGTGTGGGTTTGTGTGAGGGGGATAGGATAAAGGGGTGGAAGGTGTGGGGAGTGTGGGGGGTGGTGGTGGGGGGGAAGTGGGTGCGTAGGGGGTTGTGGCTGGGAACGGGGGTGGCATTAAGATGAGCCCAGTAGGTGATGTTGGGTGGT
>NZ_VDTC01000889.1 GCF_007672725.1 Corynebacterium aurimucosum ATCC 700975
GGATGGGGGTAGGATGTCTAAGGCTTGTGGTTCGTGGGGTAAGGGGTGGAGGTATTGGAATGGAAACGTGGGTTTTGGCTGGGGTAGTGGGAATGCGAATGAGGTGGGGTTTGAGTTGAAAATGACTAACGCGGATGTGGATAGTGGGAGGTTGGAGTTGGTGAAGATAATGAAGAACCTGCCTGGTTGATTTAACAGGGACGGGGGCTCGGACGTAGTTGGGCCGGGGCGAGCGGTGGGATGAA
>NZ_VDTC01000088.1 GCF_007672725.1 Corynebacterium aurimucosum ATCC 700975
ACCCCCCCCCCCCCCCAGCAAATACACCAACACCACCCACCCCCCCCCCCCTTCCATCCCCCCCCCCCACCCGTACAACACCCCCCTCCCCATCCATCACCCCAACCCCATCATTTCCACCTCCCCCCATTTCATCCCCCCCTCCACCCCCTCCTCTCCTCCCACCCTTCACCCATCCCCTCCACATTTAAACCCCCTCCCTCCCCACGAGAAGCCCCCCATCTTCTCTCTCCCATATTCCCCCTCCTTCCATTCTCCCTTTCACCCACACCCTAAACCCCACTACCAATACCCCATCCACCCCTCCCCCAATATCTCCCCCCAGTCCCACCACAACCCCTCCTCCAACTTCACCCCCCACCACCTCACCCCCCCCCACCCCACCCCCGACCACACAGTCCTTAGGTACAGCAAACCCATACCCACCGCCGTCAAACATTTCCCC
>NZ_VDTC01000890.1 GCF_007672725.1 Corynebacterium aurimucosum ATCC 700975
AGATGGGGTGGGGCAGGGAAGAGCAGGCGGGGTATGGGGTGAGGGTGATGAAGGTGTAGATGGGAAGCTAGGTAGTGGAGGAGGGGGGGTTGGAGGATAAGTAGGTAGGGGTGGATATGATTTGTGATTGGTGGGATGAGAGGGGTGGGAAGCTGTTTGAGAAATAGCGGGGGTGGATGGATTGAATAGGGAAGGAATAGGGGGTGAAGTGTAGGTGGGGGGGGGAGGACAGGGGGCATTGGATG
>NZ_VDTC01000891.1 GCF_007672725.1 Corynebacterium aurimucosum ATCC 700975
AATTGAGTATGGATGTCTGAGATAAGTGAGGGAATAGGGTTGGGGAGCTTTGGGAGTAGTTGATGAATAGGAAGGAAGGGTTGGATATGGAGTAGGTATTGAGAGTGTTGGATGGGGTTCAGGTTGGGGAATTGAGTGAGAGGAATAAGGGGGATGAGATTGGGGGGGAGATGTGGGGGAGAGTTTGGGGTGTTTTGAGGAAGGGTGATAAATGGAGTGTGTGAATCTGGGTGGAGGGGTGGGTG
>NZ_VDTC01000892.1 GCF_007672725.1 Corynebacterium aurimucosum ATCC 700975
AGGAGGTGGCGGTTGATGATGGTGTAGATGATGGCGGGGAGGGGGGGGGGGATGGCGCCTTGGGGTGGAGGGGGTTCGATGGGGTGGCCTTCGGAATGGATGGTGGGGTGTTGGTGTGGGGGGAGAAAGGGTTGGAGGAGTGGGGAAAATGGGGGTGGGTGAGGGGAAGGATGGGCGAGTGAGGAGGGAGGGAGAGGTAGGTAGGGGTGATGGGGAAATGGGGCAGGGGATCGGGGGGGACGGGA
>NZ_VDTC01000893.1 GCF_007672725.1 Corynebacterium aurimucosum ATCC 700975
GTCAGCTGCATGAGGACGGTGGGGGTGAGGGGGGGGTGGTGAAGGAGGAGATGGGGATGGTTGGTGAGGTGGTCGGTGTCGGGGGGGGGGAAGTGGGGGGGTTATGGTGGGTGGGTTGGTGGAAGTAGGGTGCGTTATCGGTGGGAATGAGGGTATTGATATGGGGGGGGTGTTGGAGAAGATAAAAGTGAATGTGAGGAGAAGGGTTGGAGGTAAAGGGTTGATTGGGAGGGTCAGTAACCTGA
>NZ_VDTC01000894.1 GCF_007672725.1 Corynebacterium aurimucosum ATCC 700975
CACTTCACCCACAAAAACCCCACACCACTCACCGCACGTCCTTATCCACCGTTCCGCACCCACTGCCACTTCATTAACCACCTTCTTCTCTTTCATCTCCACCATCACAACTCCTATCCAATTCATCTTTACCCACACCCACATAAACGACCCACTTTCCTTTCCCCACCCTCCCTCTATCACCCCCCAACACTCATCCACTCCTTCAATCATCATGCCTCTGCAAACCTTCCGCGCTTTAAAC
>NZ_VDTC01000895.1 GCF_007672725.1 Corynebacterium aurimucosum ATCC 700975
TGCATGGAGAAGGACAGGAAGGGGACAACACCGGCAAGCGGGGTGGTGAAGAAGTTGGTGAGGGGGGACATGAGAGGGGGGGGAAGAAGGAGGGGGAGGAGGATGTTTGAAGGTGGGGTTGGGAGGTGGGGATGTGGTATTGGGTGTTTGTGGTTGGGGGGGTTGTGATGTTGAGGGGGGGAATGGTGGGAGTGTTTGGGTGGTATGGGTGGGTGAGGAAGCGGGAAGTGAGGGGAGAGGAGGG
>NZ_VDTC01000896.1 GCF_007672725.1 Corynebacterium aurimucosum ATCC 700975
GAGCAAGGTGAGGTTGGAGGAATCACGCAGAAGGGCCGCGGGGGGGATGTGCTGCACGGGGAAGGGGATGAGACGGGGGGGGGGTGGGGGGAGGGGAAATGCGGAGGAAAACGGAGAATTTCGGATTGGGGATGGAAGAAGCGTGGGAGGGGAAGCGGAAGGGGATGAATGTGATGAGAAGGTGGGAGGGTGTGGTCGGAACGGACGATGTCATCTTGGTGCTGTTGGGGTTCTACGGGGGTAG
>NZ_VDTC01000897.1 GCF_007672725.1 Corynebacterium aurimucosum ATCC 700975
GTGGTTCGTAGGATGAAGGAAGAAAGGGGGATTTGGAGTAGGATGATGAGAATGGGTGGAGGCAGGGGGAAGAGGGGGACGAGGGTGGGGAATATAGGTGAGGTGGTTGGGGGTGTTTTGATTGTTGAGGGGGGTATGAGTGGAGAGAGGGTATTGGTGGGGAGTGGGTGGAGGGAAAATGTGGGGGTTAGCGTTGACGTGAATGAAGGAGTAGTCCTCGGCACGAAGCGGGGCATTGGGGTGG
>NZ_VDTC01000898.1 GCF_007672725.1 Corynebacterium aurimucosum ATCC 700975
CACCCACCACCCAAACAACTCCATACCCAATCCTTCCGTCACTCCTTACAAACCCTATCTGACCATTCTCACCCAATTCACAACATCTCCCTTTACATTTCCTCTCCAATGCTTACTAACCCTTCCCCCACCTTTTCCCTACTTCAACCACCTCTCATCCCTTCATCTCCTCGTTCTTTCCACAACCTTCTTCATCAAAACTTCTTCCTTCATGAGCCACTTGCCGCCGCCGTGCACTCACTTT
>NZ_VDTC01000899.1 GCF_007672725.1 Corynebacterium aurimucosum ATCC 700975
CTTCCTCTTCAAACCAGCCCCGCCCCCCGCACTGCACACCCCACCCAAACCCATCTTCACCCCCTCTCCTACCCCGAACATCCACCCATACCCACCTTCTACCACCCCCTCACCCTCCTTCAACTTCCCTACCTTCCCCAACACCACACCACCATCCCACAACCCCTCCTACACCCACCTCATCTCCCCACACTTCCTCCCCACCTCCATCAACCTCTCCCTCCCATTCACCTTCATCATCTTT
>NZ_VDTC01000089.1 GCF_007672725.1 Corynebacterium aurimucosum ATCC 700975
GGGATGTAAGATTTCGGCTTGGTGTTGTCAAAGTAATGGTTTTAGGGGGGATGAAGTGGTGTTGAAGGGATTAAGGGTGGTGGTGAAGGTGAGTTTTTAGAGGGGGGGGGGTCAGGGGGGATATAGGGAGTGGGTTAGTGGCTTTGGATGTGGGGGGGTAGGAGAAAGAAGAGGGATGTGGGGTATTTGGCAGGTAAGGGGGGGGAAGGGGGAATTGGAGGAGGTCGAGGGGGGGGAGGAGGTGTGCGTTGGGATGGGGGAAAGTGTTGGGGTGGTGGAGGGAGAGGTGGGTGGGGAGGTGATGGATGTTGGGATGGATGAGGGGGATGGACTGGATGATGATGGGGATGGGGTTGTGGGGGTTGAGGGGGGGGGAACGGGGGTGGGGGTTAGGGGATTGGGGAATGAGGTTGTTTAGGTGGGGGTTGTTTGGGAAGGGGAGGGG
>NZ_VDTC01000008.1 GCF_007672725.1 Corynebacterium aurimucosum ATCC 700975
CGGCTACCTCGCGGCGACTCGGATAAATATACGCACACCCCCAACAAACAACAAATCCCCAGGTGACACACCGAAAAGGTGCGCCACATAGGGACGTCGCCAAACAATGCTCCTTAGTAGAGCTCCTCCTCTTGAGTGCGCTCGATGGTGGCGCCCAAGGCCTGCAGGTTCTCCACAAAGTTGGGATAGCCGCGGTCGATGTGAAAGACATCGTGCACGGTGGTCGTCTCATCCGCACACAAAGCGGAGAGGACCAATCCGGCACCTGCGCGGATATCGGAGCTCCAGACATGCGTCGAGGACAGGCGCTCTTGACCGCGGATAACTACGTGGTGTCCATCCACCTGGGCATCAGCGCCAAGGCGGAGCATCTCATCGACGAACCGGAAACGAGACTCAAAGACATTTTCCGTGATGATGGATGTACCTTCCGCGACCGCGGAGAGCCCGATGGCAATCGGCTGAAGATCCGTGGGGAAGCCGGGGTACGGCAGCGTTTGGTAGTCCACAGCAGTTGGACGCCGGTCCATGCGCACGCGGAAACCATTGACATAGTCCTCGATATCCGCACCGGCGGACTTAAGCTTCTCCAACGGCAGGTGCAGGTGCTTGGGAGCAATACCGCCCACCGTGATATCCCCGCGAGTCATTACGGCAGCATATGCCCACGTACCCGCAACAATACGGTCACCGATAACCTCGTGCTCCGTCGGTTGCAGCTTGTCCACTCCCCGAATGGTGATGGTGGATGTCCCCTCCCCGGAGATGTCGGCGCCCATTTCCTTGAGCATCGTGCACAGGTCCACAATTTCCGGTTCGCGGGCCGCATTGTGGAGTTGGGTTTCGCCATCCGCAAGGACTGCAGCAGTAAGAATATTTTCGGTAGCGCCTACCGAGGGAAAATCGAGCTTGATGTTCGCGCCATGGAGCTGATCCGCCTCCGCTACAACGGCGCCGTGTTCGATGCGCGTGCTAGCGCCCATCTTCTCTAGCCCAGATTGGTGCATGTCCAGTGGGCGGGAACCAATGGCGTCGCCACCTGGCAAAGCTACCTTTGCGTGACCACAACGCGCCGTCAGCGGCCCCAATACACACACCGACGCGCGGAATTGGCGCACCGCATCGAAGTCTGCATTGGAATGCAACGTGGCCGGCGTGGTGATCTGCACGGTGTGGCCATCGATTTCCACTGAACAGCCAAGGCCTTCAAGGACCTTTCGCATCAGTGGAACATCAAGGATTTTAGGACAGTTGGTCAGCGTGGTGGTGCCCTCCGCCAACAGTGCCGCAGCCATCAGCTTCAGCACACTGTTCTTGGCACCGTCCACCTTGACGGTGCCCTGCAGGCGCGCCCCACCGGAGACAATAAATTGGTCTTTCACGCCCACCCAACTTACCTACGATCAGGGCAACGCGCCTATACGACGGGCCGCATTAACTGCCTCATAGCGAGTATGTGCACCCAGTTTGCGCATGACAGAGCGCAAATAGGACTTCACCGTTTCGGCGCCAATACCCATTTCCTCGGCCGCCTCGACATTGGTATGCCCTAACGCCACGCAGGAAAGAACATCCAGCTCGCGAGCAGAAAGCTTGGTGGACTGCTTAACGCGCACCGGGGAGACCATCTGGTCGCAAAGAGCCTCTAGTTCCTTACGGAGGTCTTCATCGTTGACTCGGTTAGCCAACATGCGGAGCTTGGAGTGCGTTGAGCGCACCTGCTCCCACTCAGCCCCGTTCATCACGTGACCGCGAGCAGCGCCGCCCTTGCCTCCGTCGGCACGACGCAACGCGGAATTAACGGCCAGATCCTGCTCGAGGCACCGAGCAGTCATGGTGACTTCCTCGATTACCTTGTCACCCAAGCGCACCGGCGAATGGACACCAACATAGAGGACACCGCGGATTTCACGCTGAACGGTGACCGGCACCGCCACGATCGAATGCAGTCCCTCATCCTGGATATGGCGATCATTCTCATGGCTAATTGTGGTGGCACGAGTGTAGTCGGACACACCAACCGCGCGGCGAGTGCTGACAACGCGCCCGCCGACGCCCACGTTCGCGTCAATCACCAAATTCTGCAAGGCCGGGGTCCGCAGCCCTACCCACTGGGTAATCTGCAGGCGATTGTCCGGCAGCAAGGTGCCGTACATCGTGACGGGGATTCCCGTTGCGGTCTTTAGTGACGAGAGCGCTGCGCGTACGGCTTCGTCGTCATCCTTGAGTCGGTGCGGCTCCATGAGACTCTCTCTTACTCGGGGGTAACCAGCAGGTGCACCCACATTCCCCGCCTGAAACGGGGGTAGGCGAACACTATTTGCGAAGTATAACCGGCCGACGGGGGTAATTCTAAATCACGCCTCGCCCTCATGAGACGCCTCAAATCCAACATGCCATGCCCGAATGATCTGTTCAGAATCTATATACCACTTGGTCTATTGCCACGGTGTAGAGTGTCTGCTGTACATCAGAACTTATCTTCAAGGAGTCCACATCGTGGCTGTATACAACAATATTCTCGACACCATCGGCGGTACCCCGCTTGTCCGCCTCAACCGCCTGACCGAAGGCCTCGGCGCCGAGGTACTGGTGAAGGTTGAGTCTTTCAACCCCGCTAATTCCGTCAAGGATCGCATTGCCAAGGCAATTGTCGACACCGCCGTAGAATCCGGCGAGCTAAAGCCAGGCGGCACCATCGTTGAGGCCACCTCCGGCAACACCGGCATCGGCTTGGCACTCGTCGGTGCCGCCCAGGGTTACAAGGTCATCCTCACCATGCCGGAGACCATGTCCAACGAGCGCAAGGTTTTGTTGCGCGCTTATGGTGCTGAAATCGTGCTCACCCCGGGCGCTGCCGGCATGAAGGGTGCTGTCGAGAAGGCCAACGAAATTATCGCTGAGACCCCCAACGCCATCCTGGCCTCCCAGTTCGCCAACGAGGCAAACCCGAAGATTCACGAGGCAACCACGGGCCGCGAGATCTGGGACGACGCTGAGGGCAAGGTCGACGCTTTCGTCGCTGGCGTCGGCACCGGCGGCACCGTCACCGGTGTGGGCCGCTACCTGCGTTCCCAGAACCCCGACACCTACCTGGTCGCCGTTGAGCCCGCCGACTCCCCCGTCCTCTCCGAGGGACACGCTGGCCCCCACAAGATCCAGGGCATCGGCGCCAACTTTGTCCCAGAGGTTCTGGACCGCGAGATCCTCAACGAGGTGCTCACCGCAACCACCGAGGAATCCGTCTCCACCGCACGCAAGCTGGCCACCGAAGAAGGACTGCTCGTCGGCATTTCCTCCGGTGCCAACGTCTCTGCGGCACTCAAGCTGGCTGCGCGCGAAGAGTTCAAGGGCAAGACCATCGTCGTCGTCGCCCCGGACTTCGGTGAGCGCTATGTCTCCACCATCCTCTTCGAGGACATTCGCGAGGCCTAAGGAAAACGCTAACGTGGCTTTCCACGGGACGTCGCCAAGCACGGCGCCGTGGAAAGCCCTCCGAATAAAAGCGCCCTCTGTGCTAGGGGGCGCTTTTTCTTTCTAGATAGGATGGTTCGCATGCACATCTTGAAGATGATTCGTGAAGACCTCGCCAACGCGCGCGAGCATGATCCGGCCGCGCGCGGCGACGTCGAAAATGCCGTGGTCTACTCCGGCCTTCACGCCATTTGGGCGCACCGAATCGCCCACCGCATGTGGAAACGTGGATGGCGTGGGCCAGCCCGTATTTTGGCGCAGCTTAACCGCTTCTTCACCGGAATCGAGATTCACCCCGGCGCTACCATTGGCCGGCGCTTCTTCATTGACCACGGCATGGGGATCGTCATCGGTGAAACCGCCGAAATTGGCGATGGCGTCATGCTTTACCACGGCGTCACGCTCGGTGGTCAGGTGCTGACACAGACTAAGCGCCACCCAACAATTGAGGACAACGTCACCATTGGCGCGGGCGCCAAAGTGCTCGGCCCGATTACCATCGGCCACGGCTCCGCTGTCGGTGCCAACGCCGTGGTGACAAAGGACGTGCCACCGGAGCACATTGCCATCGGTATCCCGGCCACCAACCGCCCGCGCAAGAAGGATGAGCGCATCAAGCTGGTGGACCCGGACTACTACATCTAAAAGACCGTGCCTTTAAAGGCTGCCTTCACGGGCAGTCAGCCGCTGGTAATCGGGATTCTTCTCAATGAAGCGCGCCACGGCGCTGCACGTTGGAATGACTTGGCGGCCGGCCGTTGAGTCATCATCCAGTGCCGCTTTAATTAGCGGCTTGGACAGTCCTTGGCCCTGAAATGACTCGAAGATTTCCGTGTGCGTGAATTCGCGTGTGGTAGCGGAATCACTGTATTCGGCGAAGCCTGCTTCTTCCCCATCAACGGTGATGACGAAACGGGATTGATCGGTTTGGTGCGCAACTGAAGTAGTCATGCCGCCCATTAAACCAAAAAGAGCAACAAAAAAGCCCCTTCCAATGGAAGGGGCTGTCTTGTGGCCAGAGCCAGGATCGAACTGGCGACCCCACACTTTTCAGGCGTGTGCTCTACCGACTGAGCTATCTGGCCAGAAGCCACGAGGACTTCGGCGACCCTGACGGGACTTGAACCCGCGACCTCCGCCGTGACAGGGCGGCGCGCTAACCAACTGCGCCACAGGGCCATTTTCAATTATCTGTTGTGCGCTGGGCACGAATAAGTACTCTACACAAAGCTAGATAAGCACACCAAATCAGCATGTCATTCACCGTTTTCAGGGCGATGCAGCCCCTCAATACACACTGTCACCACAGCGCCTAGACCTATACAGATCTATGCGCCATTTGCGACGTTGCAGGAGCCTCCACACACCACCATAAAACGACACAAGCCCCGAGGCATATGTTCTATAAACAATGCTCCGAGGCTGAAATATGGCGACCCTGACGGGACTTGAACCCGCGACCTCCGCCGTGACAGGGCGGCGCGCTAACCAACTGCGCCACAGGGCCATAAGTATTTTCTTGTGCACCAACACAAAAGTGTTGGTACCCCCAACGGGATTCGAACCCGTGCCGCCGCCGTGAAAGGGCGGTGTCCTAGGCCGCTAGACGATGGGGGCCCGTTGCCTTGAGGCAACTTTGTAAAAATATACTGGAGACATCCTCACTTAACCAAATCGTCCTGGCAGAAAGGCAGAAAACCATGGCTGACCAGCGGGATACCTGTTCCTGTCACGAGCCGGGTGTGCACGGCTACAACTCCAATGATGAGCAGAAAGCAAAGTACTTGGCTCGCCTCAAGCGCATCGAAGGCCAAACCCGAGGCATCCACCGCATGATCGCGGAGGACCAATACTGCATCGACATCATCACGCAGATCTCAGCGGTTACTTCAGCGCTCGAGAACGTTTCCCTAGCGCTCTTGGAGGACCACATAGAACACTGTGTGGCGGGAGCAGCCGCCGAAGACGGACAAGTAGCCACAGAGAAGCTCGAGGAGGCCATGCGGGCCATCAGGAAGCTCGTTAAGAGCTAGCCCTGAACCCAGCCCTGCGCTTGGGCCCCAAAACAAAAAAGAGCCGCCCGAAGGCGGCTCTTTTTGTGGGCCCTGTGGGGATCGAACCCACGACCTGCGGATTAAAAGTCCGTAGCTCTACCAACTGAGCTAAAGGCCCAACGCTCACCTATCCTAGCCGGTGGCACCAAAGAAAAGGAAATGGCCCTCACCTTCAGCGGTAAGGGCCACGGCCTTGCGGGTCTAAGACTTAGCCGCGCATGTCACCCTTCTCCATGAAGTTCACCTGGAAGTCGAAGGCCGTCTTCAGGTCGTGCGGGGTGTGCTGGAACTTGTTAGCCTTGGCGCGCTCGAAGTACTCCTCCAGCATCGGGCGGTAGTCCGGGTGAGCCACGGCGATGACCTTCTCCACGCGCTCCTTCGGGGCCAAACCGCGCAGGTCCGCAACGCCATACTCGGTGATGATGACCATGGTGTCGTGCTCGGTGTGGTCGGTGTGAGAAACGAAAGGCACGATGGCGGAGATAGCGCCGCCCTTGGCCACCGACGGGGAGACGAAGGTGGAGATGTAGGCGTTACGGGTGAAGTCACCCGAGCCGCCAGTACCGTTCATGATGCGGGAGCCGGAGACGTTGGTGGAGTTGATGTTGCCGTAGATATCGCCCTCAATCATGCCGTTGGAAGAAATCAGGCCCACGCGGCGAATAACCTCCGGGTGGTTGGATACCTGCTGCGGGCGCAGGATGATGTGCTTGGCGTAGCGATCAGCCTCAGCGTTCATCTTGTCCGCGTACTCCGGGGACAGGGCGAAGGAGGTTGCGGAGGCGACGGTCATCTTGCCAGCGTCGATAAGATCCAGCATGCCGTCCTGGATAACCTCGGTATAGGCCTGAATGTTTTCGAACTTGGAGTCCAACAGGCCTGCCATCACGGCGTTCGGGACGTTGCCCACACCGGACTGCATGATGAACTTGTCATACTCTAGGCGGCCGGCAGCAACCTCGCCCTCGAGGAACTCGATGAAGTTTGCAGCAATCTTCTCAGAAACCTCATCCGGGGCCTTGAACGGAGCGTTGCGGTCCGGGGCATTGGTCTTGACCACAGCCACGACCTTCTCCTCCGGAATCTCGATGTAGGTGGTACCGACGCGGTCAGCCGGCTTGGTAATCGGGATTGGCTGGCGGTTCGGCAGCTTCTCGATCTTGTAGATATCGTGCATGCCCTCGAGGTTGAGGGACTGCCACTCGTTGATCTCAATGATGATCTTGTCGGCGGCATCGATGTATTCGAGGTTGTTGCCCACGGCGGAGGACGGAACGATATTTCCGTTCTCGTCAATACGAACGGCCTCAATAATGGCTACCTGGAAGTCACCGTAGAAGCCCTCTTCCACCTGCTGGCCAGAGTGCGAGAGGTGGATGTCCTGGTACAGGGCGGAGCCGTCGTTGAAGCGGCCGCGCAAAACCGGGTCAGAGTTATACGGAGAGCGGAAGCGGATGGCGTCTGCCTCAGCCAACACACCATCACAGTCCGGAGCGGTAGAGGCACCGGAGAAAACATCGATCTTGAACTCCTCGCCCGCCTCATGAGCTGCCTTCGCCTTCTCCGCGATGGCGGTCGGCAACGCCTTAGGGTAGCCAGCGCCGGTAAAGCCGGAGATTCCCACACGGTCACCGTGGTTGACGAACTTTGCGGCCTCGTCAGCGCTCATCACGAGCTTCTCAAACGGTGCGTATGCAATTCTCTCAGACATTAGTCCTCCTTTTATGTGCAGAAACGACCTACGTTACGGTCCTTTCCTGTTAGTTACATGCACCACACTAGCGAATCGGTGGAGGATTTACCGCACTCTGCCCCAAACTGTGTGCACCCCTCACTTTCCTCGTGAGAATTTGCCACCCCAGGCTCTTTCCGCGCACAATTGGCGGCGTGACTCTTGCTATCGGAAAAATCCAGCTCAACTCCCCCGTTGTCCTCGCCCCCATGGCGGGCGTGACCAACGTGGCCTTTCGCGTGCTGTGTCGCGAGCAAGAGATAGCGAAGACCGGCACCGTCTCCGGCCTTTATGTCTGCGAAATGGTTACCGCCCGCGCCTTGGTAGAGCGAAATCCCAAGACGCTGCACATGACCACTTTCGATCCACAGGAGAATCCGCGCTCACTGCAGCTGTACACCGTCGATCCGGAGTACACGTACAAGGCGGCGAAGATGATCGTGGATGAGAATCTGGCTGACCACATCGATATGAACTTTGGCTGCCCGGTTCCCAAGGTCACGCGCCGCGGCGGAGGCTCCGCACTCCCCTATAAGCGCCGCCTCTTTGGCAACATCGTCGCCGCAGCGGTCAAGGCCACGGAGGGCACCGATATCCCGGTCACCGTGAAAATGCGCGTGGGCATCGACGAGGGGCACCACACGCACCTCGACGCCGGCCGCATTGCGGTGGAAGAAGGGGCGTCGGCAGTCGCGCTCCACGGCCGTACCGCCGCGCAACGCTACTCGGGCCATGCGGACTGGAATGAAATTGCGCGCCTTAAGGAGCACTTGGCCCATACCGGTATCCCTGTCTTGGGTAACGGCGATATCTTCAAGGCCACGGATGCCCGCGCCATGATGGAACAAACGGGCTGCGACGGCGTCGTCGTGGGACGAGGTTGTCTGGGTCGTCCTTGGCTCTTCGCGGAGCTCTCCGCCCACCTTCGTGGCGAGCCGGTGCCGGCCGAGCCCACGTTGGGTGAGGTCACGCAGATTATGATTCGCCACGCAGAACTGCTGGCGCAGCACGAGGGCGAGGACCAGGCCAGCCGCGATATCCGCAAGCACATCGGCTGGTACCTACGCGGTTTTCCCGTGGGAGGTCAGGTCCGTGCTGGCCTGTCCCGCGTGAACTCCCTCGACGCTCTCCGGGAGCTGCTCGAGCCGTGGGCGGATTCGCCTGCGCTTGCCGACGACGCCGATGGCGCCCGCGGCCGCCAGGGTTCGCCCGCCAAGGTAGTCCTTCCCGAGGGGTGGCTCGACGATCCGGAGGACGCAACCGTTCCGGAAGGCGCGGAGATTATGCATTCCGGCGGCTAGCCACGAAAACCCCTTTTGTGTCGCTCGACAGGCACTAGACCAATTGTTCAGCTAAAGTACGTGACATGCGCGCTGCCTACCGTGAACAGTTGGACAACTTTGCCCATGACCTCATCATCATGAGCACTGCGGTTCATAAGCTGATGACTCTTGCCTCTCAGGCATTAATCGAATCCTCCCTGCAACCAGCTGAGGAGGCCTTGTCGTTGCGCGATGAGTTGGATGAAGTCCGCTCGCGCTGCGAAGACCGTGCGGTGTCCCTTCTGGCCTTGGAGAACCCGATGGCCAAGGATCTGCGACAGGTCATCGCTTCCATCTATATTGTGGAAGACTTTTACCGCATGGGCCGCTTGTCTCAGCACATTGCCACCAGCGCCCGCCGCCGCCACCCTGAATCAGTTGTTCCGTCAGACATTATGGGCTATTTCGAGGAATACGCCCGCCTCGTTCTCGACATGTCCTCAGGCCTCAAAGACATCCTTATCACCCGCGATCCGGAGCTGGCGCTCCGTTTGACCGAGGACGACGACGCCGTCGATGACATCAACCAACACCTGCTTCGTATGTTGACGCAGCGCGAGTGGAAAGGAACGGTGCGCCAGGCCGTGGAAACCTCGCAGCTTTCGCGCTACTACGAGCGTTTCGCCGATCATTGCGCAGCAGCTGCCGGCCGCATCATTTACCTGGCAACGGGCTTGGACCCCGACCGCTACATGCGCAAGCGCGATCAGGAGCAACGAGAGGCAGAGCTGGAGGCCCGCATGGCGGAGCTGGAGCGCCAGTTTCACCGCTAGCCCCTACCGCTCGCCACACCTAGCGCACAGTGCATGCACAAAGCCGGCACCTCTTCTAGACCTTTAGAAGAGGTGCCGGCTTTCGGCGCTGTCAGTGTTTAGCCGAAGCGCATGTTTAGCCGAAGCGGCCAGAGATGTAATCCTCGGTATCCTTCTTGGATGGGTTTTCGAAGATCTTCGTGGTGTCATCGAACTCCACCAGGTGGCCAGGCCGGCCGGTAGCTTCCAGGGAGAAGAAGCCGGTCTTGTCCGACACGCGGGCTGCCTGCTGCATGTTGTGAGTAACAATAACGATAGTGAAGTTTTCCTTCAGTTCATGGATCAGGTCCTCCACGGCCAAGGTGGAAATCGGGTCGAGCGCCGAGCAGGGCTCGTCCATCAGCAGGACTTCCGGCTCCACGGCAATCGCGCGAGCAATGCACAGACGCTGCTGCTGACCGCCGGACAGGCCGCCGCCCGGCTTGTCCAGGCGGTCCTTAACCTCATCCCAAAGGTTGGCGCCGCGCAGGGACTTCTCGGCGACCTCCTTCAACTTCTTCTTGTTCTTTTCGCCGGACAGCTTCAGGCCGGCAACAACGTTATCCTCAATGGACATCGTCGGGAACGGGTTGGCCTTCTGGAAGACCATGCCGATAGTGTTGCGAACGGACACCGGATCGACCTTGGGCCCGTAGATGTTCTGGCCGTCCAGGAGAATCTCACCCTTGACATAAGCACCAGGGATGACCTCGTGCATGCGGTTCAGGGTGCGCAGGACTGTGGACTTACCACAGCCGGAAGGGCCGATGAAGGCAGTCACGGCCTTCGCCGGGATCTGCATGTTGACGTTCTGTACGGCGTGGAAGTCACCGTAGTAGATGTTCACGTCGTTGAGCTCAAGCTTGGACATGAGTAGTGCTCCTATGGGGTAGGTAGAAAGTGAATACGGTTACTTCTTGACGGAGAACTTCGCCGAAACGATGCGCGCGCCAATGTTGAGAATCGCGATGAGGAGAACCAACGTAAGGGCGGCACCCCACAGCTTGTCCAGGACGGCCGGATCAGCGCCGGACTTGTACATATCCAGCATCATCAACGGCAATGAGGACTGCGCACCCTTGAGTGCGTCCCAGTTGATGGAGGAGGTGGAGCCCACCAACACCAGCACCGGCGCGGACTCACCCATGATGCGGGCCACGGCCAGCATGATGCCGGTGACAATGCCGGACAGTGCGGTCGGCAGAACGATGCGCGCGATGGTCTTCCACTTCGGCACACCGAGAGCATAGGAAGCCTCACGCAGATCCATCGGGACCACGCGGAGCATCTCTTCGGTATTGCGGACCACAATCGGAATCATCAGGAGCACAAGCGATAGCGCCACCGCCATACCGGAACGCTTGAAGCCGAACAGAGTAATCCACATGGCGAAGATGAACAGGGCCGCAACAATGGAAGGCACACCGGAGAGGATGTCCACCATGAAAGTAGTAAGACGGCTCAGCGTTCCACCGCGGGAGTACTCCACCAGGTAAATCGCGGTGAAAATGCCGATCGGAACGGAAATGACGGTCGCGATGACGGTCTGCACAAAGGTACCGATAATAGCGTGGAGCGCACCGCCGCCGGCCTCGGTATCAAGGATTCCGCGTTGGGAGTGGGTCCACCATTCGGGGCTCAGGATAGCGCCCGAACCGCGAGAAATGAGCTCGAAGAGAACCCACAGCAGCGGAATCATGGCGATGATCATCGTTGCCCACACGAGAACGGTGGCAACAGTATTGGTGGTCTTTCGGCTCGAGGAGATATCCAGGAAGGTCGGGCCGGAAGATGCCGGGACAGAGTTGGAAGTTGTAGTCGTAGTCATCTCTGAGCCCTCCTTACTTGCTCTTCACGATGGAACGGGCAATAGCGTTGACCAAGAAGGTCAGAAGGAACAGCATGAGGCCAGCGGCGATATACGCACCGGCACGCATCTCATTACCGAACTCAGCAGCCGCCAGGGCAATGGCCGTTGCGAAGGTGGTACCGCCGTCGAACAGCGAGAAGCGGAAGTCCACCAGCGGGGAGACAACCATGTAGAGAGCCATGGTCTCACCCAGCGCGCGGCCCAGACCCAGCATGGAGCCGGCTATGTAGCCGGACATGCCGAAGGGGAGAACCGTCATGCGGATGACTTCCCACCGGGTGGCGCCGAGGGCCAAGGCGGACTCGATTTGACCGGGAGGGGTCTGCACAAAGACTTCGCGGGCGGTGGCAGCGATGATCGGCAGGATCATCACCGCCAGAACAATGCCACCGGTGAGGACGTTGCGGCCCGTCGCAAAGTTCGGGGAGTTGTCGTAGACCTTGAAGAGGAAGAAGCCACCAGCCCAGGAGTGCAGCCAGGTGTAGAAGCCGGACAGCGCAGGGCCGAGCACCTGCCAGCCCCACAGGCCGTACACGATGGATGGCACGGCGGCGAGCATGTCTACCAAGAATCCCAACGGCTTGACCAGCTTGGCCGGCGCGTAGTTGGACAGGAAGATGGCAATACCGAGCGCGACCGGCATCGCAATGATGAGAGCCACGATGGAAATCAAGACGGTGTGGCCGAACATGGTCGGGATACCGAACTTCATAGCATCGGTGTCGTTGGTCTCCCAACGGTCACCGTAGGTGAAGAAGCCCAGAATGCCACCCTCATTGACGGACAGAGAAGGAACCGCACGCCAGATCAGGAAGGCCGCGATGGCAGCGATCATCACCGTGATCAGCGTTGCGGACGCAGTGGACAAGAATTCAAAAATGCGATCACCAGGGCGCTTCACACCGGACTTGACGGCGGGCGTAGAGGTGGCGTCCGCCTCGGACGCATGCGCGCTAGGGCGGGTCGCTGAAACGGCATCCTCCTTCACGGACGACGCTGTGGTGAGATTGTTGTCTGCCATGAGACTAGGGAATCCTTTTCAACGGAAACAATGAAAATACGGGACATGCTGCCGCCCCCAAAGCGCTCGTGAAGGGCGGGTTGGGGGCGGAAGTGTGTGTTCAAACGGACGCTACGGGGGTTCAAAGAAACCCGCGTAGTAACGCGCTCTTACTGGATAGCCTCGACGGCTGCCTTCAGGCGCTCCAGGTGGTCACCGGAAACCGGGATGAAGCCTGCTTTCTCCAGCTCCTCGGACTGATTGTCCAGGACGGTGTTAAAGAAGGCCTTCACCAGAGCGGAGGTCTCCTCGTCGTAGCCAGCGGAGCAGACGATGTTGTAGGTGGTCAGGATGAGCGGGTAAGCGCCCTCATCCTTGGAAGCAAAGAGCTTGTCGGAGTCAACGACCATGTCGTGCTCGGAGTTGGTCTCCTTGAAAGCGAGGTGGTCGAGAGCGACACCGACGGACTCAGAGCTGAGCTCAACCGGGCCGTTGCCGAAGTCAATCTTGGCAATCTTGACGCCATCGGCTTCCTTCTGGTGAGCGTAGCCAGCCTCAACGTAGGTGATAGCACCCTCGATGGAGGCAACCTGGTCAGCCACACCGGAGGAACCGTTAGCACCCTCACCAACAGAATCCGGGAACTGCTTGCCTTCGCTGTCCCAGTTGCCGGTAGCGGACTTCAGGAACTTCTGGAAGTTATCGGAGGTACCGGACTCGTCAGAGCGGAAGATGACGGTGATGTTCTTGTCCGGAAGGTCGGTGCCCTCGTTCTCAGCCTTGATGGCGTCATCGTTCCACTTGGTGATCTCGCCCTTGAAGATCTTGGCGAGGGTTTCGGTGGAGAGGTTGACCTCGGTGTCACCCAGGTTGTAGGCGATGGCGACGGGGCCAATGGTCGTCGGCAGGTGCCATGCGTCGTTGCCACCGCAACGCTCCTTGGCGGCCTCAACCTCGCCCTTATCTTCCTTCAGAGCGGAGTCAGAACCGGCGAAGTCAACGGTGCCGCCGTTGAAAGCCTTCACACCAGCGCCGGAGCCGGAAGAAGTGTAGGAGAAGTTAGCATCCGGGTATGCCTCCAGGAATGCCTTCTCAAAGACGGACATAGCGGACTTTTGGGAGGATGCGCCCTCACCAGAGAGGTCGCCGGAAACCTCTGCCCCATCGGAACCGCCTTCAGCGGAGCCAGATTCGTTGGACTCAGAGCAGGCAACGAGAGCAGTGGAGGTGGCGGCGACGATGCCGAAGATAGCGGCGGTGCGCTTGAAGTTGCGGATCACGGGAAACCTTTCCGGTGCGGATACAAGAGAATGATTGTCCGAGCAAATCGCCCTCTACTCTTCTTTGAGCGATCTTCTTGAGACGAGCGCGATTAACTCACGTGTTGTAAAGCTATACAGGGCGGGTTAACCCCACAGGGATCAAGAGATGAACAATCGGTGAACTTGTACCAAAAGCCGGTGAGGCTAGTCACTTTTCGCCCAGACGCAGTGTTCCTCAGCGATGCCAAAGCCCAAACGCTCGTAGGCCTTTACCGCCGGAGCGTTATCAGCCTCGACATACAAGATGACCTTGTCCGCACCTTTAGCCGCCATGCGCTGCAGCCCAGCACTCAGCAGCGGTCCACCGAGCCCGCGCCCGCGATAGTCCTCACCCAATCCCACAACATAGACCTCACCGAAGGCTGGGGTGTCCTCTGCATGCCATTTCAGCCAGTGGAAGCCGGCCATTACCGGGTGGCCGTGGGAGTCATTCGAAGAATCCCACAGGAAAAGCACGTCGGCAGGATCGAACCACTCTGCCTCCATCCCGCGGTGCAGACGCTCCAGATCCCAGCCTCCTTGTTCCGGGTGCCACGAGAAGGCCTCGTTGTTCGTGCGTACCCATTCCGACTCGACGTGCTCACGCCCGAAACGCTCCACCGACTCTGTGTACGTATATATCTCTAGCTCTTCTACCGTTGCCGGCGCATCCTCGGCCGCGCGCAAGTCCTGCCCTTCAATCGCCATGACAAGCAGGCGCCTGACGACGTCCATCTCGTTGCGCTTCGCCAGCGCTTGCGCAGCGGGAAGATTGCCATGGGCCCAGATCTGGGGGGAGGTTGGGAGGGCGTCGACAAGCGCCTGCCCTACCCCTCGCCCACGGTGTTCCACGTCAACAAAGAGCTCTACAGTCTGCCCATCGAGGGCAGCCACGCCAGCTACCGCACCATCTTCAATTGCGAGAAGATGATTGTGCCCAAGACGTTCATCCCTGAGCCCTAAAAGAAACTGCTCGGAGAGGGGCGCAAAGCCGTCGTGAGCTTCAGCAGCAGTGGCCAGCTCCTCCACGCGCTGGGCCACATCTGGGTTCTGTGGCAGAGTCTTGGTCTCAATATTCATGCTTCCCACCCTACGTGCGGTAGTAATAGAGGGGTGACTGTCATCTACCTCAACCGCACTGCCGTACGCCTTGCCGCCGTTGCGGGTGTGGCCCTGACAGCATGGCTGGCGGATTCAGCGGTGGCGATGCACGCAGAACACACCGTGGCCCAGAAAGCGAAAGCCAGCTCCCAGTTGGAAAACACCCCGAATGTCTACATCGGCGGCGTCCCCTTCTCCCTTGCCGCGCTAACCAAAGAGATTCCATACCTGGAGGTCAACTCCTCCGACGTGGAAGTTCCGAAACTCGGCATGGTCAATGCCTCCACAACGCTGCGCGACATCACAATTGACCCCGAGCAACTCTTCAGCGGCGAACTGGAAGGCTCACCGGTATCCACCTATACGCGCAGTATCAGCCTCGACGGAGTGGCCTTGGGCCGCATGCTGGGTATTACTGACCTCTCCATCGCCAACCCCGATAACATGTCCCCCACCGGCGGGCCCTCCGCCGAAGCTGAGCTCACCGGCACGCTGCCGGGGGATGCCACCAAGTCCACCGCTACGGTGACACTGCGCCTCGTCGGCCCAGAGTTTCGCATGAGTGTCTACGGGACGGATGACGAACGCTTGAAAAAGGCTTTCGGCCTGGTCTTGGACACACGCCAACTCCCGTTGCCTTCTCAAGCCACCTCCGTGAAACTACACGGCGGCTCCATCACCTTCGAGGTACAGCGACGCAACATTACGCTGAAAACGGCACAGCTCTCCCCGCTGGAGATCGATGGTTCGGAGGAAAAGGCCGTCGAGGATGCCGCGCAAAAAGCGCAAGACACCGCCAACGAAGTGGGCAGCGCGCCGACGACGCCGCCGAGCTGGCGCGAAAACAGGCAGAACTAAGCCGATGCAAAACTAAGCCGACGGTGCACCAGCGGTACCCGCACCGCAGACTTGTTACTACCGCCGGCTACTTAATACGGATGAGATCTCGCAGGACTCGGCGGAAGCTGCGGTGAATGGGCGGGGCCGGGTCGATGGGAGCAAAGACTTCCAGCGCGTCTGCTTCCGACTCCAAGTGCACCTCCGTAAAGGTGCCTTCCGACTCCCCGTCCGCTTGGAAGCGGTGCGGCTTAGGGCAGACCAAGTCCACCTCAACGGCATCCTCAAAATGCAGCGTGCGGGCATCCGTGACCTTATTCAACCAGTGACGGTGATCCACTCCGAACAAGTGGAGAACGCCCACGAGGCCATCAATCCCGCCGAGGTCCGACACACCAAAAAGGCCAAGCCCCTGATCGAAGGAATTGCGCGGATTGGTCACCACCGGCAGCGGCCCCAGGAAGGTCCACGGGTTGGTGTTGGAGGTGAACATGACGGGAACGTCATCGGCCGCGAAGGTTTCGCCCGAGCTCGAGCGCGCACGCACATTAATGCGCGGTGGGCGGATGCGGGCGCGCTGATAGGCCTGAAAGGCCACCGCCAGGTAGCGCAGCGGGGTGGCTGAAAAGCCCATCTCCCGTGCACGGTCCACGCGAGCCAGCACGTCTGCATCCAGCCCGAAACCAGCATTGACCGCAAACCACCGGTCATTCCACATACCCAACGACACGGTGCGGCGGGTGTTTCGCTCCAGCATCCGGGCCAGCACGTGCGCCGCCTCGACGGGGGTATTGGGGAAACCAAGGGCGCGGACGAAGACGTTTGCTGAACCAGTAGGGATCACCGCTAGCGCCGGGATCTCCTGAGGGCTAGGGCGCTGGGCGAAATTCGCCGGGCCGAGCAACCCGTTGACGATCTCATTGACCGTGCCATCGCCGCCGAAGACCAGGATGACGTCAAAGTCCTCCCGGGTCATACCGCGCACCATGTCTTCTGCGTGGCCCGGGTAGTGCGTGAAGCGAGCAAGCAGCTGCAACCCATCCACCTCCCGAATGACGGGCAAAACCTCTCGGAAGAGAGCCGCATTCTGGCTCGTAGAATTAGGGTTTGAAATCAGCAAAGCGCGCATGGCTCCCTAGACTACTGGAGCCTAGTGGTTTCCGCGGCGCTGCCACGACTACGCTGGGGCAGCATGAGCGAACAGACAAATAGCGAGAAAAACACGGAAAACACCCACCCGGAGAACACTAAGGTAGACGGCAACGCGGCCGTCAACCAGGCAGCGGAGGCATGGAAGGATGCAGCCTCCCGCAACATTCCCACCGTTGATGTAGCAGATAATCCCCTGCCGGATGAGACGGCGAACTTGCGTCAGGGCCCGTCGCTGCACGATGGTCTGCTCGGGCTTCTCCCTCTCGTCGGCGTATGGCAAGGGGAAGGCCAAGCCCACAGCACCGACGGTGAACAGTACGCCTTTGGCCAGCAGCTCATCATCGCCCACGACGGTGAGAATTACCTGACCTATACGTCCCGCACCTGGAAGATTGATTCCGAGGGCAACCCGGTTGGCCCCGATGTCCGCGAGTCCGGGTTCTGGCGCATCTCACTCAAGGACGAGATTGAGATGACCTATACCTCATCCAACGGCATCAACGAGATCTTCTATGGTTCGCTGTTTAACGAGCGCGCCTGGCAGCTCGAGTCCGCGTCCACGATGGTCACCGAAACCGGCCCCGCCAACCTCGGCCCCGGCAAGCGCATGTATGGCCTCATGCCGAACAACAACCTCGGCTGGGTGGATGAGCGGCTTGTCGACGGCGAAATGCGCCCTTACATGTCCGCCGAGCTCACCCGTGTGGCTGGCTAACTAGCAATGCGGCGAAGTTAGCGTGCCAGGGCGGCGTCGATCAGCGCGCGTATCTTCTCCGCGTTCGCCGGCGCCTTGAGCTTCTTTTCATTCAGGCGCGTCACACGCACCGCAGTGCGCACCGAGGAGACGAGCCACACTGAGTCAGCCTCCTCGAGGTAGCGCAGATTCAGCTCCTTCGCCTTGCAGCGATATCCCTGTTCAGAGGCATACTCAAAAAGCGCAGCTTGCGTGGTGCCAGGCAGTATTCCCTTGCCCGCCGGGGTGCGCAGCTTTGTACCCTTGACCGCCACCACGGTGGAGGTGGCCCCTTCCAAGACCAGCCCCGTATCGGGATCGGTAAAAATCACATCATCAAATCCACGCTCGCGGGCCAGGCGCAGCGTGGCCATCGTGGCCGCATAATTCAGCGTCTTCGCCGGCAACTCTTCCGCCACCTGCCACAGACGCGGCGTGCTCATCACCTTGACGCCGGTATCACGCTGCGCCACAACGTCATCCGGAATCTCCTGAACCACCACCCATGCCGTGGGCACCCCAGTCGAGGCCCGCCCGCGGGTATAGGTCCACGTGCACTTGGCCTCTCGCGCTAAACCGTCCTCGCCTTCCCCGGCGGCGGGACCACAATAGTCCGCGATGGCCAGCTCGGTGGCTTCTTTCCACTTGTGGATGGGTGGCTCCGGAAGATCGAGAGCACGCGCGGAATGCCGGAAGCGCTCCGCGTGGCGATGAAAATTGGCCGCCTTGCCGTCACGCACGAGGAGGGACTCGAAGATACCATCACCGCGTGTGACCGCAGCATCGTCCCAATAGACCAACGGTAGGTTCGGCATATGACGCCGCACCGACCCTCCAAACGGTTCCACGACGTAGATGACCGGCTCTTTCCTACGCTGAAGGCTCATAGACCCGATTATGCCCTACCATCGGAGGGCGTGAGTTATACTTCGCCACTTCTTTCCCGGCCCGGGGCCGCTGAGTTCCAGGGCACCACGCTTGTCGACGTCTCCGGTATCCCCTGGCATTACGGCAACCCCCTCGTGGAGCAGCGCGCGGTGGAGACAGGTTCCGCCATCATCGACCGTTCCCAACGCCGGGTCATTGCCGTTTCCGGGCCCGATGCCCGGGCTTTCCTGCACAACCTCCTGAGCCAGAAGCTCGATGACGTGGACGCCGGATTCTCTGCCGGCGCCCTTGATCTAGACATGCAGGGCCACGTCCTACACCATATCGACCTGTCCTTCGACGGGGAAACCTTCTACCTCGATGTGCCACCGGCCCAGTTCGAATCTTTGCGGGACTTCCTCACCGCCATGATTTTCTGGTCCCAGGTCACCGTGGAGGAAGCAGACGCGGCGATCATCACCGTGCTGGGCAAGCCGCTACAGAAGCCTTCCAGCGCCGTGATGGAGCGCTGCGTGCACTGGCCGGGCTGCCCGCGCCAGGATTTCCTCGTGCCGCGGGGTGAGCTGGAGACAGCAGTCGCAGAGTTGGAAAAGCAGGGCGGAAAATTAGCGGGGCTCATGGCCTATACCGCCGAACGAGTGCGCGCACGCGAACCAGAATTGGCCGCTGACCTCGATGCGAAAACCATCGCCCACGAGGTTCCCCAGTGGATCCGACGCAGCGATGATAACCCCGCGTTCGTCCACTTGGAGAAGGGCTGCTATCGCGGGCAGGAGACGGTCGCGCGCGTAGAGAACCTCGGGCGCTCTCCGCGCCTGTTGGTCATGCTGTACCTCGACGGCTCCGCTCCGGAGCTCCCCGTAAGCGGGGCGGATATTACGCTTGGGGGACGGCGCGTCGGCAAGCTCGGCACCGTGGTCGAGGATTGCGATTATGGCCCCATCGCGCTTGGTCTAGTGAAACGCAGCGCCCTCAACCACGGGGATCTGAGCATTGGTCCAGTGGCGGCATCGGTCGAGCCGGACTCCATCCCCGCCGACGAGGGCCCCAAGGCCGGGCGCGCCGCTGTGGACCGGCTGCGCGGAAAATAGTGGCGAAATGCACACTGCCCGTTGGCCGCGGGCTAGCACACTTTTCCACGCGCCACTGGGGGGTAGTTCGGAATTTTTTCTTCACACAGGCTATGGTGTCTTACAGGAACATACACATATCTGACTAAGACGATGGGGCGGCCAAGAATCCCTGGACCGCCCTACACACCTCAAGGGGGTCATGCACATGGGACGCGGACGCGCAAAGGCAAAGCAGACCAAAGTTGCACGCCAGCTGAAGTACAATTCGCCCGAGATGGATCTGGATTCGCTCCAGCGTGAGCTCGCCTCACAGAACTCCAAGCGTTCCCACGATGAGGACGAAGACCAATACTCGGAGTACGCGGATTACGAGGACTACGCAGATCGCTGGGACTCGGATGAGTGGGATGAGGATGATTCCGACGCGCGCTAGGCGCGCGAGTCACTGTCCCACCCTGTACATCACTTAAGCGAAAGGCCGGAGCCGTCTCCCCCTCTTCTTAAGGGGAAGCGCCTCCGGCCTTGTTCCTTTTCTCAGGACTTAGAACCCTGGGTGCTCGCCGGTCATGACAACGCGCGGCTCGCCCTCTTCGGCAGCACGAACGGTGCCCAGTTCCCACGCCTCCACGTGGCGGGCGGTCATCATAGCCAATGCTCGCTCGCGATCCTCCGGCGCAACGACGGCGATCATGCCAACGCCCATGTTGAAGGTCTTCTCCATCTCCTCGAGGGCAACCTTGCCCACCGAAGAAATGGTCTTGAAGATCTGGCCCGGAGTCCACGTCGAACGGCTCACCTCAGCGCTCAGGCCCTCCGGGATGACGCGCTCCAGGTTGCCGGCAAGGCCGCCTCCGGTGACGTGGCAGAAGGTAGACACCGCGCACTCCGATGTCAGCGCCAGACAGTCCTTGGCGTAGATGCGGGTAGGCTCCAGAAGTTCCTCGCCGAGGGTGCGGCCTAGGTCTTCCATGTAGCCGTCGAGCGGCAGACCCGCTTGCTCCAGGAGCACGTAGCGCGCCAAGGAGTAACCGTTGGAGTGCAGGCCGGAGGACTTCATGGCGATGAGAACGTCGCCTTCGCGCACCTTATCCGGGCCGAGCAGCTCATCAGCCTCTACAACGCCAACCGCAGTAGCGGAGACATCGTATTCATCCTTACCCATCACCCCTGGGTGCTCGGCGGTCTCGCCGCCGAGGAGCGCTGCACCAGCCTGGACGCAGCCCTCAGCAATGCCCTTAACAATCTCCGCTACCTTTTCCGGCACTACCTCGCCCACGGCGATGTAGTCCTGCAGGAAGAGCGGCTCAGCGCCGCACACGACAAGATCGTCCACGCACATGGCGACGAGGTCGATGCCGATGGTGTCGTGCTTGTCCATGGCCTGGGCCACAGCCAGCTTGGTGCCTACGCCATCAGAGCCAGCCGCAAGGACCGGTTCTTTGTACTCCCCCAGCTTGAATAGGCCGGCGAATCCGCCGAGCCCGCCGATAACCTCGGGGCGGGTGGCGCGCTTGGCGTGGGGGGTGATTAGCTCTACTGCGCGGTCGCCTTCCTCAATGTTGACGCCGGCGGCAGCATACGTGTTCTCGCTCATGAGTGACTTAGTCCTTATTCGTTAGTTGTCGTCGAGCCCTGCAGGGTGCGCACGGCCTCAGCATTGGGGTTTCCAGCAGGCAGTCCGAGTGGGTACTTACCGTCGAAACATGCGCAGCACAGTTCGTTGCGCGGCTGTTGAGTAGCCGCCACCATCTCATCGGTGGAGACAAATCCCAGTGAATCCGCGCCAATCGCGGTGCAGATGGTCTGTGCTACCTCTTCCGGATCATCGGAAGGGTTGGCGTTGGCAATGAGCTCGCCTGGGGAGGCGAAGTCGATGCCGTAGAAGCACGGCCACTTCACCGGCGGGGAGGCGATGCGCACGTGGACCTCAGCGGCACCGGCTTCCCGCAACATCCGGATCAGCGCGCGCTGCGTGTTACCACGCACGATCGAATCATCCACCACGACGATGGACTTGCCTTCAATGACCTCCCGCAGCGGGTTGAGCTTGAGGCGAATACCCATCTGGCGCTGGGACTGCGTGGGCTGGATGAAGGTGCGGCCCACATAAGAGTTCTTCACCAAGCCGTGCGCGAAGGTCAGCCCGGATTCGCGAGCGTAACCGACGGCAGCCGGGTTGCCAGACTCGGGAACGGGGATCACCATGTCCGCATCGGGTGCCGGGTACTGGCGCGCTAGGCGACGCCCAATTTCCACTCGCGTGGCGTTGACAGAACGGCCCTTGATATTCGTATCGGGCCGAGCCAGATAGACATATTCGAAGACACAGCCATGGCGCTTGGTCTCGGCGAAGCGCTCGGAGCGGATTCCGGTCTCATCGATGGCAACGAGCTCGCCCGGTTCGATCTCCCGGATAAACTGCGCGCCGACGATGTCGAGCGCACAGGTCTCGCTGGCTACCACCCAGCCCGTGTTGAGCCTGCCCAGGGCAAGCGGGCGCACGCCATGTGGGTCACGCGCCGCATACAGGGTGTGCCCGTCAGTAAAGGTGAGGCAGAAGGCACCTTGTACGGTAGGCAACAAGTGCAGGGCCGAATCAAAGACGGTGTTGTCCTCGTTGACGCCGTCCGCCAACAAGATGGACAGGCACATGGAATCCGAGACGGACTCTTCCTGCGGCTTAATCAGCCCGCGCCGCACGGCCTCGGCGCGCAGTTCCAGGTAATTTACTAGGTTTCCGTTGTGGCCGAGCGCGATGTCAACACCGCTGGGGGACGTCCCAAACATCGGCTGCACATTCGACCATTCCTTGCCGCCTGCAGTGGAATAACGCGTGTGGCCGACGGCCACGTTTCCATGCAGCGAGCTCAGGATTGATTCATCGAAGACATTGGAGACAAGGCCCATGTCCTTAAAGACGACGATGCGATCATCATCGCCCACCGCGATACCGGCGGCCTCCTGCCCGCGGTGTTGGAGGGCAAAAAGCCCGAAGTAGGTTAGCTTCGAAACCTCTTCTCCTGGTGCCCAAACACCGAAGACTCCGCATTCTTCGCGGGGTTCCGGATCCAGGCTGGGATCCGTCGACAAGGGCTTAGTCATGCTCTGGACGTGTTCAGCTACCACGGCGCCAATCCTAGCTGTTTGGGCCTGTGAAAACTAACGGAATCACGGGCAAACAGGCTGCAATGTCGTGGGAGCGGGATCCGGAGGCGTCTACGCGGCCAGCGTTAAGCGCCTGCTCCCAGCCAATGACTCCCGTGGCCAGCTGCAACCATGTCAGGGGATCCATCTCCACCACATTCGGAGGGGTACCCCGGGTATGCCGGGGACCGGCGATGCACTGGACTGCCACGAATGGGGGGACCCGCAACTCCACGGAATGTCCCGGCGCGTCCGCCTCCACCAGGCGGGCTGTTGTGCGGGTGGCCTTTGCCAGAGCAGAGCGACCTGGTTTTTCGGTCCTCTCAGGGTCACGGATCCACTCCGCCACCGCTTCGACGGCAGCACGGGTGGTGGCGGCATCAACGGCCTTTTTCATACGCTATGCACACTCCCTGATACTTTGTTATCCATGTCACCAACCATGCCACCAAGCTCCTCGGAAGAAAAGAAGCCTGTCCCGACCGGGAAGTCTCCCTCAATCACGCTGCGGTTTATGGCCGCCCCGACAGATCTCACCATCGCCGGCGCCCAAGGCATCGGCGGCGGGCGTGTTTTGGAATGGATCGATAAGGCCGCCTATGCGTGCGCGGTTCAATGGTCCGGTACCTACTGCGTGACGGCCTACGTGGGCCACATTCACTTCACGCGCCCGATCCCTTCGGGCCACTTGGTAGAGGTACGCTCGCGCATCGCGATGACCGGGCGGTCCTCCATGCACATCGTCAACGAAGTGCTCTCCGCTGACCCGCGCGATGGCATCTTCACGCGCGCCTGCGACTGCCTCGTCATCTTCGTGGCCAAGGACACCGAGACCGGAAAGTCGATGGCCGTTCCGCCGCTCGTTCCGGATTCCACTGAGCACCAGCGCGTATGGGAGGCCGCGGAATCCCGCATCGAGCTGCGCAAAGCCATCGAAGCGGAGATGGAAAAGCAGACTTATGACGGCCCGTCCGACGCTCCCCGCATGGTCAACCGCTTCTTGGCCAAGCCCACCGACGTCAACTGGGGCGGCAACGTCCACGGCGGCACCGCCATGGAATGGATTGATGAGGCGGGTGCCGCCTGCACCATGGAGTGGTCCGGCGAGCACACCGTCGCGGTCTATGCCGGCGGAATCCGCTTCTACCGGCCAATCCATATTGGAGATCTCATCGAGGTGGATGCCCGCATGATGCGCACGGATACCCGCTCGATGCAGATGTCCGTCCACGTGCGCTCGGGCAACCCGCGCGGCGGCCGCGAAAAACTGGAGACCGCCATCCACGCCACAGTCTCCTATATGGCGATGGACGCTGACTGGCAGCCGCTAGCTGCCCGCCAATTCACTCCCCGCACCGAGGAAGACAAGCGCCTCTGGGAGCACGCCGGCATCCTTCGCGGACTGCGCGGCAAATACTCCCCGAAGCCACTGGTGGTGGCACCAAAGCACCAACACGTGGATTAACAAAAGGATGAGCCCGAGGCTCATCCACTGGGCCGCGCCTACTTTAGAGGCTCAACCCGGCACGCCACGTGGAGGGAGCTTGGGTCCTTGGCCTTGCGCAAGGTGACGGTCCGGGCTCCGATCTCACTGTTTGTGGCGACGCTCGGAGCCACAAACACTCCCGTGGTCGCCGGAAGGATGACGGGCTTGTAGAAGTCCGCGCTGATGCGCACAGCACCGGGGAGGGTGCCATCGAGCACCGACAGCATGCGAGCGTGCGTGTACATGCCGTGCGCGATGGGCGCGGGGAATCCGAAGAGCTTGGCACCCACCGTGGACACGTGAATGGGGTTCTTATCCCCCGATGCCGCGGCATAGACGCGGGTGCTTTCGGGGCTAAAGCGCAGCGTTGCCGTAGGCGTTCCCGCCTCATCGCCGGGGAAGTCGAGGAAGCGCTCGGCCTCCGGACGTGTTCTCACTTGGCGCGGGGTGTCCTTGGTGAACTTGGCCCCCTGGCCGAGGAAGACTGACGTCTGGCGCCAGATCTCCTCGCCGCCAACGCTGTAAGTGGTCACCATATCGATGACCAACCCTTTGCGGTGCGGGCGCAGGTTTTCCGCATGCACCGCGATGTCACAGCGCTCGTCAACGCGCAGCGGGCGTTTCTGCTCGATGCGGTTGGACAGATGCACCACGCCCACGGCTGGGAACGGAAAGCCCGGTGTTGCCATGACCTTGATGGCGAGCGGGAAGGCCAGCGCGTAGAGATAGGTAGCAGGCAGCTCGTTGCTCAGCCGCAGGCCCGTGGCCTGGCAGTAGCGAGCCAGGTGCTCGGTGTCGACGCCTACGCTGTCGACGCGGTACGCGGTCTGCGAGTCCTCAACCTTTCGCTTGCCCGCCCCCAACCCGGGGATGGGGACCGCACCCAGCATGAGGCTGCGGTAGAGCGCAGGAAGATCTGGAATCTCGTTGAGTGTGGTGACGTTCATTTAGGCTCCCATGAGGTTCTGACCGCAGACGCGGACGGTGTTGCCGCTCACCGCCGCGGAGGCCGGCGAGGCGAAGAAGGCGACGGTCTCCGCGACGTCGACAGGCAAGCCGCCCTGTTGCAGTGAGTTCAGGCGGCGGCCGATCTCGCGCGGGCCGGTCGGCATCGCCGCGGTCATGGCGGTTTCAATAAAGCCCGGCGCCACGGCGTTGATGGTGGAGCCGTTCTCCGCCAACACTGAGCGCAAGGAATCAACGAGGCCAATGATGCCGGCCTTGGTCGTGGCGTAGTTGGTCTGACCGCGGTTGCCGGAAATGCCAGCCATGGAGGACACACCAATCACTGCGGCACCCGGCGCGAGGGAACCGGATTCCAAGAGGCTTTCGGTAATGCGAACCGGCGCCAAGAGGTTAACGGCAAGAACAGAGTCCCACTGGCCTTCATTCATGTTGGCCAGCAGCTTGTCACGGGTAATTCCGGCGTTGTGGACGATGACGTCAATGGCTCGGCCGTGGCGCTCCTGCGCGTGCTGGGCAATCTTGCCTGCGGCTTGGGGGTCGGTGACGTCGAGAGGCAGCGCGGTGCCCTTGACCTTGTTCGCGGTCTTGGCCAAATGCTCGCTGGCCTGCGGAACGTCGATGCAGATGACGCTGGCACCATCGCGCGCCAGCACCTCAGCAATGGTGGCGCCGATGCCGCGGGCAGCACCGGTCACCACCGCCAGCCGCCCGTCGAGCGGCTGCTCCCAGTTCTGCGCTTCGCCATTGGTTGCCGGAGAATCGTGCCCCTGGGCGCTGACGCGCACAACCTGCCCGTCCACGAAGGCCGACTTCCCAGACAGGAAGAAGCGGAGCGTGGACTCCACCTCTGCGGTGGCAGCAGGGTCTGCCCAGACCAGGTTCACGGTGCCGCCCTTGCGCATTTCCTTGGCCAGGGAACGGGTGAACCCTTCGAGTGCGCGGGCGGCAATGCGGGCGTCGATAGTGTCCGCAGCTTCCGGGGTGGTGCCGATGACCACCAAGCGCGCGCACGGCAGAAGGTTGCGCATCTGCGGGTTGAAGAAGTCATAGAGCTCACGCAGCTGTTCTGGGGTCTCCAGACCGGTGGCGTCGAAGACGAGGGCGGCGCGCTTCGCCTCCGCAGAAGCATTGATGACCTGGTAGTCCACGGCTAGCTGGGAACTCAGAAACTCAGCGATGCGTCCCTTGCCGCCAATGACGATGGGGCCATCGAGAGCTGGTTCCCCAGCCTTGTGGCGGCGCAGGGGGTGACCTTGGGGTACTCCTGCTTTGGCGGCGAGCGGTGAGTTGATGAGCTTCTCAGCAATTGTGACGTTCGGCATAGGCTGGCATGTTCCTTTCTCGATTCTTCACAACCTTGCGAGCTTTGTTGAGCTGGTTGCAAGGTTAGTTAATTGAGTGATAGAACTAACAATATCACTTTAGTTGTGACGCGAAATGAACAGTCGGGTTGCTACCCCCTCCCGCTGGGATGATTCGCACGAGACCACTCGCGAAGGAGTTTTTAATGACCAACCCCCCGCACCGCGTAGCCATCCTGGGTGGCAACCGCATCCCATTTGCTCGTTCCAATAAGCAGTACGCCCACGCGTCCAACCAAGACATGCTCACCAGTGCGCTGGATGGACTCGTCGCACGCTACGGGCTTCACGACGAACGTCTCGGCCTCGTCGCCGCCGGCGCTGTGCTCAAGCACTCCCGCGATTTCAACCTCACCCGCGAGGTCGTTCTAGGCTCCGCCCTCGACTCCACGACCCCCGCCATCGATGTACAACAGGCCTGCTGCACTTCTCTTGCGGCAGCTATCCACGTCGGTGATGCCATTGCCCAAGGCCGAATCTCCGCCGGCATCGCGGGCGGAACGGACACCACCTCGGATGCCCCGCTGGCCGTCAATGACACGCTGCGCCGTACGCTGCTCAACCTCACCCGCGCCAAGACCGCTGCGCAGCGCGCCCAGCTCATCGGCTCTATCCGTCCCTCGCAGCTGGCCCCGGAACAGCCACAGAACGGTGAGCCGCGCACCGGACTCTCCATGGGTGAGCACGCCGCCATCACCGCCCGCGAACTGAGCATCGGCCGCGAGGCCCAGGATGAGTTGGCACTCGCCTCCCACCAGAACCTCCACAAGGCTTGGGAGGAGGGCTTCTTTGAAGACCTCACCACGGGCTTCCTCGGTGTCAACCGCGATACCAATCTGCGCCCGGATTCCTCCTTGGAGTCCTTGGCCAAGCTCAAGCCGGTCTTTGGCAAGCGCGATGCCGAGCAACACGGCACGCAGGCCACGATGACCGCAGGCAATTCCACGCCGCTGACCGACGGCGCCTCCGTCGCCCTGCTGAGCTCCGAGGAATGGGCGGCCGAGCACAACATCGAGCCCCGCGCCTTCCTCGTGGACTCGGAGACCGCGGCCGTCGACTTTGTCCACGGTCCCGACGGCCTGCTCATGGCCCCCACCTACGCGGTCCCGCGCCTGCTCGAGCGTAACAACCTAAGCCTGCAAGATTTCGATTTCTACGAGATCCACGAGGCCTTCGCCTCCCAGGTCTTGGCCACCCTGTCCGCATGGGAGGACGAGACCTACTGCCGCGAACGCCTCGGTTTACAGTCCGCGCTAGGCCCCATCGACCGCGCCAAGCTCAACGTCAAGGGCTCCTCTCTGGCCGCCGGCCACCCCTTCGCCGCCACCGGCACCCGAATCCTCGCCACCACCGCCAAGATTCTCGAAGAAAACGGCGGCGGACGGGCCCTCATTTCCATCTGCGCCGCCGGCGGTCAGGGCGTCGCGGCCATCGTCGAACGTTAAGAAAAGCCTCCCAGAAAGGACCACTCATGCCACTGACCAAGTCTTCCGCTGACAAAAAGTCCATCTCCCCGGAGCTCAACAACCAGGCCTCCACCGACGCCCCCAAGGCCGAGGCCCGCAGCCCACACCGCCTGCCCACCACCCCGAAGCCTGCTGTTGCCACCGAACTTGCCGCGCTTCTCGACGGCCCCCACGCCGCCTTCCGCCAGGAGCTGCGCACCTTCCTCAACGATCCTTCGCTCTTCCCGAACCCGGATCTGCCCATGGCGGAGCAGCGCCAACACACCTTTGAGAACCTCTCCAAAGTTTGTGACTTCGGCGGATTCAACCACGGCCTGCGCCGCGCCAACGGCGGTGCCGGAAAGCCAAATCTCTCCACCTTCACCCTCGAAGGCTTGGCGTGGGTCGACGGTTCGCTGGCGATTAAGTCCGGTGTGCAGTGGGGCCTGTGGGGTGGAGCGCTGGATCAGCTAGGCACCGAGCGCCACCTCAAGTGGGTTGAGAAGGCCGCCAGCCTGGAGTTGCCGGGCTGTTTCGCCATGACTGAGCGCGGCCATGGTTCCGATGTGCAATCCCTCGAGACCACCGCCACCTTCGACCCGGAGACCGATGAGTTCATCATCAACACCCCCTCCGATTCCGCGGTGAAGAACTACATCGGTAACGCCGCCAAGGATGGCCGCGCCGCAGTCGTCTTCACCCAGCTCATCACCCCAGATAGCGACGGCCGCTCCCACGGCGTCCACGCCATCATCGTCCCCATCCGCGATGAAGAAGGCAACGAGCTGCCAGGCGTTACCTTGGGCGATCATGGCCACAAGGGTGGTTTGGTAGGCGTCGATAATGGCACCTTGCGCTTCGACAACGTCCGCGTGCCGCGCGAGAACCTACTCAACCGCTTCGCCGATGTGGACGAGAAGGGCAAGTACTCCTCCCCCATCGAGTCCAAGAATGCTCGCTTCTTCACCATGCTGGGCACTCTCATCCGCGGCCGCATCGGCGTATCCGGCGCAGCGGGCGCCGCCACCGAGGCTTCCCTGGACATCGCCATCCGCTACGCCAACCGCCGTCGTCAGTTCGAGGGCGCGACCGGCGCCGAGAAGCGCCTCATTGAGCACCGCCAGCACCGCCGCCGCCTGCTCATTCCGCTGGCCCGTACATACGCGCTGCACCTGCTCTACAACCAAATTCTGGAGCGCTACCAGGAGCAAAACGATCAGCACGAGGCTGGCACCTGGTCTGTGACGGAGCCGACCGAAGAGCAGAAGTTTGCCTCCCGTGAGATGGAATCCCTAGCAGCTGCCATCAAATCCGCGCAGACCCAGCACGCCACCCGCACTATCCAAGAGTGCCGCGAGGCCTGCGGTGGCGCCGGCTACATGTCCGAGAACCGCCTGACCACCTACCGCGCCGATTCCGATGTCTTCGCTACCTTCGAGGGCGATAACACTGTGCTCATTCAGATGGTGGGCAAGAACCTGCTCACCGCCTATGGTCGCGCGATGAATGACATGAGCCCGTGGGACACCGTGAAGTACGCGGCTACCACCGCCACCGATGTGGTTCGCCGCCGCTACGGGTTCACTACTCGCCTGCAAGGCCTGGTGGACCGCGTGAATCCTTCAGAGGCCTCGCTTTTCGACGCCACCTACCAGGCCAAGCTGATCGACGATCGCGCCCAGTCCATCCTCTTCTCCCTCGTGCGCCGCATCCAGCCGGCTCGCAAGGCCGATAAGGTGCAGGCCGCCGCCATCGTGGATCAGTGCCAGGATCACCTCATCGCCGCCGGCTGGGCCCGCGTGGATACCTTGTTGGTCCAGGCCATGATTGAGGCAGAAGAGCGCCTTGAGGAAGGTTCGCTGGCACGCCAGGTCTTCGAGCAGCTGCGCCACCTCTTCGTCTTCGACACCTTGGTTCAGCACGCGGGCTGGTACCAGGAGCACAACCTGATTCCGGCCGGCCGCATGAAGGCCGCCCGCGCTGCTATCAACGACCTCGTCGATTCGCTCGCACCATGGTCCGTCGTTCTCGTGGATGCCTTCGGCGTTCCGCCTGAGGTACACAACATCCCGATGCTCACCGAGGCCGGTGTGGATCCGCTCCACGTCTAGTCACGCCACGCATCTCGAGGGCACCTCCGCCATCCGGCGGGGTGCCCTCCCTGCTTTTCTGAAAGTAGCGATAGGGGCTGTTTATTCTCTGAGCTATGACCACACAGCATCCGATGTTCTCCAGTTCCTTCCCACCCTCCGATGATCTCCTTGAGCCAAGTCCGCTTCGCAACGACATCGCATTGCGTCTCTGCCACGGCAAATCTCGCCAAGACATCCACAACGACTACATTGAAGTCCTCGATGACCCCTCCGAATGGGAGGCCAGCTATGAGGAACCTTATCCAGAGAACTTTGACGCCATCATCGACGAAGTCGCCGCAGAATACGGCCGGCTGGTCACGGAAAAGTCGGAGGATGTTAAGCGCCTCGAAGCCCTGCGCGACGAGCTTGCTCAGCGCGATATCTCCTTCACGTTCAACGAGGCCTGGGATCTCTCTGACGGCGTCTGGGTAGGCTCCAAGCTCGCTGAGAAGGAAGGCCGCAGCGGCTATGTCTACTGCCACAGACAGGACATCAGCCGGGTTATTTACGATGGCGAGCTGTACTTTGGTTTCTCCGCGATGGAGGAAAACGAGGAAGCAACATTCAAGGTCGGCGAGCAACTCGTCGAGGCCTTACGCGCCGTGGGCTTTGCTCCCGAGTGGAATGGTTCGACGACAGCGCGCGTTCTGTGTCAGGACGTCGCTCTCGAATTTCCCCTCGCCGACGACCTCACGGACTCCGAGTAGACAACTACAAAACGCTAGCCCCCGTATTCGGTTAGCCCGCAACAACCATCCAGATGGCTACCATGTGTACCACCGCCGCGGCAATCGTCGCGGTGTGGAAGTGTTCGTGGTAGCCATACCAGCGCGCGTTGCGCCCCGGCCACTTGAAGCCGTACATCAACGCACCCACTGAATAGACCACGCCGCCGGCAAAGAGAAGCCACACGACGGCCGGACCCGCGGACTGCCACAGGTTCGGCAATAGCGGCAGGATGAGCCAGCCCAGCACGAGGTAGACCACCACGTCCAGCCAGCGTGGGTGATTAATCCACACCAGATTCAAGATGACGCCCATGATGGCGCCCACCCACGCCGAGGTCAGCATCCAAAGCGCCTGTGTTGGCTCCAGCACGATGGCGCACAAGGGTGTGTAGGTCGCCGCGATAAACACCGAAATCGTCGCATGGTCAGCACGCCGCCACCATTGCACCGCGCGCATGGATACCCACGGCCAGCGGTGGTACAACGCCGAGACTGTAAAGAGGCCCACCACGCCGACGCCGTAGACCGTCACCGCGAGCCCCTGCCACCACGGCAGCGTCATCCACGCAAAGGTAATCAGAACCGTCGATGCAATCAGGGAGGCAATGGCCGCAAAGAAGTGCCCCCAGCCGCGCGTTAATGGGCGCGGGCCGCGGTCCGCCATCCAGTACGTGCGCTGGATGAGCTGCTCTATCGTGCTGTTTTCCTGCACAGAGCCTGATTCAACTGGAAATTCTTGCGGGGACGATTTCTGAGCACTGGGTGCGTTCATAGTGGGGCCTTGCCTTGCCTGAGATGCGGGTCATGCGCATAACGCATTCACTCCCAAAACTTACGTACCCGTAACTATACGGACGAGCATTGTGGCAGACAAGGGTGGAGCAACAGTTTTCACCAGTTTTTCTTCCACTATTTGCAGTTCGAGGGCGCTGGCCACGTAAACTACCCACATTATGCTTTCCTTTGTCTCACGCTCTCGCCGCGCCGCGGCGCTGTTCGCAGCTGCCATGGTGGCGCTGGGGGCGGCGTCGGCAGGCGTCGGCTCCGCTTCCGCACAGTCCAGCACCATCGGCGAGGCTTCCTCGCGCGTGACCAATCCGCAGCCCTGGCTCGGTGACAAGGCCTTCATTACCTCAAAGCGCCACATGGGTGGCAACCACTGGGTGGTAGACGTGTGGTCCCCGGCCAACCGCGCGGTGATTTCCAATAACGTCCTGCTCCCCGAGGGCGATAAGCCGCGCCCCTCCTTCTACCTGCTGCCCGGAGTGGAAGGCGGCCAAGCGGGCATGAACTGGATGACCCACTCTGATATCCGTGATTGGGCCATGGGCAAGAACGTCAACGTAGTTATGCCGCTCGGCGGCGCCTATTCCCTCTACACCGATTGGAATGCCGAGGATCCCATCCTGGGTGTCAACAAGTGGAACACCTATATGACCGCTGAGTTGCCCCCGCTGATCGACGCCGAATTCCACGGCACCGGCCGCGATGCCATCGGCGGCATTTCTTCCACGGGCGGCGCCGCACTCGACATCGCCGGCCACGCCCCACAGCGCTACAAAGCAGCAGCCTCCTACTCCGGTTGCCCAGTGCGCTCCGGTGCAATTGGCTTCCCCACCTCCACCGCGATGATCGCCTATGGCGGCGGTTCCTCCTTCAATGCGTGGGGCCTGCCGGGCTCCCCGCAGTGGTTCGAGCACGACCCCAACGCCAACCCTGGGCGCCTGCGCGACGTCGAGGTCTTCGTGGGCTCGGCCTCCGGCACTCCGGGTCCCATCGATGGCACCAACAACCCCGCTCAGTGGCTCGGTCCCCGCGCGGTAGAGACGGTTGCTAACCAGTGCTCAGAGGAATTCACCCGCAACGCCCGCAATGCCGGGGTGCGAGTGAACCGTTACTTCAGCCCCCAAGGCTCGCACACCTTCAACCTCTTCTCCCACCAGATGAAGCTGAGCTGGGACCAGACCATCGCCCGCACCATCGGCGCTTAATTGGTTGGTTCCTAGGAGGTTGCCGACTCACGGCGGGCGGGGCCGGCCCCTCGCTCCTGCCTTCGGCATTTCCTAATAGCTCCCTTGCCTCCCCACACGATGAAGGTCTAAACTCAAGGCGAAAGGTTCCGCCCCACTGAAAGAGCCCCTGAAGGCTTTCCGGCTTACGCCGGTAGGTGGGGCGGTCGCTTATTTTCGGACCGGGCCACTCCAGTAATAGGTCTTTCCCGCCGAAAACATATTGAATTGATCCCAATTGTGCCGCTGCGAAAGTGCTTGAACGTACTGTCCCTTGCCTCGTTCCATTTTCTGAAACCAGGACCAAGAAAAGTAGTCAGCAATCTGACCGTTCAAATCCTGTTTTACTGGATGAAAGAGCACACGGAACTTTAGCTGTAGACCTTTCAACAGAGGCTTTATCCTCTTTTCAAATGCCGATCTTTCCTTGCCAGTAAGAACCGAGTCGAAAATTAAAATTACGTCGCTTACCTCTGAGTCTCCCCACACCGCATTAATCCACTTCCCCATCTGCACCTGCAAAGAGCCCTAAAAGCTGCGGTGGAGACTGGTAAGTCGGATGCGTCATTCGCTTATCCACCCAGATCGTGTGGACACGGCACCGATCAAGCTCATTAATTCGGTCTATTACCCGCTTTCGCGTTCCCTTCGAATTTTCTGTTGCATGAAACTCAAGGTCTTTACTCCCCGCTGCCATAAGTTCATACTTCAGCGCTTGCAGTCCTATCGCAGTGCCTGCTGGATCGAAAGTGCAAAATGCTGTGATTAGGAAGTGCGTGGAGGCTTTTACACCAAACTGCATATCCCCCGACTCATCGAGAAAAACATACAAAGTTCTTTTTCTCTTCACGTCTTCCATCTCTGTTCCCCAGCCCCCGTACGCAGCTATTGCTAACAGTCTACAACGCTGACTGGAGCAATTAGACAGTGCGGGCAGGGCCTCGCCTTGGCGAGAACCCCGCCCGGTTGCAGTTCTGTGCGTGAGGTCTACTCCACGACGGAGTTGGCACCCACCGCGTGGCCAAAGAGGTCCGGCAGGGTTGCTGCCCAGGCCTCACGAAGCTCGGAGACAGCAATGGACTCGCCGCCGAGCTCAAACTCGCCATTGTCGGTGGTCTGGCCGATGACGACGGCCGGCACGCCGCACTCCTCAGCGCGGTGCAGCAGCATGTCGACGCGGTCAGCGGTCGTTGCCACGAGCACGCGGGAGGCGGACTCGGAGAAGGCAGCCACGAAGGCATCCTCATGGACCTTGGACAGATCCAGGCTCAAGCCCACGCCGCTGCGCTTGGCCATCTCGAACGCGGTGACGGCGAGGCCACCTTCGGAGATATCGTGAGCGGCGGTCAAGCCTTCGCTGCCCACGAAGAAGTCAGCGAGGCGCTGCTCATTAGCCAGGTCGACCTGCGGCGGCAAGCCGTTGAGCCCGTTCTTCGCCTCATGGCCCTGCTCATGAGCGCTCACCTGCTGCCAGATGGAACCGCCGAACTCATCCTTGGTCTCACCCAGCAGAACGAGCACCTCCGGTTCCTCCACGAGGCCGAGCTCGTTGCCAATGGACGAGTGGACGTCCTCGATGACACCCAGGACGCCCACGACGGGCGTCGGCAAGATCGGCTCCTCACCGGTCTGGTTGTAGAAGGAGACGTTGCCACCGGAGACGGGGATGCCGAGTTCCACGGCGCCGTCGGCAAGCCCGTGCACGGACTCGCGGAACTGCCACATGACGTCCGGGTTTTCCGGGGAGCCGTAGTTGAGGCAGTTGGTGATGGCGACCGGGCGGGCGCCGGTGACGGCCACGTTGCGGTAGGCCTCCGCCAGAGCCAGGCGTGCGCCCATGTTCGGGTCCAGCTTGGTGTAGCGGCCAGACGCGTCAGCCGACACCGCGATACCGCGGCCGGTCTCCTCATCAATGCGCAGAACACCAGCGTTCGCGTGGTGGGACTGCACGGTGTTACCGCGCACGTAGCGGTCATACTGCTCAGTGATGAAATCACGTGAACACAACGCCGGGGAGGCCACGAGCTTCTTGAGCGCCACAGTGATGTCCTGCTTCTCGACGCCCTCGAATTCCTGCAGCGCATCCTGCCACTCCGGGCGTGCGTACGGGCGGTCGTACACCGGGCCCTCGTTGGCGATGGTGTGTGCCGGGGCATCGACGACGACCTCGCCCTGGTGGCGAATGATGAGGTGCTTGCCGGTGGTGACCTCACCGATCTCGGCGCAGGTGACGTCCCAGTGCGCGCAGATCTCCTTGAACTTCTCCACGTTCTCCGGGGTCACCACAGCGCACATGCGCTCCTGGGATTCGGATGCGAGGATCTCTGCGGCGGTCATGTTCTTCGCACGCAGCGGGACGTTGTCCAGGTTGATCTCCATGCCGCCGTCGCCGGACGCAGCCAGCTCGGAGGTGGCGCAGGCCAAGCCCGCACCGCCCAAATCCTGGATGCCCACCACGATGCCGGACTTGTACAGCTCCAGGCAGCACTCGATGAGAACCTTCTCCGCGAACGGGTCACCCACTTGGACAGCCGGCAGCTTGCGCTCCGCGCCATCCTCGAAGGTGTCAGACGCCAGCACAGACACGCCGCCGATGCCGTCGAGGCCGGTGCGCGAGCCGAAGAGCATCACCTTGTTTCCGGTACCAGAAGCGAAGGCCAGCTTGAGGTCCTCGACCTTCAGCGTGCCCACGCATAACGCGTTGACCAACGGGTTACCAGCATAAGATTCATCAAAAACGGTTTCGCCACCAATGTTGGGCAAGCCCAAGCAATTGCCGTAGTGCGAAATGCCGTCGACAACACCCGGCAGAACGCGCTTGGTGTCGGGCGCATCCGCCGGGCCGAAGCGCAGCTGATCCATCACGGCAATCGGGCGCGCGCCCATGGCCATGATGTCGCGGACGATGCCGCCCACGCCCGTCGCGGCGCCCTGGTGCGGCTCCACGTAGGAGGGGTGGTTGTGACTTTCCACGCGGAAGGTCACGGCGTTGCCGTCTCCGATGTCCACCACGCCGGCGTTCTCACCGATGCCGGCGAGGATCTTGGAGCCCATCTCTTCCGTCATGGTCTCGCCAAAGTAGCGCAGGTGCGCCTTGGAGGACTTATAAGAACAGTGCTCCGACCACATCACCGAGTACATGGTCAGCTCGGCATCGGTCGGGCGGCGACCCAGGATCTCGCGGATGTGCGCGTATTCGTCATCCTTCAGGCCCAATTCGCGGTAGGGCTGGTCCAGTTCAGGCTGCGCGGATGCCTGCTCGACGGTGTCGTTGTGTACGGTCATTGTTTCTCCTTTAACCGTCGGCGCGGGTTAAGCGACGACCTTGAGGGCGGACACAAACAAACCCAGACCGTCGGTGGACGGGCCGGTGAGAAGATCGATGGCATGCTCCGGGTGCGGCATCAACCCCACCACGTTGCCGGCCTCGTTGGTGATGCCGGCAATGCCATTGATGGAGCCGTTGAAGTTATCGGTATAGCGGAAAACCACGCGGCCCTCGCCCTCCAAGCGCTCCACGGTCTCCGCATCCGCCTGGAAACGGCCTTCGCCGTGCTTCGCCGGGATGAGGATGCGCTGCCCCTGCGCAAACTCGCTGGTCCAGGAGGTCTGTGCGTTCTCCACCTCGAGGTAGGTATCCACGCAGTGGAAATGCAGGCCCTGGTTGCGGGTCAGGGCGCCGGGCAGCAGGCCAGCCTCCGTCAGAATCTGGAAGCCGTTGCAGATGCCGAGCACCGGCATGCCCTTGTTAGCGGCATCGACGACCGCGCGCATCACCGGGGCGAGCGCCGAAATCGCGCCGGAGCGCAGGTAGTCACCGTAGGAAAAACCGCCGGGAACCACGACGGCATCGACGCCGCGCAGGTCCTCGTCCGCATGCCACAGGGACACGACTTCGGCGCCGGCGGTGCGGGCGGCGCGGGCCGCGTCGACGTCGTCAAGCGTGCCGGGGAAGGTAATAACGCCGATCTTCATTACTGGATGACCTCGTAGTCCTCGATCACGGTGTTGGCCAGCAGGGTGGAAGCAACCTTCTCCAGCTCCTCGGTGCTGACCGAATCATCGACTTCAATTTCAAAGCGCTTGCCCTGGCGCACGTCGCTGACACCAGCAACCCCCAGGCGGCCCAGCGCGCGAACAACGGCCTGACCTTGCGGGTCCAAGATCTCGGCCTTGGGCATGACATTGACAACTACACGAGCCATGAAAATTTTTGCCTTACTGTGCGTGAGTATAGGTGCCCCGCCAGTCTATCCCGCCGGCAAGAAAGATTCGGAATCTTTGGGGGTGATGAATTCAAACCAAACGGCTGAAGAATTCTTGGGGAATCCCACCTTAACCCCCAGCTCACCTAGTGCGCTCCGGTATCACTCGGTGCGAAACCCGGGTAGAACGAGATGCATTGTCCTGTTCTCACCTATCCAAGGAACCTCTCATGCATCTCAAAGGCATTGGCTCACTCGCCATCGCTGCTCTTGTCTCTACCTGCATCGTCGCACCTCAGGCCGGTGCGGCGGCGGACGGCTCCAACGCCGTTATCTCTGAGGTCTACGGTGGCGGCGGCAACAAGGGGGCGGCGTTTACTAAGGATTTCATCGAGCTTTATAACTGACCTCGACCTCACTGGCTGGTCCGTGGAGTACCTATCCGCTTCTGGCAACTCAGGCGGAAAGCACGAGCTATCCGGCTCCCTCCCGGCTGGGGGCTACTTCCTCATCCAGGAAGGTGGCGGCGACACCGGGGAGCCGCTTCCTTCCCCTGATGCAGAGGGGAACCTGAACCTGTCCGGCTCCAAAGGCTCGGTCAAGCTTTACGACGCCTCCGGGGCCGAGGTGGACATCGTGGGGTACGGGGAGGCGTCGATAAGCGAGGGCTCCCCCGCCCAGGCACTGGACAACTCCACCTCCGCGCAGCGCGACGCCGAGGGCTCCGACACCGACGACAATGCCGCAGACTTCAGCGCTGCAGCGCCGACGCCGAAGTCTGCCGGCCGCGCAAATGTGTCGGACCCAGACCCCACCCCAGCCGAGCCGGGTTCCGCCGTCACCATCCCGGAGATCCAGGGCACTGGCGCGGAGTCCCCGCTCAAGGGCCAGAACGTCACCACCCAAGGTGTGGTTACCGCGGTGTGGCAGGGTGAGAAGTCCCTCAACGGCTTCACCATCCAGACCCCGGGCACGGGCCAGACCGCGCCGACCGAGGCCTCCGAGGCCGTCTTCGTCTACACCGGTGGCACCGGCTTCTACCCGGCCATCGGGGATTCCGTCGAGGTCACCGGCACCGTTGATGAGTACTTTGGGCAGACCCAGATTGCCCTGAGCGCCGGCTCCACGCTTGACGACGCCCTCCCCGCCGTCACCCCGCTCGCCATCGATGCCCTTCCGGAAGGCGATGAGGAGCGGGAGAAGCTCGAGTCCATGCTGCTCAAGCCTGGCGTGCACACCGTGACCGACAATTACGGTCTCAACCGCTACGGCGAGCTCGGCTTGGCTCCAGGCACCGAGGCTCTGCGTCAGCCCACCGACATCGTCTCCCCGGGCAGCCAGGAACAAAAGGACATGGAAGCCGCTAACGCGGCAAAGTACGTCATTTTGGACGACGGCTCCACCCGCGACTTCTCCCGTGATGGCGCCTCGACGAAGCTGCCCTACATCATGCAGAACGGCTCGGAGGTCAAGACCATCCGCACCACCAACCAGGTAGAGTTCGCGGACTCCGGCGTCATCCTGGGCTACGGTCACGAGCAGTGGCGCTTCCAACCCACCGCGATGATTACCGGTGACTCTGCCGCCGCGGACCTGCCGATTACGTGGGACCCGGCCCGTCCGGAGGCCCCGCAGGTGGACGGCGATTACACCGTCGCGGCGTTTAACGTGCTGAACTTCTTCATCAACCTGGGCGAAGACAACGGCGCGAAATCCTACAAGGACCGCTTTGGCAACGGCGTGGGCTCCGATAGCGGGACCTTCCGCGGTGCGTGGTCCGAGTCCGCGTTCAATGACCAGAAGGGCAAGATCCTCACCGCGCTGGAGGGCCTTGATGCCGATGTCATTGGCCTGTCTGAGATCGAGAACGCCGCGAATACCGTGGGGGGCTCCTACGATGACGCCGTGAAGTACCTCGTGGGTGAGCTCAACTCCCGCGCGGGTTCTGAGAAATGGGACTACGTCAAGGCCCCGGCGAACGCGTCAGCCGATACGGACGTCATCCGCACCGCGATCATCTACAAGAAGGACCGTGTTAAGCCGGTGGGTGAGGCCACCTTGCTTGAGGACGCCCGCTTCAAGGGCACCGCCCGCACCCCGCTCGCCGCGGAGTTCCAGCCTGTTTCCGATAGGTGCGCTGTTGAAGGTCCCGATTCCTTCGTGGTGGTGACCAACCATTTCAAATCCAAGGGATCGGTAGCGAACGGTGATGCCGATACCGGCGACGGCCAAGGCAACAACCCCAACGTGCGCAACGCCCACGCCCAGGCCGTCCTCGACGGGCTGGCCAAGCAACCGCAGTGGCAGAAGAAGGCCACCTTTGTCATGGGTGATTTGAACACCTACTCCAAGGAAGATGCCATCTCCGTCTTCCGCAACGCCGGCTACACCATCCCGGTGGAAGAGCTCAACGCGCAAGAGGACTGGCAGAACGTGGCCTCCTACCAGTTCTCCGGCCGCCTCGGCTCACTGGACCACATCCTGGCCAACGAGCACGTAGATGCTCAGGCCGCGCAGACCTGGAACATCAACTCCGATGAGCCCATCGCCATGGAATACTCCCGCCGCAACTACACCGGCGGCGATGTCTTTGAGGCCGATAACCCCTACCGCTCCTCCGACCACGACCCGGTCAAGGTGGGCTTTAACCTTGCGACGGTGAAGCGCACCGATAACCAGCTCAAGGACTGCACCACGACCGACGAGCCGGACCCGTCTGAGGAGCCGGCTCCGTCGGAGGAGCCGGATCAGACCGACGATGACGACAAGGTTGACACCAAGCCAACTCACAGCTCCGGTTCTTCTGCCGGCGAGCACTGCCTGCCGACTGCCCTCGGCCTCACCATCCCCGCAGCCCTCGCCATTCCGGTTGCCTTCCTTGGGTTTGCCAACACGCAGTTCAACATCCCGGGCTTCGAGCCTGTCCGGAAGCAGATTGAGTCGATGACCCGCAACATCCCGCGCGAAGCTCAGTACGCCGTCGGTGGCCTCGGCCTGCTGGCTGCGCTTGGCATCATCGGCGCGGCCTGCGCCCCAACCGAATCTGAATAGAGACCAGCCGGACCCGATGAAACAAGAGGCCACCCCTCCCCTTTTTTGGGGGGAGCACAAGGCAACATCAAACCGCCTGACGGTTGCAGGCTCCTTTTCGATGCCTCATAATTCACTACAAGGTGAAAGGGACTTACCCCAGCTCACCCCACAAATCATCTCTCTCCTGCAAAGGACACTCATGAAGTTCTCTCTTCGGAATCCTTCATCCAGGAACCCAAACTCGACTTTGCTATAGCTTAGACACCACAGGCGGACAAAGCGGTTCTCCGGTCTATGCCACAGACAACGCTGCCATCGGCATTCACACGCATGGCATCAGCGATCTCGGCTGCCCTGAAAACAGTGCCCTACGTATAAGCCCAAGCATGCTAAATACCTTCAATGACATTAAGGAGATCCAAAACAATGCAACCACAGATCCCGGTTCCAGCTCAGGTTCAAGCTCTCATTAATAACCCCAGTAACCTTCTCGGACTCATTGGTACCGTTCTGGGCATTATTTCCCTAGTTGTTGCAATCAGTGTCGGCCAAGGCCTCCCCAACGATGGGCAGTCCAAGCCTAATGCAGGAGAATCAACGATTCGCGTTGTAACCTCCAGTGGTAACCCGGCAGGCGAATGTAAGCTTCTTGGCCTTTCGCAGGAAAAGGTACACACGACTAATGCCAAAGGCGTGTACTTCTACGCGTTGGAACCTGGTTCGCATACCATCAACGCATCTTGTTCAGGGCTTTCCAGTCTTTCCTCCGCGCGAGCGCTCGAGGGTAGTCAGGAAGTAACCGTGAATGACGAGCCGGTAATGGTAAAGATTGTTGTTAAGTAGATTGGCCCTAACTTTCTTGGTTCTAAAGAGCTAAGAGAAACACGCACGTGCCCCCAGGGAAACCTCCCGGGGGCACACGCTTTTCAATGAACCACACCTAATTCGAGAGGGAACCGTACTTTCGTACGCGCCCGTATGAGAAGCTGGCGCATTTAATGACAGCAGCAAAACATCATTTTCAAACAAATGAACGCTTTTAAACCTCTGCCCCAAGAGCGCCAAACGCTTATCTGCATGTGTTTACACGGGCAGTTGGCTGTAAACCTGTAAAGACCCCATCACCTTCAATGCACATCGCGATGATCTGTTTGAAGTTAGCCACAAGAACTAGCTTTTCCAAGTAGAAGTTGACGCAACGCCACCGAGTCGTGGCGCCTCCAACCCCCCATGTAGTACCGAGTACGCGCTAGACGCCGCAAACAGTGCAGCCGGACACCCGCCAGCATTACTGACGGAGCTTCCTGCCACTTACTCACTGACCCGCGACGCCGGAATACTCGCTAAGTTCGTCTCTGCTCAGCCAGGTCAAGCCCCTCATAAGAGAGGCTTTTCTCGCTCCGATTGCGGGTGGGGCAATTGAAACCTACGTCCGCTACCGCAATTCGGGGATTGCGCTCGTGAAACACGCAGCCAGCACACCCGACGGGTTCACAAACCTACACCGCGTCTAATTCGGCCACACCCCAAAGAAAAAGAGGTTGGTGGGCTATTCGGCGTGCGTGAAAACGGAATAGTCAGCGGGGCGGGCACCTGCTGCCATGGCGCGCTCGGCGGCCTTAAGGAAATCAGCAACTACCTTACGGTCATCGAGGTTGCGGCCGGAAATCGATAGGCGCACGGTGTTTCCGCGCTGGGCGGAGCGCTCGGCAGCGCGGATGATGTTGCGGCGCCACCACTTTGCCGAACCGAAGCCCTCACCAAAGGACAGATTGCGGGCTTGGTGGAGCTCGCCTGTGCGAAGGTCGTGGATGCCACGGGTGGAGGCGGCAAAGTCGAAATCAAACTCGGGAAGGACTTCTAGTGTTCCCTCCGACATTCGCCAGCGCGGCGGTGCAAAGATGGTCGGCTCAAAGCCGATCTTGGCCATCTGTCGCGTCGCGCCCTTGAGGCGCAAACGTGCCTCGTGCGCATCCAGGTTGGCGAACTCCGCACGGCGGCCCTGGACCGCTTGGTCAAAGCCATTGAGAATAAGCACGCGGCCCGATTCGGCCTGCTCGCGAAGCCAGGATTGCGTCGCCGCGTCTTTAGCTAGGTGCCAATTGCCGTCGATGTGCGGCGCCACCAGCAAAGAGACAGGAACGTCAGCTTTATCGAACTGCTTGAGCAGATCGGAGGCTTGGCTTCGGGTGTCATTAAAAATACTGGAAATCGAAACCAGAAGGTGGCCATGCATAAGGAAAATTATCGCACAGCCACCGCCCCGGCGCGCGCTGAGAGAGATTCGGAGCTCCCCCACATGGGCGGCCTAGGCCGCTGGGTGCCTAATGAGCCACACGCCGTAAGTGGTCCCTAGGCCTCGACACCCGCGGCCTGGTTGATCAACCACGCGTACTCGAAAGCCGCCTGCCGCCACTGGGCATAGCGTCCGGACACACCACCGTGGCCGGCGGCCATCTCCGTCTTGAGGAGGAACTCACCGCCGGTGGCAACGTCACGCAGCTTGGCCACCCACTTCGCCGGCTCAACATACAGCACGCGGGTGTCATTGAGCGAGGTCAACGCCAGAATATTCGGGTATTTCTGCGGAGCGATGTTTTCGTATGGCGCATAGGAGGCCATGTAGTCGTAGACCTCCGGATCGTGGTACGGGTCGCCCCATTCCTCCCACTCCACCACCGTGAGTGGTAGCTCCGGCATGAGAATGGACGTCAGCGGGTCGACGAAGGGCACGTTCGCCTCGATGGCCTTAAACCTATCCGGCGCCATGTTTGCCACTGCGCCCATGAGCAGGCCACCGGCCGAGCCACCTTCAGCAACAAGTTGTGAAGGCGTGGTCACTCGGCGCGCGATGAGGTCATCCGCCACCGCGATGAAGTCCGTAAACGTGTTTTTCTTGGCCAGCATCTTGCCGTCGTCGTACCAGTTGCGGCCCATCTCGCCGCCACCGCGAACGTGCGCCATGGCAAAGATCATGCCGCGGTCCATGAGAGACAAACGGAAGACCGAGAAGTACGGGTCCATATTCGCCTCATAAGACCCGTAGCCATAAAGCAACGTCGGGTTCGGCTGCGTGCGGTCCAGGTCCGCGCGGTGCACGATGGACACCGGCACCTTCGTCCCATCGGGTGCTTCAGACCAGACGCGGTAGGCCACGTATTCGTCTTTGTCATAGCCGCCTGGTACTTCCTGTTCCTTGAGCAGCGTGTACTCACCGGTGGCCACGCGGTAATCAAAGAGCTGTGCGGGCTGGATAAAGGATGTGTAGCTCACGCGCAGCACCGGCGCATCCCACTCCGGGTTGCCGGCCACACCGACGGTATAGAGCTCTTCGTTGAAGTTGAGCTCGCTGAGGCGCGCCCAGCCTTCCCGCACATCCATAATCGCAGCCCGGCCGATGCCGCCCCGGCGGTAGGCCACAACGATGTGGTCGCGGTAGCAATCAACGCCCTGCAAGCGAACCTCATTATCGTGAGGCATGAGCACGGTGAGCTCACGCAAAGAGGGAAGTTCCTCACTGACCGGGCAATAGCCCAACTCAAAGTTCGGGCCGGTCGCGTTGTGCGTGACCACCCAATAGTCGGTACCGTCCACGACCGCGTGGTCGACGTCGTAGTCCACTCCGGACTCACGCGCCCACAAACAGCGGAACTCACCCTCCGGGTTGTCCTGCTCGAGCACCCAGGCTTCACTCGTCATCTTCGAACTCGACACGATCACGATGTACTTCTCGCTGCGGGTCGTACCCGGGCCAATGCCGAAACGCGAGTCTTCCTCGCGCATGACCACGACGTCCTCCGACTGCGGGGTTCCCACGCGATGGCGCCACACCGTATCCGGGCGCCACGCATCATCCACGGTGGTGTAGAAGATGAACTCCTCCCCCACCCACGTCGCACCGTAGAAGATACCTTCCAGGCGGTCCTCCAACAGCTCGCCCGTGCGCAGGTCCTTGATGAAGAGCTCAAAGCGCTCATCACCGGCCACGTCCACCGAATAGGCCAGCAGGTCACCAGAATCGCTCACCGTGGACGCACCCAGAGCGAAGAAGTCGTGGCCTTCGGCGAGCGCGTTGACGTCGAGAAGCACCTGCTCCCCTTCCGGTGTCCCCGTCTCCGGGATGGTCGGCGGGGTCCACGGATCGGAGCCTTCCGACACCGGGATGCGGCAGCTATAGCCGTACTCCTTGCCCTCCTCGGTGCGGCCGTAGTACCAGTACTTGCCGCGACGCTGGGGCACGGACATGTCCGTCTGCTTGATGCGGGACTTGACCTCGGTGAAGATGTTCTCCGTCAAGGTCTCCAGGTGCGCAGTGCGCTCTTGGGTATAGGCGTTTTCGGCCTCGAGGTATTCGCGGGTCTCCGGGGCGTCTTTCTCACGCAGCCACTCGTAGTCATCGACGAAGCTGCGGCCGTGAAACTCTCGCGTGATGGGGCGCTTGGCAGCAATCGGTGCGTTCATTCAGCCTCCTTAAAAGGTGGTTCCGGACAGGCGCTCAAAGGCCTCAACATAACGCGCGCGGGTGGCCTGGACAACGTCGTCCGGCAGGCGCGGCGGCGTGGACTCCTTGTCCCAGCCGGAATTGGTGAGCCAATCGCGAACGTACTGCTTATCAAAGGAAGGCTGGACTTTGCCTTCCTCATAGGTATCGGCCGGCCAGTAGCGCGAGGAGTCCGGGGTGAGGACTTCATCGGCCAAGACCAAGGTGCCGTGCTTGTCGACGCCAAACTCGAACTTCGTATCCGCCAAAATAATGCCCTTCTCCTCCGCCAACGCGGCGGCCGTGGAGTAGATGCGCAGGGTGGCATCGCGCAGCTCTTCGGCTCGTTCGCGGCCGAGCTTGTCCACGACGACATCGAAGGAGACGTTCTCATCGTGCTCGCCCTGCTCCGCCTTGGTGGCTGGGGTGAAGATGGGCTCGGGCAGGCGGGAAGCCGCGGTCAGACCCTCGGGCAGCTCGACTCCGCACACGCTGCCGGATGCCTTGTACTCCTTCAGACCGGAGCCGGTGAGGTAGCCGCGGGCAACGCATTCGAAGGGCAGCATGTCGAGCTTCTGCACGACCATTGAGCGACCGAGGACTTCCTCAGGGATGCGCTCATCATCGAGCGGTCCGGCCAGGTGGTTGGGGAAGTCGATGGCGTCGAAGAAGAACTTCGACGTCGCCGTGAGCACGCGGCCCTTGTCGGGGATGGCCGGCTCGAGGGCGTGGTCATAGGCGGAAATACGGTCGGAGACCACCATGAGCAGGGTTTTGTCATCGATTTCGTAGATATCGCGCACCTTGCCGGAGGCGATGTGGGCATAGGAAGAAAGTTCTGGACGCATGACATACATTCTAGACCCGTCTAGACTGCTTCAAGATACATCCCAATCCCGAGGAGCTAAGCCCGTGCACTCTCGCCTGACCTCCCTTTTGACCTCCGCTGCGCTGGTGGGCGCCGCCCTGTCTGTGCCCGCTGCGCACGCAGCCGACATCTCCGTGCGCGAGTCCGCCCACGGACAGTGGCTGTGCACGATGTCGGCGTCCTCCACGGACCGCGCACTAGCCCGCGACGTCCGGGCGGGCTACATCAACACCATCCGCACGACCTCGGAGAAGATTCAAGCACAGTTCCCGAAGCTGGACTTCTCCGCGTACACCTCGCGCGATATCAGCAAGGCGCCGGGCTACGCGGCAACAGTGGCCACGCTGGGCAAGGCCGGCTACACGGGCGCGGATATGGTCATCATCATGGTCGGCGCGTCCGCCCCGGAGGACCTGGTGGAGGATGAATCGGTGCTGTTGCCAGGGGATGCCGAATACTCGATCAATGCGGCGAAGTCCCGGACTGAGAAGGGACCGGCACCGTTGTTGTCGACGGGTAGCGATTTCAGCCCCAAGCTGCGCGCCGCTCTGGCAGAAAACCAGGCGCAGGAAAAGGAGGCCGTCGATGCCTTCAACGCAGCGCAGGTGCAGTCCTTTGCCGAGTGCGTGGAAGAGCTACGCAGCCGCGGTGCGCAGGAGGGTATCCAGCCGGTGCCGGAGCTACCCATCCCGGGCAAGACGACGCAGCAGCAAACCTCGTCCACGGGTGCTACGGTTCTCGGCATCATGGCGGTGCTCACCGCTCTGATGATCGGCGGCTACCTTGCTACCAACGGCAAATCCCTCGGCGGCTTCGAGCTGCCGGTGCTGCGCATCCCTGGAATGGCCTAAGAGCTAGTGCCGGGTTGTCCGGCCGCCGATGGGAGGTCGTTTCGATCAAATAGGGGCTAGAAAATTGAAGAGCTGGCAACCTTAATTGATCGAAACGTACCGCCAAGGGGTGAAACTAAAGGATTTCGCCCGGGGTGTAGGCGGCGGCCTGCGGGTGCTGATCAGCAATCGCCTTGATGCGGCCCAGAATCTGGCTCACCTGCGATTCGGCAGCGCCGATGAAAGCGTGCTTGTCCGACAGCGCGGCCTCGAGGGCGGCGGCATCGAGCGGCAGGCGCTCGTCGGCAGCTAGGCGCTCGATCAGATCCTGCTCCCCACCATTCTCACGCATGTTGAGTGCCACGGCGACGGCGTTTTCCTTGATGACCTCGTGCGCGGTCTCGCGGCCCACGCCCGCGCGCACCGCCGCCATGAGGATGCGGGTGGTGGCGAGGAAGGGCAGGTAGCGCTCCAGTTCGCGGTCGATCATCGCCGGGAAGGCACCGAATTCCGCGAGCACGGTGAGGAAGGTTTCAAACATGCCGTCAATGGCGAAGAAGGCATCCGGCAGTGCCACGCGGCGGACCACCGAGCAGAACACGTCGCCCTCGTTCCACTGCTGGCCGGACAGATCCGCCACCATGGTGAGGTAGCCGCGCAGAATGACCTGGAAACCGCACACGCGCTCGCAGGAGCGGGCGTTCATCTTGTGCGGCATCGCGGAGGAGCCGACCTGGCCTTCCTTGAAACCTTCAGTCACGGTCTCGTTGCCGGCCATCAGGCGGATGGTTGTGGCCAGCGAGGAGGGCGCAGCACCCAGCTCAACGAGCGCAGACACAGCGTCGAAGTCGAGGGAGCGCGGGTAAACCTGGCCCACCGAGTTGAACACGCGGGAGAAGCCCAGGTGATCCGCAATGCGCGTCTCCAGCGCGGCGAGCTTGTCCTCGGAGCCTCCCATGAGGTCGAGCATGTCCTGCGAGGTGCCCATCGGGCCCTTGATGCCGCGCAGCGGGTAGCGGCTCAACAGGGATTCCACGCGCTCGATGCCGAGCAGGAGCTCGTCGGCAGCCGAGGCGAAGCGCTTGCCCAAGGTCGTCGCCTGCGCAGCAACGTTGTGGGAGCGGCCTGCCATCACCAGCGTCTGGTACTGCGCGGCGTGCTCACCAATGCGCGAGACCACCGCGATGGCCTTATTGCGCACCAGCTCTAAGGAACGCAGAATCTGCAGCTGCTCGACGTTTTCCGTCAGGTCGCGCGAGGTCATTCCCTTGTGGATGTGCTCGCAGCCGGCCAGAGCGTTGAATTCCTCGATGCGTGCCTTGACGTCGTGACGCGTGACGCGCTCACGCTGGGCAATCGAGGCAAGGTCCACGTTCTCTACCTGCGCCTCATAGGCGGCGATGGCCTGGGCGGGAATATCGACGCCGAGATCCTTCTGCGCCTTCATCACCGCGATCCACAGCTGGCGCTCCAGAATAATCTTGTGTTCTGGGGACCAGATTTCAGCCATCTCTGGGGAGGCGTATCGAGCGGACAGGACGTTGGAAATGTTCTTCTTTTCAGCCACGTCGCTCATTATTCCACGCCTCGCCCCAAAGGCGGCATTATCAGCGGACTAGATGCTGATCTGGCCCTTTTCCGCTGGCAACGCAATGTCCTTGCGGAAGAAGCTGCCCTCCAGCTTGATGCCGTCGAGCACCTCGTAGGCGGCGGCGCGGGCGTCGGCCAAGGTGGCACCGCGGCCGAGGACGTTGAGGACACGACCACCGTTGGATACGTATCCGCCCTCCCCCGTGGTGGTGCCAGCGTGGAGGACGCGGGTGGGATCATCAAGATCCGGCGAGGTGATCGGATCACCCTTGCGCGGGGAAGCCGGGTAACCCTCGGCAGCCAGCACCACGGTAACGGCGTAGCCTTCCTCCCACTCCAGCGGCGCAAGGTCCGCGAGTTGCCCTGTCGCGGTGGCGTTCAGGACCTCTCCCAGTGGGGACTTCAGAAGGGACAAGACCGCCTGCGTTTCCGGGTCACCGAAACGGCAATTGAATTCGACGACGGCCGGACCTTCCTTGCCCCAGGCCAGTCCCGCATATAGCAGCCCGGTATACGGCGTGCCGCGCTTGACCATTTCCTTGGCCACGGGGACGCAAACTTCGTCGACGATGCGCTGGGTACCGTCGGCAGGCAGCCACGGCAGCGGCGTATAAGCGCCCATGCCGCCGGTGTTGGGGCCTTCATCGTTGTCATAGGCACGCTTGTGGTCCTGCGCCGGCAGCAGCGGCACGACGGTCTCACCATCCACGAGGCAGAACAGGGAGACCTCGGGGCCGTCAAGGAAGGACTCGAGCAGCACCGGGTTGCCGGCTGCATGAACGGCATCGACGTGCGCGCGGGCTTCCTCGCGGGATTCGGTCACCACCACGCCCTTGCCGCCGGCTAGGCCATCGTCCTTGACCACGAAGTGCGGGCCGAAGCGGTCGAGCGCGGCCTCAATGTCCGCATCACTTACACCAGGGGCGAGCTGCTCTGCGCGGGCGGTGCGCACGCCGGCGGCCGCCATGACGTCCTTGGCAAAGGCCTTGGAACCCTCGATTTGCGCCGCGCTTGCCGACGGCCCGAAGACCGCAATGCTGCGCTCACGCAGTGCATCCGCCACGCCTTTCACCAGCGGCACCTCCGGCCCGATGACGACGAGGTCAGCGGCGATGTCCACGGCTAGTTCAACCATGCGCGCAGGATCGTCCACCTGGGAATACTCCGGGTGGACGGTGGCCTGCTTCGCATGGGCCGGGGAGCCCGGTGCGATGTGCAGATCGGTAACAGTGGGGTCAGCTTTCAGGCCAGTGAGCAGGGCGTGTTCGCGGCCGCCCGAACCGATAACGAGAATGCGCATGCCGTCTATCTTAACTGGCGGTAGCCTAGGGGCCATGTCTTCCGTATTTACAAAGATCATCGAAGGCGAGCTGCCTGCTCGCTTTGTCTACCGCGACGAGAAATGCGTGGCATTTTTGTCCATCGAGCCGCTGCGCTACGGCCACACCTTGGTGGTGCCGGTCGAGGAAGTAGATAAGTGGACTGACCTCGATCCTGAAACCTGGGCACACCTCAACGCCATCGCTCTGGAAATCGGTGGCGCCATCAAGACGGCCTTCGACACCCCACGTACCGGCTACATCATCGCCGGCTTCGACGTTCCCCACACCCACATCCACCTCTTCCCCACCGAGAAGATGGAAGACTACGACTTTGCCAAGGCCTTCGCTGCCGACGCCACCGACCCCGCCGCCATGGACGAGGCCGCCGCGCGTATCCGCCAGCACCTCGGCACGGATGAGGACGGCCGCCGCGACAGCTAAGAGCTGACTGCTACCTTTCGGCAGCTAGGAACTAGCTGCCGCCTTGGGCAGCTGGACGGTAAACACCGAGCCGCTGCCCAGCTCCGAATCCACGGAAATCGAACCGCCGTGCTGCTCCACGAGTGACTTCACGATGGCCAAGCCCAAGCCCGAGCCACCCGTATCGCGAGTTCGTGAGCTATCAGCACGGTAAAAGCGCTCAAAGATGTGGGCTGCATCTTCGGGAGAGATGCCCTTGCCATCATCGGCAACGTCGATAAGCACGTGCTCCTCGTCATCCCGCAACGTCAGCGTCACCGACGCCTCATCACCGCCGTGGCGGATGCCATTGGACACCAGGTTAAGCAATACCTGGTGCAAGCGGTCCGGGTCTCCGTTGACCATTGGAATCCCGGAGGCTTCGTTGTTGACGTTGATGGTGCGGCCAGAAAAAGCCGCGCGCGCCGAAGAGCCCACAGAGAGCACGAGCTCCAACATGTCCACCTCGCGCATGTCGAGGCGCGAGCCCTCTGCGCGCGTCAGGGCCAGCAGATCCTCCACCAACAGCGACATGCGCTTCGACTCAGCATCGATCTTGCTGAAGACAAACTCCGGGTCTTGGGTCGCCCCCGAACGGTACAGCTCCGTATAGCCACGCAGGCTGGTCAATGGGGTGCGAAGCTCGTGGGAGGCATCGCCGACGAAGCGGCGCATCTGTTGCTCCTTCTCCTGCGCATGGAGCACGGAGTTTTGCAACTGCGTCAACATGACGTTGAGCGCTGCGGCGAGCTGCCCCACCTCGGTGTGCAGCGGCCACTCCGGCACGCGTTTATCCAGGTTGCCCGCCGCGATCTGGGAGGCCGTTTTCTCCACCACGCGCAGCGGACGCAAGGCTCTGTGGATGAGCCACATGCCCACCAACGCGATGATGAGCATGACCAACGCCGCGATAATGACCTGGACAATGGCCAGGCCTTTAAGGATGGAGTTCTCCGTCGTCATGTCTTTGGCCACGACGACCACGGAACCATCCGATTTGAGCTTCGCCACGGCCCGCCATTCGGTTTCGCCTTGAACCGAGCGGACACTCGTGGGCTCGCCGCCGACGACCACCGAGCGGGCATCCGGCAACCCCGCCATCGGCCGCGTGGTCACCACGGAACCATCGGGATAATACGCCAGTGCTACATAGTCCGTCGGGGGCCGGCGGCTTCCGTCCTGCGGGGTATAAAAGGCCGCGTCGAGGTTGCTGGCCCAGGAGCCAATCGCGTCATTGAGCTCCGTGTCCACGCGCGTGTAGAGAACGTTGCGCATAATCGATGACACCGCCAGGGAGGACATAGCCAGGCCCAAGCCCGAAACCAGAACCATGAGGACGAGCAGCCACGTGCGCAGGGGCAGCGCTTTAGGGCGTTGCATGCGCCGGCGCAGGGCGCTGTTCCGCACCGAAGAGGATCCAGAATCCGAGCCCTGAGTGTTCGCGGGGGATTCGCTCATAGTGGAAAAGCCTACGAGCGCGGCGTACGCAGCACATAACCAACGCCGCGGACGGTGTGGATCAGCGGTGTATCGCCGGTATCAATCTTGCGGCGCAGGTAGGAGATGTAGGACTCGACCACGTTGCCATCGCCGCCGAAATCGTAGTGCCAGACGTTGTCCAAAATCTTGGACTTGGACAGCACCACCTCGCGGTTTTGCATGAGGTAGCGCAGCAGGTTGAACTCGGTGGGCGAAAGCTCCACGATCTCCCCGGCCTTGGTGACCTCATGAGTGTCATCGTTGAGAGTGAGGTCGGCATAGGTCATGGTGGCGCTGCCATCCTGATCATCCACCGCATTGCCGCGGCGCAGGATCACGCGCAGGCGGGTGATGACCTCCTCCAGGCTGAAGGGTTTGGTGACGTAATCATCCGCACCGATGGTCAAGCCATGGATGCGCTGATCCACGCTGTCCTTAGCGGTGAGGTAGAGGACGGGGCCGTCGAGGCCTTCTGCGCGCAGCTTGCCCAGCAGCTCAAAACCGTCCATGCCCGGCATCATGACGTCCATAATGTAGGCGTCGGGATTGATCTCACGCGCGATGCGCAGAGCCTCGTTGCCGGAGTTGGCGCTGTGTACATCGAAGCCCTGAAACTTCAGGGAGACGGTAAGTAGTTCAACGATATTGGGCTCGTCATCGACGACAAGTACCTTGACGTCCTTTGAATCATCCATGGTCCCGCTTTGGTCCTTTCTCCGCTGTTCCTATGACTAGGTGGCGTGGGGGTTTCTCATTCAAAGTGAGAAGTATTGCACTACGCCTTCCCAGGGTACTGAGCGGAGTCTGGACGTGCGCTGTGAACAAATTAGTCCCACACGAGATTATCCAGATCTAGCCCTTCTGCCTGGGCTTGAGCCTCGATCAGCTGGCGCAGGTAGTCGGCGTTGCCACGGTAAGTCTCATCGAAGCGCGGATCCTCGCAATACATGCGCGCCAGGAGCACTTGCTTGGACCTCGACACCGGGTACCACTGGGCAATGAGAGCACGGTGCTTGTCGACGATCTCCTTCGCCTCCTCGCTGCCTGCCTCAAGTCCCGCTTTCGCGGCTTTCTCTAGTTCGACCGCGAATTTTTCGTGCTCCACGGAGAATTCCTCCCAGCCCTTCTTTCCCATCGATTCCGCGACGGCCGCACTGGCCGCCCACTCTGTGCTGTCTCCCCACTTCTCGTGGGCTTCTTCCTGCAACGTGGGCCATGCATCACCCAGGTTGCGCACTTTTTGGCTCGCGCTAAGGTTCTGATCCATTTCGGTCTCCTTGATTAGTCGGTTCACTGCCTGCAGCATCGCGTCAACATCGGCGCGCCGCTTCAGCAAGGCAGCCTGCTGAGCACGGAGACGATCCACGGCGGACGCGGCGGGCGCCTGCAACAGCTCAGCGATGTCCTTCAGCTCAATGCCCACGCTGCGATAGATCACAATGTCCATACCGCGCTGCAGGTCGTCTTCTGTGTAGAGACGGTGGTCTCCCACAGTGCGCCACTGCGGGCTCAGCAGCCCAATCTCATCCCAGTGCCGCAACGTTCGGGTGGTGACCTTGAGGATGGCGGCCGCCTCACCAATGCTGTAGTCGCTGTAGTCCGTGCTCATGACACGAAGCTTAGAAGTTGACGTCGCGGCAGGTGCAAGCCGAGAACTCCCCACACAGCAAAACCCCGCCTCCCACGGCGAAAAGTATGCCGGAGGGAAGGCGGGGGTCACGGCCGAATGCCGAAAGTCCGCTTAGAAGTCCTGCGGGCGCGGGATGTTGCGCAGGTTGGACTTCGCCATGGTGAGCATCTGGCCCACGCCGCCGCCGAAGACGGTGCGGGTTGCCGCCTTGGAGAAGCCGAGCAGCTGCTCAAAGGTCAGTGTGGGTGGCAGGGAGAGGGCGTTGGGGTCGGTGACGACGTCGATAAGCGCGGGCCCGTCGTAGGCCAAGGCCTCCTTGATGAGGCGCGGAGCTTCCTTCGGGTCCTCGATGCGGAAGTGCTTGATACCCGCGCCCTCCGCGATTTTGGCGTAGTTGACGTGCTCGTGGTCGGTCTCGTGCTCCGGGAGGCCCTGGACCAGCATCTCCAGCTTGACCATGCCGAGGGAAGAGTTATTGAACACAAACATCTTCACCGGCAGGTTGTGTAGCTTCACCGTGAGGAGCTCGCCCATGAGCATGGACAGACCGCCGTCACCAGAGAACGTAATGACCTGGCGGCCCGGGTTCGCCGCCTGCGCGCCGAGGGCCATCGGCAGAGCATTGGCCATGGTGCCGTGGCGGAAGGAACCAATCTGCTCACGCTTACCATTCGGGGTGATGTAGCGCGCGCCCCAAACATTGCACATACCGGTATCGACGGTGAAAATGGCGTCCTCATCGGCCTGCTGATCGATGAGATCGGCAATGTACTCCGGGTGGATCGGGGTGTGCTTCTCCACGCCGGAGGTATAGGCCTCGACAACGTGATTCAGCTTGTCGTAGTGCTTCTTGAGCATCTTGTCCAGGAAGGAGCGGTCCTTCTTCTCCTCCACGTGCGGCAGGATGTTCTCGATGGTGGCGGCGACATCACCGGTCACCGGGTACTTGATGCGGGTACGGCGGCCGATGTGGGAGCCGTCGATGTCAACCTGCGCCACGTTGGCATCCGGCAGGAAGTCGTTGTAGGGAAAGTCCGTACCCAGCAGGATGAGCAGGTCTGCTTCGTGGGTGGCCTCGTGGGCTGCACCATAGCCGAGCAGGCCGGACATGCCGACGTCGAAGGGGTTGTCGTACTGGATGTACATCTTGCCACCCAGGGCGTGGCCGATGGGGGCCTTGATCTTTTCGGCGAGCGCGAGGACCTGCTCGCGGGCATTCTTCACGCCGGCGCCCACGAAGAGCGCAACGGTCTTGGCCTCATTGATGGCCTGGGTCAATGCGGCGGCCTCGGCAGGATCCGGGAAGACGACCGGGCTGCCGGCGGAAATAACAGAGGAGGTGAAGGTATCATCCTCGGCCTCCTGCGTGGACACATCGCCCGGGATAACGAGGACGGACACTCCCTTGCCCGCCATGGTGCTCTGGATGGCGTGGTGCAAGACCACGGCACCTTGGTCAGCGGAGTTCACCATCTCGCAGTAGCTCGAGCACTCTTGGAAGATGGCCTCCGGGTGGGTCTCCTGGAAGAACTTCGAGCCGATCTGGCGGGAAGGAATGTGGCTGGCCAGGGCGAGGACCTTGGCGCCGTTGCGGTGGGCGTCATAAAGTCCCTGAATAAGGTGCGTATTTCCCGGGCCGCAGGATGCGGCGCACACGGCAAGGTTGCCGGTGGTGAGGGAATCGGCCTCCGCGGCAAACGCTGCGGCCTCCTCGTTGCGAACGTGAACCCATTCAATGGAGGACTTCCGCACCGCGTCCACGATGGGGTTGAGGGAATCACCGACGAGACCGTAGATGCGTTTCACACCCTGGGCTTCCAAGGTTTCTACTAATTGTGTGGCGTAATTGCGTGCCATGATTTACCTCTCTAACTTTTGCCGTTATCAGTCCCAGTGTTCACCCATTAAGGCGCGTTTCGCCACCATAAAGCTGACTTCTCACGTCCTAGAAACTTTGTGACTGCGACAACAACTCGACCTTCTAGGCTTTGAAACTGTAACGACCGTTCGCTATAGTTTCGAACCATGTCAGACCTCCACGTGAAAGCCTCCGCCGAATCCCTCCGCGCCTCCGCTACGCGCCGGTGGACCTTTTTTGGCGTCATTTCCCTGGGCCTGCTCATGATCGGCTTAGACAACTCAATCCTCTACACCGCGCTACCGGTGCTCTCCGATCAGCTCCACGCCACCTCGCTGCAGCAGCTGTGGATCATCAACGCCTACGCGCTCATGCTGGCCGGCCTCCTGCTGGGAACCGGCACGTTGGGCGATAAAATCGGGCACCGCCGCATGTTCGTCATCGGCCTGTGGATCTTCGGCATCGCATCACTGGCCGCAGCGCTAGCGCCCGGCGCGTGGGAATTAGCCGCGGCTCGCGCCTTTTTGGGCCTCGGGGCCTCCATCATGATGCCCGCGACCCTCGCCCTCATCCGGTTGACCTTTGAGGATGAGATTGAGCGCAATACGGCCATCGGCATTTGGGGCTCCATCGCCGTCGTGGGTGCGGCGGCCGGCCCCACGGTGGGTGGCTTCTTGCTGGAGCATTTTTGGTGGGGCTCGGTCTTCTTGGTCAACGTGCCCATCGTCATCATCGCGCTCATCCTCACGGCCTTCCTCGCCCCGCCGAATATGGCGAACCCGGCGAAGCACTGGGATTTCCTCTCCTCGCTGTATGCGCTCATCACGCTGGCCTCGCTGATACTCGTCATCAAGTCGGTGGCCAGCGCCCACCTCAACGCCATGCTCATCGGCGGCGCGCTAGCCGCCTGCCTCATCGGCGCCATCCTCTTCACCCGCCGCCAGCACAAGCTGAAGGAACCACTCCTCACCTTCGATATTTTCCGCTCCCCCATCTTCAGCGGCGGCGTCTTGGCTGCGGCGGGCGCCATGTTTGGCATGGCGGGACTAGAGATGACCACAACGCAGAAGCTCCAGCTGGTGGACCTGTATTCCCCACTTCATGCCGGGCTCATCATTTCCCTCATCGCGCTGGCGGCGCTGCCAATGTCCGCGTTGGGTGGTGCCAACCTCCACCGTTGGGGTTTCTTGCCGATCATCGCCGGTGGCTTCCTCTTCATGGCGGCGGGCATCGGCTGCGTGGTGTGGGGCGGCACACACGACATCTTCCCCGCATACCTGGCGGGCCTATTCATCACCGGAATCGGCGCGGGACTTGTCATGTCAGTCTCCTCTACCGCCATCATCGGCGCCGCCCCCGCCTCGCGCTCCGGCATGGCCGCCGGCGTAGAGGAGGTCTCCTATGAATTCGGCACGCTGCTCTCGATTGCGATCACCGGTTCCGTACTGCCCATGGTGTACAAGAGCGGTCTGCCCGAAGACGTCCAAGACCTAGGCATGGAAGCGCTCCACAACCCGGCGCTCGCGGAGGTTGCCGGCCCCGCCTATACCGACGCCTACCTGGCCACCGCCGCAGGACTCGGCGTAGTCATGCTCGTCTTCGCCGCGGTCACCGGCTGGTGCTTCCGCACCAACCCCACGTCAGGAGGTGCCGATGCCTCGCACTAGTAAAAAGGTCGAAGCGCTCGACATGGCGCTCACCATCATCGAGAAGGACGGCGTCCACGCGCTCACTTATGATTCCTTGGCCACGGCCACGGGCATGAGCAAGTCTGGGCTCATCTACCACTTCCCCACCCGGCACCAGCTGCTCATAGACTGCCATTCGTTGTGCGCGGAGCGCTGGGAGGAGGAGCTTATCGCACTCTCAGACCGCAAGACGGCCGAGGAATTAAGCCCGCGCCAGCGCTACCGTGCCGCGTTGGAATCAATGGGCAAGAATGATCCGCTCATTGAGCTGCTGATGTCCATCCACGCGCAGTCCCATCCGGATTTTCAGAAGGTGTGGAGGGATGTCGACGAGCGTTGGCTCCCCGATCCCGCTACGGAGGATGAATCCGTGGCGCTCGCGATGGTGATAGCGAACGGCCTGTGGGTCCATGATCACCTCACCGAGCGCCCCCTGTCACCGCAGCGACGCCGGACGCTTATCGACGTCGCCCTAGGCCACCTCACCGACTAACAAAAAATGGGCCTTTAAAAAGGCCCTTTTGAGCTGGAGACGAGACTTGAACTCGCAACCTACGCTTAAGTAAGAGAAGCGGCACGTCCGCCACCAGTGCCACCACCGCCAAATAATTGCTGGTAGAAGGCATTTTCCGCGGGCCTCACCGCAAACGGCCAGCTCAGAAAGTTTGGCGTTCACGATTTTAAGTTGTGGGTTTTCTGTGGATCTTTGCCTCAAACGTGTCTGTGTAGTCCGGCTGGATCTTCGGCCTCGCTAGGTAGGATTGCTCAGTTACCGTCGTATTAGAATGGCCAAGCTGCCGGGACGCCGCCAGCTCTCCGATATTGTCTCCAATCCTTGTTGCAACTGTCTTTCGGAAGAGGTGCGCCGTAATTTCACTGTCTCCGCGGGCTCGTTTCAATTGGTTCGAAACATTCGTTACGGTTCGATAGGTGTCCCTGCTCGATGGGAACACCATCTCTAGGGGCTCGGTTGCGCCAGTGGCCTCCATGTTCTCTTTCTCGATTTCCCACATCCGCTTAATAGCGTCCATTGCCCCTTGGGTTATGTGAATGGTGCGGCGGCTGGAATTAGTCTTTGGAGTGTCCTGGCGCTCACCATTCGCCGCAACCGTTCCGGTGATACTGATTGTGCCCTGCTCGAAGTCCACCTCCTGCCACCGAAGTGCGAGAACCTCTCCGATTCGCGCGCCGGATCCAATGAGGACGTCAACGATTTCAAGTAGGCCCGCGCCGCGGCTATACCCCTTTTTCGCGCCTTTGATCCATGCTTCGATGGTGTCTCGATATTCCTGAATTTCCGCATCCGTAAGCGCTCTAACAGGTGGCTTCCCTTGCCTCTTTAGCTTTACGTCAGCCATAGGATTGCGGGCGATTACATCCCATCTCACGGCTAGCCCTAGAGCATTTGACAGTACCGCCCTGGAGGTCTTCGCCGTTCCCGGTGTTAGGCTTTCTAGGAAGTACTGCAGGGTGCCCGTGGTTAGCTCAGTAAGCCGTATTTGACCGAGTCCCGGTTTGATGTGTTTATCGATCGCCGCCTGGTAGATTTCGCGCGATCTCTGCTTCACGTCGTGCTGGGGAATCCAACGGTCTAGGAGCTCTTCAAGCTTTGATTCGCCTGTAATGTCTTTGGTTCCCCCCTTCGCGCTCTGCAGTCTCTTTTGGCATCGTTCCTCGAGGGCCGCTATGGCTTCGTTTTCGGTGTTTCGGGTGGCCTCGACCTGAACGGTCTGCCCGTTGTAAAGGCGCAGTAGCGTGCGTGCGATGAAGCGTCCTCGTTTGTCGCGGTATTTACGTATGTGCCCGTGGGTGCCTGGAGCTGTTGGCGGCCTACCCATCTTTCTCGCGCTCCTTGTTGAGGTTGGTCTCTGCTAGCCCAAGGATGAGATCGGTTTCGCCGTCTAGGCGGTTAAGTACCTGCCCGAGTGTTCCCGCGTAGCGGATTCCTTGAATTTGGCGTCTCCAATAGGCGCCGGTGTTTTTATCTATGGCGTCCTGGAGCCATTCGGGGTAACGCTCCCGTAGTTGGCATACCCGGGCGACCGCTAGACCGGCCGGATCCTCTTCACTAACGCTCGTTCCAACTACGTCGCCCTCGTTCTCTGCCATGGGCAGTAGTAGCGCTAGTACCGAAGTGTCTAGGGCGTAGGCGAGCCACGATAGGTCATCAACGTCTATTCGCCGCCGCCCGTTCTCCATCTGGGAAATGACCGAATGGGTTACGGGAAACCCTATTCTTGTGAGCTCTTCGGCAAGGGTGCGTGTCGTATAGCCCGCTTTCCCTCGGTAGTACTTGATGTTTTGCGCCACGGTTTGGGTGGTGGCGCCGCGTTTACCGGATCGGGCCCCTCCCGGTTTCTCACTGTCGGTTGGTTGCATAGTCCAAACGTAACTAACGAACTTGCAACCGACAAGTATTCGAGCTAGGTTGACTAGTATCGAACCGAATGGTTTGAAAGTCCATACAGATGAAAGGATAAAGATGGACCGCGTGTTGTCTATTGAAGACATGCTCGAACGCTACCCCGGTACAAGTCGCCAACTTTGGGCAACCAAGCGAAGCGATGGTACTGGCCCGGCGTACTTCAAGATCGGGCGAAAAATCTACTACCCGTTCGACAAGGTCAAGGAATGGGAAGAAAAGAACATGATGCTCTCTACCACCGAGGAGATTTCCTGTGCATGAACTGATCCGCTTTCTCCATCACTTCTTTTTCCCGGTGCTCACGACAGGGAAATTTCAAGCCGAACTGCTGCTAGACATTCTCAAAGTGCTGTATCGGGTCAACAGAAACGCCCGTGATATCAACACCAATCTAGAGCTGCTGAATCGGGTGATTGGTCACCTTCACCCTGAAGAATTCGATACGGCTCTCCATGAATACTCGAATGCCCTTAGGGCTGAGGCGGACGACAATTTGCTCTCGAAGTACGAAGACGAACTCGCCGATTTATCGAAACCCAATGATGAAGGGGAGAACGATGAATAACCGCTATAGCCGGGCCCTTCCGCGTCTCGGCCGGTTGCTAATTACCGAGAACGGGGCTGTCTACATCAACGGCGATCGTGTTGATGTGGTGGAGTTCCTCGACCTGGCCGCCGGGGTATGCCGCGCCTCCGCCGTTGTCCGAGGCAACCGGCGCCGCCCCCAAGACCCCAAGACAACCACTGCCGCGCCTGTCGGTACCGCTACAACTCTCTGAAGGAAACCAACATCATGACAAACAAAAAGGAAACCCCCGCGGGGCCGGAAAACTCCCGCGAAGGTAACAACGCTGATACTCACGCTCTGCCCAGCGATGCTATCACATACGGGCACCTCCATTGGTACGGAAAGTCCAACGGGTATAACTACGCGCTCGAAGGTGGAGACACCCTGCCTAGAGATACAACCATTGAGCTGCTCTTCTCACTTTCCGATGCGAGAAAGCTCAAGAACGGTGCAACTGCTCGCGTGTGCCCTGAATGCCTCAAGGCCGCGAAGCTACGTATTCGCATTCATAACGCCCATGCCTTAGAAGAAGACGACGACATCATCGACGAGCTCGTTGATTCTCGGAATGAAGTCTTGGCAACTCCGCATAGCGGGTTTGAAGACCACGGGACGGAACCATCATGATCCCGCAGTCCGCCATTAAGGCCCGCGAAGCTCATATCCTCGAGCTGTTCTCAATCGTCCTCTACGAGCTCTCCAATTCTGAAGCTCACCGCGTGCTTACTCACCTCCGCGAAGAATGCTTCGGTGGGCGTGCGCATTGCTGCGCCGTGCGTAGTGCAATCCTCACGGCAACCACTGCCGCGCCTGCCGATGACCGCGTGTGCATTACGGATGTCAACGCCGCCCTACGCGAAGCCGGGGCCCTCAAGAACTCCAACGTTGAGGACTACTGGCTCCGCCTCGTGTCCCCGCCATCGACCCAAGATTGGCGGCCCGGCCGCCATCGTCTCAACGTGGCGCTATCCCGCGTGAAGGAAGACCACTTCCGTGAACGCTTCGCCAACTACTACCGCTGGGACAACGCCTGGACGGCCCCCCTTGAAGACCTCTTTAGGCATATAACCGACTCCCGTGCCGAGCTCCTGAAGGCCTATTCCTACCTCAAGGAAGATTTCTCAACCCTCCGTGCAATGGAAAGTGAGGCAGCATGAACCTCTCCGAAGCGCTCGACCGCGCCGCTAACTTCTTCGCGAAGTACACCTCGCTACCCAACGAGCACGCTGCTGTCATGCTCGCGCTCTGGGCCGCTCATACGCATGTATCCCCGGCCTTCTACACCACTCCGCGCCTCGTGATCACTTCGCCGGTCGCTGGATCGGGAAAGACACGCGTTCTCGAACTGCTGCAATTGCTCGTGCATGAACCGCGCATGACCGTGAGCTCTACGCCCGCGGCCCTGTTTCGCCGTGTCGGTAAGGCCTACGAGGACAACCTCGTGCCGCCCACAATCCTCTTTGATGAAATTGATGCTGTCTTCGGCCCGCGCCCCGGAGAACAAACAGAACAACTCCGCGCCCTAATGAACGCGGGGTACAAGCGCGGCGCCACCGTCGACCGCTGCGAAGGCGACGCTAGCCAAATGGCGGTACGTGAATGGCCGGTGTTCGCTCCGCTCGCGCTAGCGGGCCTCGCCGGCCGCCTCCCGGACACCATTAGTTCCCGCGCCGTCATCGTAGAAATGCGCAAACGTGCCCAAGGCGAAAAGGTAGCTCCGTTCCGTGAACGCTTCGCCGCCGAAGAAATCAAAGATGTTCGCGCTTTCTTTGGAACGTGGGCGAAGGACTCCACTAGGCAACTATCCCGCCATGAACCTCACCTGCCACCCGGCGTTGAAGACCGCCCCGCCGAGGTGTGGGAACCTCTGCTATCCATTGCGGAATTCGCGAAGGGCGATTGGCCGGAGCGGGCGCGGGAGGCCTGTAAGTACTTCGTCTTCGCCCCGAGCTCCCGCCCCCTGGAGCCTAGTGTCCAATTGCTCTCCGATATCCGCGAAGTCATGGGCCATAGTGGGGACTCCGACTTCGCCCCGGTCGATGTCATTAAGTCGGATGAACTGATCAGCCGTTTACACCAGCTCGAAGAGTCCCCGTGGTCTACGTGGGAACACGGGCGCGGCCTTACACCGCATAGCTTGGGGGCCTTGCTACGTGACTACAACGTGCGTACTGATACAGCTCGCGTGAACGGTCGCGTCGTGCGGTGCTACATGCTTCGCGCAACGAAAAAGCAAGTTGGTTTGGCTGACGCCTGGAGCCGGTACCTCCCACCCCCCACCCTGAAACCCGTTACAAGCGTTACCCATGTAACGCCCCAGGTCAAAGGGGTTAAATCCGTAACATTTCCCGAAGGTGTAACACATTCAACCCGTAACAACGCCCCTCCGCGGTTACAGAACGAAAGTGTTACAGAAACACGAAGCGTTACGGAAAAGTACCCTTCTACCAGCACCGTTACACAGGTAACGGGTGTAACGGGATTTGGGGGAGGGGTGGGGCCCTCCCGCGAACAACTCGTCCTCAACGCCATTGCCAAAAGCCAACAAATCGCCCTCGGCTCCCTCATGAGGGTGCTTCGCAAGCCGGATCAGAATTCCGCTTGGGTACCCGATACCGTCGACGCCCTCCTAGCCCAAGGCCGCGTTACCGAACACAACGGAAAATTCGCCCTAGCCCGAAGCTAGTAGCCCGCCCCTCTCAACGCTTAAAAGAACTTTCACCGCTGTCTGTCCGCAGCGCGTGTTACCCTTAATCCGTATTCGCTACACCGCGCCAGTCCGCCGCCCCCCCCCTTCGGGCCGCCGACCACCCGGCGCCGTGCACCACTAGCGAAGCGCGCGCCGCGTAGAGCTCAGCTCCGCCACGCAAACAATTCACCCTGACCTAGAAAAGGTTTAACTATGCCAAATCTGTGCCACAAGTCTGCCCGCTTCAAGGTTAAATCGGCCGACGAGATCAACTCTGGCGAAGGCATCATCGAAGGCTACGCCAGCGTATTCAACAACCAAGATTCATACGGCGATGTTGTGCTCCCCGGGGCCTTCACCGAATCCCTGAAAGCGCTAGCTGATACCGGCCGCGTGCTCCCCCTCCTCTACAACCACGACGCCAACAACATCGTGGGCGAAGTACAACACGCCGTCGAGGATGAACACGGCCTCTTCGTGCGTTGCCGCTTCGATATGGACGACGCTAGTGCCGCTAAAATCTTCCGCTCCGTTAAGGCCCGCCGCCTCGACGGCCTGTCCTTCGCCTTCCGCGTCCTGGACGGCGAGCTCGGGAAAGTTCTCGACGACGATGTGTTCTTCATTCGTGCTGCGGAAATCTTCGAGGTCTCCGTTGTCCTCGTTGGCGCCAACAACGAAGCCCGCATCGATTCCGTGAAGTCTGCCGAACCCCGCGAAAAGTCCGACGCTGCTGCTGATTCCCGTGCCGAACTTCTAAGCTCCCTCACCGACAAGGGCGCCGAATACCTCCGCGTACTCGATGGGCTCCCCCGTAACTTGGCGAAGTTCAGTCCTGAACTCCGCTCCGCCCAGAACGAAACTGTCCTCACCGCGCGGTCTATTCCCGATGAAGCAACGTTCATTGAACGATTCGTCGCCAACGAACTTAAAGCGAAGTCCGAACAGCGCGGCGACGGTCTACGCCCTCACGAGGCCGAAAAATACGAGTTCGTGAAGGGGCTCGAAGCATACCGCGAAGAACGCCGAAAGAGCGCCGAACTGATGCAAAAGGTCAAAGAATTTGGCCTACACGCCGACGATAACTACCACCTCGATTCCGTAGGTAACCCCGTCTCCCAGAAAGGAAACCCCTCCATGTCCAACAACCTCCGCCTTCCCTCCACTCACAAGTCCCGCGGCGATATTGCCCACCGCGCGGTAAACGAATTCCGATCCAAGGCCTCCGGTGGCCCCGCCGCCTCCGGCTCCCTCGTGGTACCCGTCGCCGTCGACCCGAGGTTGTCCCGCTCCCGAAGCGCCCTACCTCCCTCTTCGACCTCGTCCCCACAACGCTGCAATCCTCCCCCGTGTTCCAGTTCAGCATGCAAACGCTGCGGAACAACCGCGCCGCCGTTGTGGAACCGGGTGCCGTTAAACCGAAGTCCGACTACGGCTTCAAGGCCTACGAAGGCGTACTCCGCCCGGTCGCCCACCTCGTGCCTCACATCAACGAATACATGCTCGAAGATACCGCTGACCTCACGCAATTCATCAACACCGAAATGATCCACGGCGTGATCGAAGCGGTAGAAGGTTGGCTCTATAACGTCATGCTTGGTACCGAAGGAACCCAGCTCGTGGCCTTCAAGGAGGACGCGTTCACTACGACCCGTCTCGCGAAGGCCGCCCTGAATAACCTCGGCCTCCAGCCCGGCGCCTTCGCCCTCAACCCGAACGACTGGGCTCTCATGGAAACCGCGAAGGCCTCCGGCTCCGGCACCTTCCTCTTCCACGCCGCCCCCGTAGACCAGACCAACGGAACCCTGTGGGGTGTTCCGGTAGTCACGAGTCACCACATCCCCGAGGGCCATGGCTTCGCTATCGATACCGCCGCCCTGGCCGTACGAACCGACAACCGTCTTAAGTTCGAATGGAACCGAAGCGAAGCCGATTTCGAACGCAACGAAGTTACCTTCCGCGCCGAAGGTCGCTTCGCCCCGGTCGTCTACAACGGCCCCGGTGTTGTTCAAATGCTGCTGAACGAGGAGGCTACGCAGCTCAATGCCGACCCCGCTGTTCCCGGCCCGGTAGCCATGCCGCGCGCTGACGCCTCCTAGCCTTCGCCGCTAGCGCCCCTTACCCCGTGCCTGTGGGGTAGGGGGCCTTTTAATCGCTAGCGGGATTGGTGCCGGAAAAGGCGGGGGGAGGGGGCTGCCTCTCTCCCCGCGCGCTGTACCTCCCCCTCGCGCGCGTGCGCGCGCGTATAGGAGGGATAGCTCGCCGGTGTGGCGATTGGAACATCCATTCTTTTGGCGTACGTGTTCCAACATGTGGGTAAACTGTGGTTTCCCCTAAAGGGTTAACCTTCTTCCGGGTTAAAAATCTGTCTTAACCTGGTCTTATTTGAGCTGGAGACGAGACTTGAACTCGCAACCTACGCATTACAAGTGCGTTGCGCTACCAATTGCGCCACTCCAGCACCGCGGCTAATCCGCTAGAGGGAATCGTACCTGAGACCACCCCGTGGAAGGAAAGCCAGGGTGCTTGCGCTGCGAAAAAGCGGGTGCGAGGACCCCGAAAAGCACTGGCAGGTGCATAAATCGGCGGCAGTTACTAAAGTGCTGACTTACCGAACCCAGAAGTGTTGATGAGGTCTTTCTTTTCCGTGTCTGTTCTTTCTTCCTTGCGCCAGCGCCTGCTGTACCGTTCGGCCCCCGTCGCCACCATTGACGCCGCGAAGGCCGCACCACCGCCCTCCCCTCTTGCCCCGGTCGATCTCACCGACCCGGCCCAAGTCACGGGCGTCATGGAGATCGCCGCGCGCGTCGGGGAAATCCTGATTGCGGCTGGCTCCGCCAATACTGACGTCCAGGCGCAGATTCACCTCGTCGCGTCCTCTTATGGTCTGCACTACTGTCACGTGTCCATCCTGATGAACACGATCACTATCCACACGGCTATCGGCACGGGCCCGGACCGGCGAAACCTCCACGTCTTCCGCGTGGCGCCGAGCATCGCCGTGGACTTCACCAAGCTGTCCGCGGTCGACCGCCTCATCCGCTCCATCCACTCCGGTGCCACGCCGCCGGCCATGGCGGAGAAGGTCCTGGATGATATCGACGCGATGAAGAACCCTTATTCCACGACCACCATCGTCAGCGCCTGGGGCGCGATGGGTGGGTTTATCGCCGTCATGCTCGGTGGTGATCTCCTCGTCGGCGTCATCACGTTCCTCATTTCGGCGCTCATCATGGGCACGAACATGTTCCTGGCCGGCTACCGCTTGCCACCCTTCTATCAGAACCTCGTCGGTGGCCTGCTTGCCGTTGTCCCCGCGGCCATTCTCTACAACGTCTTCGCGGGTTTCGGTATCCACATTCTGCCCTCCCAGATCATCGGTTCGGGCATCATCGTGCTGGTGGCGGGACTGACCTTGGTGCAGTGCCTGGTGGACGGCATCACGCGCGCCCCCGTAACCTCCTCCGCCAAGTTCTTCGAGGCCCTCATGTCCACCGGCGCCATCATCGCCGGCGTGGGCCTGGGTATCCAGGTTGCCTCATGGGTGGGCTTTAGCCTGCCGCCGCTGGCGACGCTCGCGCCACCCGTCTATCACCAGATCCCGCTTCTGGTGCTGTGCGGCGGAATCGGCTCCGCCGCCTTCGCGTTGGCCTTGGGGGCTTCGTGGTCGGAGGTCACCATCTCCGGGCTCACGGCGGCCGCCGGTATGGTTTTCTACTACTTCCTCGTCGTCTTTTTCGGCGTTGGCGCTGTCGTCGCCTCCGGATTCTCGGCCGTGGCGGTAGGCCTCGCGGGTGGTCTCCTCTCCCGCCGCTACATGATGCCGCCGCTCATCACCATGATCGTGGGCTATACCCCCATGCTGCCGGGCCTGACCTTGTATCGCGGCATGTACGCCATGCTCAACGAACAGCTCATCACCGGCCTGACCAACCTGGCCAGTGCGCTTGCCATTTCCGGCGCGCTCGCCGCCGGCGTGGTCTTCGGTGAGCGCGTCGCCCGCCGCCTGCGCCGCCCGCAGTACTTCCGGCCTTATACCGCCTTCAAGCGCCTGGGAACCTTTTCCTTTTCACGGGCCACCCGTTTGGCGCAGCGAGCACGCATCCCCCGCGTCCCCATGTCCCCCTTCGCACCGCGCCACAACCTGCCGGCCCCGCCGCCGCAGTATGGCCCCAAGCCACCGACGCCCGCGCAGCAGGCGCGCTTCCAGCAGGGTGATGCCGTCACGGACATGTGGCCCGTCACCACGGAGTTTCCAGCGCAGCGCCCCACCTACACGGTGCCCGGCAAAGATGACCCGAGCGCCCCATCGGCGTCGCAATAGCGTAGAATAGCCGGTCTGAAAGCTTTCACACTTCATCCCAGGAGGACTCCGTGCCACCAAAGGTCACAGATACTCAGCCAGCGGCTGACCAGACTCATGCAGTAGAGGAAGAGACCGCCCGCTCCGCGCGCCGCGTCGTTGCCACCTATGCGGAGGATTTCCTTGACGGCGTGACTCTTATGTCGATGCTGGGCGTCGAACCGGAAGGCTTGGTGCACCGCAAGGTCTTGGCCGAGCAAGCCGATGCTGCTCCAAAGAAGTCCAGCAAGAAGTCAACGAAGAAGGCCTCCAAGAAGTCCAGCAAGAAGGCGACCAAGAAGGCTACGAAGAAAGCCTCAAAGAAGGCGACTAAGAAGAGCACCAAGAAGTCGACGAAGAAGGCGTCTAAAAAGTCCGCGAAGAAGGCCTAGCTATGTCCGGGCGCAGCAATAGCTTCTTAGTCGTGGCCAACCGCCTGCCGGTGGACCTCGAGACCTCCGCCGACGGCACCCGTGAATGGAAGGCCTCCCCCGGCGGTCTCGTCACCGCGCTTTCCCCTGTCTTGGAAGAACACCAGGGCTGTTGGGTGGGTTGGCCGGGCGTGGCCGACGAGGCCCCTGAGCCTTTCACCACCGACAACGGCGTCCTGCTTCACCCGGTACGCCTCACGCAAGAGGATTATGAAGCCTTCTACGAGGGCTTTTCCAATGCCACCCTGTGGCCGCTCTACCACGACCTCATCGTCACCCCCGTCTACAACCGCGATTGGTGGGATGCTTACCGCGAGGTCAACCTGCGTTTTGCCAACGAGGTAGCGGCTGTCGCCGCGGAGAATGCCACGGTGTGGGTTCAGGACTATCAGCTGCAGCTCGTGCCCGGCATCCTGCGCCAGCTGCGCCCCGATCTCACCATCGGCTTCTTCCTCCACATCCCTTTCCCCTCCCCGGATCTCTTCCGCCAGCTGCCGTGGCGTGAGGAGTTGGTGCGGGGGCTTCTCGACGCCAACCTGATCGGCTTCCACCTCGAATCCAACGCCCGCAATTTCCTAGAGCTCGCCCGCACCCAGGGCCTGAAGGTCGAAGGTGAAGTGAGCACCCGCGCGGTCACCGCGCGCATCGTGACCAGTAGTGGGCATTCCGTCGGAATCGGTGCCTTTCCCATCTCCATTGCGGCGGGTGAGTTCGCTGAAGGCGGTGATGCGGGGGACATCGCCCAGCTACGTGCGGAGTTGGGTAACCCCACGCACGTCATTTTGGGAGTCGACCGCCTCGACTACACAAAGGGCATCCTGCAGCGTCTTACTGCCTTCGAGGAGCTCCTCGAAACCGGGGCGCTGGACCCAGACGAGGTGACCTTCGTGCAGCTGGCCACGCCCTCACGCGAGCGCATCGACCACTACCGCGCCACGCGCTCGAAGGTGGAGGAAGCCGTAGGCCGCATCAATGGGCGCTTCGGGCGCCTCGGTGCGCCGGTGGTGCACTACCAGCACAGCTCCGTCCCGAAGGAGGTCCTGCGCCGCTACTACAGGCTCGCGGACATCATGCTGGTCACGCCCTTCAAGGATGGAATGAACCTCGTAGCCAAGGAATACGTGGCCTCCCACGGCGATGGCTCCGGCGCGCTCGTACTCTCCGAGTTCGCAGGTGCGGCGGCAGAGCTTACTCAAGCTAACCTGTGCAACCCCTTCGACATCGAATCCATCAAGCGCGCCCTGCTCTCCGCGGTTAAGGCACTGGAGGAATCTCCTGAGACCATGCGCGAGCGCATGACTGCCATGAACGAGCAGGTGCGCAAGCATGATATCGCTTTGTGGTCGCAGTCCTTCCTCGGCGCGTTGGATCAGGAGGAAGCATGATGCGGCGCCGCCCCGCCGCAGCGCTCACCGCTGTGCTCACCTCGGCGCTGCTCGCAAGTGGCCTCACCGGGTGCGGCTCCGCGGATGAGGAGCCCACGCCGCGCGGCGATGATCGCATCGTGGGCAAGGATTGGCAGGTCATCAACCTCTATACCTCCCCCGACGCGCCATCCTCCCTCCCCGCCGACACCGCGCAGGTTCCGCACATGAGTTTCGGTGAGCACACTGCCGTGGGCTCGACCGGCTGCGTCCCCTTCACCGCCGAGGTCTCCTTCCACAAAGGGAACAAGGCCTCCACGATCTGGGAGGGTGACGTGATGAGGGTAGAGAAAGCCACCTACGAGAGCCCACCGAACGGTGAAGACTGCGAGGGCTCGGTCCGGTGGGCCGATTCGCTGATGCGCAACCTCATCGCCGAAGGCCATGAGTTCGACTTTGCGCTCAACCCCAACAACCAGCTGGTGTTGACGCTGCGCACCGATAAAGTGGATTCACCGATCATCCGCATGTCCTCGCTCTAGCGCCGAAATTTTCAGCGCTAGGGTGGGAAGCATGATTGATGCTCTCGCCTCCGCCGAACACCTCGCGGTTGTGTCCGACTTTGATGGCACCCTAGCTGGCTTCGCCCGAAACGCTTATGACGTGCGCCCAGAGCAGCGCTCACTCGATGCCTTGGCCTCCCTTGCGGCGCTCCCGCACACCACCGCCGCAGTACTCTCTGGCCGGCACCTCGACGGCCTGAAGCGGGTGTGCCCATTGCGCGAACCGGTGCTCTTTGGCGGTTCCCATGGAGCCGAATCCTCGTGGGAGGAATCCTCCTTAAGCCCAGAGATGAAAGCCCACCTGGCCAAGAAGGAAGAAGAGCTGAAGGAGATCATCGCCCGCCACCCCGGCGCGGAGCTGGAGGTTAAACCCTTCCAGCGCGTGCTGCACCTGCGCGCACTAGAGCTGCAAGACCCGGACGCCGCGGCCGCCGCCTATGCGGAAGGGGCAGCGTTAAGCGCCGATGGCTTCCCCAAGACAGAAGGCAAATGCGTCGTCGAGTTCTCCGCAACGCAGGCCACGAAAGGCACGTGGATTGAAAAGCTTCGCCAGCGCGTCGGCGCCACAGCGGTGGTCTTCTTAGGGGATGACACCACCGACGAAGACGGCTTCGCCGTGCTCAACCAGCCGCCGGACCTCGGCGTCAAGGTCGGCGAGGGCGCAACGCAGGCAGCGCTTCGCCTACCAGATATCGCGGCGGTGACGGAGTTCCTCGAAGAACTCGCGTCCGCCCGCGCGCAGCACAGCTCTTAAGCCCCGGCCGGGGCCACTGTGCGCCCGGGGTGGAAAGACGTCGAAAGCAACGTGCGCGCCGCACCACCGTCGCCCTCAATGAGGCCCGCCAACATGCGCCCGGCCGCCGCTCCCTTCTCCTTATTCGGCTGCACGACGGTGCTCAGTCCCAGCGCTAGGGCCGGCGCGATGCCGTCGAATCCGGTGACGGAAAGCTGCTCGGGCACAGCAATTCCATGATCGCGGGCATAAGCTATCACGCCGAGCGCCATCGAGTCCGTCGTGCACAGCACCGCGGTGAGTTCGGGGTGGGCGCTCAGCAACTCTTCGGCTGCCGCATAGGCGGTGCGCGGGTCGTTGATGTGGCGCGTCACCACGGGGATATCTGAAGGATCGAGGCCCGCCTGCGCGAAGACGTCCAGCGCCCCCAGCACGCGCGAGCGCTGGACGTGCATGTCCGCCGCGGCGAGCTGTTCGGCCGTCACTTCGCCGTCGAGGCGCTCACGGTGCAGGCGGATGGTGAGGATGCCGATGCGGGTATGGGAGGCGTCGACAAGCGCCTGCGCCGCCGGGGCGATCGCGGCGCGGTCGTCGATGCCCACGAAGGGCAGGCCCGAATCCGTGGGCTGGTCACACACCACCACCGGCAGACAGCGACGGCGCACGGCCTCCAGATAAGCATCGCCCGCCGCCACGGAATAGACCACGAAGCCATCAACCGCCGCCGACCCTACGAGTTGCGCCGCCTGGGCATCGTTGGGGGCGCCCACGGTATCCGGGCCGGCGGGAATCAAGGTAAGGGTCGTGCTCGCCCCCGCTGAAGCCTCCGCCATCCCGGCGAGGAAGTCCACGGAAGCCATGTCCTCGAAGGCATAGGACAGGTGCTCGGTGAGCAGGACCCCCAGCGACCCCTGGCGGCGCGTGCGCAGGCTGCGCGCGGTGGGATCCGGGCCGGTGTAGCCGCGCTCGGCCGCGGCAGCGAGGATGCGCTCGCGGGTGGCAGGCGCCAGCTGGTCCGGGCGGTTATACGCGTTGGACACCGTGGTGGGCGAAACCCCGAGTTCGGCAGCCAGGGAGGCCAGCGTCGTGCTGCGTTTGGACATGACGGTAACACTACCCGTTTTCAACTCATTATCATTTGACAACAATTTTCACTAAAGCGTAGAAATAGGGACATGACCACTTCCCACTCACGCCGTGCTTTCCGACGTCCCACCGCTCTCCTCTTCGCCGCCACCCTGGGTGCCGCAGCGCTGAGTGCCTGCTCCTCCGGTGATGACAGCGCCGCCGGCGGCTCGGATGCCGGCTCCGACAAGGAGACCATCCACGTCGTGGCCTCGACCTCCATCTGGGCCGACGTTGCCCAGGCCGTCGTCGATACCGCACAGACCGACGTCAACATCGACGTCCGCCCCATCGTGAGTGGCAATGGCGTGGACCCCCATCACTTCGAACCCACCGCGGCCGACATCGCGCGCGCTAACGACGCCGACGTCATCATCGCCGGTGGCGGCGGCTACGACGCATGGCTCTACCAGGCAGTCAAGAACCAGGACGAGATCATCCACGCCCTGCCGCTGACCGCGCATGACCATGGCGATCATGATCATGGAGAAGAACACGACCATGCGCACGAGGAACACGCGCATGACCACGACGAACATGGTCATGACGAGCATGACCATGGAGAAGGTCATGATCATGACCACGCTCACGAAGGCGAAACCGTGACCATGGACGAGGCCAAGAAGATCGCCGCCGAGCACCCCGAGCAGATCACCAACATCGATGGCAACGAGCACGTGTGGTACGACGCCGCGGCCATCGAGAAGGTGGCGACCGACGTAGCCAATCTCGTCAACGAGGCCAACCCGGAGGCCAAGGCCACCGCCGATCCTCTGGTCGAGCGCGTGGAGGGCCTGAAGGCACGCATCGAGAAGCTGCCTCAGCACAACTACGCGCAGACCGAGCCCATCGCGGACTACATCTTCAAATACACCGAGAGCACCGACGCCACCCCGGAGGGCTACCGCAAGGCCACCGTTGCTGAAGGCGAGCCCACCGCCGCCGACCTGGCGCGCTTCCTCGAGGACATCAAGCAGGACAAGATCGACCTGCTCATCTTCAACCCGCAGACCGAAACCGACATGACCAAGCGCATTCGCACCGCCGCCGAGGACAAGAACATCCCGGTCGTCGAAATCGGTGAAACTCCGCCGGAGAAGACCAACTTCCTTGACTACTATGAAGAAGTCGTCAGCGCACTCGAGGCCGCATAAGTGCTCATTTCCTTTAAGAATGCCGCAGTAGAACCACTGTGGTCGGATATGAACCTCGCCGTAGACCGCGGCGAGTTCATCGCCGTTTTAGGCCCCAATGGCGTGGGCAAGTCCACGCTGCTGGGAACTATCCTGGGTACCCGCCAGCTCACCGCGGGCAGCGTGGACGTCGCGTGCCGCGTGGGCTTTATCCCACAGCAAAGAATGTTCCCCCAGGACCTGCCCCTGCGCGCCCGGGATCTGGTGTCACTGTCCCTCGCCCACGGCACCCTGCGCAACCGACGGCCTGCTCGGGGCCGCGTCGACGAGCTCCTCGCCGAGGTCGGCGCCACCGGAATTGCCAACCGCCGCGTGGGCCAGCTCTCCGGCGGCCAGCAGCAGCTCATCCGCCAGGCGCAAGCCCTCGCCAACGACCCAGAACTCATCCTTGCCGATGAGCCGCTGCTGTCGCTGGACCCGGGAAGGCAGCAGGCGACCGTCGAGAAGCTCAATGCGTGGCGTCACGAACGCGGCACCTCCATCCTCTTCGTCACCCACGGCATCAATCCCGTGCTGGGTGTGGTGGACAAGGTGCTCTACCTCGCGCCCAACGGGCACATGTTCGGCACGGTGGATGAGGTCATGCGCTCGGAGGTGCTCTCGGAGCTGTACGGCTCGTCCGTGAAGGTCCTCAACGTCGATGGGAGGCTCATCGTTGTCTAAGTTCCTCGAGGACACCCAGTACCTGCTGGGCGTCGATTTCGTACAGGATGCACTGGTTGCTTGTGCGCTGCTGGGCATCCTGTCCGGAGTGATGACCTCGCTCATCGTGCTGCGCCAGATGTCTTTTTCCGTGCATGCCACCTCGGAGCTCGCGCTCATGGGTGCGGCCGCAGCGCTGTTGTTCGGACTGAACATCGGCTTCGGCGCGATTGCCGGCGCCATCGTCGCCGCCATCATTCTGGCGGTGCTCGGCCTCAAAGGCCAACAGGACAGCGCCATCGGCGTGGTCATGAGCTTTGGCCTAGGCTTGTCGGTGTTATTCCTGCACCTCTACCCTGGCAACGCCAACACCGCTATGACGCTCCTGACGGGACAAATCGTCGGCGTCTCCTCCGCTTCGGTGTGGTTACTCGCCGCCACGACCGCCATCATCGTCGCCGTAGTGGCGCTGTTCTGGCGCCCGCTGCTCTTCGCCTCTGCGGATCCCGTCATGGCCCAAGCCGCCGGCGTGCCGGTGAAGTCCCTAGCGGTCTGCTTCGCCATCCTCGTTGGTCTGACGGCCGCGCAGTCCGTACAGATCGTCGGTTCCCTACTCGTCATGGCGCTGCTCATCACCCCGGGCGCAGCGGCGGTACAGATTACCTCCTCCCCGCTGCGCGCGGTGGTGTGGTCCACCATCTTCGCGGAGGTCTCCGCCGTGGGCGGCCTGGTCCTCTCCCTGGCGCCGGGTCTGCCCGTCTCGGTCTTCGTCACGAGCATCTCTTTTGTTATTTACCTGGTCTGCCGCGGCATCGGCTGGGCTCGCAGCCGCAAGGCCGTCCGCGACGACGTCGCCGCCCGCCGCGCCTCCCAGGAACACTTCCGCGCCGCCACCGATCGCGCCGACGCCGAGACACACCACACCTCGACGCACGATGAGCACTGCGCGCATCAGGATTAGGCTAGATGCGTGACTTTGGAACGCCGTAGCCTCGAATTACAAGACCGCACCCGCACGTACCTCGTGTACCGCCCGAATGATGACGTCGAGCGCCAGAGAGACCTCCTCCTGTTCTTCCACGGCTCCCTGCAATCCGCGAACGTCATCCGCCGCTTCACTAACGGCACGTTCGATGACCTCGCCACCCGCCACGGCATGCTTGCGGTCTACCCCACCGGCGTGGAACAGCACTTTAACGATGCCCGCGCCACCCTGCCCGTCGCCGCGCGCGAGCTGGGCATCGATGACGTCGCCTTCACGCGCGCCATCCTCGACGAGCTGCGCGCGGAGCAGGAGATTAGCCGCGTGTTCCTCTGCGGCTTCTCCAACGGCGGGCAGATGGTTATCCGCTTGCTCTTCGACGCCCCCGGGCTTGCCGATGCCGCCTGCATCTTCGCCTCCACTCTCGGCGCCGGCGCCAACCATGCGCCCACCAATCCGGACTCGGCGTACCAACCCACCCCGGTCATGTTCGTCCACGGCACGGGCGACCGGCTCGCGCCCTATACGGGCGGAACGGCGGGCATTGACCCGAAGCGCACCCGCGGTGCCGTCACCGGCGCGCAGGAGAACGCCGCACGCTTCGCGGAGCTCAACCATGCCGCCGGCCCAGAGCGCACCCACCTTTTCCCCGACACCGTTGTCGACCGCTGGGAGCCGGCAGACGCCACCGGCGCGCCGGTCGAGCTCGTGAGCGTCGAGGGCATGGGCCACGTCATCCCGTCGGGCAACGAGCTGGACCCACGCCTGGGTAAAAACACGGATTCCTTCATCGCTGCCGAGCTCGTGGAGGAATTCTTCGGGCTCTAGACTGCACGTGCGCCCCATCGTGTCTCACTCCACTCAGCCCCAACCTCGGGTCGAGGCCGTTCGTAGGTGAGCGTCGAGAAGCAATAATTGTGGATTACCGACCAGTGCTTTGGCGATTCCTAGACGCTGTTTCATACCGAGCGAAGCATGCTCGTAGGAAACACTGTGGTGCAATGAAAGGCCTACAAGGGATAAAAGATCCTTCAGTTCATCATTCAGTGAACCTTGTTGTAGTGGTCGGCAATGTCGTTGACGATCGCGTAGAGGTCGCGTTCCATCGCGTAGGTTTTCTTTTCTCGCGTACTGACTAATCACACTTGCGACCCGTTGTTATCTAGAGAATTATTACGTCCCAGCGTGATGTTGCACACGTCTGTGCATGTATGTACTCTCGATGTCACGGTTTGCTGGCGAAGATTCTTCAAGTTACCCGCAGCTGAATCTGTACAAGGTGAAAACGGCAGGCAAAGGACCGAGTTGTCCTCGTCTCTAAGCCGTGGAACCCCAATCCTCCAGAACCTTGTATTCGGCACACGCACGCAATCTGAATGTTCAAGATGTGAAGTACTGGCCAGCAACCAAGAAGTAAAGATCGCCATCCAGCTTTCTCGGCCCTGAATCTAGCATCCGGAGGCGTAGAGAAACTCACGCAACGACTGAAACGCCAGCGTCTGTGTCACGTCGCGCAGCTCAAGGAAGAACCCATCTTCTGTAATTTCAACAATCCGCGCACCGGGGATGGCTGCCACAATCGGTGAGTGCGTCACCACGATGAACTGCGCACCCGCCTCCGCGGCGCGATGGATTTCCGCCATGAGCGTCATCTGCCGCACGAGCGAAAGCCCAGATTCCGGCTCGTCGAGGATGTAGAGCCCGCGCCCATCAAAGGAACGCTGCACGACGTCCATGACGGACTCGCCATGCGACATCGCGGTCGAACCAACGTTGTAGTGCGCCTCCGCTCGCAGGAAGTAGCCGTCCTTGGGCGCGGTACCTAGCCGCAGGCTCGCCCACCTCCGGAGGGGATTGATGGGACCGGCGGAGCGCTGCACACCCCATATCCCACCGCGCTCAGGAAAGCCGTACTCGAAGGCAATGCCCTCGGCGAGCGTCGACTTTCCTACCCCGTTGTCCCCGGTCAGCACGGTCACCGGCGCACGCAGGTCCAGTCCTTGGCGTCGCAGCGCCACGAAACCAGGAACGGAGGACACCCACTCAGGTCCGTGGCCGCCGTCCAGCGCGGCATAGGCGTCGACATAGAAGTCTCTCATTCGCCCTCCCCAATAAGAAACGCGGCGGTTCCCAATGGATCGGCAAGGAACTCGCGCGCGGCGTGGACAGCTTCCGTCGCTTCGGGAGCGACGGGCGCAATCCCCTTGTCGCCGAACGCGTAGACGGTCGCGCCTTGCATGCTGAGGAAGACTGGCGAGTGCGTCGCGAGGATGACCTGCGCGCCCTGGGCGGCGAGGCGCTCGAGCTGCGTGACAACCTCGACCTGCCGGGGATAGGACAAGCCGTCTTCCGGCTCGTCGAGAATGATCATTCCGTCAGAATGGAAGCGTCTCTCGACGAGGGCGAGCAGACCCTGGCCGTGGCTGAGAAACGGCAGGTCACTGAGCGGATCGGGATTCTCCGGGCTGTGGATCTGGTGGTGATACTCGCTCAAGTTGAGGAAGGTCTCGCCGCGCAAGAAGTACACGTCGCGCGGGTTGTGCGCCCGCGAGCAGATGAGCCACTCGGGATAGTCCTCGTCGCCGGTGGCAAACCGGGCGTGGCGCGAGCCGCCCTCGGGATTGACGCCAAGCCCCACGGCGATGGCCTCGAGCAGCGTGGATTTTCCGGCGCCGTTATCCCCCACGACGACGGTCACGGGCGTAGGCAAACGCAAGGCGCCGCCGGGCAGCGCTGCGATGAGCACGCCCAGGCGGCGCATGTGTTCCGGCACGCCGGGCAGTCCCTCCCCAATAAGCTCCGGGGCGGGACGCACACTCGTGAGGAACATGGCGGCGAAAGCGTGAGCCTACTTCTGGGCCGCGCGGCGCTGGCGGGCGAACTCCGAAAGGACCGCACCTGCCGCCACGGAGGCGTTGAGGGATTCAACCCAGTCGGTCATGGGGATGGACATGATGGCATCGCAGTTCTCGCGGACGAGGCGCGAGATGCCCTTGCCCTCAGAGCCGATGACGATGACGACGGGGTCAGTGCCGCCGTTGTAGGTGTCGAGCGTGTGCTCGCCTCCCGCATCGAGGCCGACGACCTGGTAGCCAGCCTTCTGGAACTCCTGAACCGTGCGGGTCACGTTGGTCACGCGAGCTACTGGCAGGCGCGCGGCAGTGCCTGCCGAGGTACGCCAAGCCACCGCGGTAACGGAGGCCGAGCGACGCTCCGGAATGATGACGCCATGGCCGCCAAAAGCGGCAACGGAGCGGATGACCGCGCCGAGGTTGCGGGGGTCGGTGATGTTATCGAGGATGACGAACATGCCCGGTTCCTGGGCATCGCGTGCGCGATCCATCAGGTCATGGACGTCGGCATACTTATATGGCGGGATCTGCAGACCAATGCCCTGATGCATGCCGTTGCCGGTCATGCGGTCCATCTCGTGGCGCTGGACCTCAAGAATCGGGATGTTGCGGGTATTGCACATGGCTACGGCCTCAGACAGGCGGGCGTCGTTGCGCGTTCCCTGCACAATGTAGAGCGACGTTGCCGGAACCTTAGCGTGGAGGCACTCGATGACCGGGTTGCGGCCGACGACCATCTCCGCGGTCTCCTTGTGGTGGCGGCCCGAGTTGCGGCGTTCGCGCTCCAGCTTCGCCTTGTGCTTGGCGTGGTAGACGCGGTCCTCCGCCTTCGGCGTGGGCCCCTTGCCGGCTAGGCCCTTGCGGCGCTGACCGCCAGAGCCCTTCGTAGCGCCCTTCTTATTCGTCTTGCGGATACCTGCGCCGCCGCGGCCATGGGTACGTGCCATAATTCTTCTCCTTATGTTGTCCTCGGCTTCTGTGCTGTCCTAGGCCTTTGCCAAGGACGTTAATCCGCCAAGGACCAGGTGGGGCCGTCGGCGGTGTCGGTGATGGTAATACCCGCGGCTGCAAGGCGGTCGCGCACAGCGTCCGCAGTAGCCCAATCCTTTTCTGCGCGGGCGGTAGTGCGACGCTCCAACTCGGCTCGGACGAGGACGTCCAATGCCGCATCAGCGCCGCTTTCTTCGCCACTATCTTTCCACTGTTCATCGAGTGGATCAAAGCCAAGAACCGCAGCCATGACGCGCACCGCCCCGGCAAGGCGCTCGGCTTCCTCACGGTTGCCTTCTCCCAGCGCCTTATTGCCCGCGCGCACCGTGGTGTGGATTTCCGCCAGCGCCTTCGGGACAGCAATGTCATCGTTCATTGCGTCCTCGAAGGCTGCGGTCCACTGGCCCTTCTCGACGCCCTCGAACTTGCCCACAAAGTCCTCAATACGACGGTAGCCCGCCGCGGCCTCGGTCAGCGCTGCCTCAGAGTATTCGAGGACCGAACGGTAGTGCGCGGAACCCAGGTAGTAGCGCAGCTCCACCGGGCGGACGATCTCCAGCATGTTGGCAATGGAGAGTACGTTGCCCAAGGACTTCGACATCTTCTCACCGGCCATGGTGACCCAGTGGTTGTGCATCCAGTAGTTGGCGAACTTATCCCCCGCCGCATGGGACTGTGCGATCTCATTTTCGTGGTGCGGGAACTGCAGGTCCAAGCCACCGCAGTGGATATCGAACTCGCCGCCTAGGTAGTAAGTCGACATGGCCGAGCACTCAAGGTGCCAGCCCGGGCGGCCCTTGCCCCACGGTGTGGGCCAGGACGGTTCGCCCGGCTTAGCCGCCTTCCACAGCGCGAAGTCCTGCGGGCTGCGCTTGCCCACGGCATCGGACTCACCCTGCTCCATATCCTCGACGCGGTTGCCAGACAACGCGCCATAGTCCGAGCCTTCCGTGGCATTCCACGCGGCGACATCAAAGTAGACGGAACCAGCACCGTCCTCGCCAGGCACGGCATATGCGAAGCCGGCGTCGATAAGCCGTTGCATGTACTCCACCATCTGCGTCACAAAGCCTGTCGCTCGCGGCTCCACGGAGGGCGGCAAAACGCCCAGGGTGTTATAAGCCTTGGTGAACTCGCGCTCATAGGTGGATACCCACTCCCACCAAGGGCGGTTATTCTCGGCTGCCTTGGTGAGGATCTTGTCATCGATATCGGTGACGTTGCGCACCAAGGCCACGTCATAGCCCTGCGCAAGCAGCCAGCGGCGCAGGATATCGAAGGCAACGCCGGAGCGCAGGTGCCCAATGTGCGGCTGGGACTGCGGGGTGGCACCACACAGGTAGATCGACGCATGGCCGGGACGAACCGGCTCGAACTCACGTTGGCTGCGGGTGGCGGTATCAAAAATGCGCAAAGTACTCACCCGGCCTAGTCTAATTGACCCGCAAGTAGGAATTCACCACGGCCGATGGTCACGCGTATGAGAAACGGACGCAGTGCCTGTCCACTCAACGGAGTATCCCATCTGCCGCAAGACTTGCGCAGCTCGCTCAGGATTATCAGCTACTGCTCCGCGCAACTGTTCATCGAGCCACTTTTCCCGACTATCTGTGAGAACGCTTTTCCAGCCGGGCCGCGATCGGAAACCGCATTCCGCGAAAAGGAAGAAAAAGTAATCCTCCAAAGACACCCGAAACCGTCTGCCGCCTACAGGAAAATGTATGTCCTCAATCTTTCCCTTCTTCCGCCGATTCTTCACTCCGGAAAAATTTTTCATTAACGCAGGACTCAACAAGCCAGCCACTCCTGAATGATGAATATGGGCAGTCGGAGCGACACGATTGTCTCGCTCGTACTCGAAACGCACGCCCGGAGCAGTCCCCACCCGTAGCTCAAACTTGCTCGATTTTACGCTGAGGGACAATTCATCAGGTGAAAGGACCGTGTGAAAGCGAACCACAGATTCGAAAAGGTCACTGTAGGAAACACTATGGCTACTATCGCTTCCTACGCCGTAAACCAGCGGTGCGTGCAATTCCAATAGTGCAGATCCATCGTCTGGGTTGAGATCCGTCCATACCTGAATATCGGAGTCTTTATTGAGGGGCAACACTTTCAGGTGCAAGGCATGCACCCAATTAAAGAATTCCGCTGTCAGCTGTTGCCCGATTCCCCCCAAGCAGACCACCGCTTAACGTTCAAGCATAAGCTCGACGCGTCGGAGCTCGTCATATAAAGCGCGCTCCGCTTTCGAAAAGCGACCGGACTCTGCAAGCATCCGCAAATCTTCAGAGCTAAGGTTTTCACCAACCGCAGCTTCCAAGGCGTGCAGGAGTTCGTCGTGCCGAGCACGAAGTGCCTCGGTATTGGTAATTCGCATTGTCAAAGCCACAGCGTCCTCCTTTTCTGATGACTTTACGTTAGGAATTGGGAGCGCGCCAGACCACGGCGGTAGCCACGGCTGCGCGGCCCTCCTTGCGGCCGGTGAAGCCAAGGTGATCCGTCGTCGTAGCAGAGATGGACACGGGGGCGCCGAGAATGTCGCTCAGCACGGACTCGGCTTCCTTCCGCCGCGGGCCCATCTTGGGGCTCTGTCCAACCAACTGTGCGGCGGCGTTGCCGATAATGAAGCCTTCCTTCTCCAGCAGCTCGCGGCACTCGCGCAGCAGCTGGGCACCGGAGACCCCGTCGTACTCTGGCCGACCCACGCCAACGAAGGAGCCGAGGTCGCCGAGGTTGGAGGCGGAGAGCAAGGCGTCGACAAGCGCGTGGCTCACCACGTCACCATCGGAGTGGCCCTCGCATCCATCCACGTCCTCGAAGAGGAGGCCTGCGATCCAGCAGGGTTTTCCAGGCTCGATCTGGTGGGCGTCGGTGGCGATTCCCACGCGCGGGATAATCGGGTTAGTCACTAGGCACCTCGAAGATGGTCGGTTCGGCCTCATCCGTCACGGCCTTGGCCAGGACGAGGTCGATGGGGGTGGTGATCTTGAAGGCGAAGGTATCTCCCTGCACGGTCTCCACGCGCTCGCCGTGCCATTCCATGAGGCTGGCGTCATCGGTGGCGACGAAGTCAGGGTCCTGCGCCCAATAGTCTAGGTTGGCGCGGCGCAGCGCGGCCAAGTTAAAACCCTGCGGCGTCTGCACGGCGCGCAGACGGGAACGGTCAGGGGTGGACAGCACCGTCTGGCCCTCTACCTCTTTGATGGTGTCCGCTACGGGAAGGACCGGGATGACTGCGGTGGCGCCGTCGAGCACGCGCTTGGCGACGCGCGCGATCATCCCCGGCGGCGTCAATGCCCGGGCGGCGTCGTGGATGAGCACCACGGCGTCCTCCTCCGGGATTGCTTGCAATCCCGCCCAGACGGAATCGGCGCGCTCGCCCCCGCCGTGGACGATGCGAATAGGCACGTCAGAATCGATGCGGCCGAGGATGCTGGAGGCATAATCTTCCATGGCCGGGCTTACCAAGACAATGATCTCATCGACGAATTCCGAGGTGATCATCGCCCGAACGGAGCGCTCCAGGAGGGTGCGCCCGCGCAGCTCTACGTAGGCCTTGGGAACGTCTGCGCCGAGGCGCGTTCCCTGACCAGCAGCCGCGACGAGAGCAATGACGCGGGGGGTGGGCTGGTCCTTAGTCTTCGTCGTCGAAGGAGAGGTCATCGAGATCGACGTCATTGTCAATGTCGGTGGTAATGGACTTGTCATCCACCAGGCCAGCGGCGCGGTGACGCTCGATGGTGGCGTTGATTTCCTCCATCATGGTGTCAGCCTTCTTCTCATCAACCGGCTTGGCCAGGGAGAGCTCACCGACCAGAATCTGGCGGGCCTTGGCCAGCATGCGCTTCTCACCAGCGGACAGGCCACGGTCCTGGTCGCGGCGCCACAGGTCACGCACAACCTCGGCCACCTTGTTGATGTCGCCGGAGGCGAGGCGCTCCTGGTTGGCCTTGTAGCGGCGGGACCAGTTGCCGGCTTCCTCAACGTCTACTTCGCGCAGAACGGAGAAGACCTTCTCGAGGCCTTCCTTGCCCACGACATCACGCACGCCGACCATCTCAACGTTCTTGGAAGGCACACGGACCACGAGGTCGGACTGGTTGATTTGGAGAACGAGGTATTCGAGCTCCTCGCCGCCCATCTCCCGGGTTTCAATCGCCGTAATCTTGGCGGCGCCGTGGTGGGGGTAGACGACGACCTCTCCGACCTTAAATTCCATTGCCACTCCTTGTGAAGCCTTTGAGACGGTGCCCATCGTGTGCTCTCGGCGTACTCTCGGTGGGCCTCATATACAGGGAATCTATTCTAGCACGCAGCCATCGTGCCCCGCTCCCCCGCCCGGGTACCGCCTGCCCGCCGCTTTACACCACGGTGACGCCCTATAGAAAGCTCGGCTACCCCCGGTCTACCCAAGGGGTTTGCTGGAAACTGTGTGCTTTCTTCCCAGAGGTACTAGGCTAAAGCGTTGATAAGCTTTGTGATCGCAATTCAATGGAGGACACTCACAGTGCAGTCCCTGAAGTCCGCCGCTCGCTGCGGTGCCATCATGTCAGTTACCGCCCTCTCCGCGCTGGCCTTGGCGTCCTGCTCGGCCGGTCATGTTGCTCAGACCGCGGAAAAGGTGATTGCTGTCGACGGCGCATCCGCAAGCTCCGAAGATGGAAAGGTGGCCGTGCGTGACGTCACCATTCAGGTTGAGCCGGACACCGGTGAGACCTCCCTCAAGTTCGTCGCCGTCAACCAGGGCTACAAGGTCAACGACGTCGTTCTCGAGTCCGTCAGCGTCGACGGCCAGGATGTTCCTCTGGAGGGCGTCGAGCCGCTCCCCCGCGATCATTCCCTCTTTGCTGATTCCCAGACGAACCTGGACCGCCTCCCCAAGGACGGCAAGGATGAGAGCATCACTTATGTGACCACCTCCCTGGAGAACGAGGACTACGCCTTCGGCGGCTCCCGCCCGGTGACCTTCACCTTCAACACCGGCACCATTGAGGTTGACGCCACCGTGTCCGCCTCCCCGCTGCAGTCCGGCGACTTCGACCGCGACCCGCAGTCCACCGAGGGCTACGCTGAGAACAAGTAAGCCTTTTCCTCATAACGCAACCGCCCCAGCTGCCAAAGTTTCCCCGGATCATCGAGGCCGAATCACGGGCTGCAACTTCGTCAGTTGGGGCGGTTACTTTGTTCGTTTTTCTATCGCGCTAAGGGATGGAAGAAAACGCAGCCCGTCCCGCATAACCTGCGCCGTCCTGCAGACTGACATCAATGTCCGCGCGGCTTACTAGAGTGTGAGACATGGCAAAAAAGGTTCGTCCCGTCCACACGTGTTCTGAGTGTGGCTTCGTCTCCCCCAAGTGGCTTGGCCGCTGCCCTGAGTGCGGCTCGTGGGGGACGCTGCAGGAAACCGCGGCAGCCCAAAGCAGTACCGCTGCTCAGGCTGCAGTATCTGGGCGGCGCCCCACAGGCTTGACGCCGACGAGCCCGGCGGTGCCGATAACGACGGTCGGCGCGTCAGCGACGAAGGCCATCAATACCGGCATCGGGGAGCTTGACCGCGTTCTCGGCCGCGGCATCGTCCCTGGTTCGGTCGTGCTCATGGCGGGAGAGCCGGGAGTCGGCAAATCCACTCTGCTGCTGGAGGTAGCCTCCCGCTGGGCACAGTTGGGCCGCACTGCCCTGTACGCCACCGCGGAGGAATCCGCCGGGCAGGTTCGCGCCCGCGCGGAGCGCACCGGGGCGCTGCATGAGACGCTCTACCTTGCGGCCGAGTCAAACCTGGACGTCGTCTTTGGCCATGTAGAGCAGCTTAAGCCCAGCCTGCTCATCGTGGACTCCGTCCAAACCATGCACGCCGCCGGGGTCGAAGGCGTCGCTGGCGGCGTAGCACAGTCACGCGCTGTGACCGCAGCGCTGACCACGCTAGCCAAAACCACCGGCATCCCCATCCTCCTCGTCGGGCACGTGACCAAGGACGGCAACGTCGCCGGACCACGCGTGCTCGAGCACCTCGTGGACGTTGTCTTGAACTTTGAAGGTGACCGCCAATCCTCACTGCGGCTGCTTCGCGGCCTGAAGAACCGCTTTGGCGCTACCGATGAGATGGGCTGCTTCGAGCAGACAGCGGCCGGAATCAGGGAGGTCGCGGATCCTTCCGGCCTCTTTCTCTCCCACCGCGGCAGCACCCCGGATGGCTCCGCGGTGACCGTCGCCATGGATGGTGTGCGCCCCATCTTGGCCGAGGTACAAGCGTTGACCGTCGATCCCGTGGCCAAGAACCCGCGGCGCGTGGTGACGGGGCTCGACGCCAACCGCGTCCCCATGGTGCTCGCGGTGCTGCAGGCCCGCGCGGGCGAGCGCACCAACGATAAAGACGCCTACGTGGCCACGGTGGGAGGAATGAAAATCCAGGAACCAGCCACGGATCTTGCCGTCGCGCTCGCCACGTGGTCCTCCTTGCACGAGCAACCGCTACCGGCGAAGACCGTTGTCATCGGGGAGGTCGGCCTTGCCGGCGAGGTGCGCCGCGTGCCCAACCTAGACCGCCGCTTGTCGGAAGCTGCCCGCTTGGGCTACCGCCACGCCATCGTCCCGCCCGGAAAGGTGGAAACCAGCGGTGGCATGCAGGTGCGCCAAGCGGCAACGCTGAGCGAGGCTATCGCCGCTGTTAAAGCAGGTTGAACGGGAGCGCTGGGGAGTAATTCTCACCGATGACGGAGTGTAGGAAATAAGCACCCGGCTCGGCTTCCTCACGCTCGGTACACTTGCCCGGTTCGGAGCGCTTGCGGGACCAATCCGCCTGGAAGTAGCGGGTCTCACCGGACTTGAAGGTCTGCTTGCCGGTTTCTACAGAGGCATAGCAGTCAGTATCGGCCCACACGCGCTCGTTAGAGCCCATCTTGTAAACCTCAAAGCGCAGCTGCTCTTCATCGAGGTCGATGGAGCAATCCTTTGTCGTCGGGTTAAAAACCTCCAGGTAGAAGGTCGGCATCTTACCGGCCGGGACGCTGTCCTCATTGGTCTTAGCCAGCACCTTGAGGTCCTGGAGGGAGCACGTCGTCTTGGACGGGTCCACGGTCAGCTCATCCGGCTTCGCCTCTGACGTTGGTTCTTCCTTGCCGGACTCGCCCGCCTCGGATTTCGCCGGTTCCGTCGAACCCGTCGCTTCGGCGGATTCCTTGGCTGAGGTAGGCTCCGTCGTTTCCGCTGCGGAGGTTGTTTTTTCCGAAGGTGCCAAGGTATCCGAAACCGCTGCCTGCTGCGACTCGGCCGCCGGGTCCTCCTTCGAACCGCCAAAGAGCGCGGTAGCAGCGAAGATAAGAACAACCACGAGTACCAAGATCGCCACGAGTGCGGCGACGCGACGACGCACGTAGATCTCTCGCGGCAGCTGCTTCGGGGTACGGGATGGCTCAGTCACAGGTCTTAGTTTAAGGGGACTCGAGCCCAACCCGGGCCAGCCCCAAGCCGCGTGTCTTGAGCAGCGGCTTCTACGCGCTTGGGGCCCGCCCAGCGCCCAGGGCTAATGAACTCCGTGTAGGACGACGGTCTCCACGCTGGAATCCTCAAGGAGGTAGCGCAGGCCGACGATGCCGAGCGTTCCGGCGTCGAGAAGCCGGCGTGCAGCCGGAATATCGGAGATGATCTGGGAAACCACCTGCGCGGTGTTTTCGCGCTCGAAGTCAGCGCGATCTTCGCGGCCATCACGCTTGGCCACCATCGAGGCCGCGGCAACTTGCTCGATGATCGGGCGCTGCAGGCCCGTGGGCAATTCGCCACCATCCAGGAAGTCCTTGGCCGCGCCCACTGCGCCGCAGGACTGATGTCCCATGACAACGAGCAGGTTGGCGTGGAGGTTTTCTAAGGCATAATCCAGCGAGGCCATCACCGCGCTGTCCAAAATGTGGCCCGCGGTACGGATGACGAAGGCATCGCCGAAACCAATGTTGAACACGTGCTCGATCGGCGCGCGGGAGTCCGAGCAGGCCAATACGATGACGCGCGGATCCTGGCCCTGGGTCAGGCCAGCGCGCAGCTTCGCGTCCTGGTTAACGGCGATGAGGTTGCCCGTAACGAGGCGTTGATTACCTTGCTGGAGGGCTTCCCACACTTTCTGTGGATTTTGAGGAACTTTTGCTAAAGGCATGTTTCTTAGCTTAGACCTCAGCGCCCTACACTGAGGTGCCTATGGATACCCAAGCTGTCGTGGAATGGTTCGATGCCCATGAGCGCCCCCTGCCGTGGCGCCGACCGGGTACCTCAGCGTGGGGTGTGCTCTTAAGCGAGGTCATGAGCCAACAGACCCCCGTCGCTCGCGTGGCCCCACAGTGGGAGGAGTGGATGCGCCGCTGGCCCACCCCACACGACCTCGCGGCGGCGTCCAAAGCGGACGTACTGCGCGCTTGGGGAAAGCTGGGCTACCCGCGCCGCGCGCTGCGCTTGTGGGAGTGCGCGAAGGAGATTGGTGAGGGGGCGGTTCCGGGGGACGTCGACAAGCTCTTGGCGTTGCCCGGGATCGGTGAGTACACCGCGCGCGCCGTGGCGTGCTTCCATTTTGGCTACAACGTCCCGGTGGTGGATACCAACGTGCGCCGCGTCTATGCCCGTGCCGAGGAGGGCCGCTTCCTCGCGCCGCCTCCCACAAAACGCGTGCTGGCACAGGTGGAAGCATTGCTTCCGGAAGAAAATGGGCCACGTTTTTCCGCCGCGCTCATGGAGCTCGGTGCACTGGTGTGCACAGCCAAGAACCCCGACTGCGCCGCCTGCCCCATCAAAGCCTCGTGCGCGTGGCAGCTCGCGGGCTGTCCGGAACCCAGCGAGGAAGAGGCAGCGCGGGCAAAGAAGCGCGTGCAGAAGTTCACCGGCACGGACCGCCAGGTGCGCGGGCTGCTTCTCGACGTCCTCCGAGGCTCACCCCACCCAGTTCCCCAAGCCGACCTGGATGCGGTGTGGCCGGACGCGACGCAGCGCTCGCGGGCGCAGGCCTCACTACTCGAGGACGGGTTGATGGATGTCAACGACGAGGGTCTGTTCCACCTGCCGCACTAGGCACGTGTGAGAAGTCGATGAGGTGGCCGAAGGTCCAATCGCGGTCAGTTAGCAGGCGGGCGAGGATAAGCCCGCAGCCAATGGCCGCCACGGCCATCGAGGCGGTAGCGAAGTTGCTCAAGGCTTGGTCCATGTTCCCCACGTTGAGGTGATAAACGGTGCGGAACATGGAGGTTCCCGGGATCATGATGACGGACGCGGGCACCGTCGTGGTGATGCGCGGTAGGTGTGCGCGTTTGGAGGCAACCGCGCCCAAGAGTCCGACGATGAGACCGCCGGCGAAAGCACCGACGTAACTTGTGGCTCCGACCCCGATGAGGATTAGGCGTACGAGGTTGGCCACCGTTCCCACCGCGGCCGCCACGAGCACCATCCGGCGCGAGGAATTAAAGAGGAACGCGAATCCGGAAATGCCCAGGAAGCTGGCTGCTGCGGCGGCGAGGTACCACACCGGCGCATAGTCGGGGGTGCCTGGTTCCGGGGTGAGCTCCGTGGTCCAGCTGACCAACGCCACGGTAAAGGTCGCGGCGGTGATCACCGTCAGCGCGTAGGTCAGGCGGGAAAGCCCGGCCTCGAAGTCGAAGCGCGCGAGGTCAATGAGCGCGGAGAACAACGGGAAGCCGGGAATGAGGAAGAGCACCGCGGCCACGTAGCCCGAGGAAAACTCCGACGGGGCCGCTACCCCGGCGGCGGCCACGGCCTCGGTGGTGAAGAAGTACACGAGGCTGGCCACCGTACCGGCCGCCACGATGCAGCCCAGCTGGTGAACGTGCTTGCCGTGCAAGACCGCGCGGGTGAGCTGGCCGCAGAAAGCGGCGAGAGCCACCAGGAGAATCGCCAGCGGCGTGAAGAAGTTCAGGACCGCGAAGGAGGCGCACGCAATGGACGCCGCCGCAGCTAGGACCCAGCGGTTCCACCGCTTCACCACGTTGGCCTCGATGACGTCGAGCATCTCCGTGAGATCTTCGGCCGTAATGCCCGCGTACAGCCGGTGGTGGGTCAGGTCCTCAAGGGCTTCGATCCGGGAAGCATCGACAGCCGGTGAATGCTGCTGGGCCACCACGGTGCGAAACTCGCGGCCACGATGAAACGTGCATGTTATCTGGGTGACGCCAACGTTGGCGTCGAGCCGATCAAAGCCGAGCGCGCGGGCGGCACGTTTCATGCCGCGCAGCACGCGGTAGCCGGACGTTCCCGCCCCCATGAGCATCATGCCTAGGCGCAAGACGACGTCGGCCTCGTACCCCATACGGACATAGTCACTGTTGGGGTGGGAAGTCATTAGCGCCAGCGCCCCCGGAAATTCAGTCCACCTGGAAGATTGACCCACATGCCGCCGCGGGAGTTAAAGGTCACGGGACCGACTTTTGTCGACATCGAGGCACCGGAGCCGGAAACGTTGATCCAGCTATTCTTTCCGGTCTTCTTGCGCTTACGAAAATAGATTCCCATGCGCGCTAGCTTAGCGCAGCGAGGTTTAAGCACAGCGAAGTCGCTGCGCACCGGCGAAAGAACGATTACTCTTACGGCATGAATCTAATCTCTCCTCGCGCACTCGTGGCGGCCCTCGCGCTCGCGGCCACGGCACTGCTGCCCGTCACGGCATTGGCCACACCCGGCACGCCGACCTCCGCCCATCCGATTGACCACCTCGCAGGCGTCTCCGGCGTCACTGCGGAGAAGATCTCCTATGAGTCCACGCTCATGGACGGCTCCCCCACCACCGTCACCGGCGTCATCTACGAGCCTTCCGCGGCGTGGAACGGCCCGGGTGAGCGCCCCACCATCGTCTTCGCACCCGGCACCCGCGGTGCGGGCGATCAGTGCGCGCCGTCTAATGCCGCACAGTCGGTGGGCAACGTCGCGCTTGGTCCGGCCAACCAGGTCACTCTCAATATGAACTACGAGTACGCGCTGTACCAATACGCCGCGCAGCAGGGCGTGCGCGTGGTCACGACCGACCTGGTTGGACTCGGCACACCAGGTCACCACACCTATGTCAACCACATCGAGGAAGCACACGCGGTTCTCGACGCCGCCCGCGCCACCCTCCGCCACGCGAACGCGCCGATAGATGCCCCCGTGGGTTTTGCCGGCTATTCCCAAGGAGGCGGTGCTGCCGCGGCCGCAGCCGAGTACGCGGCTACCTATGCGCCCGAGCTCAACGTCAAGGGCACGTACGCCGGTGCCCCACCGGCCGATCTTTTCGAGGTTATGAACGCGGTCGATGGCTCCTCCATCGTTCACGTGTTGGGCTATGCCATCAACGGCTATGCGGAGCGCAGCCCCGCGTTTTACAACGAGATCGTCACCGAAATGAACCCGCGCGGCATGCATTTCCTTGCCAGCGCCGCCCACGCCTGCATTGGTGATTCTATCGCTAACTGGGGCTTTACCCGCACCAGCCAGCTGACCAAGACGGGCGAGTCCTTCGGCGAACTTGTGCGCCGCAAACCAGCCGCCGCCCAGATGCTCGCGGAGCAAAGGCTAGGCCAGCATGCCCTCAACGCCCCGATGCTGGTCATGAACTCCCCCACCGATGACCTCATCCCCTACGAGCAATCCCGCACGATGGCGAGCAACTACTGCTCACTCGGTGGCGCCGTGCAGTTTGAGGCCGCGAACCCCGTCGATATTCTTCCCCGCTCCGGGGCTAACCACGCCGTTGGAATTGTGAACTCGGCTCCACGCGGCGTGGACTATCTGATCGACCGCTTCAAGGATGTCCCTGCACCCTCTAACTGCCAAGCTTCCTAAGGGCTTAGTGCAGGGGCTCTAGTGCAAACCACCCAAGGACGAGAATGGCTCCTCGGCCTGGATGTCGTGCAAGGGCACGCGCACCCAAGGCGAATCACTGTGTGCGAGCAGCTCGGTGATCCGTTGCGATTGATCCTTCATCGCAGCGGTGACGTCGGGCTCACCATCACTCGCCCAGATCATTCGACCCCACCAGAAACTTGCGGCTACGTCAGCCCACGACACGAAGTAGCGCTGCAGCGCCGCCACGGCCTTGTCTGAAATCTGAAGGAACTCTTCTGGAGAGATCCACCCCAGCTCCGTTGCCGGGCCACCAACGGCGTGAACACGGATTATGTCCCATGCGCGCGTAGTGGTAGGCAGTGCCGGGGCCGCTGCTTTGGCAAAGCCCTCCGAGCGCAACATCCTCACGAGGTAGCGGAACTTATGTTCTCCAAGGCGCGGATCCGCGCCTTGGGCAATAAAGAAGTCTTTGAGGAACTCGACCTTTTCCTCCACTTCCGCGTCTAGCTCGCGCTCGGGGACGTTCTTCACGGCGTATGCGAGGGGTAAAACCAGGTCATTTTCCACGTGCTGGCCACCTTCGAGCAGAGCATCAATAACCTGATACGCTTCCTGTGCACCAGTGACCCCCCAGTTTTGCTCGAGAGATGTTCTGTAGTATTTGGCCGCCCTTGCGTTGATGGCCTCAACCCCTAGCGGGGTCGCAAACGCCTTATTGCTCTTGTACGTCATTCCCCACGAGTGGCGGCGCACCTCATCGTCGCTCGGCGTCGGTTCCGGCCACGGGAACTTTGTAAGGCGGTAGATCCAAGTGTCATCAAACTTTGCTGGCGTGAACGTTGAGCTCATACCCACACAACGTACCGAGGTTTCTGGCACGGTTCCGTGGTGTCCCATCCATCACCCCTATGCTGGGGGTGATCTACACCATAATTCAGCACACCCAGTCACAGTTTTTGATGTGTTGTTAGTCTCGTGTGCATGACAGGACCCCAAATTGCAATGACAGACCGGCCAGATCTCGGTGCTGCACTTAAACGTGCTGGTGATTCCGAGATTGTGCACGCTGCCGCCGCAGCCGTTGTAGAAGGCCTTGGTGTCGACGAAATTGTGCTGGAAGCCGCCGCTACGAAAGCTAGCGGGGTGGATGGTGCCGCGTTTGTCACCAACCGCAGGATCCTCGTGACCGCCGATAAGAAGGATCCAACTCATTTTGAGTTCCTTGAACTTGACAACCTGGGCAACGTCACAGTTCTGCCCTACCAGGATGGCTGGGCCGTCGTGGCTCAGCTCTACAACACGTACAAAGTGTGGAGCGGGTTCACGGAAAAGGCCGCGCGTCGCGTGCAGTTTGCCGCCCAGTGGGCCCTGACAGCAGGCCGGGAGGCACGAACGGAGGCCTCGCGCGCGGTGTCTTCGGAGGAGCTTTTTAAGCGGTGGAAAGAAAACAAGCACCGTCTCAATCGCGACAGCGTGGAAGCGCGCGTTGAGTCGATGCGTTCCCTGTATTCCGACATTGATTCACGGTGGTGGACTGAATAATGAGCCGACTTGCATACCCGGGTTCGCCCGATCACCTTAACGGGGCGGAAGACACATCACACATCAAAGAAGGCCAGACAGTTGCGGATAATGGCTACCGCCATTTCATCAAGCATGGCGAACTACTAGACCCAGGCGCGGCTTCGAAGAATGCATCAGGCACCGCCTCCACGTCAAACCCCACCGCGGGCACGACAGGCACCCACGCCGATGGCTCGAAGCAAGGCCTCAGTGTAAAGAAGCAGCTGTTGCTCCTTCCGCTGGTAATCGCGGTCATCGTGGTGGTAGCGATTGGTTACGTCGCAGCTAAAGACGCCCTCTTTGGTGACAAGTCTGAGGATTCCGCCGCGCCTGCGCAGCCCGCCGCTGAAGCACCTGCCGATTCCGGGGCTTCCAACGGTGACACCGCCGGCGAGACCGGTGGCGATACTGCTGGCGACGCTCAAAGCGGCCTCACTCCTACCGACCATGCGCCCGAGCCGATTGCTGACTTCGTGGAAGTGTGCACAGATTATGAAGTGATGTTCAGCTACTACGGCGCGGATAACTCCCCTGCCCCAGAAGCGAAGGGCACCAACTGTTCCGTGGATACTACGAAGGCGCCTGAGGTTGGTTATGTAGTCTTCACCGATGATCCTGCTGCCACCGCCGCCGTTCGTGACGGCAAGCCCGTCTTGGACGCCGCTGAGATTCCGGCAGAATCAACGCGCGGTTCCACATTCAAGGCACAGCGATTGGAGGCCATCTTCACTGTTCAGGAGATCCTCGCGGATGATAAGGGAATCGTTGAGTACATGATCAAGAGTGATGACCCTGAAGTAGCAAAGAAAGCTCTGGTAGACCTCGGCGTGGCCAAGTAGAGCTAGAACGCACACTTTTGCCCGCCGCCATACGTTTTCATTTTATTGTCAATAAGCGTTGGTGGTGATAGGCTGAGTGCATGGCACACGAGCACCACGACCATGATCACTCCAGCACGCCGCTGCGCGCGCTCCTGATTGCGCTCAGTATTACCGGCATTGTCTTCTTCGCGGAGCTAATCGGCGGATGGTTGGCGGGCTCGATGGCACTGATGGCGGATGCGATGCACATGCTTTCCGACGCCGCGGGACTCATCATTGCGGTGATCGCAGTGTTGGTTGGGCGGCGCCAAGCATCAGCCCAGGCCACCTACGGCTACCGGCGAGTAGAGGTACTTGCGGCGCTAGCCAACGCAGTAATGGTGCTGGCAATCTCAGTGTGGATTGTCGTCGAGGCGGTGCGCCGCCTGCAGAGCCCGGCCGAGGTACAGGGCAAGGCGATGCTGATCATCGCGGTGATCGGCCTGGTAGCCAATGCGTTCTCGGCGTGGGTGCTGCACCGGCACCGCGAGTCCTCGATCAACGTGGAAGGCGCGTTCTTACACGTACTGGTGGACTTGCTCGGCTCGGTCGCGGTGATCGTAGCGGGCATCGTGGTGCTGACCACGGGATTTGTGGCGGCGGACGTGATCGCCTCTTTAGTCATCGCGGCGATGGTGCTCCCACGCGCGTGGCAGCTCATGCGGTTGTCGGCAAGCGTTCTGCTCGAGCAGGTTCCGGCGGGCTTCGACGCCAGCGTGATCGAACCCGTGCTGCGTCGGGTCGAAGGCGTTGCCGACATCCATGACCTGCACCTGTGGAGCCTGGACGGAGTCAACGTTCTCACGACCGTGCACATCGTGCGCGACGGCACCGTCGACACCGGTCCGCTGTTAGATGCCGCCCAGCACGTTCTGCGCGAACATGGCATCGAGCACTCCACCATCCAAATCGAGCCCCCAGAACACGAATCCCACGAGACAGTGTGCTGATTCTGTTCTAGTTGTGGGCACGCCGCCCACCGGGCCGTCCCGCCCACCGGTCACGCAAAGAAAGCCCCGAACCGCACGGAGTGTCACTCGCATGCGGTTCGGGGCTAATCCTTATAGGCCCAGCGCGGGGCCCAAGTCAGCGCTTAGAGCGGCTGGCCAGCACCGGCACCAGCCGGCGGCGGATTGCCGTCATCACCATCGTTGTTGTGGGATTCCTCGGCGGAGTCGCTACCAGACTCATCGAGGACATCCGGGGTGACGGTGTCAGGACCATCGGAATTCGGACCGTGGGATCCCTCATCGATCTCGGTGGCTAGTTCCTCATCGGCCTCGCGCACGGCGGTTTCCTCGAGCTCCTTGTCGAAGGTGTCCTCCGGCAGCGGGCGCGGACGCGGGGTGAAGGTAAAGGTTGCGGAAGAGTTGTCCTTGGACTCACCATCCCAGCCTTCAACATCCACGGTGATGATCTCACCGGCGCCAATTTCACCGAAGAGGATCTTCTCGGAGAGCTGGTCCTCAATCTCGCGCTGGATGGTGCGGCGCAACGGGCGAGCGCCCAAGACCGGATCGAAGCCACGCTTGGCAAGAAGATCCTTGGCCTTCTGGGTGAGCTCGATGCCCATGTCACGCTCGGAAAGCTGCTTCTCGACGCGTCCGATGAGCAGCTCCACCATCTCGACGATCTGCTCCTGGGTGAGCTGGTGGAAGACCACAATCTCATCGATACGGTTGAGGAACTCAGGGCGGAAGTGCTTCTTCAGCTCGTCGTTGACCTTGTTCTTCATGCGCTCATACTGCGCATCCGAATCATTCTCCGAGGAGCCGGTGAAGCCCAAGCCCACGGCCTTCGAGATGTCCTGGGTGCCCAGGTTGGAGGTGAAGATGAGCACCGTATTCTTGAAGTCCACGATGCGGCCCTGGCCATCGGTCAGGCGGCCGTCCTCCAGCACCTGCAGCAAGGTGTTGTAGATCTCCTTGTGGGCCTTCTCGATCTCGTCGAAGAGGACCACGGAGAACGGCTTACGGCGGACCTTCTCCGTCAGCTGGCCGCCTTCCTCGTAGCCGACGTATCCCGGAGGAGCACCGAAGAGACGGGAGGCGGTGAAGCGGTCGTGGAACTCACCCATATCGATCTGGATAAGGTCATCATCCGAACCGAAGAGGAAGTTAGCCAAGGACTTCGACAACTCCGTCTTACCCACACCGGACGGGCCGGCGAAGATGAAGGAACCGGAAGGACGGCGCGGATCCTTCAGACCAGCACGGGTGCGGCGAATGGCGCGGGACACAGCCTTGACGGCTTCGTCCTGGCCAATGATGCGCTTGTGCAGCTCCTCCTCCATGTTGAGGAGGCGGTTGGATTCCTTCTCCGTGAGCTTGAGAACCGGAATGCCAGTCCAGTGAGCCAGGACCTCTGCGATCTGTTCCTCACCGACCTCAGCGATCTCCTCTAGGTCACCGGAACGCCACTGCTTTTCCTTCTCCGCGCGCTCTTCACCCAGCTTGCGCTCCTTATCGCGCAAGCCAGCGGCCTTCTCAAAGTCCTGGGCGTCGATCGCAGCTTCCTTCTCCTTGCGGACCTCAGCGATGCGGTCATCGACCTCGCGCAGGCCCTCCGGAGCGGTCATGCGCTTGATACGCATGCGGGCACCGGCCTCATCGAGGAGGTCCACGGCCTTATCCGGCAGGAAGCGGTCGTTGATGTAGCGGTCAGACAGGGAGGCCGCCGCCTTCAGTGCCTCGTCGGTATAGGAGACACGGTGGTGTGCCTCGTACTTATCGCGCAGGCCTTTGAGGATGAGGATGGTGTCATCGAGAGAAGGCTCTTCCACCTTGACCGGCTGGAAGCGGCGCTCGAGAGCGGCGTCCTTCTCAATGTGCTTGCGGTACTCATCCAGCGTGGTGGCACCGATGGTCTGCAGCTCGCCACGGGCCAGCTTCGGCTTCAGCAGCGACGCGGCGTCGATAGCGCCCTCGGCGGCACCGGCGCCGACCAAGGTGTGGATCTCATCGATGAAGAGGATGATGTCACCGCGCTGGTTAATCTCCTTGAGCACCTTCTTCAGGCGTTCCTCAAAGTCACCGCGGTAGCGCGAACCGGCCACCAGGGAGCCCAGGTCCAGCGAGTAGAGCTGCTTATCCTTGAGGGTCTCCGGGACCTTGCCGTTGACGATATCGAGAGCCAAGCCTTCGACCACGGCGGTTTTACCCACGCCGGGCTCACCGATGAGCACCGGGTTATTCTTCGTGCGGCGGGACAGCACCTGCATAATGCGCTCGATCTCGGAATCGCGGCCCACCACTGGGTCCAGCTTGCCATCGCGCGCAGCCTGGGTGAGGTTGCGGCCGAACTGGTCCAGCACCAGAGAGTTGGAACGCTCACCGGAGCCGCCCGAGCCGCCACGGCCGCCCTGGCCAGCGCCAGCACCAGCGCCAACCGGGCCGGCACCGCCCTGGGACTGGTTGCCTTCGCCCTCGTTGCCCTCATATCCGGAGAGCAGCTGGATAACCTGCTGGCGAACGCGCGGCAAGTCAGCACCCAACTTGGTCAGCACCTGCGCAGCCACACCATCACCCTCACGGATGAGGCCGAGGAGCAGGAACTCGGTGCCAATGTATTTGTGCCCCATCTGGAGGCCCTCACGCAGCGAGAGCTCGAGGACCTTCTTGGCGCGCGGGGTAAATGGGATGTGGCCTGTGTGCGGCTGAGAACCTTGACCAATGATCTCTTCCACCTCACGGCGGACATCCTCCAGCGAGATGCCCATGGACTCCAAGGCCTTGGCTGCTACACCTTCACCTTCATGGATAAGCCCCAGGAGGATGTGCTCGGTGCCGATGTAATTGTGGTTGAGCATGCGTGCTTCCTCCTGCGCCAAAACGATGACGCGGCGAGCACGGTCAGTAAACCTCTCGAACATTACCTCTTACCTTTCGCTTTAAATGTGTCATCCACTCTAACGCGCGGGGCGGACACTCCATTCACGATTTTTCTCCCCACTTCCCCTAAATCCCCGTTTCCGCAGGCAACGGCACTGTACGCCGGTAGCGAACAGGCAGTAGAAAGCCCGCATCACGCACCAGCCTGCCATGGAGGCTTCATCCCCTTAGAATGAAGAGGATTCTATAAATCTCATCGTCGACTCTCCGCGAAGGATTTCCCCTCACCGTGTCTATGCTCCCAGAATTTTTCACCACCCAGCACCAGCTGCGCCAAAAGGCAGTCTTGGACCAAGGAGCCGACTCCACGCTCTTCCTCGTAGAAGATCCCTCACACGATGAGATGCTCGTGGAAATCTACGCCCCGGAGCACCGCGGCGTACTCCGCCAGTCCGGCATTATGGGGCAGCTACAGCACAGCGCCATCGCACCCATCGTGGGCACAGGCACGATGAACAGCGGTCAGGAATTCTTTGTGCGCCGCAGTCTGCCGGGCGAGCAGCTTTCTAACTTCACCTCCTCCGGCGTTGGCGCGCACCACCTGTCCCGGGAGGAAGCCCTCGCCGTCTTTGCTCCATTGGCAGACGCCACCGATTTTCTGCTCAACAAGGGCCGCGCCAACTACGCCATCCGCGCGCTCAATCCGCGTCGCATCATCCTGACCGATAACCGCTCGAATGCCTTCTTCGCTGCGGTCGGACCAGCCTCAACTAACGAAGCTCCCAACGCAACAGCGAAAGAAGCAATCGACCGCCTCGCGCGCATCGTCGCCGCCGCCTGCCCTTCCTTCCGCGCAGCTGCCGCCTACCCCTCGGCTGCTGCCGTCGTTGATTCGCTGCGTAGCGCGGGCACGACCAGCACGAACACGGCTGGCGCGAATACCAGTGGCACGAACACCGCCGCAACGGGCACACCGCAGTGGCAGCCAGAACAGCCTTACTCCCCCGCCCCGCAGGAGGGGTGGGGAACGCAGCCCCAACCGCAGGTCGCAGCTCCCGCTCCCGCGAAAGGCTCCACCAAGCGCAAGTCGACCTCGAAGAAGAAAGTCTTCGCCGGGCTCGGCGTGGGGCTTCTCCTCTTAGCTCTGATCGGCGGCCTACTGTGGTTCTTCTTGGGGCGGCCGGCGTGGTCCGAGGCGGAGCAGGCGCTTGTCGACGACCACCCGGGACTCATCAGCTCCCGTCCCGGCGGGGAAGGCTTCAGCGGTGCCACCTGCGATGCCCGCGAACCGGAAGATGGTCAGGACGCGAAAATCACCTGCGTTGGTGACGGTGTGGGCTACTCCGTGGCGCGGTACGGGGACGTCGCCAAGCGCGATGCAGCCGCCCCGACGCAGGATGCACAGGAACTGTCCAACGGACAGTGCACCGTGCGCAGCTACGACGTTTCCGACACCGAGCCGGTGTTCTACATGGGCGCCGAGGACTCGACCGACGCCGTTCTCGTGTGGGGCGAGGATGCAGAGGAGCTTCGCCTGAACATGCCGCTGTGCTAATTCACGCGCTTGAGCAGCGGCGCAATCACCGCAATGGCGGTGCCGGCCACGCCAGCGAAGAGGAAAGCCCAGTGCGTTCCCTGTGCCGTCGCTGCGGCTGGTCCCATCCCCGCCGCGACACCGGCCTGGGTGCCGCGCGTGAGGAAGACAACGAGGAAGGCCGTTCCCATCGCACCCGCCAGTTGCTGGAAGGTGTTCATGATGGCCGACCCGTGCGAATACAGCTTCTCCGGAAGCGAGGACAGCGCTGTTGTCATCAACGGCGTCATCATCAGGCACATGCCGAAGGAGAAGAGAACGTGCATGCCCACAACCATCCACACGGCTGAGTTCTCGCCCAAGGTGGCCAAGAGCCACAGGCTGGCCACCATAAACAGCGAGCCCGGAATCATGAGCGGGCGCGGGCCATAGGAATCGAAGAGTCGGCCCACAATCGGGGAAAGAAATGCTTGGAGAATTCCACCCGGCATCACCGCCAAACCCGTGGCAAAGGCGGTGACGCCCAGGGTGGTCTGCAGGTAGATGGGCAAGACCGTAACCATTCCCAGCATCAGGCCGAAGGACAATACCAGGATGAGCACCGCGAGCGTGAAGTTGCGAACGCGGAAGGGGCGCATATCCATTAGTGCACGATCCTCGAGCGCCAGACGCCGCTGCCGGCGGATGAAGACGATGAGCGCGATGACGCCCACCACGGTGACGGCGATGTCTACCCAGGCGCCACCCTGCAGCATCTTTTCAATCGAAGACAAACCATAGATCAGACCGCCAAATGCACAAGCAGAAAGAAGTACGGAGGGACCGTCGAGTGGGGTATCGCGGTTCTCACCCACATCACTCAGGCGCCAGAGACCAGCCACCAGGATGAGAGCGATGAGCGGCACCATGGCCCAAAAAATGACGTGCCAGGTGAAGCGGTTGAGGATTGCCCCGCCGACCGTGGGGCCCAGCGCCGGGGCGACGGAAATAACCACAGAAATAATGCCCATCACCGTGCCGCGGCGCTGCGGTGGGACCAGAGTCATGGCCACGGTCATGAGAGTGGGGATCATCAACGCAGTCCCGCCTGCTTGCAGGACGCGCCCGAGGAGCAGAGCGACGAAGCTCGGCGCAAGGGCCGCCACCACGGTGCCTGCCAGGAAGAACCCGGCAGAGGCGAAGAAAATCTGGCGCGTGGTGAGCCTCTCCAGCAGGTAACCGGTGGTCGGAATGACGACGGCCATGGTGAGCATGAATCCCGTCAACAACCACTGTGCGCTCGTGGCGGGGATGCCATAGTCCGCCATGATGGCTGGTAGTGCGACGGACAGCGAGGTCTCGTTGAGAATCATGACCATCGCTCCCAGCACCAGGATGCTGAGGTTGATGACTACCTTGGAGGGAATCTCAGCGGACATGCGGCCAGCCACACCTTTCTTTTCTCTGCTCTGGGGATACTCGCGCCAACGCTTCCGATGTCAGCGCGCAAGGAGTTTAGAGTACTCGCAAGCTAGCCGGGGATGCCACATGAGCCAGGGCAGCGAGGTTTCCTCGCTCCCCGGCAGGTGGTGGGGTTTTAAGGAATCGTTTCCATGTTGCGGGACGTGATGACCACGACGCTGCCACCGCTATCCAGGCTGCAGCCCAGCAGCCGGTTTTCTGGGGTATCCTCCCACAGTTTCGGCGCACCGTATGCACAGTGTCCTAGGTCAGTCTCGAGGTGGCCACGGCTTCCGCCCTCGCCAGCCTGCCAATCATGGTTGGCGTATTCATCCAACAATTCCATGGCGTCATTGCAATTCGTGCCGTCCTCTTGCACGTAGACCAAACCGGTGTCTTCACCACGCGTGCCGCTCTCACCACACACCGCACCGGTGTTGGCAATGCCATCCGCGTCCGGTTTCGCCGGGAAGGTATCGGAGTAGTACTGTCCATCATCCTTGACGGTGAAGTGGTGCCCGTTCGACTTGACCACGAACTCATTGCCGCTGTGCGCCTCAAAGGTTCCACCGTCAAAGCTCACGGTCTCGCCCTCGTTGAGCGTTTCAACCTCGGTGGGCCTATAGAACTCGATGGCCCACACAGGGAAGAAGCCACGGTCACTGCGGTAGCTCACCGCGTTTGACCTCCAGCTTTGCATGACTGGCCCCGGATAGATTGGCGGATCAGCAAACTCCACCTTGCAGTTTGGGCCGTCAGTCTCTTCGTGAATGAGGCAGAGGACGCGCCCATCAGGGCTCTTGACGGCCGGGATGGGGTTCGGAATACTCGCCCGATCACCGCCGGCCATAAAGTCCTTCGGATCGCGTTCCTTCAATCCGCCGGGTTTGTCTTTATCGGGCTTGGCGCTGCTCGACGCCGCGGCCTCAGTAGAGCTACTGGAGGCAGACTCAGAGCTAGTGGAGCTGGCTGAGTTCTGTTGAAACTGTGGCTCATCGCCCGCCGGTTCGCTCGTGGAAGAACACGAAGCCACGGCGCAGGCCATGAGGGAGGCAGAAAGGATAGAGAGAAGCTTCTTCATAACAATCATCGTCCCACGAATTAGTGCTGCGCTAGTAGTTATATGTGTATTTCGGAACATCTGGGTGTACAGCGTCGAGAAGAATGACCCGACCATTACCGGACAAATCACCGCAGTGCAGACGGCGTGCATCCGGATCCGGCATGTCAATGTACTCCGGTTCTCGGTAGGAACACTTCCAGCCGTCAAGCTCCAAAATTCCGCGAGAGTTCATTTCTTTGATGTCCCACTCGTAGTTGAAGTACTTGTCCACGATGTCCATTGCAGTCGTGCAATTCGTCCCGTCTGTCTGCACAAAGACTTTCTGACGGCCAAAATTGGTGTCAGCCTCGCCGCAGACGGTACCCACGGGCGCATAGCCATTGGAGTCCGGTTTAAAAGGATAGGTATCCGCCGAAAACTGGCCGCCGTATTTCACGGTGAACTGGTGCCCTTGGGCCTGAACGGTGAATTCATCTGCGCTGGGGGCTTCAAAAACCACACCGTCTATTTCGACCTTCTCGCCTTCCCCCAGCTGCTGCGATGGAACCTGGTCGCCGGCATCCACCACGCCGTTGGGGAAGAAGCCTGCGCCATCTTTGAAGGAAACCATGTTCGCTTCCCATTGCGGGTTCTCGGGGTCAGGCAGGATAGGCGGGTTCTCAAAGCCAACGCTGCACCAAGGCCCTTTAGAGCCCTCAGTCAGAGAACACGACACCCTGCCGTCTGGGCTCCTCACTCCCCAAGCAACCGTGGTCTCATACCTGAACCCAGTGGCGCGGAAGTCCTCGGCATCGCGCTCTTTGAGTCCGGAAGATTGAGAGCCAAACTCCGGCTCGCGATCTGTGGAATCGCTTTCTTCGGCGCTTTCAGAGCTTTGCGCACTGCTTTGAGAACCGGAGGACTCCACAACTTCGAATCGATGGGTTTCCTCGGTTCCTTCATCAGAAGAACACGCAACCAAGCCAGCCGTTACAAGCGGCAGTGTGAGAAGAGAGAGTAGCTTTTTCATGCTTTGTATTTTTCCACGCAGGCAGGCTTCTCGCTGAGTGATGTGCGCTGTGGCAACAAACTGGAGGCTGCAAAACAACAACGCACAAGCCTTCAGCTGTGGGGCTGGTGGCTTGTGCGTTGCGCGCGGAATGTGCCGCGGGGTGAGCTCTGTGCGAGTTGGCCTCGGGCCTACTTCTCCGGCTTCACAATCGGGAAGAGCACGGTCTCACGGATACCCAGGCCAGTCAGGGCCATGAGCAGGCGGTCGATGCCCATGCCCGTGCCGGCTGTCGGAGGCATTCCCTGCTCCATGGCGGCGAGGAAGTCCTCGTCCAAGACCATGGCTTCCTCATCACCGCCGGCGGCCAAGCGCGCCTGATCCTCAAAGCGCTCGCGCTGGATAACGGGATCCACCAGCTCCGAGTATCCGGTAGCCAGCTCGAAGCCGCGCACGTAGAGATCCCACTTCTCGGTCACACCCGGCAGGGAGCGGTGCTGGCGGGTCAGCGGAGAGGTCTCGACCGGGAAGTTCTTCACAAAGATCGGGCCCTCGAGCTGGTCCTCGCAGAGCACCTCCCAGATCTCTTCCACCAGCTTGCCGTGGCCCCAGCCGCCGTCCTTCGGGACGTCGAGCCCGATGACGTCGGCAAGCGCCTTCAGCTCCTCGACGGTGGAGTCGATGGTGACCTCCGGCTGGCCCGGGAACTTGCGTTGCAGAGCCTCGTTGAGTGAGGGGTACATTTCAATCTCCGGCCACTCTTCACCACCGAAGTCATACTCAGTGCCATCCGCCAAGGTGACGGTGGTGGAACCGAAGACCGCACGTGCCACCGACTGGATGGACTCACGGGTGGTACGGGCGCAATCGTTGTAGTCGCCCCACGCGGCGTAGGTCTCCAGCATGGCGAATTCCGGGGAGTGGGAGCGGTCGACGCCCTCGTTGCGGAAGTTGCGGTTGATCTCAAAGACGCGATCGATGCCGCCGACGACGGCGCGCTTAAGGAAGAGCTCCGGCGCGATGCGCAGGTACAGGTCAATGTCCAAAGCATTGGAGTGCGTTACGAACGGGCGGGCTGCTGCACCGCCGTGGAGGGTCTGCAGCATCGGGGTTTCGATCTCTACGAAGCCCTCATCCTCCAGGTAGTTGCGCAGTGCACGCATGACCTTGACGCGGGTCATGGCATTCTTGCGGGCTTCCTCGCGCACGATGAGGTCGTTGTAGCGCTGGCGCACGCGGGTTTCCTCATTCATGTCAGCGAAGGACACCGGAAGCGGGCGCAAGGACTTCGCCGCCATGGTCCATTCGCTAGCCATGACGGAGAGCTCGCCGCGGCGCGAGGCAATTACTCGGCCGTGCACGGAGATGAAATCACCCAAGTCAACGTCGGACTTCCACGCGGCTAGGCGCTCCTCCCCTACCTCTGCAAGGGACAGCATGGCCTGCACCTGGGTACCGTCGCCATCCTGCAGGGTGGCGAAGCACAGCTTGCCGGTATTGCGCATGAAGATGAGGCGGCCGGCGATGGCCACCTCAACGTCAGTCTCCTCACCAGCGCTGAGGTAGGTAACGCCCTCTTCCGCGGCCGGTTCCTCGCCTTCGGCCACTACCTGGAACTGCTGGCGAAGATCCCGCAGAGAGATCGTGCGGTCTACGGTCACCGGATAGGGCTCGGTGCCGGACTCCAACAGTCGGGCACGCTTCTCGCGGCGAATGCGCAGCTGCTCGGGGACGTCAGTAACTTCAGTATTCTTCTTCTCGCTCACGGTTGTCTAGGGTAGTCGATCCCTATACGCTGGCGCGATCCCGGTTCACAGAGTGTTCATCTAGCGGTTAGACAGGATCAACCGCGCGGTCATCTCAACCGTATTAACTCATGACGTCCGTTGCGACACTTCGTTGCGACATCCCCTTGCGCAACCAACGATTTTCGATTTTTGGAGCATAACTTTCATGGCACTCAACGGCCGTAATCTCTTGGCTAACATGTTCACCTCGTCTCGTTCTTCTCTTACCTGCACCTACAAGTGCGGTAATGCCTGTTTCGGCGAATGCGAGAACACCTCCGACAACCCTTACTTCGGCGACCAGTTCTCCCGCCGTACCGCCCTGCGCGCCGGTGGCTTGGCTGTCGTCGCCGTTGGTGGTTCCTCTGCGCTGGCTGCATGCGCTGCTCCGGATGACAACGGGTCTGCGGCGGGCGGCTCCTCCAACAAGACCAGCGAAGTTAAGGGCTCCGACATCGAGCTCACCTCCGCCGAAGGCATGCACTTTGAAGCCGTTGAGGCCAATACCAAGGATGAGGTCGTCATCCCGAAGGGCTATGAGCAGTCCGTTCTGATTGCCTGGGGTGACCCAGTCATCGAGGGCGCTCCGGAATTCGACGTCAACAACCAGACCGCCGAAGCGGCGGAGAAGCAGTTCGGCTTCAACAATGACTTCGCCGGCCTCATCGAGCACCCGGATGACAAGAACCGCATGATCTACATGTGCTCGCACGAGTACACCACCGAGCCGATGATGTTCCCGGACTACGATCCGGAGAACCCCACCGAGGAACAGGTGAAGATCGGCTGGGCCGGTCACGGCCACACTATCCTCGAGGTGTCCAAGGTCAAGGGCTCCGGCGAGCTCAAGCGTGAGTTCGGCCCGCTCAACCGCCGCATCACCGCCACCACCCCGTTCACCCTGGTGGGCCCAGCTAAGGGCACTGACCTGGTGAAGACCTCCGCCGACCCGAAGGGTGAGAAGGTCCTGGGCACCCTCAACAACTGCTCCGGCGGCGTGACCCCGTGGAACACCATGCTCTCCGGCGAAGAGAACTTCGACCAATACTTCGCCGGCGGCGACATCAAGGATAAGAAGGCTGCTGAATCCCTCAAGCGCTTCGGCATCGAGGAAGGCCCGTCCGACCGTAAGTGGGAAAAGTACGATGACCGCTTCGATGTAACCAAGGAGCCGAACGAGCCGAACCGCTTTGGCTGGCTCGTAGAGATCAACCCGCTGGACCCGAAGTCCACCCCGATCAAGCACACCGCAGTGGGCCGCTTCAAACACGAGGCCGGCAACATCCACATCACCAAGGATGGCACCGTGGTGTGCTACTCCGGCGATGACTCCCGCTTCGAGTACGTCTACAAGTTCGTCTCCACCAAGAAGTACAAGGAAGGCGATCTCGAGCACAACATGACCATCCTGGACCACGGCACCTTGTACGTGGCCAAGATGGAGGGCAACTCCCCGGAGAAGGAAATCGACGGCTCTGGTGTCCTGCCGGAGGACGGCGCTTTCGACGGCAGCGGCGAGTGGGTCAAGCTGCTGACCTCCGATACTGAGAACAACAAGTTCGAGTCTCACGTGGACGGCATGTCCGCCGAAGAGGTCGCCGTCTTTACTCGTGAGGCCGCCGACAAGGTGGGCGCCACCAAGATGGACCGCCCGGAAGACGTCCAGGTTCACCCGGAGACCGAGAAGGTCTACATCGCGCTGACCAACAACAAGTACCGCGGCGCCACCGGCGAGAACGCTAAGAAGAACAAGGAAGACGCCAAGGAATGGGCTCCGGTTAAGGAGAACAAGAACGGCCTCGTCATGGAGGTCGAGGACGACCACGCTGGCGAGTCCTTCACGTGGAACCTGTTCCTGGTCTGCGGTGACCCGCGTGAGGCCAGCACCTACTTCGGCGGTTTCGATAAGGAGAAGGTCTCCCCGATTTCCTGCCCGGATAACCTGGCCTTCGATAACCACGGCAACCTGTGGATCTCCACTGACGGCAACGCGCTGGACTCTAACGACGGCCTCTACGCCGTGACCACCGAGGGCGAGACCCGCGGCGAGCTCAAGTGCTTCCTCACCGTCCCGGCAGGCGCGGAGACCTGTGGCCCGATCGTCGACGATGACCGCGTCATGGTCAACGTTCAGCACCCGGGCGAGTCTGATGACGCCACCTTCGACAAGGCCACCTCCCACTGGCCTGATGGCGGTAAGTCCACCCCGCGCCCGGCCGTGGTTGTGGTGTGGAAGAAGGGCGGCAAGATCGGTACCGAATAAGGCACCGACGCTGCGCAGTGCGCACTCTTAGGCGGTGCGCAGCTGCGCCTCCAGCACCTCCTGTGCGAAGTCCCACAACGGGGTTGCAACCCCAGCTTTGACGCCCATGCGTCGGATCGCTCCGACCTGGGCGTCTAATTCGTTGGGCAATCCTGCTTTGATGTCGCGCTGCATCGAAGACGTGCTGTCCGGGTGCTGCTGGCGGGCAAACTCCATGGTCTGTTCCACCACGTTCTCTGGTAACTCCACGCCGAGTGCGCACCCGACGGCCTCAACTTCCCGCATGAAGGCCTCGAGCTGGCCGGGGATTTCCTGGCAGAGGTACCCAATCGGTTTGTCCACCAAGGCGCCCAGAGTGCCTGTCGGGGTGACGAACATGGCTTTCGACCAGACGTCGACAAGCGCGGCGTCGTGGAACTTGCTGGAAGCCCCCGCCTCCTTCAGCGCGGCCGCCAGCTCCTCGCCCGTGCGGCGCAGGGACTCCGGGGCATTGGCACTCAGCGGGCCAAAGGCCAAAGCCAAGGGCCCCGGATTGCGCTTGATCTGCGCCGGCCCCAGGCGAGTGGCATAGACACGAGCGACACCGGCAAGGATGTTCTCCTCCCCGAATTCCTCGGCCGCCAGGTACGGAATTTCGACCGAGTTGTGCGTGGTCACCACCGGGATCCCTTGCAGGGCCTCACGGTCCTCCGCGCTGCCAAAAGTCTCATTTCCTGGCAGCGCCTTCGATGCAATAATCGCCACGTCTAGTCCGCCCAACAGCTCCTTGACCTCAGCAAAGGTGTGCGCAGCCGGGACCTTAATAACCTCGGTGGTGGTGGGTTCCGCGTGGGCGTCGACCAGCGTCACGCCCGTCTCCCCCAACACCCGCAAGGTCTCACCGCGAGCGACGAAGGCGACGTCGTGGCCCGCTGCTTTCAGTTTTCCGCCAAAGTATCCGCCGATGGCGCCGGCTCCCAGAATTCCAATCTTCATGCCTCCAACCTAGCTGGTGGAGACCTGCGCCACAGACTTTTATCCGCGCTGTTCTAAGTTACGGAAGCCAATGCCCAACGGCACGCCCGCGTTATCGATGAGCCGCACCCCACCCACGGTAGCGGCGATAAAGAGGCGGGCATCGCCCTCTGCGGGGGCCTCACCCAGGTCGCGTCCGCGCAGCTCGACGTACTCCGACTCCACGTTTGCTGCGGCCAACACTTCACGTGCCACGCGCACAACCTCTTCGGCTCCGGACTCCGCCGCGTACGCACCGGCGGTGAGTGCCGCCGACAGCGCGCTGGCTTGCTCGCGGGCCTCCGGTGCGACGTCAGCGTTGCGCAGGCTCATCACCACTCCGTCCGGCATGCGCACCGAGGGCACGCCCTGCACGCGCGCTGTGATGTGGAGGTCCGTAAAGGCCTGCTGGGTGGCCACGAGCAGCTCGTAGTCCTTCTCCCCCATGAGCACATCGCTGGGCCCCAGCGCACAGGTCAGCGCCACAATGCGGGTCAGCTCCGCGCTCACGTCCTCCATGCCGTGATCGGGTGCGAGGACCCGCGTGCGCTGGCTCTGCTCGCTATAGCGCCACACCACATCAACACCGTCGAGGGCAGAGATGTCCGTCTCTGGGTCCACAACCACGACGACGATGCCGCCGCGCACGCGCTGCGCCGCCTGCACCAAGGCCAAGTGCCCCGCATGGATATCGCGGCCCAGCGGCACGAGCACCACACGCTTGCCCGTCTTGCGGTAGGCGCTACCAACCATGCGGATGCGCTCAATGTCCTCCACTAGGAGTTGTTCTGCCACGGCGCTTCCTTTCTTACTGCCCACAGTTCCAGTTCTTCAATCTTCTCCTGCCCGCCCACCATGCGGGCGACGTCGCGGTAGTTGCGCGCCATGCCCAGCTCCACGGCGGCAGAATAAGCATCGATGATGTCCCCGGCGTCGAGGTCGAAGGCGCCGCCCATAAAGTTTTCGATAATCCCCGCCTTTATCGCCGCCCACACGCTGAGTGCACCGAGCATCTCCGCGTAGTACAACCGTGCGGCACGTTCGGCGCGCTGCTCCTCCGGCACCGTTTCTGCGGACTGGGAAATCTCCGATAGCAGCAGACCAATGACGGTTTCCGCTACCTCATCGGGCGTGCTCACCGCATAGGAGTCAGCCAATGGTGCTGCGGCAATCGTCACACAGCCTCGTATTTCCAGCTCATCGAGTGCTTCTACCCCAACCAGCAACGAGGTATGAATAATAATCTGCCTAGGGCGCACGTGCTTGGCCACATCCCCAACAGCCGCCTCCAGCTCTCTCGCCGTTGCAGCGATAATCAGTGCATCGAAGCGGTCCAACTCGGAGGGGTCCTCAAGGCTCTCGATGGTGTGGCCGGCCCACTCGAGGCGCCGTGCGAAGTTAAGGCCGGCCCGGGAGTTACCCCAGACCGCCACCCGCATGCGTGGTGCCTTCATCTACTTCTTGTCGCCCTTGTTCTGCTGTTCCTGCTGACGCTTGCGGCGTGCCATGAGCTCCGCCACGGAGACCGCGCCCTCGCGGTGCTCATCGCTGCGGCGGCGGCCACGGGTGCTGGTCTGTGCGGTGTCTGCCTCCGGCTTGCGGTGGCGGTGGTGCGGCTGGGCCGGGGCAGAGTTCTCCTTGATGTGCTGCCCGCCCGCAGCACCCTGGTTCCACTGCACGGCCTGGAAACTATCGGTCTTAAACTCCGGCGCCTTCTGCTGCGGCTTCGGCTGTGGCTGGGGTTTCTCGGCCTTCGGCTTCGGTTGCGGCTTCTGCTGCGCCGCCTGCGGCTTAGGCTGCGTTTCGGTCATTGGGCGAAATGCCGGGGGACGGTTCTGAGAAGGCTGCGGCGCGCCGAAGGGCGATGGGGCTGGGCGGGCGCCCTGCTGATCTGCGGGATTCCCGGCGGGTTTCGTGGCGGGCTGCTCGGCTGGCTTCTGAGTGGGGTGCTGAGCAGGCTTCGCGCCTGGCTCCGCAGCCGGCTGCTGGGCGTTGGCACGGGCATTATCCGCCAACAGGTTGTCCAGCGGGTTGCTCACTGGGTGGGTGGGCTGCGAGCCGAGGCGGCCTGCCACGGCGTCGGCAGAAGGCGCGCCACCGGACTTCTGAGTGAAGTTCACGTTGGTGGCATCGCCACGCTCATCCACGCTCGCGCCGCCGGCCTTGCGCTCCAGCTCCTGGATACGGCGGGCCTCCGCGTACAGGGCGGCAGGTTCGTAGACCCACTCGCGCCCGGAGATCTCCTCGATCTGGGCGCGGATGGCTTCTAGTTCAGAACGGATCTCCGCCAGAACCTCGCTATTGTCTGCTGTGGAAGATCCGGAGGCGGTCAGTGAGGAAGCGGCATGGGCGCGCTCCACCGCCAGAAGCTCGTTGGCCTCATGGGCCTGACGGCGGTAGCGCACCACCAGGAAGAAGCCCAGAACCGCGGCCCACAGGGAGGCGAGCAAAGCGATCTTCAGCGCATTCGCTGAGCCCGAAATCAACATAACCAGGCTGGCAATGACAGCGAGAATGACCAAGACGATGAGCCCGATGGAACCGGCGTCCGTCTTCGAACCGGACTGGGAAGACTCCACCGACGTTGGCGGCTGTGAGTCCGGCTGTACAGAAAACTGGGTCGTCGGGCGATCATCCGGGGCCGACTCGTGCTGGGGCTCAGGGGCGTGGTTCGGACTCGTCATGCCCACTAACTTACCGCTTGTGCACCATCAGATGGAGGTGGCACCTCGCAGTGTCGCTCCAGCACCACTCCGGCAACGCACATCGCGGCACCACCCAGCGCCGAGGTCACCACCCCGGTCAGGTCACCGGACGCAGCAACGAGCTCGCCGGCGCGCGGCACGACATAGACCGCCATTCCCGCATAGGCCCCACCCACGATGGCGCCGGTCCACGCGGAGGCTTTACCGACGAGCAGGAATTGCGCGATAGTCATGGGATTCAGCTGCGAGTTATCCAGGCCGATGCCATGCTCATCGTCCTTGGCGCCGCGCACCTTGAGGGTCAACAGCACACAGACCAGCGCCATGGCCCACAGGGAAATCGACACCGTTGCCGGAATGGCCAGCATTGAGCCATAAAAGCGGGTGGTGAGGATGGCGGCCGCTGCGGCCACGAAGAGGGCCACGCCGACGAGCGCGCTGATCGACGTCCTCTTCATCGCCTACCCCACTTCCTTCACCGCTGCGACCTCGTCCTCATCGAGGCCCGCGATGAGCTCGCGCACCGGGGTGCCGTTGAGCTCCGCGTGCTCATCCGCAGCCAACCACGGCACGAGCACGAAAGCGCGCTCGTGTGCATAGGGGTGCGGGAGGGTGAGCTCCGGATCATCGGAGGTAACGCCGTCTATCTGCACGATGTCCACGTCTAAGGTGCGCGGACCCCAGTGCCGCACGCGTACGCGCTCGGCGGCTTCTTCCAACTTCTGGCCACGGCGCAGCAGCTCCAGCGGAGTGCAGTCCACGTCCACGATAAGCACTGCGTTGAGGAATTCATCTTGGTCAGTCACACCCCACGGCGGGGTGGCATAGACCGGGGAGGCCGCAACGGTCTCGGCGGCGAATTCATCGAAAACGGTCTGCAGGAGCGCGCGGCGATCCTCCATGTTGGACCCGATGGACAAGACAGCGCGCATTAGCCTGCCATCCGCTTCCGGGAGCGGCGCGCTACGACCGCGACGTCGGCAAAGGTGCGCGGGATGGGTGCCTTCGGCTTGTGGATCGTCACCTCGATGGCGTGGAGGATCTCGAAGCGCTGCATCGCGGTCTCGGCGACTTCAGCGGCCACCGTTTCGATGAGATCGCGGGAGGGGCCTTCGACGATGTTTGCTGCGACGTCGGCAAGCTCGGCGTAGTTGACCGTCCGTGACAGGTCATCCTCGATGCCCGCGGTGTCCAACCAACATGTGACGTCCACGATGAAGGGCTGCCCCGTCTTCTTCTCTTCCTCGAAGACGCCGTGGTAGCCAAAGCATTCCAGGCCGGTGAGCTCGATGCGATCCGCCATGGGTTTAAGCCCTCCCCAGCGAAGTCGAGACCACGGTGCCTCCATCGGCGCCGTTGGCGTAGCTACCGGAGGCATGCTCGCCGCCGGTATACGCCGCGCCCGCATTCCAGGCCGCGGCGACATCCACGGCATCGCGGGAGACATCAACCTCGTGCACGCGCACGCCCCACGCTCCCATCTGTGCGGAAATGGCGGTCACGGCCGCGGTGGCCGGATCCGCGAGAAGCGGGCTGGACTCGACACCGCGATCCTCCCGGATGGCGGCGAGGAAGCGCTTGCGGGAAGCGCCCACAAGCAGCGGGAACTCGCCCTCCAGGAATTCCGGCAACGCCTTGAGCAAAGCCCAGTTATCCTGCGGGGACTTGGCAAATCCCAGGCCCGGATCCACCACGATATTGTCGTGGCTAACACCTGCCTGGAGGGCGTTATCGGCGAGCTTCGCCAGGGACTCGTGGACATCGCGCACCACGTCCCCGCCGTGGTCGGCCACACCGGCGGCCGAACCGAATTGGACGGTGCGCCAGTGCATGAGGCACACCGGCAGACCGGTAGCCGCCATAGTGCGGTACATCTCCGGGTCGGCGGCACCACCGGAGACGTCATTGATCATGTCGGCACCAGCTTCGGCGGCAGCTTGAGCAACCGAGGCTCGCATCGTATCCACGGAGGTCTTGATCCCCTCCTCGTGCAGCGCCTTGATGACGGGCACGACGCGGTGCTCCTCTTCTTCGGCCGCGACACGCACTGCACCCGGGCGGGTGGACTCGCCGCCCACATCGATCATGTCCGCGCCGGAGGCCACCAAGTGCCGGGCGTGCGCGATGGCGTCGTCGACATTAATCCAGCGTCCGCCGTCAGAGAAGGAATCTTCCGTGACGTTGACGATGCCCATGACCAGCGTGCGGCCGGGGACGGTGAGGTTGCTGACTGCCATGGAAACTAGCTCCTAATGAGGCTCATGACCTCCGCACGGGAGGCCGCATTCTTCTTGAAACCGCCGCGGACCGCGGAGGTCGTCGTGGTAGCCCCCGGCTTGCGGATGCCGCGCATGGCCATGCACAGGTGCTCGCACTCGATGACCACGATGACGGACTGTGCGTGGAGGACGTCCACGAGGGCGTTGGCGATCTGGCTGGTGAGGCGTTCCTGGACCTGCGGGCGCTTGGCGTACATATCCGCCAGGCGGGCCAGCTTAGACAGTCCGGTGACGTGGCCGTCGGGGCCCGGGATGTAGCCGATGTGCGCCTTGCCGTAGAAGGGCACAAGGTGGTGCTCGCACGTGGAGTAGATGGGGATATCGCGCACGAGGACGAGTTCCTGGTGCTCCTCCGCGAAGGTCTTGTGGAGGACCTCGGTCGGATCTTGGTGCAAGCCGGCAAAGACCTCCGCATAGGCGCGGGCCACGCGGGCCGGGGTTTCGCGCAGGCCCTCGCGGTCGGGGTCCTCGCCGACGGCGATGAGAAGCTCGCGGACGGCTGCTTCGGCGCGCTCGTGATCGAACTCGCGCTGCGCCGGGATGTTATCGCTCATTGGTCTCGCCGTCCTTGTACGGGTTGTTGCGGTATTCGTTGTCTCCCCAGCCGGGCGCGCCCCAGGCGTGATCCTCCGGCTTGGCGTGGCGGCCGCGGCGCTCTTGCTCGCGTTCGCGTGGCTGTGCTTGAGGCTGTGCCTGTGCTGGCGGTTGCGCCTGCGATTCCGATTGTGATTCTGGCTGCGATGCAGCGGACTCCGGCACGCGCGGAATCTCCTGGGTGACCTCGTTGCTGGGGCCCTTCTGCTCTTCAGCCGGTTGCTCCGCCGCCGGCTGGGCCTGCTCTGGGGCCACGGTCTCATCGTGTGCTCCATCGCTTTCGGCACGGTCCTCGCTGAGCTCGCGGCCGGTAGGTTCGGTGATCTCGGATTCACCGAAGAAGGTGTTGCCCTTCTCCGGATCCACGTAATCGCCGGCGTGCTGGCCAAAGCTGAAGCCGATCTCCTTGACCGGCGCCGCCGTCCCTGCGGCGTCAGCGGGCTCGCCGCCGTTCTCCTTTGCACGCTCCAGCTCCGCCTGGCGGCGCTCGCGGGCGGCGCGGGAGGCGTCGAGAAGCGTCATGCGTTTCGGCAGTTCCTCACCACGCTCCTGGGCCAGCTCCACCGGGGTCTTCACCGGCTCGCGGCCAGCCTGGCGCGGGAAGCGGGCGTCCTCGTTCGGGAAGACGTCGAAGGCCTCGCGCGGCTCGATGCCCTCGAAGATGCCCTCGAGGTCCGGGCGGCGCAGGGTTTCCTTCTCCAGCAACATCTCGGCGAGCTTATCCAGGTAGTCGCGGTGCTCGGACAGGATGTCATAGGCCTGCTGATGAGCGCGGTCCAGCAGGTAGGCCATCTGCTCATCGATCTTGGCGGCTACGGAATCCGAGTAGTCGATGGACCCACCGCCGCCGGCATAGCTGAAGGGATCGCCCTGCTCCTGGCCGTACTTGACGGTACCCAGGTCCGGGCTGAAGCCGTATTCGGTCAGCATGGAACGCGCGATCTTGGTGGCGTGCTCGATATCGGAGGAGGCACCGGTGGTCGGTGCGCCGAACACGAGCTCTTCCGCGGCACGCCCGCCCATGGCGAAGACGAGGCGAGCGAAAAGCTCGTCGCGGGTGTACATGCCCTTGTCGTCTTCCTGCGCGGTCATGGCGTGGCCGCCGGTGCGGCCGCGGGCCAGGATGGTCACCTTGTAGACGCGCTCAATGTCCTTGAGCGCCCACGCCGACAAGGTATGGCCGCCCTCGTGGTAGGCGGTGACCTTCTTCTCATGCTCAGAGATGATCTTGCTCTGGCGGCGCGGGCCGCCGACGACGCGGTCGGTGGCCTCCTCCAGCGCGTCGTAGGTAATGACGTTGCCGCCAATGCGCGCGGTGAGCAGGGCAGCCTCGTTGAGAACGTTGGCCAGGTCCGCACCGGACATGCCGGCGGTGCGCTTGGCCAGCTGCGCCACGTCCACTTCCTTGGCCAGCGGCTTGTCCTTAGCGTGCACGCGCAGAATCTGCTCGCGGCCGGCCAGGTCCGGATTGGTCACCGGGATCTGGCGGTCGAAGCGGCCCGGGCGCAGAAGCGCCGGGTCCAAGATGTCGGGACGGTTGGTGGCGGCGATGAGGATGACGCCCTCACGGTCACCGAAGCCATCCATCTCCACGAGCAACTGGTTCAGCGTCTGCTCGCGCTCATCGTGGCCGCCGCCGGTACCGGAACCACGCTGGCGGCCCACGGCGTCAATCTCATCGACGAAGATGATGCACGGGCTATTCTGCTTGGCCTGCTTGAACAGGTCGCGCACGCGGGAAGCACCGACGCCGACGAACATCTCCACGAAGTCGGAACCGGAAATGGAATAGAAAGGCACGCCGGCCTCACCCGCAACGGCGCGGGCCAGAAGGGTCTTACCCGTGCCGGGAGGGCCGTACAACAGCACGCCGCGCGGGATTTTCGCGCCCAGCGCATGGTAACGCTCCGGATCATCCAGGAAGTCCTTGATCTCCTGGAGTTCATCCACCGCTTCATCCGCACCGGCAACATCCGCAAAGGTGTTGGTGGGCATGTCCTTGGTCAGCTCCTTGGCCTTGGAGCCACCAATGCCGAACATGCCGCCCGCGCCCTGCTGCATGCGGGTCATAAGCCAGAACAGCAGCGCGAAGAGGATCAGCATCGGCAGCAGGAAGCTGATCATGGAACCGATGAAGGAATCCTGCGTCACCTTGGTCTGGTACTTCTCCGCACCAGAGCCCTTCACCGCGTTAAAGACCTGCTCGGAGGCGCGGGCCGGGTACTTGGCAATGACCTCTTCGACGCCTTCCTGCTCCTCCACCGTCACCGGCTTCTTGAGCTTGAGGCGCAGCTGCTGCTCGCGGTCATCGATCTGTGCTTCCTCGACGTTCTTATCCGTCAGCTGCTGCATGGCCACGGAGGTGTCCACCTGCTTGAAGCTGCGGGCATCATTGCTAAAGAACGTGAAAGCGTACAGCAGGATGAGAACTAGGCCCGCGATCGAGCCATAGCGGATGATGTTCTTATTTTTCATTAATTACCTTGCGAATTCGAGGCCTCATGCAACAGAGGGCAAGAAAAACTAGTCGTTGCTGTATACCGCAGGCTCCAGCGTGCCCACATAGGGCAGGTCACGGTAGCGCTCCGCAAAATCCAGACCATAGCCCACGACAAACTCGTTGGGGATATCAAAGCCCACGTCGAAGAGATCCAGCTCCGCCTTGACTACCTCAGGCTTGCGCAGCAGCGTGACCACTTCCAGTGAACGGGGGTGGCGACCCTGCAGGTTGCGGATGAGCCAGGACAAGGTCAGGCCGGAGTCGATGATATCTTCCACGATGACCACATCACGGCCCTCGATATCGCGGTCCAGGTCCTTCAAAATACGCACCACGCCCGAGGAGGAGGCCGAGTTGCCATAGGAGGACACCGCCATGAACTCCAGTTGGGACGGAATGGTGAGCTTGCGGGCAAAGTCCGTCAAGAAGAAGACCGCACCCTTGAGCACGCACACCAGGATGAGGTCATCATCGGCGTTGCTGTATTTCTCGGAAACGCGGTCCGCCATCTCTTGGATGCGCGCCTGAAGATCGTCTTCGGCGACGAGTACGTTTCTAATGTCCTCTCCATAAGGATTGGCGGGGACGGCTGAATCATGGGTGTCGTGCACGTGAGCGCTCCTTTGCTGACCGAGGCAATAGTGACAGTTTGCCACCAACGCGTGCGACTTCCAACCTTGTACCTCTCTTTTCACCACGGACGGCGACTGGCCCCTGCCCATGCCACTGCACGCACAGGGCATCGATGCCGCGCACCGCCTCGCGCGTAACCTCTACCCCTTCCTCGCGCAGCCACGCGGCAATCGCCCGGCGGCGCTTCGGCTCGGGAAGGGCGGCCAGCTCGGCGCAGTCGGGGGTGGGGTGGGTGGTGAGGAAGGCGTCGTCAAGCGCGGCGTCATAGGCTGCCTGGGCCAAAGCCGGCACGGGGTCACCGCCCAGGATCTCCTGCAGGCGCGGGAGGATCTCGCGGCGCAGCGCCACGCGGCGAAAGGCCGGGTCCTGGTTCTGGGGATCGTGCCAGACGTCCAGCTCCAGCTCCGCGCAGGCGGCCTCGGTCTGAGCGCGGCGCACGCGCAAAAGGGGGCGCAGCACGCGCACGCCCTCCACCTCGGAGCGCTCGCACATGCCCGCCACCTTCCCCCGCAGGGCACTCAGCAGCAGGGTTTCGGCCTGGTCATCGGCGGTATGAGCCACCGCCACCTCGCCCCAGGGCGCGAAGGCACGGTACCGGGCGGCGCGGGCTTCGGCCTCCACGGAGCCGTGCTTGGCGACGTCCACCGGCAACACCTCCGCCCCCGCCCCCAATCCACGAGCCTGGTCGGCAGCCCCGCGCGCCTGTGCGGCCGAGCCTTCCTGTAGGCCGTGGTCGACGCAGAGCGCTGTGACCTCATGACCTTCTGCGACGAGGGCCGCGGTCAGCGCCAGCGAGTCGGCGCCGCCGGACAATCCCACCGCTATGGCGCGGGGGTGCTGCCCCACCACGGCGCGGGCGGCCACCCGGCAGGCCAAGAAGTTGGGGCTTTTACGTGGCCAAAAAGGTTTCTTAGAAGTCATGGAGTGCGGCGGCGAGGGCGTCTTGGGCCTGGCGGGCGGAGGTGACTTCGCCGTCGTTGACCAGGAAGGCGAAGGCATAAACCCGGCCCGACTGGCCTTGGGCGGTGCCGGTCAGCGCGGAGGTTCCGGTGAGTGTGCCGGTCTTGGCGCGCACGAAGCCGCGGGCGGGCGAATCGGAATAGCGCTCATAGAGGGTTCCTTCGCCGCCGGCGAGGGGGAGGTAGCCCAACAGTGGGCGTAGCTCTTCGGTGGCTACGGCTTGATCCGCGATGTGGGCGAGGAGGCCTGCCGGGATGCGATTATCGCGGGAGAGACCTGAACCGTCCTTTAAGGTGACGCCGTTGACGTCGATGCCGGCGCCGCTGAGCACGTCGAGGGTGGCCTGCGCGGCGCCGTCGAAGCTTGCCTCCGCGTCTTGGCTGATGGCCAGCTCGCGGGCGATGGCCTCTGCCATGACGTTGTCGGAGTCCTTCGCCGCTTGCTGCGCGCGCAAGGCCAGCGGCTCGGACTCGCTGGAGGCGATGGCCTCCGCGTTGTCGGGTGCGGGGGCCATGTCGGCTTTATCGGTACCCAGGCGTTTGGCGAGCGCGCGGGCGACGTCGAGTGCCGGCTCATGGGAGCGCGGGACGTCCCCGGTCTTCTCCCCGATGCGCCCGCCGTAGAGCATGGCTGGCTGGATGGGTGCGACATAGCCACCGTCGATATTGTCATCGTCCCAGCCGGGAGCCTGGTCGGGGCCGGCCCAGACGGAGGTATCAATGGATACTCGGTTGACGGTGCTCATGTGCTTCTTGATCTGCTCCGCGAGCTCATCGAGGCGCTCGTCCGTCAGCCACACATCGCCGGAGGCTTTGATGACCACGTCGCCATCGTTATCGCCTTTGACCACTTCCGTGGTGAGGCGTTCTTCTTCATCGAGCGCGAGCGTTGCTGCGGCGAGGGTGAGGACCTTGGTCGAGGAGGCAGGCGTGAGCGGCTTTGCGGGTTCGCGCTCCCACAGCACCTCGTGGGTGGTGGTGTCGATGACCTGACCGCCGAAAGTGGCGAGGGCTTTGTCTTTGCCCAGTTCATCCAACTTCGCTTTAAGCGCGGCGGTGTCTATCTCACCAGGCTCGACGGGTTGGAGCAGCGTTTCGGGTTCTGCCTGCTTATAGGGTTGGCCGTGGTCCAGTTGATCGTAGGTGCGCTGGACTTCTACGCCCACTGCGGCCGTCGCCGCCACGACGCCGGCCGTGACGAGGGCCGCAGTACTCCACCAGACATGCTTAGCTTTCATCGCCCTTTAGACTAGCGCGGTAGACTATGCGGAGCACATGCCAACCTATTAGTTATGGAGGATTCAGCCGTGAGCGTTGAAGTAACCATCGAGATCCCTAAGGGCTCCCGCAACAAGTACGAGATCGACCACGAGACCGGCAAGGTCCACCTCGACCGTTACCTGTTCACCCCGATGGCCTACCCGGCTGACTACGGCTTCATCGACGACACCCTGGGTGAGGACGGCGACCCGCTCGACGCACTAGTGATCCTCCCGGAGCCGGTCTTCCCGGGCGTTGTCGTGGAGGCCCGCATTCTCGGCGTATTCAAGATGACCGACGAGGCCGGCGGCGACGACAAGCTGCTCGCCGTCATCGATGACCCGCGCTGGGAGCGCTACCAGGACATCAACGATGTGGAGCAGCACATCAAGGACGAGATCGAGCACTTCTTCGTCCACTACAAGGACCTGGAGCCGAACAAGGAAGTTACCGGCTCCGGCTGGGGCGACAAGGCTGAGGCAGAGAAGATCCTCGAAGAGGCTAAGGCTCGCTTCAAATAATTCGCACTTCTAAGGGACGTTTCGATCAAATAGGGCCCCAGACCCGGGGGTTTGAGAGGCCTTATTTGATCGAAACGTCCTTTTTCTTTGTCACCGCGACAACTCCTCGTTCGTGACGTACGATTCGATCAAATAGGGGGCCGAAAACAGCGGTTTCTGGGGGCTTATTTGTTAGAAACGTACTCGTCGGGGGCACATGGAGATTTTCGAGGGACGCGCGGGCGCTCGCCGCGCGGCTAAGGGGCAGGCAATCAAGATTTGTCGCGGTCTGTATTTATCTGCGGTGCCAACGCCGCGCGAGCTCGCTGAAATCGTCTCAAGACGCTGGCCAGACTCAGCCTTGGATGGCTATTCCGCCGCCCAGCAGTATCTTGGCCAAGAACTGACTTTTCCGCTTCACTTCCTGCGTGCAGGAACGATGGCATCAAGCACGTATTTTCGTAGCCGACGGGCGCGGCCCAAAGCGCTGGGCAGCATGAATGGGGTAAACGTGTGTAGCCCGCTGCAATGCGTTGAGGCGATGGAGCACGAGGATGCCGTGGCCTTCATCGAGGCCTTCTTCGCCGGGCCGCATGGGCGCTCGCGCATCGAGACGGAACAGCTGGACTTTCGCCGCCTGCCCAAGCACACGCGTGAGGTGTTGGAAAAGGCCATCGTCGGGGCGGATAGCAAGCCGGAGCGCGACCTCACCCGGGGTCTCGATCCCCACGTCAAAGTCCGCAACAACGTGCGGATTGGCCCCTACCGCTGGGACTTGCTCCTAGAGGAACACAAGGTGGCCATCGAGGTGGACGGATACGCCTACCACAAAGGCGAGAACCGGCAGCGTTTCGAGATCGACCGCCAGAAGCTTAACGACGCCATCCAGCGCGGCTACCGGCCCCTCCACTTCACCGCCGCCACAATTGAGCACCACCTCGACGTCGCGGTTCACCAGATCCTCGCGGTCATAAAAGGGCGGGGTGAGTTCGTGCCTCCGCCGTGGAAGTGGCACCACTACTGGCGGTGGGAAGGCGAGCGTTGCGGCTAGACCGCCGCAACGTGCTTAGGAGCCACAGCGGGAAGCGAGCCAAGAATCGAGCTCCGATTCCGGGGCATCGGGGGCAATGGGATCCTCGGCGAACTCCTCGCCCGTGCGCGCCTTGTCCTTAGCCGTGGTGAGCATGAGCGAGCGGCCATCCGGATAATCCAGGACCACGTTCGCAGAGGCGTAGCCGGCGGTCGGCTCGCCGAAGGTGCGCACGTTGTCCAGGCCGCGGAAGGCCAGAAGGGTGGCCTCGCCGGAGGACGCGGTTTCGTCGTCGGTGAGCACGGCGACGGGGACCTCAAGCTTGCCGCCCGTCGTGGTGGTGGGCGTGCCACCGCCGGTGATGGAGTTGCCGTCGATGGTGACGTCAGATGTGCCCATGCGGCTCACGAAGGAGAGCGCGGTGCCATCCGGCAGCAGGGGGCTTAAGCCCGCGTACATCGGGCCCATGTCGCCGCCGCCGTTGCCCCGTAGATCCACCACGGCGGCGCAGGCCTCCGGGTGGGCGGTCAGACCTTGAGCGAGGGTGTCGGCGTAGGCCTGGGCATCATCGTGGCGGCCGATGGACGGGACGGTGGCGCGCAGAACGCCGTCCTCGAAGGAAACCGAGGGTTCAGTGTTTTCGATGGCCTTTTCCTTCTCGGTGCTAAAGACGTTGGAGTGCTTGCCGCCGGCGGCATCAATAGCGGCATCGAGGAGCTCAGCGTTCGTGGGGTCCTTTTTGAAGGCCTCGCGGGCGCGCTGGAATTCTTCGCTCGCGCCATAGATTCCGGAGATCGCTGCAGTATCCACCATCGCGGTATTGATGCGCTTCTCGCTGGCGTTGAAAAGGAAGTAGGGCTTGCCCAACAGCGCACCGCCATAGGAGGGGCCGAAGAAGTACACGGCCGCGACCACGGCGATGAGGGCAACAAGGAACAGTCCGCCGAAGATTTTCAGTACAGTTTTCATTCTTTCCTTCCTCCCGTGCGCAGCACGTAGCCGCGCAGGGGTTCAACAATGACAATGGCTAGCAGCGTGACCAACCAACCTATGGCCAGGAATCCGAAGGCCATGAGCATGCGGCCGAGAACATCGACGTCGTTTGAATCGACACTGGAGAAGAACATCAGCGAGGCGATGCCGCCGCCGAAGAGGAAGCCGAAGAAACTCAAGCCCACCACCGGCCCCATGACGGTCCAGGCACCGGAGCGGAACTGGAAGCCGCGCGGCACGCCCATGAGATCCAGGGAGCGGATGAGCTCCTTGTCCTCAAAGATGCCGGAGACCTGTCCCAGGATGATGGACATGGTGGTCAGCGTGAAGCCAAAAATGAGGGTTAATAGAACACCGGTGGAGATGTCCTTGAACACCACGTTCATCCCCGGGTCTTCCTTCAACACCAGGGCCAAAGCGTCTGCGCCCAGGGGTGCGGCAACGAGGAATCCCGCCAAGTAGCCGAAGAAGCCGATGGCCGCACTCCGCCGCCAGGCGGGGCGCGCATTACCTGCCACTCGCTGGCAGGCCACGAAGTGCGCGGTGCCCGGGAAGAGGGACAAGATGTGCGCGCCGAGCTGCAGGATGAAGGGAGCGATGAGGTTGATGCTCATCAGCATGCCGAACATGACCACGATGACCATGGCGGTCGGCGGGCCCGCCTTGCCAGAGAGGAAAACTCCACCGACCACCACAATGATGAGGAAGACGATGGCGCGCCACCAGCGGTAAGCCGCGGGCATCTGACGCTTGGCCACGCCCAGCGGGCTCACGCGCACGCGCTGCATGCCGACGAGTGCCGCACCGATGGCCAGCAGGAAAAGCACACCGGCCACGGCCAGATAACCCCACCAGGGCAGCAGAATCTCAGGCAAAGAAATGGAACGCATCTGGAAATCCAGCTGGGTGAAGACCGGCGCGACGAGCAGGCTGATCAGCCCGCCGAGCACGATGCCGACGATGGCTTGCAGTCCGGTCTCCACGATGACCATGCGCTCCACCTGGCGGGAGCTCAATCCCAACAGGCGCAGGGTGGCCAGGCGCTGTTCCCTGCCGGACGCACCGAGGACGGCGGCTTGGGCAGTGAGGTTAAACAGCGCCGGAAGAATGAACGCGCAAGCAAAAAGGGCTAGGGCAAACCAGGGATAGAGGAAGGCCTCCATCTCGTTGCCGAAGGCCTCCTTGAGTGCCGGGGCGGCATCCTCGACGTGCTGGGCGCGCTGCCAGAACATCCAGGTACCACCCGCAACGAGGAAGGCGATGGCGGAGCCAATGGTCAAGCTCACAATCGCCAGCATCGAGACGATTCCTGTTCCGGATCGCGCGCGAATGGATTCGCGCTGCAGGTCAAAGACCAAAGTCGCGGTGTTCATCGAATCACCTCGAGGCGGCGGTCGTCGTGGATGATGCCATCGCGAATCTCCACGCGGCGCTGCATCCAGTCGGCCACCTTCGGGTCGTGCGTGACCATGACCAGGCTGGCACCCGACTGGCGCACGATGGTGGTGAGCATCTGCATGACCTCGTGGCCCGTGGACTGGTCCAACGCACCGGTCGGCTCATCGGCGAAGACCACGCCCGGAGAAGCCACCAGCGCACGCGCAATAGTCACGCGCTGCGCCTGACCGCCAGAAACCTGCGCTGGGCGGCGCTCCGCCAAACCACCCAGGCCCAGCTGGTCCAGCAATTCCATCGCGCGCTTGCGGGCCGCACCCCGCCCCATACCGTTGAGCATCGCAGGCAGCGCCACGTTGTCCACGTTGCTCAGCTCCGGCAGCAGCTGGCCGTCTTGGAAGACGAAGCCGAAGTTGCGCAGGCGGGTGCGGGAGCGGGGACCGTCGCCAAGCGCGGAGAGCTCTTCATCCCCGTAGCGCACGCTGCCGTGCGTGGGGGTGAGCACGCCGGACATGCAGTGGAGCAGCGTGGACTTGCCGGAGCCGGACGGCCCCATGACGGCCACGAGCTCGCCCGGTTCAATGTCGAGGGAGATTCCAGCGAGCACCGGGCCGCCGCCGAAATCCTTGGTGATGTCTGTCAGGGAAAGTATCTGTGCCATGTCTCTCATTTCACCGTCTCAGGCCCGCTTAAAGAACAGCCCTAGCGTTGCTCTTTAAGGTAGTGCCAGCACTACCCCTGCAGTTGGTGGCGCCCGTTATGCTGAAAGCCGTGTTCCGAAGAAAGCCCCAGCCCACCAACCATGAGCAGCAGCAAGCGGAGAAGATTGCGCAGCTCACGGCCTCGCGCCGCGCCATCGCGGATGCCTATGAGGTGGAGCGCGCCCGCATCGAGCGCGACCTGCACGACGGCGCGCAGCAATACCTCGTGGCCGCGAGCATGAAGTTGGGGGAGGCTCTTCTCGACGCCCCCGCTGACCTCGCCGAGCTCCTCACCGCGGCCAAGCAGGACGTGGACCGCGGCTTGAATTCCCTGCGTGCCACGGTGCACGGTATCCACCCACAGGTACTGCAGGATCACGGCCTGGTGGCCGCGCTTGCCGACGTCTCCTCCTCCCACGGCCCCCACGTCAGCGTCTTCGCCCCGCATCCTCTTCCTAAGCTCTCCGCTTCCGTGCTGGCCTGCGGCTACTTCTTCGGCACTGAAGCTTTAACCAACGCAGCGAAGCACGCGCCCGGCGCGCCGGTCTCCGTTTTAGTGACCGCGGATGCCTCCTTAAAGATCACTGTGGTAGATGAGGGGCCAGGTGGTGCGCAGGTGGTACAAGGCCATGGGCTGGCCGGGATGGCCGAGCGCCTCGCCGCTTTCGGTGGGGAGATGACGCTATCCTCTCCCCCGGGCGGGCCGACGAGGCTGGCGTGCTCGATTCCTCTTCTTCTCGATCGCGGACAGTCAGGAGTGTAAGAAATGAGTTTGAGAATCGTCGTGGCGGATGACTCCGCCATTTTGCGCGAAGGTTTAGCTGGCCTTCTGGAGCGCCGCGGGCATCAGATTGTGGGCCAGGCGGATTCCGCCCCGGCGTTGGAGGCCGTGGTGGATAAGCTGCGTGATGAGCTTCCGGACATCGTCATCACGGACGTGCGCATGCCACCGGGCATGGGCGATGATGGCTTGAAAGCCGCCGTGAACTTGAGAAATGCATACCCGGGCTTACCCGTCATGGTGCTCTCCCAGTATGTAGCTCCCGCATATGCGGTGGAACTCTTCGACTCCCCCGATGCCGGCACCGGCTACCTGCTGAAGGACCGCGTCTCCGAGGTGCGGGACTTTCTCTCCAGCCTGGACGTGGTGGCCCAGGGCGGCACCGTCATCGATCCCACCGTGGCGCAGGCGTTAATGAGCTCCGGGCGCAGCGGCTTGGGCGAGCTCACTCCACGCGAGCGCGAGGTTCTCGAATTAATGTCGCGCGGCAAGTCCAACAAGGACATCGCCGCCGAGCTCGTCTTGTCTTCCGCCGCGGTGGCCAAGCACGTTTCCAATATCTTCACCAAGTTGCGGCTGGACCCCAGCGAGGACAACCGCCGCGTGAAAGCCATTCTGGAGTACCTCTCAGCGCACCGCTAAAGCCCGCGCCCGCCCACCGTCCACACGAGCGCCCTGACAGAGACCATCCACAGGATCCCAAGGAAACTGTGACGCAAGACGCATAAGCTTGTCCGTGCCCTTACCCAACCCACTCTGGAAGGACCCCGCTTAATGGACGTGCAGCTCAACATCGTGCGCTTTAACCGAGAAAAGATTGCTGACCATGACTATTTTCTGGAGTTAATTCAGACGGAAGGGCTGGACTCCTTCCGGAAGCCGGATCCAGAAATGGAAGAAGCATCGGCCGCACTCTCCAAACTCTTCGGACAGGACGTGCCCGCGCATTCGGCCGTCACGGTCACGATGGATTCGAGCGATTTAGAGCTCCAAGAAAAGCTAGCTTTGCTGGCGTATTCCCACGGCTTGACTGTCTTCATTGGAACCACGGACATCCTCTTTAATGCGACTGGAATCCCCACGAGCAGCAATGGCCTTTCCTCCATCAGGAACTGCATGGGAACTATGTGGCGACAGGTCAGCAGACCGATGCTTGATCGCGCCTTTGAGGACGCCCTGCGCCTGCCGGTGTCCGAGCAAACGTGGCTTCAGGTAGTCAACTATGGCTCGGAAGAACGCAGCTACGGCCTCGATATGTCCATGCACTTGCGCGCAAGTGGTCAGTTCGAACTGATATGGTCCAGCCTCCCTCCAGAGGCCACTGAACCAGTATTCCGCACGCTCACTGTCGATACTTACGAAGAAGCACGAGAGATTCTGCTTTCTTTCAGTGATCACAACCCGTTGATCGAAGAATTCGCGTGGGAGCCGTTGCCTCAACGTGAATCTAAGCCAATCCTGGATGCTTCAGTCCGCCACGAAACACCCTGGCGCCGGCTGGACGCGGTGAAGGAGCTCCCCGCAGGCGTGATGGTCCACCTGCACAAATGGCCAACGTTTTCCCTGGCCTACGGCCGCAATGCGCAAGGACAGTGGACCGCGAAGGTTTACGATAACCTCGGCACCGACAATGTGCAGACCTTCGACATTGCAGACGAAGTCATCGCAGTGGCGGAGCACTATTTGGACGGCAACGGCGAGGTGATTTCCACGGTCTTCCCGGACTCTTCATCTTCGGATCCGGCACCGTACACCACGGTCACCGCAATGGAGCTTCCGGAGCGCGAGGAGCAGTGGACAGAAGCATCAGTATGCATGATGCACCGCATCCGTGCTGACCATAATGGCGAGCCCAGCCCTCGGATGCAGAAATATATTGAGAGGATTAACTCAAAGCTCGGAAGCGAAATCCTCCTCGCCGAGGAGCACGTGGAGGCACAAGCACTCACTCGGCTGCTCATCCCTGCCGACGTCAGGTCGGTCACGATAGAGAGGCTTACTCATCTGGCGCAGGATCATGGCATTTCGCTTGTTGTCGATGATTCCCTGGCACTGTACAACCCGTCGGGCAAGCCGCTTCCGGGGGCTGAGAGCTGCCAGTTGAAGCTACTCGCGGATAAGTTGTATGTGAACACCTGGGAGGTGGCTACATCCTCCTCCGTACTCGAAGCGGGGCTTCGCCTCTTCACAGGATGGAGGCTTGAGGTTCGATCCGGGAGTCAGGTGGACTTCCAAGAGCGTTATACCTTGGAAACAACCTATACAGGCGACAACGTTTCGCTTGACCTTGTCACCCCCGACGGGAACCTACACGAAATCCCATCCATCCCACTGCCCCTTGCTCTGGATTTGATGGTTGAATTCACCTACTCCCCGGCGCAGTTGGTGGACAAAGTGAATTGGCAAGATCAGAAGTCGTCCTCAGATATCCCTGAGGAAGAGCGCTTCATGGTCAACGCCACGGTCTTCGGCTCAGCTGCGTATCTTTTCAACGATGACCTTCTCGAGGCAGTTCGCCAGGACGGCTTCCCCGAAGTGGGAGCGTGGGTAGCAGCCTTTGACCGAATAGTCCCGGGCGACTACTGCCAGGTCGACCGCGTGCAACCCTCAGAAACAGGAGCGGCACGCTACCTCGTCGAATGGGGCCACAACAACGGTGAGGAAGAAAACTTCCAGATGCTCCTAGAGGACATCGACGAAGCCTTGTCCCTCCTTGAACGGTTTGTGAACGGGGACCGCGCAGAGTTTGAAGCTCTTCCGTGGACGCGACGAGTGGAGTAACAACACTAGGCCCTATGCGTGACTAGGGTATGGGGCATGAGAAACGTAACGCCACAGGAAGTACCTGAGAACGCCCAGCTTATCGACGTCCGCGAGGACCACGAGTGGAACACCGAGCACGCCCAGGGCGCCACGCACATCCCGATGGGCGACCTAGTTGATCGCCTCGACGAGATTGACCCGGACCAAGACATCTACGTCATCTGCCACCTTGGCGGGCGCAGCATGCAGGTATGCCAGTACTTGGAGCACACCAAGGGCTGGGACGTCATCAATGTCGAGGGCGGCACGGACGCATGGAAGGCCCAAGGTTGCCCCATGGTTTACCCAAACCACTAGTGGTACCATTTGCAGTACCATGCAGGTGTGGTTTCCAAGATAGAAAAGATCCTCACAAAGATGCGGACCTCACGGACAAACGTCCGCTTCTCAGAGCTGCAACTTGTGCGTGACTTCTATTTCTAGGAGCAGATCATGAACCTCGCAGACAAATACACCTACCAAACCGCGTGGTCCGAAGAGGATGGAGAATTCGTTGCCACAGTCCTAGAGTTCCCCTCCTTGTCATGGCTCGACTCCACTGCAGCCACCGCTGAGTCCGAGCTGCGCAGCATCGTCGAAAAAACTCTAGAAGATATGCAACGCAACAATGAGCAAGCCCCAGAACCTTTGGGCCAACGCAGCTTTTCCGGAAAGTTCAACCTCCGCATCCCCCAATCGCTCCACCGGAGCCTCACCATTGAAGCCGAGCGAGAGGGCGTATCCCTCAACACCCTCATTGTTCAGAAGCTAGCCTCAGCCTAAAACTAGTGGGCCATAACCCATGATTTAGGCATGCCACCGTAGGCGCGTTAGAATCATCGGCATGCCTTCATTGAATTCTATTTCCATCCCTACCGCGCTCCTAGAGTCTCCTTCCTTCCAGCTGGAGCGCCTCCGCCGCCGCACCCGCGAAGGCGTCGAGGCCGCACTGCAGACACAGAAGACCACACTGCGCGAATACTGGGTGCTCACCTGCCTCGTTGCGGAAACCGCGTCCTCCCAGTCCGCCCTGTCGGAAACCCTGGCCATCGACGCCTCCGACATGGTGCGCCTCCTCGATTCACTGGAGTCCCGCCACTGGGTTAAGCGTGAACGTGACTCCAAAGACCGCCGCCGCCAAATCATTGCCTCCACCAAGAAGGGCACCAAGGCCCACAAGGAGCTCGCGGTCTTGGTGGCGAAGGCCGAGGATGAAGCCCTCGACGAGTCCACCAACAAGCAGCTCAAGCACCTGCGCAAGCTGGCCACCGCCATCATCGCAGCGGACGCACCCTCCGACTCCGAAAGCAGTGATGCTTAAATGACGGAGCCCGATAATCTTCCCAGTACCGGGGGCCGCCACGCCCTCCAGACGGACGAGCCCGAGACCCCAGCAACGCCCAAGGTTCCCGCGCACTACCTCCTAGGCTCCGAGGCCGCACCGGCACGCACTCTGTGGGACATCGTGCGCACCACGGCAGAGAACTACCCAGAGGCTGCCGCCCTGGATGACGGCGAGATCCTGACCTACGCCGAGCTGCTTGCCGACGTCTCCGCATGGGCCACCGAACTCCACGCCAGCGGTGTGCGCCGCGGCGACCGCATCGGCATCCGCATGACCTCCGGCAAGCGCGAGCTCTACCTGGCCATCCTGTCCACGCTCGCCGCCGGCGCGGCCTACGTGCCCGTCGACGCCGACGACCCCGATGAGCGCGCCGAGATGGTCTTCGGCGAGGCTAACATCGACGGTGTCTTCACCGACGAAGGTTTCCGCATGTTGCGGGAGAGCGGGGCACGCAAGGCGCGCCCCGCCGACGAAAAGGATGGCGATGGAGATGGCGCCCCCTTCGAGGAGCCGCGCCCCGAAGACACCGCGTGGATCATCTTCACCTCCGGTTCCACGGGCAAGCCCAAGGGCGTGGCCGTGAGCCACCGTTCCGCGGCCGCCTTCGTCGACGCCGAGGCAGCCCTCTTCCTAGCCGATAGCCCGCAGGGCCCACTCGGCCCGGACGACCGCGTCCTGGCCGGCCTGTCCGTGGCCTTTGATGCCTCCTGCGAGGAGATGTGGCTGGCCTGGGGCCACGGCGCCTGCCTGGTGCCAGCCCCGCGCTCCCTAGTGCGCTCCGGCATGGACTTAGGTCCCTGGCTCATCCGCCGCGACATCACGGTGGTCTCCACCGTGCCAACCCTGGCTGGCCTGTGGCCCGCCGAAGCCCTGGACAACATCCGCCTCCTCATCGTTGGCGGCGAGGCCTGCTCCCAGGAGCTGGTGGACCGTCTGGCCACCGAGGACCGCGAGATGTGGAATACCTACGGCCCCACCGAGGCCACCGTCGTGGCCTGCGCGCAGCGCATGCTGCCCGGCAAGCCCGTGTCGATTGGGTTGCCATTGAAGGGTTGGGACTTGGTGGTCGTCGACAAGCACGGCGTCCCCGTGAACATCGGTGAGGTGGGCGAACTCGTCATCGGTGGCGTGGGCCTGGCCACCTACCTGGACCCGGTCAAGGACGCGGAGAAGTACGCGCCGCTGGAGTCAATGGGCTGGGAGCGTGCCTACCGCACCGGTGACCACGTGCGTCTGGAAGAGGACGGCCTGTATTTTGTTGGCCGCGTCGATGACCAGGTGAAAATTGGCGGCCGCCGCATCGAGCTTGGTGAGGTCGAGGCCAACGTCGCCGCCTTGCCGAACGTGTATAACTCCGCCGTGGCCGTGCAGAAGACACCCGGCGGCGAGTCCGTGCTCGTCGGCTATGTCTCCCTGGATGACCCGGACACCGGTTTCGATCACGAGGCCGCGCACGCCCGCCTCGCGGAATCCATGCCGGCCGCGCTCGTCCCCCGCATCTGCGTCATGGAGGAGCTGCCGATTCGCACCTCCGGCAAGGTGGACAAGAAGGCCTTGCCGTGGCCACTTCCCGGCGTGGGTGTGGAAGCATCCGGCCTCAACCCCACCGAACAGTGGCTGGCAGAGCTGTGGGTGGACACCCTGGGCGTGTCTGTCGAGGACGTCAACGCAGATTTCTTCTCCCTCGGCGGCACCTCGCTGGCCGCGGCGACCCTGGTCGGCCGCATCCGCGAGCGCTTCCCCACCGTGGCCGTGCGCGATCTCTATGATCACCCACGCCTGGGCTCACTCGCGGAGCAGCTTGCCGACGCCGAATCCGTCGAGGACTCCGGCCCCGCCCGCGAGGTAGCGCCCGTGCGCGCCGGCACGCGCATCGCGCAAACGCTCATCCAGATCCCCGTGATGACTATGGCCGCCACGAGCTGGCTAGCTTGGTTGCTGTTGGGCTCCAACGTGGCGAACCTGCTGGGTGTGGAGTGGGCCATGATGACTCCGTGGTGGCTGGTGGCCATCCTGCTCGTCGTCTTCGTCACCCCGGTTGGGCGCATCCCGCTGGGTGGTTACGGCGCGCGGCTAATCACCGCCGGCATCACGCCCGGCGAGTACCCGCGCGGCGGTTCCACGCACCTGCGCATTTGGGCTGCCGAGCGCTGGGTTAATGCCATAGGCGCCAGCTCCCTGGCGGGCGCTACCCGCGTCAATAACTACGCCCGCACCTTGGGCGTGAAGATTGGCCGCGGCGTGGATCTCCACTCATTGCCACCCGTCACCGGCCTGCTGACCTTGGGTAAGCACGCCGCTATCGAACCGGAAGTGGACCTCACCGGCTACTGGCTGGACGGCGATATTCTCCGCGTCGGCGCCATTGAGGTCAAGGAAGGCGCGCGCGTGGGTGCGCGCTCCACGCTGCTGCCGGGCACCGTCGTGGGCAAGTACGCCCACGTGGAGGCCGGCTCCACCGTGACGGGGCGCAAGAAGGTCAAGGACGGCCAGCGTTGGTCCGGCTCCCCCGCGAAGAAGGTGGGCCGCTCCAAACACCGCTTCCCGTCCCATGCCCCGAAGCGCCGTCCGCTATGGGTTCCTGTCTACGACTTCACGTCCGTCCTGCTAGCCGTGCAGCCCATTGTGGCGCTGGCGGTCGGCGCGGCCGTCGTCGTTAGCCTCATCGCACTGACCGATGGCTCCGCCTTCGTCGGCTCCATCTTCTTCGCGCCGCTCGGCGCCCTGGTGGCATTTGCTACCTATATGCTGCAAACCTGGCTGGGCGTGCGCCTCCTTTCGATTGGCATCACACCCGGTGTTGCACCAGTGCGCTCCGCCAAAGGTTGGCGCTTGTGGACCATCGAGAGGCTCATGGATGAGGCGCGCACTCAGCTCTTCCCCATCTATGCTTCGCAGCTCACCCCGGCGTGGCTGCGTTCCTTGGGCGCGACGATTGGCAAGGACGTGGAGATTTCCACGGCCGTCATGGTGCCCAAACTCACCGAGGTCAAAGACGGTGCCTTCCTGGCAGATGACACCATGATCGGCGGCTACGAGCTCGGCGGCGGTTGGATGCTCACGGGTGAGACCAAGGTGGGCAAGCGCTCCTTCGTGGGCAACTCCGGCATCACGGGTCCGGGCCGCAAGCTGTCGAAGAACTCGCTGGTTGCCGTGCTCTCGTCAACGCCGAAGAAGACCAAGTCCGGCGCCAACTGGTGGGGTTCCCCGCCGGAGCGCATGCGCCGCGTCGAGGCCCACGTGGACGGCGTGGAGGGTGAATCCCTTACCTATAACCCGGGCTTTGGGGTCAAGGCCGCGCGCGGCGCGATTGAGACCATGCGCCTGTTGGCGCCGATGACCTCGGCCATGCTGCTGGCAGGAACCCTGGCGTCGCTCTACGCGCTTGCCGACGCCCTCGGCATCGCCGCCGCCTGGGCCCTCGGCGGCCTCGTCCTCATGGCGGCGGGCGCTATCGCCATGGCGGTTACGGTAGCCGCGAAGTGGATCTGCGTGGGCACGCAGACCGCCGGCGACCACCCGCTGTGGTCCGCCTTCGTGTGGCTCAACGAGCTCCAAGACACCTTCGTTGAGGCGGTTGCTGCCCCGTGGTTCTTTAGCCACACCTATGGCATGGGTGAGATCAATCTGGGCCTACGCGCGCTGGGCGTCAGGATTGGCCGCGGTGCGTGGATCGACTCCTACTGGTTCCCGGAGACCGATCTTTGCGTCGTGGGCGACGGCGCGTCCGTCGGCCCGGGCACCGTGGTGCAGACCCACCTGTTCCAGGACCGCGTGATGAGCTTAGACACCGTGACTATCAAGGCCGGTGCAACCTTGGGTTCGCACTCGGTGGCGCTGCCCGCCTCAGTCATTGGCAGCGTGGCGACGGTGGGCCCCGGCTCCCTGGTGATGCGCGGCGATCAGGTCCCGAGCAATTCCGTTTGGCAGGGCAACCCGATTGAGCCCTGGAAGAAATAGATAAAAATAAAGGAGGCGGCAGGTTTACCTGCCGCCTCCTTTTTATGCCTGACTCGCTAATGAGCGGTCGGGGTGCCGTGACTAGTCACCGATCTGGTCGCGTCCGCGCTTCACAATCTTGTCATCCACCTGGCCAACGACCTCGTGGTCCTTGTTGGTGTATTCAAACTTGGAGAGCACGTAGCGCATAGCGTTGATGCGGGCGCGCTTCTTATCGTTGGACTTAATGGTGATCCACGGCGACTCTTCGGTATCCGTGTATCGGAACTGCTCTTCCTTCGCGCGGGTGTAGTCATCCCACTTATCCAGGGAGGCCAGGTCCATGGGCGACAGCTTCCACTGGCGGACCGGGTCGATCTGGCGGATGGCGAAGCGGGTGCGCTGCTCCTTGCGGGTCACGGAGAACCAAAGCTTGGTCAGCGAAATACCAGAGCCGAGAATCATGTTCTCCAGCATCGGCACCTCGCGCAGGAACTCTGCGTGCTGGGACTCCGTGCAAAAGCCCATGACGCGCTCCACGCCGGAGCGGTTGTACCAGGAGCGGTCGAAGAAGACGATTTCGCCGCCACACGGGAAGTGTTCGATGTAGCGCTGGAAGTACCACGAGGTGGACTCGCGCGGGGAGGGCTTCTCGAGTGCCACGGTGCGGGCGCCACGCGGGTTGAGGTGCTCGTTGAAGCGCTTGATGGTGCCGCCCTTACCAGCGGCATCGCGGCCTTCGAAGAGAATGATGTGGCGCTGGCCGGTTTCCTTGGTCCAGTTCTGCCACTTCAGCAGCTCAATCTGCAGGGAGCGCTTGATGGACTCGTACTCGTCACGCGTCATGCGCTCCTCGTACGGGTAGTTCTCGCGCCAGGTTTCAACCGGTGAGCCATCCGGCATGATGAGCGAGGGATCGTCCTCATCGGAGTCATCGACGACGTAGCCGTCGGTCTGCGCAAGGTCGATCTCGGGGAGTTCGTCGTCTTTAATGTCAGCCATACCATTAATTCTATCTAGGAAGCAGGCATCTGGCTCGATAAAACGACTCGAGGCCGCTCAATTTACCCCCGTAATGCCCGACAGGTGGCAGCAGCCGCCCAGGATGTACGTTTCTAACAAATAGTGCCCTCAGAATTCGACGATCTGGGGGCTTAAATGATCGTTCCGTACCACGCCACCGCTTCAGCCAGGCTGGGCGGGCGGATTCTGGAAATGAGAAACCCCGCTGCCCACAAGGGGGTCAGCGGGGTTAACGCTTAGTTCTGCGTGAGCAGCGTGCTTTTTAGAGCAGGCCGATCAGCTTGGAAGCGCCGTCAGCCATGGTGCCCAGACCGTAGAAAATGTTGAGCAGGAGGCCGATGATGCCGGTGGAAGAAAGGGTACCCATTTGAAATCTCCTTGGGATTGAAAGTGTGTGTTTAGTGCTGCCCTAAAGGGAAGCTAGTTTACTTCTTGGAGGACAGGCCCTCGAGAACGGAGGTATCCGGCTTAACCGGGTAGTTTTCCGTGGTGGCAGCGCCGGAGATGAGGTCAAAGACGCTAGCGAAGCCGCCGAAGAGCTTCTTGATGCCGTCAGCGAAGTCAGCGAAGTTACCGAGCTGGTCACCGATGAAAGAAAGATCCATTATGGTCTCCTCTTGTGAAGTCCGGGTAGAGAAATTGCCCGGAGGGGTTTGCAGTTTGCAGACACCCTCAGCGGGCGTCACACGAAACTATTTTGGCACACCACTGAAACATTGCAAGTGGATTCGTGGGTGACTTTTCGAGCACAGCGCTTCGAAAATCAGATTCACTTTTCAGGTTATTTATTCACCATTTGTTAACCTAGCCAGCAACAATGCGCCTATCTGCGTAAATGAACGGCGGCGGGTGTCCTGCCTCAAAAAATCTTCGTCGAAACGTAACGCGAGCCCCTAAAATTGCGATTCATAGGCCCGATTTACGGAGTAATTTCGCCACATTTTTCTCGCGGCAACATCGCGTATTACCCCTATCCGGGGGAGCAATAGGATACAAAAGGGTCTCAAGACGAAGAAAGCTCCCCACGGTCAACCGTGGGGAGCATCTATTTTGCTAGTAGCTGAGGCCGCAAGACGCCTCAGCCCGGGGAAGGAGCGGACTAGAAGCCCATGCCGCCCATTGCGTCAGCGTCCGGCATGCCAGCGCCTGCACCAGCCGGTTCCGGCTTATCAGCCACAACCGCCTCGGTGGTCAGGAACAGAGCTGCAATGGACGCAGCGTTCTGCAGCGCGGAGCGGGTGACCTTCACCGGGTCGTTGATACCGGCAGCCATCAGGTCCACGTACTCGCCGGAAGCGGCGTTGAGGCCCTGGCCAGCCGGCAGGGAGGCAACCTTGTCAGCGACAACGCCCGGCTCCAGGCCAGCGTTCTGGGCAATCTGCTTCAGCGGAGCAGACAGCGCCTCGCGGACAATCTTGACGCCGGTGGCCTCATCACCAGTGAGGTCGGAGAGGGAATCCAGAACCTCGGCTGCCTGCAGCAGAGCGACGCCACCGCCGGCGACGATGCCCTCCTCCACGGCAGCCTTGGCGTTGCGCACGGCATCCTCGATGCGGTGCTTGCGCTCCTTGAGCTCGACCTCGGTAGCGGCACCGACCTTGAGGACTGCCACGCCGCCGGCCAGCTTGGCCAGGCGCTCCTGCAGCTTCTCGCGGTCGTAGTCGGAATCGGAGTTCTCAATCTCGGCGCGGATCTGCTTGATGCGGCCGTCGATCTGCTCCTGGGAACCAGCACCCTGAACAATGGTGGTCTCATCCTTGGTCACGACAACCTTGCGTGCCTGGCCGAGGTACTCGAGCTCGGTGGTCTCCAGGGAGAGGCCGACCTCCTCGGAGATGACCTGGCCGCCGGTGAGGATAGCCATGTCCTGCAGGGTGGCCTTGCGGCGGTCACCGAAGCCCGGAGCCTTCACGGCAACAGACTTAAAGGTGCCGCGGATCTTGTTGACCACGAGGGTGGACAGGGCCTCGCCCTCAACGTCCTCAGCGATAATCAGCAGCGGCTTGCCGGTCTGCATGACCTTCTCCAGCAGCGGGACGAGGTCCTTGATGTTGGAGATCTTGGAGGAAACCAGCAGGATGTACGGATCCTCCAGGACTGCCTCCTGGCGCTCCATGTCGGTAGCGAAGTAGCCAGAGATGTAGCCCTTGTCGAAGCGCATACCTTCGGTGACCTCGAGGTCAACGCCGAAGGTGTTGGACTCCTCAACCGTGATAACGGAGTCCTTGTTCACGGAACCGTTGCCCACGGTGTACATAGCCTCGGCGATCTTCTCGCCGATTGCCGGGTCAGCGGCGGAGATACCTGCGGTGGTGGCAATCTCTTCCTGGGTCTCTACTTCCTTCGCGGAGGAGAGCAGGGAGTCGACAACCTTCTTGGTGGCGGCCTCAATGCCGCGCTTGATGCCCATCGGGTTGGAACCAGCGGCTACGTTGCGCAGGCCCTCGCGGACAAGCGCCTGTGCCAGAACGGTAGCGGTAGTGGTGCCGTCACCGGCGACGTCATCGGTCTTCTTGGCTACTTCCTTGACCAGCTCAGCGCCGATCTTCTCGTACGGGTCCTCGAGTTCGATCTCGCGCGCGATGGAGACACCGTCGTTAGTAATGGTCGGGGCGCCCCAGGACTTCTCCAGGACGACGTTGCGGCCCTTGGGGCCGAGGGTGACCTTGACGGCGTCGGCAAGCGTGTTGAGACCACGCTCGAGGCCGCGACGTGCCTCTTCATCGAAGGCAATAATCTTTGCCATGTGTTTGTGCTCCTTAAGCTTTGTTGAGGACGACACTCACGTCTGATCTATGACGGACGCCCGCGACGGCACGGCTGGCGAGTGTTCTCCAGCCCCAACCACATAGATGACTCTGTTTATTTCTGGCACTTGCCATGTGGAAGTGCTAGCGACCATTCTGGCACTCAGACCTAGCGACTGCAAGGTTCAACACGAACGCTATAAGCGAACGGGCGGTGCAACAGCACCGCCCGTTAATACGAACCGCCCACTAAATCGAACCGTCCATTAAACCGAAGTCCTAGCTCCGCTTAAGCCTCGGCCTTCTTCGCCGTCCACTTGTACGCCGCAGCAATGCCGCCGACGAAGAGGATGACGCCGACGATCTTGGCAGCAGTTCCGCCCTCGAAGATCTCCAGCGGGGACTCGCCGCCCGACGCCGCGATAATTCCGGCATTGACCACGCCGAAGAGGGACTCACCGACGATGAGGCCGGTAGCCAGCAGCGTGCCCATGCGCTTAGCAAAGTCCGGCTTGGACTGGCGTACCGCCCAGCGGTTATAGAAGTAACCCAAGATGGCACCAATCGGCACCACAATCGTGATGGCCGCCGGCAGGTACATGCCCATACCCACCGCCAGCGGGGACAGGGAGTACTTGTCCGTGAAGTGGCGCAGGCACTCGTCAACGATGATGATGACGGCACCAATCGCCGCGCCCAGACCAATGAGATCCCACGGCAGCGAGTTATCAAAAATGCCGGATGCCACCGAGGACATCAGCGCGGCCTGTGGTGCAGCCAGCGCGTCCTCACCGGCGCCCTCCATCCCCTGGAAACCAAAGCCGGTGAGCATGACCTGCAGAATCGGCGGAATCACCAAGGAGCCGAAGAGGACACCGATGATGAGCGCTACCTGCTGCTTCCACGGCGTCGCACCAACCAGCTGACCAGTCTTGAGGTCCTGCAGGTTGTCATTGGAAATAGTCGCGATGCCGAAGACGATGGCCGCGGTAAACAGCGTGTAGGCCACCAGCGAGAGCGGTTCCGCCTCAGTACCGCGCGTCACGGCGGCAATCAGCAATGCAGCGGCGATAACCGCGATGATGCCGATAGATGAGATCGGCGAGTTGGACGCACCAATGAGACCAGCCATGTAGCCACACACCGACGCGATAACGAGGCCCACAAGCAAGGTAAAGAGTACGGAGACCGTGATGAGGACGGCCATGTGGTCATGAATATCGGTGCCGCGCACGAAGCTCCACAGCAGCAGTCCAATCGGGACCATGAGAAGAAGGATGGTACCAACGACATACGGTGCCGGAATATCGCGCTCCTCCACCGCCACCTGGTGGCCGTCCTTGCGGTTGCGGGAGGACGCGAAGGACTCAGCCATGCCCTTGACAATCGGACCGGAAATCTTAATCAGCGTCCAAATGGCGGCGATGGCCATGGTGCCCACGCCGATGAAGCGGATCCTGTCGGAGAAGACCGTGTCGACGGTGTCCATGATCGTGGCCGGGTCACTCAGTGCCTCCCCACCGGTGAGGATGGGCAGCAGGATGAGGTAGGAAATGACCACGCCGACGAGCATGGCGATACCCACCGCCAAGCCCACGAGGTGGCCAACACCGACCAACGCCAGGGACAGGGAGGTGCCGAGCGTCGTCGCACCCGAGCCCAGCTTGAAATAGGTGGCCACCTCAGAGGCTGCAGCCTTCATCGCGGCAAGCAAAGCCATGACGGCGGAAAGGATGCCACCGAAGACGATGACGCGCAGGCCCTTCGCGTTTCCCTCGTGCGCGGCCTCACCGTCCTCACCAGAGCTATCGCCCACCTTGAGAACCTCGGCCGCGGCCACGCCCTCCGGGTAGGGCAGATCGGAGCCCGTCACCAGCGCACGGCGCAGCGGGATGGAGTACATCACGCCGAGCACACCACCGATGGCGCAGACAGCGGCGGTATCGACGAAGGAGAAGCCCTGCCAGTAGCCCACCATGACCAGGCCGGGGAGCACGAAGATGATGGCGGACAAAGTGCCGGCTGCCGACGCGATGGTTTGCACAATGTTGTTCTCTTTGACGTTGTGCCCGGCGAAGCGGCGCAGCACCGCCATAGAAATCACGGCAGCGGGAATGGACGTGGCAAACGTCAGACCCACTTTGAGGCCCAGATACACGTTGGCGGCGGTAAAAATGAGAGTGATGAGCCCACCAATGATGATGCCCCGGAGCGTAAGCTCGCGGACCGTGGACTGGGAACCTTCGGCGGTGGTAGTCGCCATGTCAGGTCCTTTCTAAAAGAATTTGGACTAGAACCATGAATATATTACTACCTAACGCTCGGCAGGCCGATTCGAGGATGCGAGTAGGTTGGAGGGCATGAGCAACATTTCTGAGTTTGTCAGCAACGACCGCGATACCATTTTCCAGCAACTCAAGGAGCTCGTCTCCTTCAATTCTGTCCACAACGAGCCGGGCCTCGAGGACCAGCCCGCGAAGGCTGCCGAGTGGGTTCAGGCCGCGCTTGTCGACGCCAACTTCACCCCCGAAGCCATCACCACCGCTGATGGTTCCACGGCGATCGTCGCCAAGCGCCCCGGCAAGGAGGGCGCGAAGACGGTGCTGCTGTACTCGCACTACGACGTGGTTCCTGCCGGAAACCCCGACGCGTGGGACTCCGATCCTTTCACCCTGACTGAGCGCGAGGGCCGCTGGTACGGCCGCGGCGCCGCGGACTGCAAGGGCAACGTGGCCATGCACCTCGCCGCGCTGCGCGCGCTCGACGCTCAGGGTGGAACCGATCTCAACCTCACCGTGCTCATCGAGGGCTCTGAGGAACGCGGCGGCGAGGGCCTGTCCGCGCTCATCGAGGAGCGCCCGGAGCTCTTCGCCGCCGACGCCATCCTCATCGCCGACGCCGGCAACGCCAAGGCAGGCGTGCCGACTTTGACCACCTCCCTGCGCGGCGGCTCCCAGATCAACGTCAAGGTCTCCACCCTCAACTCGGCAGTGCACTCCGGACAGTTCGGCGGCGCGGCTCCCGACGCCGTCAAGGCCCTCATGCGTGCACTGGATTCCCTGACGGATGAGTACGGCCGCACGACTATCGACGGCGTCGATTGTGAGGGCACCTGGCCGCTGGCCGAGGGGCAGGACACCGCCTACCGCGAGGAGGACTTCCGCGCCGACGCCCAAATGCTCGAGGGCACCGAGATCATGGGCGCGAAGGATCCGAAAGGCGCCACCGCCATCGCTGACATGATCTGGGCCCGCCCCGCCGTGACCGTGACCGGCTTTACCTCCACCCCGGTCTCCGAGGCGGTCAACGCCGTGCCCGCTACCGCCGAAGCCAACATCAACCTGCGCACCCCCGCCACCATGGACCCCCGCTCCACCGCGGAAGCAGTGGCCGAGCACCTGAAGAAGCACATTCCGTGGGGCGCGCACATCGAGGTCACCATCCTCGAGGCCAACCTGGGCTTCGAAACCGATCCGTCCAAGCCAGCCGTCGCCCTGCTCGGTGAGTGCCTGGGAGAGGCCTACGGTTCCGAGACCATCACCCAGGGCATGGGCGGCTCCATCCCGCTGACCGTGGAGCTGCAGGAGAAGCACCCGAACGCAGAGATTGCGCTCTTTGGTGTCGAGGAGCCGCAGTGTACCATCCACTCCGCTAACGAGTCGGTCGACCCGACTGAGATTGAGAAGATTGCGATCGCTGAGGCTCTCTTCCTCCAGCGCTTCGCTTAAGCGGCACTATCCCGCCCGGCAGAGCCATCCGCCGGGCGCGGGCTCGCTTACTCCTGGATGCGTTGGTGGCGACATGGCGGAACGCCAACAGGAGACACAGGCATAACTGTATGAAACGAAAATCTGAAAATTGGGATTTCAGACTGTATCGTGAGCACTAGTGAACGCCCGCCGCTGCGGTGGGGTTTGCCCAGTCCCCGACAAGGAAAGGACGCCACCGCAACCTCGTGCTCACTCTCTTCAGCGCCTTGGTACTTACTACCATCGTCGCTCCATTCCTCCTTTTCTATCTCGGCCGCCGCGCCTTCGGCCTCCTTGCCGTCGTGCCCGCGGTGGGCTTCTTTTGGGTGCTCCAACAGCTCACCACTGGAACGCTGCGCGACGGCAACCAGCTGGCGTATGACCTCGACTGGATGCCCGCCGCGCACCTAACGATTAACCTGCGCATGGACGCGCTTTCCGCGCTGTTCAGCCTCATCATTTTGGGTGTGGGCGCGCTGGTCTTGCTGTATTGCTGGGGTTATTTCGACCACTCCCGGCGCCGCCTTGCCCTCTTCGGTAGCCAGATGGTGGGCTTTGCCACGGCCATGTATGGCCTGGTCATTTCCGATAATTTCCTGCTGCTCTACGTCTTCTGGGAAATCACCTCCCTGCTCTCCTTCCTCCTGGTGAGCTATTACGGCGAGCGCGCCTCATCCCGGCGATCAGCGCAGCAGGCACTCATGGTCACCGTCCTCGGCGGCCTGGCCATGCTCGTGGGCATTACCCTCCTCGGCCGCCAGACCGGTGCGTGGTCCTTCAGCGATATCGCCGCCACCGAGGACCTGGCCAACACGCCCTTCCTCACTGTGGCCATCGTGCTGATTCTCTGCGGTGCGCTCTCCAAGTCCGCCATCGCCCCCGCGCACTTTTGGCTGCCCGGGGCCATGGCCGCGCCGACCCCGGTCTCTGCCTACCTACACTCCGCGGCGATGGTGAAGGCCGGCATCTACCTCGTCGCACGCCTAGCGCCTTCGGTACATGACATCCCCACCTGGCATCTCGTGGTCATCCCCTTGGGTGCGTTCACCATGCTGCTCGGCGGTTGGATGGCGCTCAAGCAGCGCGACCTGAAGCTGGTTCTGGCCTACGGTACCGTCTCGCAGCTGGGTTTTATCACCGCCATCATCGCCATCGGCTCCCGCGAGGCCATGCAGGCAGGCCTGGCGCTGACCTTTGCGCACTCCCTCTTCAAAGCAGCGCTCTTCATGATCGTCGGCGCCATTGACCACTCGGCGGGCACGAGGGACATCGACAAGCTGGCAGGCCTGGGCAAGAAGAAACCCGCGCTGTACATCCTGGCCATCCTCCCCGCGATGTCGATGGCCGGTATCCCGCCGCTGCTGGGCTTTGTGTCCAAGGAGGCCACGCTCGAGGCGATCATGCACGAGGAGCTCTTGGTCGGCATGCCACGCAACATGCTGCTCGTAACCGTCGTCGTCGGCTCCGCGCTGACCATGGCCTATGCGCTGCGCTTCCTATGGGGTGCGTTCTCCTCGAAGGGGCAGGAGGAGCCCTCTGAGGCAGTAGCGAATATGCACCACATCGGCCCCTTCCTCTGGGTTCCTCCGACGGCGCTGACTCTGCTGACCATCTTCTTTGGTCTGCTGCCGCTGCCTTTGTCCCACGGCATCACGCAGCACCTAGACAACACATTTGGGGCGGAGCAGACCTCCGAACTAGCGCTGTGGCATGGCTTCACCATCCCGTTGCTGCTCTCCGTGCTCATCATCGTGGCCGGTTCTCTCTTGCACTGGCAGCGCCAGACACTCACGAAGGCCCAGTTCACCTACCCGGCCTTGGGCTCGGCCGACGACTCCTACGACGCCGTCATCAACACCCTGCGCCAACTCTCTCTGCGCATCACCGCCTCCACGCAGCGCGGTTCGCTGCAGTTCAACCTCACGGTCATCTTTGCCACGCTCATGGTGCTGCCCATCGTCATGCTCATCAACGGCGATATCACCCACGTGCACATGATCGTTGCTGAGAACCCCTGGCAGGCTATCGCCGCGGCGATCATCATCATCGCCGCTGTCGCCGCCACGGTGCTGAATAACCGCCTCTCCGGCGTCATCCTGGTGGGCGTGACCGGCTACGCCTTGTCCTTCATCTTCGCGCTTCACGGTGCCCCGGACTTGGCGCTGACGCAGCTCCTCGTGGAGACCATCATCATGGTGCTCTTCATGCTGGTGCTGCGCCGCATGCCGGCGAATACCGAGTGGAAGCAGGACCCCAAATCCGGCCGCCTGCGCGCGTGGCTGGCGGTGGGCGTGGGCCTGGCCGTCACCGTGGTGGGCATGTTCGCCATCAACGCCCGGCGCGAGGAACCCATCTCGCAGTACATGCCGGAATTGGCCAAGGAGATCGGCCACGGCGCCAACACGGTCAACGTCTTGCTCGTGGACCTGCGCGCGTGGGATACCTTCGGCGAAATCACGGTGCTCATCATCGCGGCGACGGGAATCGCCTCACTGATCTACCGCACGCAGAGCTTCACCCGCTCCTCCCGCCGCCCGACTTTGCAGGTCACCGGCCGCCGCTGGCTGGCCGCGGGTGTGGAATCGGAGAAGGCGCTCAACCGCTCGCTCATGGTGGACGTGAGCACCCGCATCCTCTTCCCCTCGATGATGGTGCTCTCCCTCTACTTCTTCTTCGGCGGCCACAACGCCCCCGGCGGCGGTTTTGCCGGCGGCCTCGTGGCGGCCTTGGCGCTGATTCTGCGCTACCTGGCCGGCGGGCGCGCGGAGCTCGATGAGGCGCTGCCTCTCGACGGCGGCCGCACCATGGCGGTCGGCCTGCTGCTCTCCCTCAGCGCAGTCATCACCCCGATGCTCTTGGGCTACCCGCCGCTGACCACCGGGTACACGAAGGTCGGCGTGCCACTTATCGGTGATGTGTCCCTGCCTTCGGCGCTGATTTTCGACGCCGGTGTCTACCTCATCGTCGTCGGCCTCACGCTCTACGTCCTGTCCTCCTTGGGCGCCAAGCTCGATGCGGAAGAAGAGATGCGTAAGCAACGCGCCCGCGACCGCGCCCGCTCCTTGGCACGCCGCACGAAAGAAAGAGAGAAAGCTGCCACCGCAGAGAAAGGACACGCCTAATGGATGCCAACCTCATGCTCCTGCTCGCTGCGGGCGTGCTCTGCGGCGCCGGGGTCTACTTATTGCTGGACCGCGCGATGACCAAGATGCTGCTCGGCATCTTGTTGCTGGGCAATGGCGCGAACCTCTTCGTGCTCATGGCCGGCGGCAAGGCGGGCTCGCCGCCTATCGACGGCCGGACCTCCCTGCCCTATGGCGAAGAAATCGCCGATCCGCTGGCCCAGGCGATGATCCTCACCGCGATCGTCATTTCAATGGCGCTGACCGGCTTCATCCTCACGTTGGCCTACCGCCAATACCGCTACCGCACCGCGGACGTGATTGAGGATGACACCGAGGACACCGCCATCGCGGCGATTGCCTCGCGCCCGGGCAATGCCTCGGCCGCCCCCGACCACGACGCCTCCAATGATCCGACCACCGGCCGCACCACGAAGGAAGGCGATAAGTTTGGCCCCGAGTTCTTCGAGGCTCCCGTGAAGGAGGCCACCGATGAGTGAAACTATCTCACCCCTGGTGAACCTGCTGCTGCCCTACGTCAGCTTTCTGATCCCCCTTCCGATCATCATCCCCGCCCTGGCGGCCGCACTGGCGATGCTCTTTGCGCGCAATGCTCATGCGCAGCGCCGCATCGCCTTCTTCTCCCTGCTCACGCTGGCCGCGGTCAACGCCGCACTGATCTTCATCGCGGATACCACCGGCATCCAGACCCTCCAGGTGGGCGGCTGGGACGCCCCGGTGGGCATCACGCTCGTGGCGGACCGTTTGTCCACGGTCATGCTCTTTACCTCCTCCGTCGTCCTGTTCTCCGTCATGTGGTACGCCATCTCGCAGGGCGTGCGCGATGGCACCAAGGACGAACCGGTGGCGGTGTTCCTGCCTAATTACATGTTGCTGACCATGGGCGTGAACGTGTCCTTCCTGGCCGGTGACCTGTTCAACCTCTACGTGGGCTTCGAGATCTTCCTCGTGTCTTCCTACGTGCTGCTGACCCTCGGCGCATCGCCCGCGCGTGTGCGGGCGGGCGTGGGCTATGTCATGGTCTCCATGGCCTCCTCGCTCATCTTCGTGCTGGCCTTGGCCTATGTCTACGCCGCGGTGGGCACGATGAACATGGCCCAGATCGGCCTCCGGATGGAGGACATCCCGGCCGGTACCCGCTCCGCGGTCTTCTCCGTGTTGCTCATCGCCTTCGGCATCAAGGCGGCCATCTTCCCTCTCGATGCCTGGTTGCCGGACTCCTACCCCACCGCGCCTTCGCTCGTCACCGCGGTCTTCGCGGGCCTGCTCACCAAGGTCGGCGTCTACGCCATCATCCGCGCGCGTACCTCCATCTTCACCGGCGGCGGGCTCGACGGCCTGCTCATGTGGGTCGCACTGGCCACGATGCTCGTGGGTATCTTGGGCGCCATCGCGCAATCGGATATCAAGCGCTTGCTGTCCTTCACCCTGGTCAGCCACATCGGCTACATGGTCTTCGGCGTTGCCCTCGGTACCGCGCAGGGTTTGTCGGGCGCCATCTTCTACGCCGTACACCACATTCTGGTGCAGACCGCGCTTTTCCTGGTTGTAGGACTTATCGAGCGCCAAGCCGGCACATCCTCGCTGCGGCGCTTGGGCTCGCTGATTTATTCCGCACCGCTCATCGCCATTTTGTACTTCATCCCGGCCATGAACTTGGGCGGCATCCCGCCCTTCTCCGGCTTCCTGGGCAAGATCATGCTGATCCAGGCCGGCGCGAACGAGGGTTCCTGGATGTCGTGGGTGCTCATCGGCGGCGCGGTGGTCACCTCACTGCTGACCCTTTACGTCATGATCCTCGTGTGGACCAAGGGCTTCCTGCGTGACCGCAGGGATGCCCCCGAAGGCAACCTCGCCATGGCGCGGCCCTCCCCGCTCGGGGAGGTCACCGAGTACGTCGAATTGGAGGAGCGCGCCGATGTCGGTCGCGTGCCCTTCGGCATGCTGGCCTCCACGTCCCTGCTCGTCATCGCCTCGGTATCGATGACCTTCCTCGCCGGCCCGATCTCCGGTGTCACCACCCGCGCGGCGACGTCCGCGCAGGATGACTCCATTTACCGCTACGCGGTACTGGGAGATTCCGCCGAGGACCCAACGCGGCACTTGGACCCCGCCGAACGCTACGAGGAGGGCGCCGATTCGCGGAAGAACCGCAGCGAGCCCCTCCCGGATCCGGAGCCGGTGGCGCCGACAACGAGGACGTCGCCAAGCGCCACGCCCACATTGCCCACCTCCGTGGATAAGGAAGAAGAGGAGGTGTCCCGATGAGATTCTCCGGAATTAAGCACCGTTTCCGCCCGTGGTTCATGGTGTGGATCATCGTCATGTGGTGCATGCTCATGGGTGAAGTCACCGTGGCGAACCTGGTGGGCGGGCTGATAGCCAGCCTGTTTATCGTCTTCGCGCTGCCGCTGCCGGCGATGCCCGTGGCGGGGATTTCGGTGAGCTGGGGCAAACTTTTCATCTTTATGGTGCAGTGGTTTGTGGAGCTGATGGAAGCTTCTATCAAAGTGGGCTGGCTGGCGGTGCGCCCGCAGGAGGTGCCCAAGACGGCGATCGTCAGGCTCCCGATGCGCTTGGAGAATGAGTTCGTTCTGGCGCTGGCGGTCAGCCTGTACAACCTGCAGCCGGGCGGCACCGTGTCCGATATCGACATTGCGAACCGCATGCTCACCATCCATCTGCTCGACGCCGATTCTGAAGCTCACCTAGAGCGTGAGATCGCGGCGGTGCGCAAGCTGGAGGCCGATATGATTGCCATCTTCGAAAGGAGCCACCCCTGATGGATACTGACGTGTATAACATCCTGCTCACCGTGGCCGCGGGCTTCCTCGTGGTGGCCTTCCTCATCACCACGTGGCGCATCGTCATCGGGCCCAACTCGCTTGACCGGCTCATCGCCATGGACGGGCTCGTGGCCATGTTCCAATGCGCCCTGGCCACCTACATCTGTTGGACGCTGGACACGACGGTCTCCAACGCGATGTTGGTGGTGGCGCTCCTCGGGTTCATCTCGACGGTCTCCGTTACTCGCTTTAGGAAGAGGGACTCATGAGTTACGCAGTAGTTGCCGATATCCTCTCCATCATCCTCATCCTCCTTGGCTCGATACTCACCTTGGCGGCCGCGATTGGAGTGGCACGTTTTAAGGACACGATGGCGCGCGTGCACGCCATAGCCAAACCCCAAACCACCGGGCTCATCTTCACCATTGTGGGCGCAATCATCAAGGTGACGGGCTCGGAGAGCTTCAGCGTGGCTGAGCGCGGCGACTTGGGCATCCTGGTGCTGCTTGTCCTTTTCGCCATGATCACCAGCCCGGTGACCGCACAAAGAACCACGCGTATCGCCCGCCGTGAGGGCCTGTACGGCCCGCCGGAGTCAATGCTGCGCAATGAGGCCCCTGCCGCGCGCTCCATGCGCCGAAAGTAGGGACACGGGCGCCTTCTCCCAGGAAATGAGGGCGAATTAATATAGGCTGCAAAAGGCAATAATTGGTGGTCATCCGAGGAGAGTCGACGTGAAGAAGCTGCAAGGCGTACCAACGATATGCGCTGTCCTCGCGCTGTGCATCGCCGTGATGGTGTACAAGTTCAGCCAGTTCGATGGACCCCATGCCTTCATCAATATCCTCCCCTTCGACCTCTCCATCTACCGCATGGCGGGCGAAGACCTCAACACGGGCGGCCTGCTTTACGACGCCCCCTACATCTTCGAGTTCCCCTTCACCTACCCGCCCTTTGCGGGTTTGCTGTTCAAGGTTTTGCCCTTCTTCAGCAAGGGTGCGTTGACCTTTATGTGGCCCTCGCTCATGTTCCTAGCGGTGTTGGCAATCATCATCATGATCTTCCGTGAGCGGGGCATGAAGATGACCCCGGCGGCCGTCCTGGTAGCGGTGCTGCTCACCGCCCTGACCCCGGCGAACGAGGCGATGCAGGGCTCGCTGTACTACGGGCAGGTCAACGTTTTCTTGATGCTGCTCGTGGCCCTAGATTTCCTGCCGCTCAAGCACCGCCTCCCGGGCGTCGGCATCGGCCTGGCCGCGGGCATCAAGCTGACCCCGGCCTATATGGGGCTGGCCTTGCTCTTTGAGAAGCGCTGGTGGGCCGCCGCGGGGGCGGTCATCACCTTCCTGGTGACCGTGGTGCTCGGTTTCCTCTTCGTGCCGGACGCGATGGATTTTTGGACCGACGCCATGTTCAACTCCTCCCGCGTGGGCGAGCATGCCAACCCCGGCGCGAAGTCGCTGCGCTCGCTCATGTACCGCGTTCTCGGCGTCGACGGCGGCATCTGGTGGCTGCTGGCGGTCATCGTGGTCTTTGCGCTTACCTGCCTGGCGCTGCGCACCGCATACCTGCGTGGCAACCGCTCGGCGGCCTTCGCGCTGACGGGCCTGAGCACCTGCTTGGTCTCCCCCTTCTCGTGGTACCACCACTTCGTGTGGACCATCCCCTTCGTGGTCATGGTCTTCGTATCCGTCAACCAGGCGCTCAGCACGCGCCTGTCCGGAAAGTTCGGCGAGCAACTCGCCGGACTCGCCTCCGTGGCGGCACTGTTCGTGGTGTCGCTGCCGTTTATGTCGGTGCCAGTGTGGTTCACCATGTCCACGGCCAACCTCGATGCGATCGAATCCTTCCAGCCGTGGGCGACCTCCCTGTGGACGCTGTCCTGCGTTGCCTTCATCGCCGTCTACGCGGTGTGGGGATTCGTCGCGCCGCGTAAGCGCGCGGTGGCGGAGAGCTAGGGGCGTTTCGATCAAATAAGGGGGCAAAACCCGCCTGTTTTGGAGCACTATTTGATCGAAACGTCCTCGTCGAGGCGAGACAGCTTCCCCAAACGACGTTTCGATCAATTAAGGCCCGGAAAACCATCAGTTTCCGGGCCTTAATTGATCGTTCGGTATTCAAGCTAGAGCGGCAGCAGCTGCTCCATTTCATCCGCGGTGGCCTTGACCACCTTCTGCCAGCTGCCGGTCTCCTCGTACAGACGGCGCTGGCGCTCATAGCCCGCCCCGGAATCGATGATTTCCTGCACCAGCTGCAGCTCCCGGGCGCAGCCCAGCTCCTCGGACAGCGGGGCCAGCTCCACCAAGAGATCCGCCAGCTCATCCTTGATCCAACGCTCATCGGTCTCGCGTGAGGTGATGACCAGCGCGTCCATGCCATAGCGCGCGCCGCGCCACTTATTCTCCGCCACGTGCCACGGCTGGAGCGTGGGCAGCTGCTCGCCCGCATCGATCATGCGGTCATAGTGCACCACTAAGCAATGCGTCAGCGCCACGATGGCGGAGAGCTCGCGGAGGTTGGAGGCGGCGTCGGAAATGCGCACCTCCACCGTTCCCCACTTGGAGGCCGGGCGAACATCGAAGTGCATCGAGCCCGTGTGGTTAATAACCCCCGAAATCGCCTGGTCCCGCATGTAGGACTGCCACTGCTCCCAGTTTTCAAACTGGTAGGGCATGCCCGCGGTGGGCAGCTGTTGGTAGAGCATCGTGCGGTTGGAGGCATAGCCGGTATCGAGCCCCTCCCACCCCGGCGAGCACGCGGAGATGGCCAGCAGGTGGGGGTACTTCGTCATCAGGGCGTTGATGATGGGCCACACGCGCTCCTCGTGGCTGATGCCGACGTGCACGTGCGTGCCCCACAGCAGCATTTGCTGGCCCCAGTACTGGGTGCGGTTGATGATTTCGGAATAGCTCTCCTTGGCGGAGACGGGGTTCTTCCGGAAGTCCGTGAAAGGGTGCCCGCCCGAGGCCCACAGGCGCACGTCCATGGAATCGGCCGCCTCACGCACTGCGCTGAGCGACGCCCGAAGGTCCCCCATCGCCTCCGGCACCGTCCGGCACACCCCGGTCACCAGCTCCACCGTGTTTTGGAGGAATTCCTTTTCCAGGTGCACGGAGGGGTGGGAGGCGCGGACAACGTCGATAAGCTCGGCACCGCGAGGCACGAGATCCCAGGTCACGGGGTCAACGAGGGCAACTTCCCACTCGACACCCAGCGTGGGCTCGGGTGAACGGGCGAAGTTCTCTTCCGGAATATTCACCCATTCATCCTATCCACCAACAGGGTGAATTTAATAAGTTTTTATTCCCTAGGCTTGGGGAACGGCGAGGACCACGACGACGGCATCGCCCTTGGTGTAATCCCCGGTCAGCTCAGCCGGGTACGGCGCAATGGCTTCCGCCGGAACGTTGCCGCCGTAGTACTGGGCGGCCACTTCCTTGGCCAGGTTCTCGGCCGCGGCATCACCCTGCGGAAAGAATACGGTGGTCTGCGGTGCGACGAGGACATCATCGCTGATGTTTCCTACCTCGGAGACCTTAAACTTTTCGCTCTTAAGGCGCTCGGCCTCATCGGCGGCGTAGTTGACGCGGCCGGAGTTGTTATAAACGTTGACGGGGATTTCCGCCTGCGGGCGATCGGCATTGCCCGCGGGTGCGCCGGCCTCGGCGTTCCCACCATGCTCAGCGCCGGCCTCAGCAGCGTTCTCCGAGTCGGCCTCGGTATCAGCCGGGCGCTCGTTCTCGGCGGCGTCCTTGTTCTTGCCGGCTTCGCCCGCAGCGCCGCCAGTCGCGGCATCGCCCTCGGCACCACCGGTGGCGGGTCTGGACACGGCGGCATCGTTGGCGGGCGCGTCTTGGGCGGCATCCTCGGAGCTATCCGAGGTCATGGCGTACAGAGCCCACATGCCGAGCATGACGGCCACGGCGATGAGCACCATGGCGACACCACGCAGCGGGAGCTTGCTAGCGGAGGCCGGGGCGGCGGCCGAGTCGGACTCGGCGGCGTGGCGCGCGCGGTCAGCGGACGAGGCAGAGTTTTCCGGATTCACATTAGTCACATTGGTCACTCTAGTATCTGCGAGCCCTAGTCCGGCGCATTGTCGCGTGCGGCGCGCCGGATGTCCTCGCGGGCGTCGCGAAGCCGGCGCAAACGGGTGACCAGCAGCGGGTAGGAGGCGTGCGCGGCGGGGTTGTCGAGCAGCACGTTGAGGCGTTGGTGATAGCGCACCGGAGTAATGTCCAGCTGCGTGCGGATGGCCTCCTCCTTGGCGCCGATATCGCGCGGGGCGTGGGACTCGAACTCCAAAATCGCGGCGTCTAGGTCTGACAGGGAATGCATGCTTAAACTGTATTCCATGACTATTCGTCCCATCGTTATCCACGGCGACCCGGTCCTCCACAACCCCACCGAGCCGGTCACCGAGCCCATCGACTCCCCCGAGCTGCAGGAGCTCATCGCAGACATGCACGAAACCATGGATGCCGCGCACGGAGTTGGCCTGGCCGCAAACCAGATCGGCGTGAACAAGCGCCTCTTTGTCTACCACTGCCCCGACACCGACGGGCCTGACGGCACCGAGCTTCCGGAAGGCGGCATGCGCCGCGGCTGCGTCATCAACCCGGTGCTGGAAACCTCCGAGATCCCGGAGACCATGCCGGCTGACGACGGTTCCGAAGACGAAGGCTGCCTCTCCGTTCCGGGCGAGGGCTTCCCCACCGGCCGCGCCGACTGGGCCCGCGTGACCGGCAAGAACGAAAAGGGCGAAGACATCTCCATCGAGGGCTATGGCTTCTTCGCGCGCATGCTGCAGCACGAAACCGGCCACCTCGACGGCTTCGTCTACACCGACGTGCTTACCGGCCGCTACAAGCGCCAGGCCAAGAAGGCCATTAAGCGCAACGGCTGGACCGAGGCCGGCCTCACCTGGGTTCCGGGCGAGGACGAAGACCCCTTCGGGCACGAGGACTAATGTCCCGCATCTTCCGCTCCGATGCCGTCCAGGAGGGCGAGCGCGTGGTGGCCCGGCGCGATTTCGGCGGCGTGCACAGCGATGTGATTGGGCACGTGCTCAGCGTAGATCCGCTGGTCATCCGTCCACAGGAGGTGGGCGGCTACCCCTCCTCGCTTGACGCGGTGGAGATTCCGCCGGAGCAGCTCAAGATTATTAAGCGCCTCTCCCCGCGCACGGTGCGCAATTCCGATATCCGCGCCGTCGAGGTAGCCACCGCAGCCGCCTTCCCGGGAAAGGAGCACACGTGGACCTCCGATGGCCAGTGGCTCATGCGCGCGGGCGATGGCGTGACGGGCCGCTCCAATTCGGCGGTGCCGCTCGGCCCGTCTGCGGGTTTCCTGCCGGTGCCTTTCGATGAGATTGAAGCCTTCTACGCGCGCCACGATCTTCCAGTGCGCTTGGCCATCCCGGAGCGCATCGGCAAGTCGGCTGAGAAGCTCGTGGCGGCGCAGCCCGAAGCTTGGGAGCTCGAACCGGAAATCCTGGTGATGGTCCGAGACCTGGATGAGCTGCCGGCGCTTTCCGACGTCCACTTCGTCATCGATGAGCAACCCGATGCCGAATGGCTCAACCTCTACCACTTCCGCGGCAAAGCCCTGCCGCCGCTGGCGCTGGAGTACCTGCGCAGCCACATCGACGGCACGATGGGCTTCGGACGCCTCCTCTCCCCTGCTGGTGAGACCATCGCGATCACGCGCGGCACGCTCACCGAATCCGGGGACGGCACCGTGTGGCTGGGTTACTCCGCCGTAGAGGTGGCCGAAGGCTGGCGCCGCAAGGGCCTGGGCACCGCCTTGGGCGCGCACATGCTGGCCTGGGGCAAGGCACAGGGCGCGGAGAAGGCCTACCTGCAGGTCGTGGCGCACAACACTGCGGGAATTCGCCTCTATGAGAAGCTCGGCTTCTTAGAGCAGCACCGCCACCGTTACGCCCGCCGCCTGCCTCAAGTACCCTAAACCACATGCGCATCGCTACCTGGAACATCAACTCCGTTCGCACCCGCGCGCAGCGCGCGGTGGATCTTCTGGCCAAGCACGACATCGACGTGCTCTGCCTGCAAGAAACCAAGGTGGCGGATGCGAAGTTCCCCCGCGAGCCTTTTGAGGAGGCCGGCTACCACGTCACCTGCCACGGGCTGAACCAGTGGAATGGCGTGGCCATTGTGTCTAAGGAGGAGCCGGAGGAGGTCCAGACCTTCTTCCCCGGTCAGCCCGGTTTCCACAAAGATCCCGCTAAGGATCAGGCGCGCGAGGCCCGGGCGGTATCGGCCCGCATCCGCGGGATTGAGATCTGGTCCCTCTACGTTCCCAACGGACGCGAGATCACGGACCGCCACTTCGACTACAAGCTGGACTTCCTCTACGCGCTGGCACGCTATGTGGAGACCCGCGCGCAGTCGAAACTCTTGCTCACGGGTGACTTCAACATTGCGCCGCGCGATGAGGACGTCTGGGATATGTCCCTTTTCCGCGGCAAAACACACGTCACCGAACCGGAGCGCGCGGCCTTCCAGATGCTGGAGGAGGCCGGGCTTGAGGAGGTCACACGCCGCTTCACCGAGGAAGACCGCTGGACCTACTTTGATTACAAGTCCTTGCGCTTCCAGAAAAACGAGGGCATGCGCATCGATTTCCAGCTGGCCAGCGAGCCGCTTGCACGCCTGATCCAAGGTGCCCAGGTGGATATGGTTGAGCGCGCCGGCGACAAGACCTCCGACCACGTGCCACTGATCGCAGATTTCGATGTCCCCGATTTCGCATCGGTGCGCTAGCCTGCCATGAACCTCAACATCGATCTCTCCGTCTGGCAGCTTGTGCTGCTGATCATTGACTACGGCATCAAAATCATCGCCATCGGCGTGGTCCCCGAAGGCCGCCGCCCGTCTAGCTCCACCGCTTGGCTGCTGGCCATTCTGGTGCTGCCTATCGTAGGCCTGCCCCTGTTCTTGCTCATGGGCTCGCCCTATATCAACCGCCGGCGCCACCGCATCCAGCAAGAGGCCAACGCACTGCTTAACGACGTCACCGCCTCCACCCCCAACCACCCCTCCGGCCGCCTCTCCCCGGAGGTGGAATCCCTCATCCAGCTCAACCGCAACCTCACCGGGCACCCGGCTCTGATTGGGCATAACAAGGGCTTGCATGCCTCCTATGAGGAGGCCATCCTGGCCATGGCGCGGGCGGTGGACCGCGCGGAAAAGTACGTGCTCATTGAGATCTACATCCAGTCCTGGGATGAGGTGACCGACGTCTTCTTCCAATCCCTAGCGCGCGCCCGCCAGCGCGGAGTGGAGGTCAAGCTGCTGCTCGATCAGATTGGCAGCCTGAAGTACAAGGGCTACTTCACGCTGGGCAAACGCCTAAGCGCCATAGACGTCGACTGGCGGCTCATGCTTCCGCTGCAGCTGCATAAGGGCCGCTTCCGCCGCCCGGACCTGCGCAATCACCGCAAGATCGTGGTCATCGACGGCCACACGGGCTTCTTGGGCTCGATGAACATGATCAAGCGTGAATACAAGACCAAGGACCGCGCATGGATCGACTACATGGTCGAGATGACCGGCCCTGTGGTGACGTCCTTGGCCTCAGTGTTCGCGGTGGATTGGTACCTGGAATCGGAGGAGCAGCTGTCCTTGGACATGCAGCCCTATGACGACGCTATGACGGCGGACTCCAACCACCTCCAGTTGGTCCCCTCCGGCCCCGGCTACACCACGGAACCTAACCTGCGCATGTTCAACTCGGTGGTGCACCACGCCAAAGAAAGGCTCATCCTTTGCTCGCCCTACTTCATTCCGGACGAGTCCCTCTTGGAAGCGGTCACCACCGCGTGCTACCGCGACGTTGAGGTGGAGCTCCTGGTTTCAGCGAAGGCGGACCAGTTCATGGTCAACCACGCGCAGTCCTCCTACTACCAAGCACTTCTGGAGGCTGGCGTGCGGATCTTCCAATTCCCCGAGCCCTTCGTGCTGCACTCCAAGTTCATCCTGGCGGACCCGAATCTTCCGGAGCGCGATCCACTGTGCATGTTTGGTTCCTCCAACATGGACATGCGTTCCTTCGGCCTCAACTATGAATCAACGATGCTGGTGGCCAAGGGCGACCTCATCGAGAATTTCACCCAGCTGGCCAGGAATTACAAGAAGGTCTGCCACGAGCTCACCCTCGAGGAGTGGAACGAGCGCGGCCTGCTGCGCCGCTACGTGGACAACGTCATGCGCCTGACCTCGGCGCTGCAGTAGCAAGCACATGCGGGCCCACACCTTGCTGCGGTAGGGCAGCATGGACCTGCAGATGGTTCCAGCCAGAAGTCTCCAGTCAAACGGTTCCAGTCAAACGGTTCCTCTGGGGGCAAACAAACCTTCTGCGAGGCGGTAGATGGTTCGTTTGGGGGCAAACGAACCATATGACTAGAACCATCTCTGAGAATGACAAGGCGCCATCTGGGAGATGCCTTATGCTCAATGGCGTACGCTAGGCGGCGCCGCGGGCCAGCCGCGTGGATACCACAAGGCCGCACAGCGAGATGAAGCTGCAGCACACCATTCCGGTGGCCATGGTCAGGGCCGCATTTGAGCCCCAACCCATGAGCGGGCTGATGGCGCTGGCCAGCAAGGACTGACCAAAGCCCATGATGGCGGACACGCTGCCCGCGCGCGGGCGCATGAGGCCCGTGGCCAGCGCGGTCGCATTGCCCATGATGAAACCGGTCGGCGCCACACACGCAAAGAGCACGAGGAGGCACGCCCACACCGGGGCGCCGAGCAGCACCGACAGCAACAAGAGCACCCCACACGCAAGAACGCCGCAAACACCGACGCGCAGCATGACCGCCGGGGAGACCGAATCCATGGCTCGCGAATTCACCAGCGTGGCCATAAAGAGGCCCACGGAGTTGATGCCGAAAACCAGCGAATAGCCCAACGGCGAAAAGCCCCACTGGTTCTGCACCACGAAGGCCGAGGCTGAGATGTAGCAAAACATCGAACAGAAGCCGAAGGCCATGGTCACCAGGTAGGCCCACACCCGGGCATTGGTCAGGACCGCCCAGTAGTTTCCCGCCACCGTGCGGAACAACCCAGCGCGGGAGCGCCCACCCGCGGTTTCCGGGACGATGGCGATCGCCAGCACCAACTGCACCGCATGCAGCCCGGCAAGCACCCAAAAGATGCCGCGCCAGCCCAGCGGCTCCGCCAGGACACCGCCGAGCACCGGGGCCACCGCCGGCGCGATGCCCTGCAGCGCCATGAGCAGCGAATAAGCCTTCGCGGCAGCCGCGCCGTGCACGAGGTCAGGTACCACCGCGCGGGCCAGTACCACGCACGCGCCGCCGCCGAGGCCCTGCAGCACGCGGGCGGCCACGAGCACGGTGGCGGTCGGAGCCAGCGCCGCCAACACGGAGGCCACCAGCGCGAGGCAGGCACCGGCGATGAGGAGGCGTTTGCGCCCGATGGCGTCGGAAAGCGGGCCCATCACGAGCTGGCCCACGCCCATGCCGATGAAGAAGCCCGAAATGGTCAGCTGGACCATCGCCCGGGTGGTGCCCAGATCGGAGAGGATCTCCGGCATCACCGGCAAATACATATCAGTGGCAAAAGGCGCTGTTGCGGACAACAGCGCCAATGTAGCCAGGAGTGGAAAAGGAATCACGCGTCGCGCTGCTCCAGCACGATGACGCCGAAAATCCACAGCACCGCGGCCCAACCGAAGAAGACGAGGGCCTCAAAGCCTACCGATGACCACGGCGCGTTCTCATCGACATAGTTCACCGCCCAGTTCTGGAAGGCGGTAAAGGGCATGAAGTGAATGGCCTTATCACCCACCGTCGGCAGCACACGCACGATGTTTTCCAAGCCCAAGTACAAGATGAGGGAAATCGCCACTGTGCCGGCGGTCTGCCGCAACAGCATGCCCAGGCCCTGCACGAAAGCAACCACGCCGAAGGCCGCGAGCGGGAAGGACCACAGCATATATTTGCCGTCCTCGCTGGCAAAGGGCTGGAAAGCCTCCGCCGCCGATTCGTTCGTCGTCATATCCGCCAACACAAAGATGTACACCAGGCTCAAGAAAGCAATAATGGCCGCGATGACGCCGTAGAGCAGCAGCTTGGCACAGGCCACTGTCCAGCGCTTCGGGTTGGCCATGAAGGTCAAAGATTGCGTCTTATAGCGGTACTCCGTGGTCACCACCATCGCGCCCTGGATCATTATGATCGGCATGCCCATGAGCAAGAGGATGGAGGCCAAGGCCCGCTCCTGCAGCGGGCTAATGCCCAACACCGCCTCGCCCGCGTTCAGCGAGTTCAGCAGCGTCCAGCCCGTCACGATGAGAATGATGAGGGCCGTGGTCCACCAGAAGGACTTCGTCGTGCGCAGCTTCGTCCACTCCGCATGCACAGTGTTGAAAAACATTAGCGCTGTACCCCTTCCTTCGGTGCCGCCGCCTGGTACTGCACCGCGCGTTCCGTCATAGCCACGTAGGCCTCTTCCAGCGAGGCGCGGTGGAGCGTCAATTCCGTCAGCGGCACACCCGTGGAATAAGCCAGCTGACCCACGTAATCCGTGGTTTGGTTCGGAATAACCAAGGTGCGGCGCTGCTCCTCATCGACCGACTCGCTATACGTGATGCCGGCCTCCTTCAGCGCCGAGCCGAACTCGCGCAGGTGCTCCGAGCGCACGATAACCGAGGCACTGGAGTTTTCCTTGACAAAGTCATAGGTGCGTTGATTAGCCAAGAGCCTGCCGCGGCCAATCACCACGAGGTGGTCCGCGGTTTGCGCCATCTCCGCCAGCAAGTGCGAGGAGATAAGCACCGTGCGGCCCTCCGCCGCCAGCGCCCGCACGAGCGAGCGCACCCAGCGAATACCTTCCGGATCTAGGCCGTTGACCGGCTCATCCAGGATCAGCACGCCCGGATCCCCCAACAGGGCGGCCGCCAGGCCGAGGCGCTGGCCCATACCGAGGGAGAAGCCGCCGGCCTTCTTGCCCGCAACATCGGCCAAGCCCACAAGACCCAGCACCTCGTCGACGCGGGAAGTAGGAATGCCATTAGCCTGCGCCATCCACGTCAGGTGGTTGGCGGCGGTGCGGTTGGCGTGGACGGCTTTGGCGTCGAGAAGCGCGCCCACCTCGCGCAGCGGGTTCTTCAGCTCGCGGTAGGGCTTGCCGTGCACCAGAGCAGTGCCAGCGGTGGGCTTGTCCAAACCCAGAATCATGCGCATCGTCGTTGATTTTCCAGCGCCGTTTGGTCCCAGAAAGCCGGTCACTTGTCCCGGCTTCACCTGGAAGGTGAGGTCATCGACGGCGCGGACAGACTTGTACTGTTTGGTCAGTCCGGCTACTTCAATCATGTCCTACAGCGTGCCACAGGTTCCCGCCGCGCGCCTGTATCAGCTGCTGATTTCCTCCCAGCGCTCCAGCAAACGCGGCAGCGCTTCCCGGAAGGGAGCCAAGAGCTCTAGCTCTTCTACCTGGTTAAACGGCACCCAGCGCAGCTCGGCGGACTCCGCATTGGCGGTTGTCTCCAGCCGCTGGCCCGAGACAGTCCGCGCCAACACCGTGGTATAGGTCCAGCCTTCCTCGAAAGGCCCAGAGGTGACCAGCGCATCCAGCACCTCGATGTCTGAGGCCGAGATTCCGGTTTCCTCCGCCGTCTCCCTCAGCGCTGCCTGCTCCGGGGACTCCGGCTTATCCCGCGCCCCGCCCGGGATTCCCCAGGTCCCGCCATTATTCGTCCACGTGGCGCGGTGCTGGAGCAACACCTCATCCCCCGCCACCAAGAAAAGGCCAGCAGCTCCAAACTTGCCCCATACCGGCACCCCGCCCGGCCCCTTAGACCAGCCATCACCGGAGAGTTCTGGGTTTACGCGTGTACACATGCCTTCCACGATACGTCAGAAGCAGCCCGCGCCACCCTGCCCCAAATCATCGCGCGACGCGGTCGAGGGCGCTATCCTTAGGGAATGACCGGCCCGGCCACCGAACTGCGCGAGCACTCCCCCGAATCATGGGGCGATCACTGGCTCGATGAAGTCACCGAGCCCGCCAGCCCGGCATTTGGCCGCCCGACGCAGCTGGCCATGAGCTCCTTCGCCGGCCCCGCGCGCGTCATCCGGCGCCTCTATGGCTTCGCGGCCACCACGCCCGGCAAGCTTTTTACGGTCACCGTCATCCTCACCGTCGCGCTGGCGGCGGCCGGTTTTTCCATGTCTTCATCCTCGGCTTCAAGGCACGATGATTTGGATACCTTGCTGACCTCCACCGAGCCGATGTCGAATGCGGCGCACCACCTCTACACCAACCTATCCCTGGCGGATACCGTGGCCACCACCGGCTTCGTGCAGGCGGGCGTGGAGCCGGAGGTGAACCGCAACCGCTATAACGAGGCCATCGATGCCGCCTCCGTCGCCGCCACGGAGGCCATCGTGGGCACCTCCGCGGAGGATGAGCGCGTGCGCGAGCTCGTCACGTTTATCCAACGCAAGCTGCCGGTGTATACCGCGCTCGTGGAAAAGGCCCGCGTCAATCACCGCGCGGGCCATGCCGTGGCGAATTCCTATATGTCCAATGCCTCGGCGCTCATGCGGACCCAGATCCTCCCCGCCGCCGCGGAGCTGTTCACCTTGACGTCGGAAAAGGTGAGCCAACAGCAGCAGCGCCTGACCCGCCCGCAGTGGGTGCCACTATCTGGTCTGGTCGCCGCTCTCATCTTCCTCGGCCTGGCGCAGTGGTGGCTGTGGCGGCTGACCCGCCGGCGCTTCAACCGCGGTTTCGTGGTGGCCACGGGCCTGTTGTTCCTGGCGCTGGTGTGGGCCTCCGCCTCCAACTTCGCCACGTGGGCCTCGGGCCACCAGGGTTTCGAGACGGTATCGCGCCCCTGGGACTCGCTGACCGCCTCCCGCATCGAGGCCCAGCAGATGCGCACCTCGGAGACTCTCGCCTTGGTTCTGCGCTCCTCCCAGCAGGACATGTCCGTGCACTTTAATTCCACGGTGTACTCCGTCAACCAGGCTCTGCGGGACTATGAGCAGGCGCTTGTCGACGACGACTTCCCCTCCTCCGATCCCACCCTGATTCCCCGCGCGAAGCAGGCAGTGGAAGATTGGACGACCACGCACGAGAACTTCATGGAGGATCTCTCCATGGGTGACTACGATGCCGCGCTGTACCAGGCCACCGCCATCGATCCGGACGGTGACCCCACCGCCGCCAGTGCTTTCAACGCTGTGGATAATTCCTTGGCCGCGCTCATCGACCAGGCCCGCGACGCCATGCGCACCTACCTAGTCCAGGGGCTCAACGCCATGACCATGGTGTCTACCGGCGTGCTCCTGGCCACCTTCGGCGCGATTATCGCCGTGTGGTTGGGAATCCGTCCCCGTCTGCAGGAGTACCTGTGATGCGCCGCCCTACCACGAAACGCCCAGCCTGGACCGTGTCCCTGCTCGTGCTCAGCAGCGCCGTGGCACTCAGCGCTTGCGAGCCGGAGCCGCCTAGCGCGCCGGATCCCATCCTGCCGTCTACCGCGAACCTCGATTCCACGCCGGGCCCGCCGCTGCCGGAGGACGCCATCATCGAGCCCGCCGGCACCGGCGAGGTGTCCAAGCAAAGCGATGCCGAAGCCTACGGCTCCTACCGCCCGGACGATAAGACGCCGAAGGAGCGCGTGCCCGAGCTCCTGAAGCGCGGCCGGCTCATCGTGGGCGTGGACCGCTCCAATAACCTGCTCAGCTACCGCGATACCGCCACCGGCGAGGTCCGCGGCTTCGAGGTCGACATCGCCCGCGAGATTGCCCGCGATATCTTTGGGGACCCCAACAAGGTTGACTTCCGCTTCGTGGAGGCCTCCGAGCGCGCGCGTGCCCTCAACGACCGCACGGTGGACATCGTCATCCGCACCATGACGATTAGCCCCACACGCCAGCGCGAAGTCGCCTTCTCCATTCCCTATATGCAAACGGATGCCCGCTTGCTGGTGCTGAAGAACTCCGGCATTCACTCCATCGCGGATACCGCCGGGTTGACCTTGTGCGCGACGAAGGGTTCCACCATGGTGGACGCGATACGCAAGCACGCGCCTACTTCCGATATCTTGGAGACCCGCGCCTGGGGCGATTGCCTCATGGCGCTGCAGCTGGGGCAAACGGACGGCATCGTGGTGGATGATGCCCTGCTCTCCGGGATGCTGGCGCAGGATCGCTACACGGAGATCGTCGGCGATCCCCTCGAAAGCCAAAGCTATGGCGTAGCCGTGCGCAAACCCGATGGCTCTTATGACTCGCGCCCGCTCATCCGCCAGGTCAACTCCACGCTGGAGCGCATCCGCAAGGACGGGACCTGGCAGAAGCTCTTCAGCACGTGGTTGGGGGATTATATGGAACAGCCTTTGCTCCCGGCACCGAAGTACCTCGATGAGACTCCACCCGCGACGGAATCGCAGCCGAGTTCCCCAACCAGCAACCAGCCCGGTGAGAAGAAGGAGGGGCACTAATGTCGCACCGCTTCAGCGAGGATGAGCTCGACCACCTCACGCCCGAAGAGCACGAAGACGCGCAGCCCGAAGCCGCAGATCCCGGAGCCGTGGAGCCCGAAGCTGCCGACGCCACCCAGGCCGTGCGCTTCGATCCCTTCGCCGATGAGGACGATGATTTTTCGGAGGACCACCACCTCGGCGCCTCGCCTGCGGAACCAGGGGATCCGGGAACAGCGCCCGGCGCCAACAACGCGGAAGCCTCCGACCGCACCGCGGCAGTCCCCTTCGATCCCTTCGCGGATGACCTCGAGGAGGAGGACCTCGGCGCCACCGGCGCCGTCCTCTCCCCAGCGGACCGCCCCGGCGCGCATGGCACCGCGACGGGCAAACCCGACGACGGCGAATACGTCGATTCGGATAACATCGCGGCACTCATCGAGGAGCTGGGGCAGCTGCGTGATCGTCGCAAAGCAGAGGACCCCTCGCGGGCCTCGCGACGCCGCGCGCTCGATACCTTCCGCCAGCGCCGCGCCACCAAGCGCACCGACCGCGAGGTGGCCGATGGCATGGCCACCTTGCCCTTCGTGGTCCCGGTAGATCCCAGCGAGGCGCTCATCGATCCGAAGGATGCGCCCCGCGCCGCACCCCCGCAGCTCAAGCCGGGCGACATGGTGGCCGGCCAGTATGAAATCCTCGGCGTGCTCGCCCATGGCGGGTTGGGGTGGATCTACCTGGCCAATGACCACTTCGTCTCCGGGCGCATCGTGGTGCTCAAGGGCATGCAATCCACCAACTCCGCCGAAGAGACAGCGACTGCGGAGGCGGAGCGCGAGTTCCTCGCGGACATCACACACCCGAATATCGTGAAGATTTTCAACTTCATCGATGACCCCCGCGTCCCCGGCGGCTTCATCGTCATGGAATACGTGGGCGGCCCCTCGCTCAAGCAGCGCCGCAACGACCAAGTCAATGACCGCTTCCCGGTCGACACCGCGATTGCCTACATCCTGGAAATCCTGCCCGCCCTGGACTACCTGCATGCCCGCGGCGTGGTCTACAACGATTTGAAGCCCTCCAACATCATCGTCACCGAGGACCAGGTCAAGCTCATCGATCTGGGCGCGGTCTCCGGCATCGGCGCCTTCGGCCACATCTATGGCACACAGGGTTTCCAGGCCCCGGAGATCGCCACCCAGGGCCCCTCGGTGGCCAGCGATATTTACTCCATCGGCCGCACACTGGCCTGCTTGACGTTGAAGCTGCCGGTGGAGGATGGCGTCTATAAGCCCGGCCTACCCTCCCCTACCGAGGAGCCGCTGCTGCGCCGCTACCTCTCCTTCTACCGCCTGCTGTTGCGCGCTACCGATCCTGACCCGGAGCAGCGCTTCGCGTCCGTGTCCGAGCTCCGCAACCAGCTCTTCGGAGTGCTGCGTGAGGTCATCGCGCTGCGCGATGGCATCCAGCACCCAGCCCAACACTCCGTCTTCTCCCCGCAGCGTACGACCTTCGGCACGAAGCACTTGGTCTTCCGCACCGACCAGCTCATCGACGGCATCGACCGCACCGTGCGCATCACCGCCCCCGAGGTGGTCTCCGCGCTGCCCATCCCGCTCATCGTCCGCTCCGATATCGGCGCCCCGCTGCTGCAGGGTTCCTCCTACACCGAGCCGCAGGAAGCGCTGGAGACCCTGCGCCAGGCCATGCAGACTCCGGAGTACGAGGAGTCCGCGGAGATTCCCCTCGGCGTAGTGCGCGCCATGATTGATCTGGGATACATCGGCCAGGCACGCGAGTGGCTGACCTCCATCGAGGAGCGCTTGGGCAAGGACTGGCGCTTCCACTGGTACTCGGGCGTGACCGAGCTGCTGCTGGATAAGTACCGCGAGGCCCAGGCCCATTTCGCCCACGTCCTCGACGTGCTGCCCGGTGAGGCCGCCCCGAAGCTGGCCATCGGCGCGGTCAACGAGCTCATCCTGCAGCAGCTGGGTTTTTCGGAAGCCGCGCTTATCGACGCCTCCGTCGCCCGCGCCTGCGCCAACCTCACTACGTCGCTGGCGGATCTGCCCAACGACGCTTTCGAAGATCAGCCCGGCATCTGGGACCATGTCACCGACGATCCGGCCCACCTGCGCTTCAACTCGCTGCGCCTCTACGGCATCGTGTGGGCCACGAACCCGACGACGGTCTCCTCCGCCTTCGGCCTGGCCCGCCAGCTGCGCGCTGAGCACCAGGTTGAGCTCGCCGTGGCCACCTTGGATAGGGTGCCCAATGCATCGCGCCACCACCGCATGGCCCGCTTGACCACGGTCCTGCAGCTCATCGTGCACGATCTCTCCGAGTCCCGCATCCGCCGTGCCGCCCGCCGCTTGGAGGAGATTCCGCAGAACGAGCCGCGCTTCTTGCAGATCAAGATTGCGGTCATCTCCGCCGGGCTGACCTTCCTGCGCGAGGCAGACCTCGACGCCGCTGCCTCCCCCAACGATCTCTTCGAGTTCCCCTTTACCCAGCGCGGCCTGCGCTATGGCCTGGCGGATACCTTGCGGGCACTAGCCCGCCAGGCACCGTTCGCCCGCCACCGCTACGCGCTGGTGGACTTGGCCAATAAGGTCCGCCCGGTCACGATGTTCTAGGTGCCGGCTTTCGCCGGCACGTAGAACTAGTACAGGCCCGCCTCCCGGGCCATGGCCGCGATGCCCGCGGACTTCTGCGCGATGGCCAGTTCCTCGTTGGTCGGCACCACGAAGACCTTGACCTGGGATTCCGCGGTCGAAATCATGCGCGGCTCCTTCGAGCGCACGAGGTTGGCTTCCTTGTCGAAGTCAATGCCGTACATGTCCAGGTTGTACAGCGAATCCTGGCGGACCTCGGTATCGTTCTCACCCACGCCGGCGGTAAACGTAATCGCGTCCACGCGGCCCAGCGCAATCATGTATGCACCGATGAAGCGGCGCAGCTGGTGGATGTAGATGTTATAGGCCAGCCAGGCATCCTGGTCCTCGTTGTTGATGCGCTCGCGCAGCACGCGGAAATCGTTGACACCCGCAATGCCCTTCACACCGGAGCGCTTGTTCAGAAGGTTATCGATCTCATCGATCGACATGCCTGCCTCACGGGAGAGGTGGAAGATGATACCCGGGTCAATATCACCCGAGCGCGTGCCCATGGCCAGACCCGCCAGTGGGGTGAGGCCCATCGAGGTATCGATCGGGCGGCCGTTGCGAATCGCCGCCGCCGAAGCACCGTTGCCCAAGTGCAGCGTGATCTGGTGGACGTGGCCCGGGTCGCGGTCCAAGAGCTTCGGCACCTGCTGCGAGACGAACTCGTGGGAGGTTCCGTGGAAGCCGTAGCGGCGGATATCGTACTGCGAGGCCACATCGTTATTGATGGCATAGAGCGCGGCCGCCGGCGGCATGTGGTTGAAGAAGGCCGTATCAAAGACCGCCACGTGCGGGATGTCCGGCAGCAGCTTGCGCGCCACGCGGATGCCGTCCAGGTTGGCCGGGTTGTGCAGCGGCGCGAGCGGGATGAGGTCCTCGATCATGGACTCGATCTGATCCACGATGAGCTGCGGCTCGCTGAACAGGCGCCCGCCGTGCACAACGCGGTGCCCCACGGCGATGACCTCCACATCCGTCGGACCCACTCCGTGCTCGTGCATGATGCCGAAGGCACGGTCAAGGCCGAAGGAGTGGGTGGGAATCTCCAGCTCTTCCTTGTATTCCTCACCGCCCGTCTTGACGGTTACCGCACCCTGCGGCTCGCCGACCTGTTCCACCAAGCCGGAGACCAGCGGGGTATCCGTGGCCGAGCTTTCCGGGTCCACCAGTTGGAACTTAACCGAGGAGGAACCCGAGTTGAGAACGAGTACGTACGCCATCTACTTCACCCCTGCCTGGATAGCGGTAATAGCCACCGTGTTGATGATGTCCGGAACCGTCGCGCCACGCGAGAGGTCATTGACCGGCTTGTTCAGCCCCTGCAGAATCGGGCCCACCGCCAATGCGCCACCGGTGCGCTGCGCCGTCTTATAACCAATGTTGCCGGCCTCCAGGTCCGGGAAGACGAAGACCGTAGCCTTACCCGCAACGGCGGATTCCGGCGCCTTCTTGGCGGCCACGCCGGGGTCACAGGCAGCGTCGAACTGCAGCGGACCATCCACCGCCACGGAGGAATCGATGCCGCGAGCTACCTCGACGGCCTGCGTCACCTTCTCCACGTCCGGGCCAGCGCCCGAGGTACCCGTCGAGTAGGACAGCAGCGCCACGCGCGGGTCCAGGCCAAACTGTGCCGCGGTCTGCGCGGACACGATGGCGATCTCGCCGAGCTGCTCCGGGGTCGGGTTCGGGTTCACCGCGCAATCACCGAACGCCCACAGGCGGCCCGGCATCACCATGAGGAAGATGGAGGAAACCACGGAAGCCTCCGGCTTGGTCTTGATGATCTGGAAGGAAGGCTTAATGGTGTGCGCCGTGGTGTGCGCCGCGCCGGAGACCATGCCATCGGCCAAGCCCTTGTGCACCATCATCGTGGCGAAGTAGGACACGTCCTTCATGGTCTCGCGCGCCTGCTCCAGCGTCACGCCCTTCTTCTTGCGCAGCTCCGCAAAGTCCGCTGCAAATTCCTCCGCCAACGGGGATTCCAGGTGGTTGATGATCTCCACGCTACTCAGGTCGATCCCGAGTTCCTGGGCGCGCTTTTCGACGTCCCCGTCACCCAGAATCGTCAGCTTCGCCACCTTGCCCTTGATGAGCTCCCCCGCGGCCTGAAGGATGCGGTCATCCTCGCCCTCCGGCAGCACGATGTGCGCCCCGATTTCGCGGGCCTGATCCAGAAGCTGCTTCTGGAAGAGCTCGGCGCACATATAGGGCTCGATGTCCTCCAGGGAGGAAATCGCACTGGGGACGGAGGAGACGTCGCCCACCGCGCCCACCACGGTGGCGCCCACCGAGCGCGCGTGCTCCAGTGCCAGCTCTGCGGCGCGGTCAGGCGCGTCGGAAACCAGCACGAAGGGCAGGCCCAGAGCGGCTGCGGCCTTGGCGTCAAAGTCCATAACGCCTGTTCCCTGAAGGACCAGGTTGCCCGCGGGGGCGTTGTCCAAAACCTCGCTGAGCGTGGTTCCCAAGTCATCGACCTGGGCGAAGGTGGCTCCTAGTTCCTGAGCCACAGCAGCAACGTCCAAGCCGTCGAAGCCGCGCCCGATGACGCTGATAAAGGCAGAATTGCGTGAGGACTTGGCGGTCATGACCAACCTTTCTCTGCATAGAAGGTGTGTACCCGGGGTCACAATTTGGGACACACAGTGACACTACGACACTTTCACAGTACGGGAACACACCCTTACTCGCCGCCTGCTTGACGCTTTTCCTCATCAACTTCCCAGGCCACCGACACCTATGCCGGGGCCAAAGTGTGCTATCCCACAGAAACTTGTCTCCCGTGAGCACCCCGGAGTAGGCTCCTAACCAGGATTGTTACTTCGGGCAAGACCTAGGCTCCCCACTCTTAGCCGCGTGGGGATGGTTCGCTATGAACCATTGTGGCCTAGGTCTTTTGTGGTTTTCACAGGCCCTTAACTCGCGAAAGGATTCTCATGTCGACTGATATTCGCTCGGCAGCCGAGGCCATCCTGGATGGCATCGGCGGGGCGGAGAACATCACCTCTCTCACGCACTGCGCCACCCGCCTGCGCTTTGAGCTGGCTGATGCCTCCAAGGCAGACAAGGAAACACTCGAGGCCATCCCCAAGGTCATGGGTGCCGTGCCCCAGGGCGGCCGCAACTACCAGGTTGTCATCGGCGGTGACGTGGCCACGGTCTATGACGAGATCAAGGCCCTCCCGCAGATGAAGAACCGCAACCAGTCCGGCGGCCAATCTAATGACGATGTCAAGGCCGCCGCCCGCGCCAAGTCCAAGGGCAAGCTGCCGTGGATGGATGCCTTCTTCGAGTACCTCTCGGATTCCTTCCGCCCGATTCTGGGCGTGCTGCTGGGCGCTTCCCTCATCATCGCCTTCGCGTCCGTCCTGGACGCTTTCGGCGTCGTGGACTTCCGTTCCCCGGACAAGCCGGCCTCCTGGTTCTTCGTGGACGCCATGTGGCGCTCCGTGTTCTACTTCCTGCCGGTGATGGTGGCCTACAACGCTGGTAAGAAGCTGCGCATTGACCCGTGGGTCCCAGCCACCATCATGGCGGCGCTCTTCACCCCGGAGTTCCTGAATCTTTCGGAGAACCCCGCCGTCCAGTGCGTCACCAACGACACCCTCGGCGCTGAGCAGTGCTCCATCGAAATCTTCGGCATGACCATGCAGCTGCAGGACTACGGCGGAAACGTCTTCGTCCCGCTCATCATGGCGGCCGTCGCCGCACTCTTCTACAAGGGCTTCCAGAAGATCATCCCGTCCGCGGTGCACATGGTCTTCGTTCCCTTCCTGACCCTGCTCTTCCTCATCCCGCTGACCGCCTTCCTCATTGGCCCGTTCGGCGTGTGGGCCGGTAACGGCATTGGCGCTGGCCTGTCCTGGATGAATGACAACGCCCCGTTCGTCTTCGCCCTGGCCATCCCGATGCTCTACCCGTTCCTCGTCCCGCTGGGCCTGCACTGGCCGCTCAACGCCCTCATGCTGGTCAACATTCAGACTTTGGGCTATGACTTCATCCAGGGCCCGATGGGCGCATGGAACTTCGCCTGCTTCGGCGCTACCGCTGGCGTGTTGGCACTGTCCATCCGTGACCACGACACCGTGATGCGCCAGACCTCCGGCTCTGCCCTCCTGGCTGGCCTGCTCGGCGGCGTGTCCGAGCCTTCCCTCTACGGTATCCACCTGCGCTACAAGAGGATTTACCCGCGCATGCTGGTGGGCTGCTTCGCTGGTGGCCTGACCGTGGCCCTGTTGACCCTGGGCACGAACGGCATTACTACCGACGCCTTCGTCTTCACCTCCCTGCTGACCATCCCGGTCTTCACCCCGATGGCCAAGTACGCCATCGCCATCGCAGTGGCCTTCTTCGTGGCCTTCTTCCTCATCCTCTTCACCGACTACCGCACCCCGGAGGAGCGCGCTGAGGCTAAGGCCGCCCGCGAGGCAGCCGAGAAGGCCGAGCTCGACAACGCCGACAACGCCGCGCTTGCCGACGCCCCCGCAGCAACCGCCGCTGCCGGCGCTGGCGCCGGTGCCGCCACCGCAACCGCCACCAAGGCTGACGCCTCGGCCAAGGCCGCCGAGCCCGCCGCTGGCACCACCACCGACATCGCCTCCCCGGCTGCCGGCAAGGTTGTCCCCATGGCTGAGATCGATGACCCGGTCTTCTCCGCCGGCACCCTGGGCGACGGCGTGGGCATCGTCCCCGAGAACAACGAGGTATACGCCCCCGTCAGCGGCACCGTCATGAGTGCCATGAAGTCCGGCCACGCCTACGGCATCAAGACTGAAGACGGCGTGGAGGTCCTCGTCCACATCGGCATCAACACCGTGAAGATGAAGGGCGAAGGTTTCGCCCCAGCCGTCAAGAAGGGCGACACGGTCAAGCAGGGCGAGCTGCTTGCCACCGTTGACTTTGCCAAGGTCACCGAAGCCGGCTACGACACCACCATCGTCTTGGCCGTCACCAACACCAAGGCGCTGTCCGCCGTCACCCCGGCTGGCCTGAACCACGCCGCCGCTGGCGATACGGTCATCACCACGACCCGCTAAAAAGCCCCACGCTAACCCTGACTAAGCTGGCTCGATGGAACCACCATCGTGGCCGGCTTTAGTCGTTTTAACCCCAACCAGAAAGGTGCCTTGTGCAACTGTTGCGAGTGTTCAATAACAACGTCGTGCTCGCACGCCGCGGCGCGGAGGACGTGATCGTCACCGGACGCGGAATCGGCTTCCAGGCTCACCCCGGCACTGAGGTTGACCCCGCCAAGGTGGTCAAGGTCTTCGTCCCGGATTCTGGCCGCGACCCGGACCACCTGGCCGCCATGATCGCCGGCATTCCCGGCGAATACGTTCAGCTGGTCATCGATGCCATGCACTCCGTCGACATGTCTGAGGCGCTGCGCAGCAAACTCACCTTGGTCGTCGCGATTGCGGACCACATCCACGGTGCCGTCAACCGCGGCAACGCCGTGTCTTATCCCCTCGAAGCCGAGGTGCGCCACCTCTACGCCGAAGACTTCGCCCTCGCGCAGCAGCTACTCACGGCCATCAACGGCGGACTCCATAAGCCACTGGCTCCCGACGAAGCCGTGGCCATCACACTGCACTTGGTCAACGCCGGCTTCGCAGTGGGGGATCTCTCCGGCACCTACCGCATGACGGGTCTGATCCAGCAGATCCTGGCCGTTATCGGCTCGCACATCGATACGGAGCTCAATAGCGAGGACATCTCCGTCGCTCGCTTCATCACGCACCTGCGCTACCTCTTCGTGCGCATGGCGGAGCACCAGCAGCTGGACTCGGACGACCGCCAGGTGGCCACCGCCATCTCCGCGCGCTACCCCGATGCCGTCGAGACCGCCCAGATGGTAGCCAACCTCATTGAGCTTCGCCTCGACAGCGCTCTAACCCCCGATGAGGTCTCCTACCTGACGCTGCACATCGCGCGCCTGGAGGAGGCCTCCGCCTAAGCCATCACCCCGCTTAGGCTATTGACACCAACCTAAGCCGCCGGCGCCTCAACAGCACCCTCAGCGGGCGCGTCAACAGCACCATCGACTGGCGCCTCAGCACCGCCTTCCACGGGTGCCACCGGCTCTGCCACGGTGATGATGTTGTCCTCGTAGCCCAGTTCGCCACCGACGAACTTGCCGCCACAGGTGATGAGGACCAGACGGTTTTCTCCCTCCGTGTCATTGACCACGTCTGGGAATCCCGCGCCCTTCGGCAGACGGTACGGCGCCTCCGTCACACGGAACTTGCGCTCCTCACCGTCAATGAAAACGGTGAACTCCTGCCCTTGCTCCAGGGTGGTGAACTTCTCCGCAAAGCCCGTTCCCTGACCCTGGTAGTTGATGTGGCCGGTGATAACGCTGGAGCCCACCGGGCCAGCCTCGCCCGGTACTGCGGAGGCAGAGTACCAACCCAAGCGCTGCACATCGCGCGGCGGAATCAGCATGCCGGTATCCGTGACCTGAATCGGGTCCACGGCGGCGAATTCATCGTTGATGCCCAAGGACATGGCACCGAAGCCACGGAACTCACCCGGTGCCGCATCAATCTCCTTATCCTGCTCACCGGAGTCATCCACGAAGGGATCATTGTTCGTCGTGGGTGCCTCAGCGCTTTGCGACGTCTCCGCCGACTCTCCCGCATTATCTTCCGCGGAATCATCGCCATTGCGGCCCGCATAGATCACCAATTGCACGATGACCAAGATGACCGCGATGAGCGCCACCAGACCAATGAGCAGCTTCTTATTGCCCTTCTTCGATTCGCCCGCTGACTGCTCCTCACCGGCACGGTGCTTCGCCCCGGCGGCCTCCCCGGCAGTCTCACCCGTGGAATCGGCGGGGTATTCCGGAATATCGTTCTGTTGGCTTTCGTCAGCCATAATCTCTGCTCCTTGTGACTGTCTTCTAGTTATGGGCTTCTAGCTTCTAAAAGTCTTCGCTATGGGGTTTCGTTGTAAACAATAGTCTAAGAGTCATACGACGAATCCCCTCCAGCGTTTTCACCCTGGAGGGGATTGTCCTAATCATTTCCTGCCCCTACCACGCCCAGCCGGTGAGGGCCGGGATGGTGTTGCAGTGCGGACTACTTGATGAAGTCCTGCATGCCTGGGTCAAGCTGGGTTGCACCGGAAGGTACGTGCTTGATCTCCACGCGGTGCGTGTTGGACGGCACCGGCTGACCGAAGTCCTGCGGCTGGTTAGCAGCATCCTCCGGCGGGGTTGCGTCCAGGACGGTAACCTCGCGGTCATCGCGGCCGGTGTTGTCGTGGGACTCACCGTGGTTGTTGCCACCATCGTGGCCACCGTTGCCACCATCATGTCCGCCGTTGCCACCGTTGTGGCCACCGTCGGTGATGATCTTGATCAGGCCCAGACCCGGGATGAGCAGCAGCCACCACGGCAGGTCCTTCTTCGAGCTGCCCTTGTCTCCGTCATTGTCCTTGCCGTCGCCCTTATCCGGGGTATCGGAAGGCTTGTCGGAGTCAGAGGTAACCGTCTGGTTCTTGTCGTTGATGTCCTTGTGCTCAGCAATATGGTTCGGGTTCTCCGGATCAGTACCCGGAGTCTCCTCGCCCTTGTCGTTGACCTCAACCGAAGTCAACTCCTCGAAAGCAACCGCAGCCTCAACCGGCTCCGTCACAGACTCATCAACAGTGATCTCAACGACAACCTCACCGTTAGCAGACTCCGGAGTAAAGGTCTTCTCACCCTCACCCAGGACGGTCTTGCCGTCCTCCTTGGAAATCAGCTCAGCAAACAGGGTGTATTCCTTACCCGGAACCAGGTTCTCGTAGGTAACACGGTCGTTGACCTGCGCACCAGCAACAACCTCGGTTGCACCGTTAGCAAAGTCAGCATTCGTCGAAATCTTCGGCTTGCCAGACTCATCATCGCCCGACTTCGGAACCGTCTGGTTCTTATCGTTGATGTCCTTGTGCTCAGCAATATGGTTCGGGTTCTCCGGATCAGTACCCGGAGTCTCCTCGCCCTTGTCGTTGACCTCAACCGAAGTCAACTCCTCAAAAGCAACCGCAGCCTCAACCGGCTCCTTCACAGACTCATCAACGATGATCTCAACAACAACCTCACCGTTAGCAGACTCCGGAGTAAAGGTCTTCTCACCCTTACCCAGAACGGTCTTACCGTCCTCCTTAGAAATCAGCTCAGCAAACAGGGTGTATTCCTTACCCGGAACCAGGTTCTCATAGGTAACACGGTCATTGACCTGCGCACCAGCAACAACCTCGGTTGCACCGTTAGCAAAGTCAGCATTCGTCGAAATCTTCGGCTTGCCAGACTCATCATCGCCCGACTTCGGAACCGTCTGGTTCTTATCGTTGATGTCCTTGTGCTCAGCAATGTGGTTCGGGTTCTCCGGATCAGTACCCGGAGTCTCCTCGCCCTTGTCGTTGACCTCAACCGAAGTCAACTCCTCAAAAGCAACCGCAGCCTCAACCGGCTCCTTCACAGACTCATCAACGATGATCTCAACAACAACCTCACCGTTAGCAGACTCCGGAGTAAAGGTCTTCTCACCCTCACCCAGAACGGTCTTGCCGTCCTCCTTGGAAATCAGCTCAGCGAACAGAGTGTATTCCTTACCCGGAACCAGGTTCTCATACGTCACCGTATCGTTAACCTGCGCACCAGCAACAACCTCGGTTGCACCGTTAGCAAAGTCAGCATTCGTCGAAATCTTCGGCTTACCAGACTCATCACCCGGCTCACGCGGAGTCGTGGACTCAGACGGCTCCTCACCAGGCTTATCCGGCGTGGTGGACTCACACGGGTCATTCGGGGTCGTGGACTCACCCGGCTTACCCGGAGTGGTCGACTCGCCAGGCTTGCCCGGAGTGGTGGACTCACCCGGGTTGTTCGGAGTGGTCTCCTCGCCCGGCTTAGACGGGGTCGTGGACTCACAGGTCTCGTCACCCGGCTTGTTCGGAGTCGTCGACTCAGACGGCTCAGTGGTCTTCTCAGTCGTCTTCGGAGTCGTCGACTCAGATGGCTCCTCACCAGGCTTATCCGGGGTCGTAGACTCACACGGATCGTTCGGAGTGGTGGACTCACCCGGCTTACCCGGAGTGGTCGACTCACCAGGCTTGCCCGGAGTCGTTGACTCGCCCGGATTATTCGGGGTAGTCTCCTCGCCCGGCTTAGACGGGGTCGTGGACTCGCAAGTCTCGTCGCCCGGCTGCTCCGGCGTGGTGGACTCAGACGGCTCATCCTTAGAGGTCACAGTCTGAGCCTTATCATTGATGTCCTCGTGCTTAGCAATGTCGTTCGGGTTCTCCGGATCAGTACCCGGAGTCTCCTCGCCCTTGTCGTTGACCTCAACCGAAGTCAACTTCTCAAAAGCAACCGCAGCCTCAACCGGCTCCTTGACGGACTCATCAACAGTGATCTCAACAAC
>NZ_VDTC01000900.1 GCF_007672725.1 Corynebacterium aurimucosum ATCC 700975
AACTCCCTCCCCCCCAATCCCAAACACCACCCCCTCACCCAACAACCCAATCAACTCACCCAACTACTCCCTCAATTCACCCCCCCCCCCTCCACCCCCTCACTCCCGATATCCTCCCCCCCCCCCCTCTCCTCAACCACTCCCCCCATTTCAACCTCACCCCCCACCTCCTTCTACCCTCCCCCCTCCACTCCACCACCCCCCCCATCCATCTACAACACCCCTGCTGCACTTCTCTTCCCCC
>NZ_VDTC01000901.1 GCF_007672725.1 Corynebacterium aurimucosum ATCC 700975
TGTGGATGATGGTGAATGATGGGGGTATGGGGATGGGGGGGTATAAGTTGAGGGGAGGGGTGGGGGGGGATGTAGTGAGGGGGGTGAGGGGGAGGGAGGGGGGGGAAGAGGGAGGGGGGGGGTGGAGGGGTTGGAGGGGGGGGTGTTGGGGTTGGGGGTGTTGGGGTATGAGAAGGGGATGGAGTTTGGGAGTGGGAAGTGGTGGGTGATTGGGGGTCGGGGGGCTGATGGGGTGAGGGGGATG
>NZ_VDTC01000902.1 GCF_007672725.1 Corynebacterium aurimucosum ATCC 700975
GAGTGGTAGATTATCTGGAGGTGTGGGGGCAGGTGTGGGGGGAGGGGGTCAAGAGGCTGGAGGGTGTTGAGCAGGGGGTGGAGGTGGGGCCGGCGGTGGGAGGAGAGGAGGATGGGGTGGGGGGGAAGGTGGATGAGGTTGGGGGTAGGGAGTGGGTGAAGGAGGTGGTGGAGGGGTTGGTTGGTTAGTTGGAGGAGGAGATGGTGGGGGGTGGGAAGAAGGGTGAGAGGGTTCTCATGGCCGG
>NZ_VDTC01000903.1 GCF_007672725.1 Corynebacterium aurimucosum ATCC 700975
GTGGGGTCGTTGATTTGGTCAAGGGTTGGTTGAGGGTTGATGGAGATGATGGGATGGGGATAGTGGTGGATGGGGGGGAGGGAGGTGAGTGGGTGGAAAAGGTCTTTGATTGAGAGTGTGGAAGGGGAGGGGAAGGGGAATGGGGGGGATTGTGGAGGGGTAGGGGGATGAGGTGGTTTGTGAGGTGGGCTTTGGGGTAAGGGAGGGGCAAGGGGGGGTGATGGGGGAAATGGATGGTGATGTG
>NZ_VDTC01000904.1 GCF_007672725.1 Corynebacterium aurimucosum ATCC 700975
TGTGCGAGTGGGGGGAGGGGGATGAGAGGGAGGGAAAATAGAAGTGGGGGAGGTATGTGAGGAAGGAAGTGGGGGAGGTTATGGAGGGGGAGTTGGAGGGGAAGGGGGGGGAGGTTGGGGGTAAGTAGGTGGTGGGTTGGGGTGGGGGTAAGAGGGAGGGGGTTGTGGTTGTTGATGATTTGTTTGGGTGGGGGAATACGCATGGTGGGAGTGATGTTCTTTTCTCAAAGAAAATGAATTCGAC
>NZ_VDTC01000905.1 GCF_007672725.1 Corynebacterium aurimucosum ATCC 700975
GGTGCGAGGTGCAGGTGCGGTTTGGTATGCGTGATGGGAGGAGGGTTGGTTGGGGTGGTGTGGGGTGAAGGGGGAGGGGTGGAGTCTTGTTGATGGGGTGGGGAGGATGGAGTGAGAGTGGGTGGTGTGAGCAGGGAGGGGAGAAGGGGGGGACGAGGTGGGGGTTATTGCGCAAGATAGGGAGAGAGATGGAGTGGAAGGTAGAGAGGGAGACTCGCTCTGCGAGGGGGGTGACAAGGTGGGG
>NZ_VDTC01000906.1 GCF_007672725.1 Corynebacterium aurimucosum ATCC 700975
AGACGACGATCGCACCGCTCTGTACTACCACACCCATACCCACCCCTTCCCTCTCCTCATCCCCCCCATCCTCTCCCTCCTCATCACCTCCACTCACAACCACATCCACCCCCATTCTTCCCCGGCCCCAAACAACCCCATACTCCCCCCAACCCTTCCCATCTCACCCCCCAACCACTTTAGACTACTCCCAACCTACCCCCCCATCCCACATCACCCACGCCACCGACCTTTCCTCCCTCCC
>NZ_VDTC01000907.1 GCF_007672725.1 Corynebacterium aurimucosum ATCC 700975
TCGACCCCCTGCGCATCCTCGCCACCTCCGCCACTCCTGATCCAAAAAACCACCGCCACTTCTTCAACATCACCCACCACCTTCTCGCTGAAATCCACCCGGCCCCTCCCCCCCACCTAATTTCCCCTGACCAACACCCACTCCTCTCCTTTACCCCTCCCCTCCCCCACCTCCACTCTCACCACCCCCCCTATTCCCACCAACTCGGCCTATACCCATCACCACCTCCACTCCCACCTCAGTG
>NZ_VDTC01000908.1 GCF_007672725.1 Corynebacterium aurimucosum ATCC 700975
GGATGGGGAGGTGACGGTGGTGAGGGATAGTGTGGGTGGAGTAGAGGGGGAGGTGAGGTGGGAGTGGGGGTAGTTGGGGGTGGTTGGTGAGGGAAGTGGGGGAGGGAGAGGGGGGATTTGGGGAGATGAGGGGGGGGGTGGTAGTGTGTGGAAGGTTTGATGTTTATGGATGAAAAGTGTGATGGAGATGTGAGGGGGGATGTGGTTGAGGAGGGTTCTGGAGATGGGGTAGGGGGGGGGAGA
>NZ_VDTC01000909.1 GCF_007672725.1 Corynebacterium aurimucosum ATCC 700975
GGTAGGAATGTAGAAGGAGGTGATTAGGGGGGAGGAGGGGGGGGAGGTGAGGTTTGGGCGGAGGCGGGGATTGCTGGTGGATGAATAGATGGGGGTGGAGGGTAGCGAGGAGGAGTGGTAGTATTGGAGGATGGGGGGGGAATTGAGGAGGGAGGTGGATTTGGATGATGAGGTGGTAAAAAGGGGGGGTGGTGAGTGGGATGAGGCGGGGAGGGGGGGGGGGAAGTATGAGAAAGCGATGGG
>NZ_VDTC01000090.1 GCF_007672725.1 Corynebacterium aurimucosum ATCC 700975
GGCGGATAGACACCCAACTCTCTCACCACGTTCTCAACCCACCTCGCGTGCCCCTTTAATCCCCCAACACCCCAACCCTTCCGACCTACTCCACCCCCACCATCCCACCACCCCACATCCACCTCCCAAACCATCCCCTCCATATCCACTCTTCCCCAACATCACCCTGTTATCCCCCCCCTACCTTTTATCCCTTCACCCACACCACATCCACAACTACCTCCCCCATCACTACTCCCCACTTTCCTCCCTCTTCCACATCTCTCTCTCACACTCAACCTCCCTTCTCCACTTACACTCCCTACCTCATTCCCAACCACCCTCACCCAACCTTTCCCCCCCTCCCTTACATTTTCCCACCCAACCCCCCCACTTAAACTACCCACCACCCACTCTCCCCAACCCACATCATCCGCCAACCTTAACCTATCCAATCCCATC
>NZ_VDTC01000910.1 GCF_007672725.1 Corynebacterium aurimucosum ATCC 700975
GGAGGAGCGTTGGCATCGTTAGGGTCCTTATGAGTGAAGGAGGGAGTGGAGTTGGTGTGGTCAGGCGGAAGAAGAAGGTGGTGTTGGTAGGAGGGGTGTAGGGTTGGAGGGTGGGTGGGGTTAGCGGGGTGGAAGGGAGTAGGGGGAATGGAAGGGTTATGGTTGGGGTTAGAAGGGTTGTGGTGGTGATGGTTATGGGGGATGGGATCAGGATGGTGGTGATCATTCTTGGAATGAGGGGCA
>NZ_VDTC01000911.1 GCF_007672725.1 Corynebacterium aurimucosum ATCC 700975
CCCCCCCCCCCCCCCCCCATCACCTCCCCCTACTCCCCCCCGACCTCCACTTCTTCAAACGCCTCAATCATATCCCCTACCTGCATATCCCCCTACCACACAACCATACCCCACTCATATCCCGCCTTAATCTCCTTCCCCTCATCCTTCTCCTGGCGCAGGCACTCGATCTTGGCATCCGAGCTAATGACGTTTCCGTCCCGCACGAGGCGCACCTTGCCCTTGCCCTTCACCTTCCCCTCG
>NZ_VDTC01000912.1 GCF_007672725.1 Corynebacterium aurimucosum ATCC 700975
GTTTGGATGGGCGAATGAGAATGTGGGGATGTATGGGTAGTGGTGAATGAGGTTTTGGGGGAGGATTGGTTTGGAAGGGAGGTGATTTGGAAAAAAGGGGGTAGTGGAAAGAATGATTGAAGATATGGGGTGGAAGAGGAGGAATATGTGGTTTGGTAGGGTAAATGTGGGGAAAAGTGGGGGTTGAATGTTGATGTAGGGGGGGAGAGATCGAGGGGGTAGAAGCATGGGGATGAGAAGGGT
>NZ_VDTC01000913.1 GCF_007672725.1 Corynebacterium aurimucosum ATCC 700975
AGGGTTGGGTAGGTGCAGATTGGTTATGGTTATTGGACTGCGGTGGCTGCCCAGGGGTTGGGAGGGAAGAGGAGAATTGCTTTGGATTGGGGTTATGGGGGGTGGGTTGAGGGGAATGGGGGGTTAAAACGGAGGGGGTTGATGGAGGTGAAGTTGGTCGAGGAGGTTGTGTGTGTGGGAGATGTGAATATTGTGGTGTATGTGTTGTCGGTGTTGGGCGGGGTTCTGTTTCGAGGAGTTGGT
>NZ_VDTC01000914.1 GCF_007672725.1 Corynebacterium aurimucosum ATCC 700975
GTAATCGTCCGCTACCCACCCCCCGTCCGCAACACCCCACCGCAACTCCTAAACTCTCTCCTCATCCCAAAATCCCATACACCTACCCCGCCCGCCCTCACCCCCCTCCCCTCCCTCATCCTCATCCCACTTTTCTCGTTTTCCGGTCCATTCCCCCCCCCCTCCATTTCCCACCACCCTTTCATCCTCCTCCCCACTCTCCCCAACCTTCACGAACCCAACCCCCCCGTCTTCAACCCCCCC
>NZ_VDTC01000915.1 GCF_007672725.1 Corynebacterium aurimucosum ATCC 700975
AATTGGGAGGGTATTTGATGGAAATGTGGGTGCGTGGATTGAAGGGTGGTGTAGGGGGGTTAGTTGTGGTGTGGTGGGGAGGGTGGTTAAGGAGGGGGGTGGGTTGTTGATTGTGGAAGTGTTGGGAGGGTTGGGTGGGGTTGTGAGGGAGGAGGTGGGAGAGGTTGAAAGTAGGGGTGGAGGGGATGGGGAGAATGTTGGGGGGGTGGAGGAGGGGTGCTTGGTTGAGGTGGGGTTTGAGGT
>NZ_VDTC01000916.1 GCF_007672725.1 Corynebacterium aurimucosum ATCC 700975
ATCACCCCTTATGACTCCATCCACCCCACCTTTCCTTCCCCTTCTTCTCTTCCACCCCTCCCAATCCTCTTCATCCTCCCCCCCACCATCCTCCTCCTTATTCTTTACCTCCGTCTAACCCCCTATTACAACTCACAACAGCTCCCCGTGCTTCTCCACGCCGCCACCGCCAACCCCCAGCACTACTCCCTCACAATCCACAATCACCTCACCCCCACCTACTCCTTTAACCCCCACTACGCA
>NZ_VDTC01000917.1 GCF_007672725.1 Corynebacterium aurimucosum ATCC 700975
GAGGGAAAGATGTTCAGGATTGATAGGGGGAAAGTGTATGGTGCGCGGCGGTGGGAGGGGGTATGAGGTGTGAGAGGTTAGGAAGGTGAGTGACGGGGATGAGGTGAAGAATGGGGGAGAGGGAAGGAGGAAGTTGTAGCGTAAAGGGGTTATGTGAATGGATGGAAGGTTTGGGGTTGTCGGTTGGGGGAGAGATGGGGTGGGGCATGGTGGGGATGTGCAGAAAGAGGGGAGTGGGAGGG
>NZ_VDTC01000918.1 GCF_007672725.1 Corynebacterium aurimucosum ATCC 700975
GTGTTCGGCATGGGAACAGGTGTGACCTCCTTGCCATTGTCACCAGACAAATGAATGATTATACATTCAAAACTAGATAGTAAGTAAGATTTTGCGTCGCAAAACGTTTTTTAAAAATTGATTAAGTCTTCGATCGATTAGTATTCGTCAGCTCCACGTGTCACCACGCTTCCACCTCGAACCTATTAACCTCGTCATCTTCGAGGGATCTTATAACCGAAGTTGGGAAATCTCATCTTGAG
>NZ_VDTC01000919.1 GCF_007672725.1 Corynebacterium aurimucosum ATCC 700975
GGATGGAGAGTATGGGCGATATTTGTGGGACAGGTGAATGAGATCGTGGTGGAGGTCACGGTAATGATCGGAATGAAAGTGATGTGAGATGAAGTGATGGGGGTGTATGGGAAGGTTTGGGTAGTGGTTGAGGTGATGGTAGATGTGTAGAAGTAGTGGGGGATGGGGGGATGGTTGGATTGGGTGAGGGAAAAGGGGGAGGGGATGAGAAGAAGGGATATGGAGAGGTTTGGGGTAATAAA
>NZ_VDTC01000091.1 GCF_007672725.1 Corynebacterium aurimucosum ATCC 700975
GTGAGGGAATGGGGTAGTGGTGAGGTTTAGGGAGTGGAGGAGTGGAATGGGGAGTTTGTGGGGAAGTGTGGGGGAGGGGGTGGGTAGGGTTGGTTTTGGGGGGTGTGATTGTGGTGTTGATGGCGCGCGGGGGGGTGGGGGAGTGGAGGGAGGTGGTGTGGAAGGAGATGTAGAGCTTGGGGGATGGGGGGGAGGGGTGGGTGAGTGTGTGGGGGGAATGGAGGAGGAGGAAATGGGGGTGAGTGGAGTTCGGGAGAAGGTGAAGGGCGGGATGGAATGCAGGATGGAGAAGGTGATGATGAGGGATGGGGGGGGGGGGATTGGGAATGTAGTAGGGAGTGTGAAAGGGAGGTGGGAGGAGGTGGTGAAGGGAGTGGAGGAGGTGTTTTGGGGAAGGGGGGGGGGGAAGGGGGGATTGGACGGTGAGGTGATTGTGGGGGT
>NZ_VDTC01000920.1 GCF_007672725.1 Corynebacterium aurimucosum ATCC 700975
GTTGAAGAGGGAGTGTGGATAGGGCAGAGGGGTAAAGGTAGATGGTGGGGTCGCGGAGGGAGGGAGGAACTGGTGATAGGTGATGGGTTGGTGGAGGGGGTAGGGATAGTTGTTTGGGAGGTGGAGGGGGAAAGGGTAGGTGGAGAGATAGGAGGTGGGGAGGGGAAGGAGGAGGGGAAAAATGAGAATGAGACGGATATCGGGGGTGAAGAAGTCAGGGGGGGGAAGAGGGGGGGGGGGGG
>NZ_VDTC01000921.1 GCF_007672725.1 Corynebacterium aurimucosum ATCC 700975
GGTAAGGGGGAGGAGGGGTTTGGGGTTGTGGTGATTAGGGGAAGTGGGGGTGATGAAGAGGAGAGTGGGGATGAAGTGGGGGAGGTTGTGGGGGGCGTGGGCGTGGGGATGATTTGGAGGTGTGAGGGTGTGGTTAGGGAGGGTGAGGGTGAGGAGAAGGGTGTAGGGGGAGAAGTTGTGGCGTAGGTGTGGTAAGGGAGGATTGGGAGATGTGTGGTATGGGTCTAGGACTCATGGCGGTG
>NZ_VDTC01000922.1 GCF_007672725.1 Corynebacterium aurimucosum ATCC 700975
AGAAGGGTAGAAATTGGTAGTTAGTGGTGGATATGGATGGGGAAGGGAGGATGTTGGGAGTGTGGGGTTTAAAAAGGTTTGGAGTTTTAGGTGAAGGTGGTGAGGTTGGTTGAGGGGAAAGTTTGGGAAGGGTGTGGGGGGAGGTGGTTGAGGAATTGGAAGAAGAGATGGGTGTTGGAATGAGGGCAGTTGTTGGAGCGAATGGGGTTGATATGGCATTTGGGAGTTTGGGATGAAGGGTT
>NZ_VDTC01000923.1 GCF_007672725.1 Corynebacterium aurimucosum ATCC 700975
GATGCGGGCAGGGTTGTGGAGGAGCAGGAGGGCAGAAGGTTGGAGGGGATGAGTGATGGGGTGGAGTCTAGGGGAGGGTCTATCGTGGGATAGCATGGTGGCGGTGGATATTTGGTAGGGAATGGATAGGATGGTGGGTGAGGTGGGTCGGACGTGGGTGAGGATTGGTGTGTTCGGGGGGACTAGGGATGGGGATGGAACGGTTGGGGTAGAGAGGAGGCTGTGGGTTAGGGGGGTGGGCA
>NZ_VDTC01000924.1 GCF_007672725.1 Corynebacterium aurimucosum ATCC 700975
GGGTTGCGCGAGTGACGAGCGGGGTTACGGGCGCGGCGGGACTTCAGGTGGGGGGGGCAGTGGAAATGGATGAGGGTGTGGATGTGGGGTGAGCGGTGGAGGAGGATGTGTCCGCGGTGGGGGCCGTTGGGGGGATGGGGGGGGTGGATGAGGAAGAGGAGGTGGTGGGTGGTGCGGGGGTGCAGGGAGAAGGGGGGGATGGAGTCGGCAGGCAGGTGGCGGGAGGCCTCCTGCACAGTGGG
>NZ_VDTC01000925.1 GCF_007672725.1 Corynebacterium aurimucosum ATCC 700975
AATGTTGTGTGGGGTGGAGGATGGGGGGGTGGAGGAATGGGAGTTGGTGGGAGATGGGGGGGAGGAAGTGGGGGGTTGGGAGGGGGAAGTGAATGGGGGGGAGGGGGGGGTCGGCGGGGTTAAGGATGTGGGTTGAATAGGGGAGAAGAAAGTGGGGGTAGTGGCGGTCATTGAGGTAGGGGGGGGAGGAATGGAAGAGGTGGATGGGGTGGATTGGGAGGGGATGGTCAAGCGGGTGTTGC
>NZ_VDTC01000926.1 GCF_007672725.1 Corynebacterium aurimucosum ATCC 700975
ATGATGGTGGGGGATAGAAGGGATTAGGAGTGGGGGAAGGGGGTTAGTGTGGGGGTTGAGGTGGGAGAGTATGAGGGGGAAGAGGTAGGGGGGGGGGGTATGAAGGTGTGGATTGTGGAGGCTGGTAAATGGTGGGGGGAGGGGGGAGATAGAGAGTTAGGTGGGAGCATCGTGAAGCGGATTAATCGTGGTAAAGACAAGAAGTAGCGGGATGGGGGGTGGTGAGCTTGAAGACGTGGAG
>NZ_VDTC01000927.1 GCF_007672725.1 Corynebacterium aurimucosum ATCC 700975
CTTAAACGTCCCACCCTCAACGTCTAAACATCCCCCAAAGAAAACCTAACTACACCCCCCTCTCCTCCTAACCTCACTACATCTCACATCCCCATTACCACCCACTCATCCTCCCTCACAACCTTCACTCACCACCCACTACTCCACAACATTCCACCCCCACAACCCCCTCTCTCCCACATCTTCCACATTCTCCTCATAGTCATCCTCCTCCTTGCGTTCACCGCTCCTTCCTCCATCA
>NZ_VDTC01000928.1 GCF_007672725.1 Corynebacterium aurimucosum ATCC 700975
GGTGGGGTTGAGGAGGGGAGGGAAGGGTGGGGGGACGTGGGGGTGGTTGGAGGGGTGAGGGTTGTGGAGGGTGGGGGGGATGGGAGTTGGGGTAAAGGGGTGTTGGGGGTCGGGGAAGGTGTGGGGGAGGTGGGGGAGGAGGGGGTGTGGGGGGTAGATGGGAGATGGGGGGGGGAGGTGGTGGAGGAAATGTTGAAGGGGGTGGAGGAGATTGGGGAATGGGAGGGGGGGGGGAGGTTGG
>NZ_VDTC01000929.1 GCF_007672725.1 Corynebacterium aurimucosum ATCC 700975
ATGTAGCAGTAGAACAGAGGGGAGTGGGGGTTGATGCGGGGGAAGATGCTGGTGTGTGGGGTGGGGATGGAGGTGGGGGAAAAGGAGGGGGATGGTGGATTGGGGGAGGGTGTTGTGATAGAGAGGGGGGGGGTTGGAGGAGGGGAAGGGGAAGGTGAGGTATGTTGGGGAGGGGATGTGGACGGGGATGGGGGGGGAGGAGAGAGGGGGGGGTACGTTGTAGATGAAGGGGAAGATGAAA
>NZ_VDTC01000092.1 GCF_007672725.1 Corynebacterium aurimucosum ATCC 700975
AGGGGACTGGGGGGGAGTGGGCGGTGAAGGGGGAGAAGGTGAGGACGGAAGGTGTGGTTAGGGGGGTGTGGGAGGGTGAGAAGTGGGTGAAGGGGTTTACGATGGAGAGGGGGGGGATGGGGGAAGGGATGGAAGGGGGGGGGATGAGGGGTAGTTTGAGGGGGTGGTGGGTGATGATGGGGTTTGGGAATGTTGTAGTAAGTAAGGAAAGGTTAGGTGTAAACAAGGGTGGGTTTGATTGAACGGGGTTGTGTGGTGTAGGGGAAGTGGGGGTAATTAGATTGGGAGAAGATTGTGGGATAAAGCGAGGGTGGTTTGGATATTGGGGAGAAAATAAAAAAGAGTGGTTTGTGTGTTTTAGGTAGAGGGGTAGGTTTTGAGTATGGGAGGAAAGGGAGGAGATTATGAGGAGGGCGAGAGAGGGAAAGGGAGGGGGG
>NZ_VDTC01000930.1 GCF_007672725.1 Corynebacterium aurimucosum ATCC 700975
GGGGAGTGGATGGGAGGGAGGGATGATAAGGGGGGGTTGGTGGAGTTGGAGAAGGGGTGGTATGGGGGGGAGGAGAGGGTGGGGGGGGTAGAGAAGCTGGGGCGGTGTCGGGGGGTGTTGGTGATGGTGTAGGTGGAGGGGTGGGGTGGATTGGATGGAGGATAGGTATTGGGGAGTGGGGGGTGGTGTGGTGATGGTGAAGATGGTGGTGGGTGAAATGGGGGGGGGTGGTGTGGGTAGT
>NZ_VDTC01000931.1 GCF_007672725.1 Corynebacterium aurimucosum ATCC 700975
TAGGGGATGGGCGGGGTGGGGAGGTGTTGGTAGAGGATGGTGGGGTTGGAGGGATAGCGGGTATGGAGGGGGTGGGAGGGGGGGGAGGGTGATATGAGCGGGGGCCAGGTGGGGAGGGAGGGTAGGGGTGGGGAGGTAGATGGGTATGGGGGGTGGGATGGTGGGGGATGGGGGGGAGGAAGGGGTTGGGGGAAGGGGGGAGAAGGAGGGGGAAGTGGGGGTGTAGGAATTGGGGGAAGGG
>NZ_VDTC01000932.1 GCF_007672725.1 Corynebacterium aurimucosum ATCC 700975
GTGGGCGTAGAGTGATGGGGTATGAAATTGAGGTGGGAGGAGGGGTGAAGGTTTGGAAGATTAGGAAGGTGGAGTGGAATGTGGGTTATGGAGTGGGGAGGGATAAGGTGGGGGTGTTGACCGCGATCGCGGGGAAGTGTGCAGTGGGTATGGAGGTGGGTAATGGGGAGGGGAAAGACGGTGGGGAACTGGTAGTGAGGGGTATGGTGGTGGTGTGGGTGATGGTGGGGGGAATGGGGAA
>NZ_VDTC01000933.1 GCF_007672725.1 Corynebacterium aurimucosum ATCC 700975
CCCTCAACCCCATCCATGATACGCCCCTCTTCATCTTTCATTCCCCCAACCACACCATCGTCCACATTCCTTCCAAACCCCCCCCTCTCAAACACCACCACCCTCTTCATCTCATCCTCCTCCACCCCTCCCCTCATCCCCTCCCCCACCTCAACCTCCATAACCCCCCCCTCTCCCTCACCAACTCCGTACCCAACCCCATCACCCCCCCCCCTGCCACCCCCAACACCATGCCGACCCA
>NZ_VDTC01000934.1 GCF_007672725.1 Corynebacterium aurimucosum ATCC 700975
GTCGATGAAGGAGAAAGTGGTTCGGTGTGTGATTGGCGGTGCGATGGTGGGGGTGGTGTTGTGGTTGGGGTGGGGGATGGTGTGGTTGTTGGGGGTAGGGGTGGTGGTGGGGGTGGGGAGGAGAGGGAGAAGAAGTAGTTGTGGGGGGGGAGGTTTTGTGGTGTGGAGCGCGTGAGTGGATTGGGGGTGAGGGGGTGTTGGATAGAGTAGAGGCGATGAGTGAGACAGTTGTGGTTAATGT
>NZ_VDTC01000935.1 GCF_007672725.1 Corynebacterium aurimucosum ATCC 700975
GTGCCGGATGGGGAATGAGGTGGGCGTGCGGGAGGCAGTGACTCGGACAGGGGGAGGGAAAGGGATGGGAGAGGGTTTGGGGCAGGAGTACGGTGATGGGGGAGAGGAATGGTGGTTGGGGAGGGTTTGGGAGGGGAATGATGAGGGTGTGATAGGGGTGTGAAGGGGGAGGGAGAATGGCTGGGATGATGGGGGAGACCGGGGGTACCTGCGCGTGGAGACGCAGCTCGGCAAGGAGTA
>NZ_VDTC01000936.1 GCF_007672725.1 Corynebacterium aurimucosum ATCC 700975
AGCGATGTCATGGGGGGCATGGGGATGAGTGGTGGGGGGGGCGGGGGGTGGGGTGGGAGGTGGGGGTGGGTGGTTGGAGGAGAGTATGGGGGTGGGGGGTGGATGGGGGAATGGGTGAGGTGTCGGGGGAGGGGGGGGGAGATGGTGGGTGAGGGTGAGGAGTGGGGGGGGGTGAAGCGGGTTGCGGAGGGCGGCGAGTTGCGGGGGGGCAGGGCGAGGTGGGGGGTGAGGCAGGAGGGC
>NZ_VDTC01000937.1 GCF_007672725.1 Corynebacterium aurimucosum ATCC 700975
GGATTTTCTTTGTGTAAAAGGGGATGGTAGGTGGGGATTTGTTGATTGTTTGGTGGATGGTATAGTGTTTAGGAAGTGGGCAAGGGAGAGCTAAAGGAGCGGGGTTGGTGTAGGGGCCTAGGAGGGCGGGGTGTCAGGGGGGTAAGAGGGGTTGAAATGGGGTAGGGGGTAGGAGTTAAAGAGTGGCAAGGGGGATGAGGTTGGGAGTGTTTTTTTATAATTGGCGAGGATGGAGTTGTA
>NZ_VDTC01000938.1 GCF_007672725.1 Corynebacterium aurimucosum ATCC 700975
AGTGTAGGGAGAGGTTGTTGATGCGTGGAGAAAAGGATTAAAACCGGAGGAAGGAGGTAAATTAGGTGGTTAGCGGGGCTTTTGCTTGGAGGGAATGAGGGGAATGGAAGCCGCGTGTTGAGCTTGGAAGGGTGAGGTATTAGGCAGTATACGAGATTGCGACAACCGGCAATCTTGAAGTTTGAAGGTGTTGAGTTTGAAAGTGTGAAGGTTGAAAGGCGTTGAACGGGGGTGGTGACT
>NZ_VDTC01000939.1 GCF_007672725.1 Corynebacterium aurimucosum ATCC 700975
GCACACCCTGCCAGCCACCAGCGACTCTCCCCCCCCGCCCCCCAGGACAGTCTTTTCACTCAACCTACCCATGTACCCCACCTTCCTTTCTCTCGAATATCTCTCTTCTTAAATCCCCACAATCTCGCCAACAACCCCATCCTTCTCACACACGCTCCCATCACCCCCACCCCCATTACACTCCCCCATTCCCTTCTTCTCACCCACTTCCCAATCCCCCCATGACACCAAACCCTCTCC
>NZ_VDTC01000093.1 GCF_007672725.1 Corynebacterium aurimucosum ATCC 700975
GAAAGACGCACGTGCCCCCAGGGAAAGGTCCCGGGGGGAGAGGGTTTTGAATGAAGGACAGCTAATTGGAGAGGGAAGCGTAGTTTCGTAGGGGGGGGTATGAGAAGGTGGGGGATTTAATGACAGGAGCAAAAGATGATTTTCAAAGAAATGAACGGTTTTAAACCTCTGCGGGAAGAGCGGGAAACGCTTATCTGGATGTGTTTAGAGGGGGAGTTGGGTGTAAAGGTGTAAAGAGGGGATGAGGTTGAATGGAGATGGGGATGATGTGTTTGAAGTTAGGGAGAAGAAGTAGGTTTTGGAAGTAGAAGTTGAGGGAAGGGGAGGGAGTGGTGGGGGGTGGAAGTGGGGATGGGAGTGAGGAAGGAGGGGAGGGGGGGAGTGGATGTGATGAGGTGGGGAGGAGAGAAGGGGGGGGGGGAGGGGGAGGGGGGG
>NZ_VDTC01000940.1 GCF_007672725.1 Corynebacterium aurimucosum ATCC 700975
GTAGAACGGAGGAGTTGGGGAGGGAAAGGAGTGGGGGAGAAGAGCTGTGGTCGAGGGAGAAGGGGAGAAGGAAGGAGAGAGTTTGAAGGGGGGATGGAAGGTGGGTAGCTGGAATGGGGGGGGGGGGGAGTTGGTTAGACGGGGGATTGCGCGGCGGGGGTTGGGGTGGAAGTGGGGGTGGGCGTGGGGAGCGAGGGGGGGTGAGGGGGGAGTGGGGGAGTGGGAGGGAGTATTGAGTCA
>NZ_VDTC01000941.1 GCF_007672725.1 Corynebacterium aurimucosum ATCC 700975
CGAGGCGCTGAATACGCTGGGTGGGCACGGCGATGTTGTTGTGGGAAATATGGGGGGGGTGATGATGGTGGAGGTAGAGGGTGAGGGAGAAAGGGTGGGGGTGGAAGTGGGGGATTAAATGGTGGTGGTTGGTAGTAGAAAGATGTGTTGGTAGGATAGGTGGGGGTTTGAGGGGGGGGGATTTGGAGGCTAGGAGGAGTGGTTTGATGGGGGAAAATGTGGACGAGTGGGGAAGATGGG
>NZ_VDTC01000942.1 GCF_007672725.1 Corynebacterium aurimucosum ATCC 700975
GGATGTGGGTGAGGAGAGGGGGGATATGGATATGGTGACACTGGGGTAGGGTGAGTGGGGTGAAGAGGTGGATGGGTTGGTGGAGGGTGGGGTGTTGGATGTGGAGGAAAGGTTGGAATGTGGTGAATGGGTTATTATGAGTGATTAGTTGGATCGTTGAATGGTGGGGTGAAGAGAAAGTTGATTAATAGAGGGCTGGATGATGATGGGTCGGGTGGGGGTGAGGAGTGATTGTGGGT
>NZ_VDTC01000943.1 GCF_007672725.1 Corynebacterium aurimucosum ATCC 700975
TACTCCCTCTCCCATTCTCCCCACTCTACCCCCACTCCCTACCTTTTCCTCCCTTATCCTTCCTCCTCACCCAATTCCCCTACACCAACCCCCACAATCTTCCTTCCTTCATCACCACAATCCCACTCCCACTCTTCATCTCAACCCCACTCCCTTCCACGAACACCGCAACCTCCTTCATCAACACAACGCTCGTCATAACCCGATTGAACACCTTCACCCCCACTCTCCCAACAACC
>NZ_VDTC01000944.1 GCF_007672725.1 Corynebacterium aurimucosum ATCC 700975
GGAGGGGGGGGTGGAGGGGAGCGGCGGAGGGTGTTGCGCGGCGAGGGGTGGCAGGATGGTGGTGGGGTGATGGTGATGGTTGAGGTGGGAGGGTGGGGGTTCTGGGAGGTGGGCGTGTGGGAAACGGTGAAGGTGATGGGGGATCTGGGAGGGGGATTGGTAGGGATGCGTCGGGTGGTTGGGCATTGTCGCGCGCACGAGGGGGTTGAGGGTAAGGGGCTGGGGCTGCGTGGGTTGTT
>NZ_VDTC01000945.1 GCF_007672725.1 Corynebacterium aurimucosum ATCC 700975
AATCCTATTTGTTGTCCTACTCTTCCTCACCCCACCCACCCTACATCCTCCTCTTCACAATTCCCCCCACACTCACCATACACCTCCCAAACCCTCATACCACAACCCCCCCACCTCCCCCCATCCCACTTACAACACCTCCCCCGATCATCTATCCAATAACCATTCCCCACCTCTTAATTCAACCCATCCTACAAACGGCTTTCGCTTTCACTGCGTCAGGTACCCATCCCGCAACC
>NZ_VDTC01000946.1 GCF_007672725.1 Corynebacterium aurimucosum ATCC 700975
GAGCAGAGGGAGGTACTGGTGAGAATGGAGAGGGGGGATGAGAGGAGGATGGGGGGGGGGGTAAGGGGGGGGGATATGGTGTGGGATGTGTTGGGGGGTGGGTTGATGAAGGAGATGGGAGTGGTGGGATGGGAGGAGATTGTGGGAGGGTTGTTGGAGAAGTTGGGGGTGAGGAGGAAGGGGGGGGAGTTGGTAGCCGGGAGGGTTGTGGCGGGGAGGGGGAGGTGGGGGGGGGGGTT
>NZ_VDTC01000947.1 GCF_007672725.1 Corynebacterium aurimucosum ATCC 700975
CCCCCCTAATCTATATCCTCCCACCCTTCCCTACTTCACCCCACTCACCCCCTCTTCACAAAAATCATCTATACTCCCCTCTCCATTATCCAATATCCACCCCCCCCCCTCCCTCCCTCATCTCCCACCCCAGCTACCATCGCCCACTACTCCCCACAAACTTCCCCCTCCCCATATTTTCCACTCACACACCAACTCCAAAGCGCGTACCTGGCACCCACTCATTCTTCACACCACGT
>NZ_VDTC01000948.1 GCF_007672725.1 Corynebacterium aurimucosum ATCC 700975
CGGATGTAGTGGAGGTAGGGGTGGTGTTCGAGGATGATGAGGGTGGGGTGGAAGTGGGGCATGTTGTGGGTGTTGATGGGGAAGTAAGGGTGGAAGGGGATGTGGAGGTGGAGGGGGTTTGGGAGATAGAGGAAGGAGGGAGGAGAGGAGGAGGGGTAATGTAGGCGATGGAGTTTATTGAGCGGTTTTGGTTAGGTATAATGGGGGGGGAGGGAGGGACGGGGTAGGGTATAATCACA
>NZ_VDTC01000949.1 GCF_007672725.1 Corynebacterium aurimucosum ATCC 700975
TCCAAAATATCCCCCCCCACCTCCAACCCCCACCTCCCATTCATCAGCAACTACTCCACAGCAACACTCACCAAATACCCCCCAATCCCCCTAATCACGAACCCCAACAAACCCCCCAACCACCACACTTTCCTAACCCATTTAAAACTCCACATCCCCTTGACCTGCTAATTCCACCTATTCCCAACCACCAACCCAATGGTCCAAAACACCATCAACCACCCCACCTCAAACTCCCT
>NZ_VDTC01000094.1 GCF_007672725.1 Corynebacterium aurimucosum ATCC 700975
GATGCGGAGGAGAACGATCGGGAAAATAAGGAGAAGTGGCAAGCCGCGAGGGGTGATGGGGGTGGGAGGGCGGGGTGATTTGGGGGGTGGGGGAGGGGTTGTCGTGTTGTTGGGGGTGGTTGGGGTGGGTGCTTGTTGGGTGGGGGGTTGTTGGGATGGGGTTTGTTGGGGAGGGGGGGACGTTGAAGGGGATGGAGGGGAAGGGGAAGTTGTGGAGGGGGATAAGAGAGCCTTTGTCTGGGTTTGGGTAAGGGAGTTGGTGAGAAAGGGGGTGGTTGGGGGGGTGAGTTATAAGTTGCGGGGGGGGGTCGGGGGGGTGGGAGGAAGGTCCGGGATAAGGAGGGGGGGTTTGGGGGGAAATGGTGAAGTGAGGGTGTTAGAAGAGTTGCTTAAAGAGGGGTGGTAGGGGGTGATTGTTATGGGTGATGATGGG
>NZ_VDTC01000950.1 GCF_007672725.1 Corynebacterium aurimucosum ATCC 700975
GGAGGACGGGGGTGGTGGTGGAGGAGTGGAAGGTGGTGGTGGGGAGGGTGGGTTGACGGGTTTTGGAGAGTGATGTGAATGGTGGTGGTGAGGTTGAGGGGAGGGGTGGGGAGGTGGTGGTGGTGGGGGGTGAGGGGGAGGAGGATGCAGTGGGGGTGGGGTCGGGCGCGAAGGGCGTTGCGGGGGAGGTGGTGGACAGGGAGGATTTGAGTGAGATGGAAAGCGGGAGGGTGAGTGGC
>NZ_VDTC01000951.1 GCF_007672725.1 Corynebacterium aurimucosum ATCC 700975
GGCTGGGGGGGGGGAGGCGTGGGTGGTGGGTGCGGGGGGGGGTGCCTGGGTTTGAGATTGCCGTTCGGCGGGGGGGGGGGAGGTAGAGGTGGATAAGGGGGTGTGTGAGTGGGAGGTGGAGGAGGGGGAAGGAAAGGTCGGGATGGTGGTTGGGGGGGGTGGGGATTTGGGAGTAGTGATGGAGATGATGGTGTGGGTGGTGGAGAGTGGGGGGAGGGAGGGGAAGATTGGGGAGGTTG
>NZ_VDTC01000952.1 GCF_007672725.1 Corynebacterium aurimucosum ATCC 700975
CCTTCCCCCCCTTCCCATCCTTCCCACCCTTCTTCTCCTTACTCCTTCCCCATTTCGAGTCCCCTCACATCTCATCCCTTTCCATATCCCTGTCCAATAAATTCCTACAAACTCCTCCAATTATACCCCCTCACCCCACCTACCTCCCCACACCCCTACCCCTCCAACCCTCATTCCTAACTCTCCCTTCCCTCTACCATCACACATTTTCCCAATTCCCCTTGCCCCTCCTCCCTTCA
>NZ_VDTC01000953.1 GCF_007672725.1 Corynebacterium aurimucosum ATCC 700975
TCCCCTCCACACTCTCCCCACCCCCCCTTATTTACTCCCACACCCCCTCCCAACCACCCTAGAACAACATCCCAACCCCCATCCCCCCACTTCTCCCCCTCCTTCACATCCCCCATATCCTCCACCCCACCCTCTCTCCGCTCATCCATCACAAAACCCATCCCCCCTACTTTACCCACACCCCCCCCTCCCCAACCTCCACCTCACACTACCCCGCCTCCCGAACCCTCCCCCACTAC
>NZ_VDTC01000954.1 GCF_007672725.1 Corynebacterium aurimucosum ATCC 700975
CTTTCCTTCACCTCACCCCTCCTCTTTTCAAAATCCCTACCCGACTCGAACACCACCCTCCCCTTCCCATCCTAAATCCTCAACCACCCACACCCCAACCAATACACCTCATCCAACCACCCCTTCTCTTCATTCCACCCCCAACCACTCCTCACCTTCACGTTACCCGCCTGCTTCTTATCTCCCACCTCGTCTAGCTTCACCCCGCCCACCGCGCCCTCGCACACCTTGCCTTCCT
>NZ_VDTC01000955.1 GCF_007672725.1 Corynebacterium aurimucosum ATCC 700975
TCGACGGGTTGGGTTAGCGCGATTCGATTGCTTAAGAGCGGAGTGGAAGAGGGAGAAGATTATTGGGGGGCAGGCGGGATGGTGGGGTTGTGGGCAGGGTTTGTCGGCGGGATGCGGTGCGTGGGCGTGCTAGTTGGTATGGGGGTGTTTGTTGGGGTGGAGTTGTTGGGGGGGGGGAATGGGGAGTAGGAGGTGGATAGGGGTGATATGAGAAAAGGAAGGGATGTGGTTTGGGGGG
>NZ_VDTC01000956.1 GCF_007672725.1 Corynebacterium aurimucosum ATCC 700975
GGTGGATGTGAGGGGGGAAGAAGGGGTAAGGGGGAGGTTGGGTGCTGGGAACGGGGGGGTGTTGGAATGTGGAGATGGATTGGGGGAGTATAGGCAGCTTTTGGAGGGGGGGGGGGGGGTTTAGTGGGAGGTAGGTGATTTGAAGGTGGGGAGTGGTGTGCGGTGGCGGGAAGAGGTAGTGGGGGATATTGTGAGTTTGCTTGAAACGCTCTAAATCGTGGGGTGTCTTGGTTTCAGG
>NZ_VDTC01000957.1 GCF_007672725.1 Corynebacterium aurimucosum ATCC 700975
CTTCCTCCTCACCCCCATCTTTCCTCCTTCCACTCTCATCATCTCCCCCCCCCACACCACTCCCTTCACCATTCACTCCCACATCACCCCCTCCCCCATCCACTTCTACCACTCCACTCCCCTCAATTCTCACCTCACTATCCTTCACACTTTCCCTTCTCCCCCCGCCACCATCTTCAGAACTTCCTGCCCCGTCCCCGCATCCACACGTCTCCTCACCAAGTCAGCCACCACCACG
>NZ_VDTC01000958.1 GCF_007672725.1 Corynebacterium aurimucosum ATCC 700975
CATCCTTCCCCTCATCCCCCCTTCCCAATCCGCCCATTACACCCAATTCCATTCCATCATTACCCCCGCTTTCACCCCACACCCCACCCCACACATTTCCCTCCCCCAGCACCCGATCGACCAAACCCTTCCCCCATTCCACGTTCTCCTCCCGCACCCGCCCCTCTGCGTCCCCATCAATCTTCCCCCCCCTCACCCATCCCCCATCCTCCACCCCCACCCTCCCCTTCCCATCACT
>NZ_VDTC01000959.1 GCF_007672725.1 Corynebacterium aurimucosum ATCC 700975
CACCCCACCCAACCAAGACGCCCCCTCCCCCCCACCCCTCTACCCCATCCCCAACTACCTCTCCTTGCCCTTCTTCCCTCTCCTCATCCTTTTCATCTTCATCTTCCCCCACTACCCCACCCCCCCCATTCTCCTACCCTCTTCCATTGTCACCTTCCCCCTCATCTCCCCCTCCATAACCCTCTCCCTCTCCTTCTCCACCTCACCCAATCCCCTCTCCACCTCCTCATTTCCTACC
>NZ_VDTC01000095.1 GCF_007672725.1 Corynebacterium aurimucosum ATCC 700975
CCACCGCACCCATCACCACCCGCGCATCCCCACCCCTATCCTTCCCCACAATCTCCACCACCCCTTCCCCACCCACCTCCTCCAACCCCTTCCCCAAGCCTTTCTAATCACCCAAACACTTCCCCCCCACCATCCCCAATCCCTCCCCCCCCCATCCACCACCTCCCCCCCCTCCATCCCCTCCATATCGCCCCCCATCACCTCCATATCCTACTTCTTCACGATCCCCACCCCCTCCACCTCTACCCCCCCCTTCACCCCCCTCTCCCCACCCACCCTTCCCACCACCCCCTCCATACCATTCCCCTCTTCTTTTTCCTTCTCCAACATCTTCTCCATCAACTCCCCCTTCTTTAACCATCCACTCAACCACACTTCCTCTCACTTTTTCTCTCCATAATCCGCCTAGTCCTTCCATTCTAACCGGCTTCA
>NZ_VDTC01000960.1 GCF_007672725.1 Corynebacterium aurimucosum ATCC 700975
CTACCCACCCCTTTCCTCACGACGTTCTCCTCTCCCTCACGCTCATTCCCTTCTCCACCTCTCCCACCCCCTCCACTTCATCCAACCCCCCCCCCTCACCTCCTCCACCTCATCCTCCCTCAACCCCTCCCACATTACTCCCCCTCCTTCTTCTCACCCCCCTCCTTCCTCCTTCGCCAACTCCCCTCCCATTCCCTCCCCCCTCCACTCTCATCCAGGTACTTCCGTGCCCCCACCA
>NZ_VDTC01000961.1 GCF_007672725.1 Corynebacterium aurimucosum ATCC 700975
AGGGGACCGTGGAGATTGAGAAGAGGGATTTGGGGATGAAGGTATTGGGGGATAATTGGGGGAGGGGTTTCTTGGTGGTGTGGGGAGGGGAAGGGGAGTTGGGGTGGGAGGGTTTTAGGGATGGAGTAGTGAAGTTGGTTGAAAAGTTGGATATGAAGAAGAGGACGATGGTGTAGTGGGGGGGGAGGGGGGTGGGAGGGGGGAGGGAGGGAGGTATGGAGAGTGGGGGTGTAGTGGT
>NZ_VDTC01000962.1 GCF_007672725.1 Corynebacterium aurimucosum ATCC 700975
TGGTTAGGGTATGAGGCGTCTTCGATAGAGGAGGTGTGGGAAGAGTTTGAGGGGGAGAAGGTATGGGGGGAGGGGTTGGTGTGGGATGGGGGTGTGTAAGTGGTGTGGGTGGGGGGGGGGGATGGGGAGGAGATGGTGTTTGGTTGGGGAGGGATAGATGGTGACAAGGGGATGGTGGTGGGTGGTAGGTAGGGGGGGAGGGTTATTGTCTAGGAGGAGGATTTGGGAGGGTGGGGGG
>NZ_VDTC01000963.1 GCF_007672725.1 Corynebacterium aurimucosum ATCC 700975
TCTCTTGATCCTCCTCTCCCAGCTTCAACAACCCAAGATCCAACAGAACCTTTCCCACTCCCTCAACTCCATCAATCACCTTTCTCCCAACCCCAACACCCCCTCTCTCCACCCCCTCCCCCACAACATTCACCCCCCTTACTCCAACCCCCTCGCTCACCCACACCTCCCCCACAACTCCCTCTCTAACCCTATCCACCACATTCAGCATTCCCCCCTCCAACTGCCTCCCCACTCC
>NZ_VDTC01000964.1 GCF_007672725.1 Corynebacterium aurimucosum ATCC 700975
GAGGAGATGGTGGAAGTCTTGAAGTGGAAGGGGTTGGAGGAGGTGAGGTGGGAGGGGTGGAAGAACGTGGAGGGGGGGGTTGGGGACAGGGGTGGGGTTGTTGAGGTGGAGGGTGACGGGCTGGGGGAGGTGGTGGGAAGGAGGGAAGGATTGGGGGATGGAAGCGATGATGGGGGGGGGGGGGCCAGGGAGGGGAGGGACAGCGGAGAGGTGGGGGGGGGGGATTCGGGGGATCTTG
>NZ_VDTC01000965.1 GCF_007672725.1 Corynebacterium aurimucosum ATCC 700975
ATGGAGGGTTTGATGGAGTGGGTGTAGTATTGGTGGGACATCATTGGTGTGCTGGTGATGGGGATGATTGGGGGGAGGATTACGGAGGGGGTTGAGGGTTGGGAGGGAGGTGGGATGGTGATGATGAAGGGGGGGGGTGGGGGGAGGGATGGGAGGGTGGTGGAGAGGGGGTGTTTGGGATGGGTGTGGGAGGGATGGTGAAGGAGGTTTGGGGAAGGATGAGTTGGTTGGGGGGGGG
>NZ_VDTC01000966.1 GCF_007672725.1 Corynebacterium aurimucosum ATCC 700975
GGGGAGATGGGGGGGGTTTGATAGGTTGGGAGAAGGGGAATGAGGGTGGTTGGGGGGGGGATGGGGATGAGGGTGAGGATGAGGAGGAGGGGGGGAGGTTGGTTGGGGGAGGGGAGTGGGGGTGGGAGTGGGGGGAAGAGGGGAAGGTGGTGCGGAGGCAGGGGGTGCAGGGGGGGTGGTGGAGGGGGGTAATGGGGAAGAGGGGGTGGGGGGGGTTGGGGAGGAGGGGGTGGAAAAG
>NZ_VDTC01000967.1 GCF_007672725.1 Corynebacterium aurimucosum ATCC 700975
TGTGCGGGGACTGTAGGAAGGGAAGAAGGTCGGTGAAACGCGCTTGGTTAGTGTTGTGGAAGTAGATGGGGGGAAAGTGATAGCGGAGGGGAGGTGAGGTGATTATGGGGAGGTAGGGGGGAAGAGGGTGGGAGGGTTGGGGGTGGGTGAGTAGGAGTGGATGGTGGGGTTTGAGGGGGGGGAGGTGGGGGGGATGGTGGAGTTGATGTAGCTCATGGGGTAGACGGAGGCTGGTGAG
>NZ_VDTC01000968.1 GCF_007672725.1 Corynebacterium aurimucosum ATCC 700975
GGTGGGATTGGCGTTGGGGTAGAGGTTGATTGGAAGTTGGGTGCGTTGGTGGTGGATGGCAGTACGAAGAGGTTGGAGGGTAGGGGAGAAGAGGTGGGAGTGGATATGAGGATGTGGTATGAAGGGGAGGAGGTTCTGGTTGGGGAGAGGAGGAAGGTAGGGGGAAAATTGAAGGGAGGGGTGAGGGTTATGAATAAGGTGGTGAGGGGGGAGTTGATTGATGAGGGGGGGGGGTTT
>NZ_VDTC01000969.1 GCF_007672725.1 Corynebacterium aurimucosum ATCC 700975
CCTATACCCCCCCTCTCCCACCACTTCAATCACCCCCATCTCACTCCCCTACATCCCTCCCTCCCCCTCCTCTTCCACCTAACACTCCACCATTTCTCCTACATACCCCCAATTATTCTCCCCATCCTCAACCTAAAACTCCTCACCCACTTTCCCCCACTCTCCCCCCCTCATAATCAATAAACCCTCTCCCCCCCAAGCCACAAAACCTCTCCACCACATCCTATTTCTCGTCTC
>NZ_VDTC01000096.1 GCF_007672725.1 Corynebacterium aurimucosum ATCC 700975
GGAGTGCGCTGGAGTCGGGAGGGTTATTGTTAGTGGTGAGGTAATTAGTGGAGTGATAGTTGAGGGGAGTTGTATTTTTGTATTAAAGGGGACGTGAACGAGGGGGTGAAGAGTGGTGGCGCGTGAAGGTGTAGTAGAAGTTTAGAGTTTTTGAGTCAGTTTGTCATCATTAGTCACAGGGGTGTGATTAAAAAATTGAGTGGTAGGAGGAGTAAAGCGAGGGGAGAGAGGGGGGGGGTTGTAATGTGTAGGTGGGATGAGGGGTTAGGGGTGAATTTGGAAGTAGTGGGTGGGTTGGGTATGGGTTGTTTTGGTGGGTGTGTGAAAATGATGGGGGGGGTGATGGTGGGGAGGTTGGGGAGGTGGAGCGGGTTATAGGTGTTGAGGGGATGAGGGGAGGGGAGGAGATGGGAATGGGGTGGAGGAATTTG
>NZ_VDTC01000970.1 GCF_007672725.1 Corynebacterium aurimucosum ATCC 700975
GGCGGGTTTTGCTGGGTTGGGGATAAAAGTAGTGGGTTGTGCAGAGGGGAGGGGTGGAGTGCATTGGAGATGGAATGTGGTGATAGTGAGTGAGATAGGGGGGAGGGTTATGGGAAAGGTGGTGGGTTAGGAGGGTTGTGGGGTGGTGAAAGAGGGTGAAGAGGTGGGGTGTGATGGGGAGATCGAGAGTGCGGGGAAGAAGGTGGTGGGGAAGGGAGTAGGGCAGGGTTGGAAGGG
>NZ_VDTC01000971.1 GCF_007672725.1 Corynebacterium aurimucosum ATCC 700975
ATAATTGGGGTGATTAGGGGGGGGAAGTGAAGGAAGGTGTGGGGGTTGTGGGTGATTTGGAAGGGGAAAGGGGTAAGGTGGGGGGAAGGGAAGGAGTTGATGAGCGGGTGGATAAGGCTATGGGTGAGGGAGGTAAGGATGGGGGTGAAGGGAGAAGGGATGATGAGGGGTAGGGGTAGGTGGATGAGGTTGGGGGGGATAATGAAATGTTTAAAGGGGTTGAGGATGGAAATGTGT
>NZ_VDTC01000972.1 GCF_007672725.1 Corynebacterium aurimucosum ATCC 700975
AACCCCTGAAAACTTCCCCCACCACATCCTCCCCTCCTTCCTTTTCCTCCTCACCACCACACCCACAATAACACCAACTCCAACAACCATCACTCTCACCTTCCCCACCCCTCCCTTAACCACCAGCACCCCCACCCCCTTCCTCATACCCCTATTACCCACAACAACCGCAACGATCTTCCTGACCTACTCCAAAACCCCTCCTCCCACCTCCACCCCCACCTGGCAACCCTCCTC
>NZ_VDTC01000973.1 GCF_007672725.1 Corynebacterium aurimucosum ATCC 700975
CCCTCACCCCTTCACCACCCCACACTGTTCCCATACTCCCCTCTAACCCCAACCCCATACCCCCACCCTCCACACCTCCTTCAATACCTTCTCCTAACTCCCACTCCTCACCAACACTCCCGCCCACCTCTTCCCACTATTCCCCACCCTCAATCCCCGCAATCCCCTTCACCACTTCCCTCCCCCCAAACACATCCCCCATCCTCCTACACCTATCCACGCCTAAATCCTCCTCC
>NZ_VDTC01000974.1 GCF_007672725.1 Corynebacterium aurimucosum ATCC 700975
ATGGAGAAGTGGAGGTGTGTGGGGCACGGGGTGAGGGGGGAAAAGGTAGGGGTGGAGATGGTGAGGATGGATGGGTTGGAATGGGGTGGGGAGGGTGGGGAGGATGAGATGGGGGGGTTGGTGGTGATTGGGGGGGGGGGGGAAGATTGAGGGGGGTGTGGTGATGCGGAAATCCTTCGGGGCGATGGAGAGGAGTGAGAGGGGTGGGTGGGGGGTGAGGGAAAGCATCAAGATGT
>NZ_VDTC01000975.1 GCF_007672725.1 Corynebacterium aurimucosum ATCC 700975
AACCTGTCCCCGCCAACAAAACTCTCCCTTCTACCTCTACTTGCCCACCCCCACCTCTACCACACCTTTCTTTCCTACTTCAGCCTCATCACTCTTCATCATCTACTCAACCATTCCCTTATCATCCCCCACCATCTCCTCAACACTCAACATCCCCTCCAATCGCTCTCCCTTCAATCTCCAACCCCCCCTTGATTCTGCCCCAATCTCACCCGCCTCCAACACCGCCTTCCCCT
>NZ_VDTC01000976.1 GCF_007672725.1 Corynebacterium aurimucosum ATCC 700975
GGTTAGGGTTTTGGGGGGTGGATGAAGTGGTAGAATTTGTTGGAGGGGTGGTGGGTGAAGGAGTGAAGCTGGAGCTGGTAGTTAATGAGGTGGGAGTTGAGGAAGGAGAGGGAGGGAGAGGTGGGGGGGGGGTGGAAAAGGGAGGGTGAGGGAGGGGATGGGGAGGGGGAATGGGGGGAGGGGGGGGGGGGGGGGTGGGCGTTCCCAGAGGCGGGGGGCAGACAGGGGGGGGGGAG
>NZ_VDTC01000977.1 GCF_007672725.1 Corynebacterium aurimucosum ATCC 700975
GGGAGGGATAGGTACGGTGAGGTGGTGGGATGGGTGGAAGTGGAGTAGGAGGGGGAGGTGAGGTAGAGGGATTGGATGGAGGGGGGGGTATGGATTTGGGGGATTGGGAGGAGGTGGTAGGAGGTGGGGGAGGAGGGTGAAGGGTTTGTGGGGAGCGGGTTGTGGGGTAAGGGGGGTGGGGGGAAGGGGGAGATGGGGGGAGGGAGTATGGTGTGGAGGTAGGAGGTGGGGGGGGA
>NZ_VDTC01000978.1 GCF_007672725.1 Corynebacterium aurimucosum ATCC 700975
CGAGGATGACTGGGTGGGGAGTGAAGGCCTTGAGGTGGGGGGTGATGAGGTTGGGGGTGAGGATGGGGGGGGGGGGGTTGTTGCGACGGTGGGTGTAGGTGATGATGTGGTGGAGGTGGTGGTGAGGGAAGAGGTGGACGTTGGGGAGGCGAATGTGGGGGTAGAGGGGAGAGGTGGTGGAGAGGTGGAGGTGGTGGGGTTTGGGAGGGAGGGGGGCGGGGAGGGGAAGGTGGATA
>NZ_VDTC01000979.1 GCF_007672725.1 Corynebacterium aurimucosum ATCC 700975
GGGGGGGATTGGAGGGGGGTTGTGTGGGTAGTGAAGGAGGGGGAGAAAGTGTTGGGGGGGGTGGATGGGGTGGATGGGGGGTGGGAGGGGGAGGTTCGGGGCGGTATGACGAGATGAATGGAAGAAAAGGAATTGGACTTATGAGGAGGAAGTGGAAGGGATAGAAGGCTGGGGCTGAGGTGGTAGAGGGCTCGCGGGAGTAGGGTGGGATCGAGGGGGGGAAGGTGGGCAAGGAG
>NZ_VDTC01000097.1 GCF_007672725.1 Corynebacterium aurimucosum ATCC 700975
CCAACCCAACACCAACCCCCCCATCCTCATCCCCCACCATCACCTCCACTCCCCCTCCCTCCCCTCCCCCTACCCCCACACCCACCCCATCCTCCATCCCACCCATCCCCTCCCTCACTCCCCCCTCCTCAACCCCATCACCCCTCTCTCTTCCCCTCCCACCTCCCTCTCCATCCACCATCCCCGTCGCCTCCCCATCCCCCACTCCATCCACGCTCCCCACCTCACCCTCCCCCACCCCCCCACCCCCCACCCCAACAACTTCCTCCACTCCCAACACATCCTCACCCACTCTCCCCACTACACCCCCCACCATCCCTCCCCCCCTCTCTTCCCCTCACCCGCCTATCCTTTCCCCTACCCCACCCCAACTAAAACCAAAACTCCCCTATCTCACCAACTTATCTCTCTCCCCCCGATAAACGCGGGG
>NZ_VDTC01000980.1 GCF_007672725.1 Corynebacterium aurimucosum ATCC 700975
ACCCCAATCCTCCACAACCTTCTATTCAACACACCCACCCAATCTCAATCTTCAACATATCAACTACTCCCCACCAACCAACAACTAAACATCCCCATCCACCTTTCTCCCCCCTCAATCTACCATCCCCACCCCTACACAAACTCACCCAACCACTCAAACCCCACCCTCTCTCTCACCTCCCCCACCTCAACCAACAACCCATCTTCTCTAATTTCAACAATCCCCCCACCCG
>NZ_VDTC01000981.1 GCF_007672725.1 Corynebacterium aurimucosum ATCC 700975
GAGGGGGGTAGGTGGGATGAGGAGGGTGTGGGAGGCGGGGTTACGGGTGAGGTGGAAAAGGATAAGGAGGGTGGCTAGGGAGAGGAGGGAGATGATGAGGGCGGTGAAGGGGAAGTACGAAGTGAGATGGGGAATGGGAATGGAGTGGACGGGGGGGTAGGTGGTGCGGGCCAGGCAAGGGACGGGGCGGTGGAAGATACCGGGGAATAGGGGGTAGTCCATGTAGGGGGTGATA
>NZ_VDTC01000982.1 GCF_007672725.1 Corynebacterium aurimucosum ATCC 700975
CACGCTCCTCTCCCCCCCCTCCCCTCTTTCCCCCCTCTTCCGCATTACCCACCCCCCTATCTTCCCTCTCAACCTCCCCCTCCCCTCCCCCTTCTACATCCCCATCCCCCCCTCCCCACTGCCCTCCACCCTCATCGCCCTTCTCCACCTTAAACCTACCCCCCTCCCCGCCCCCCCCTTCATCCCATTCCTCTCAATCCGCCCCCACCATTACACCCACTTCTTCATCTGCGCC
>NZ_VDTC01000983.1 GCF_007672725.1 Corynebacterium aurimucosum ATCC 700975
ATGTTGGGGAATGTTGTTTAGAGGTGCGTCCTGCGGCGGGGGATGGGGAGGGGGAAGATTGGGGTTAATGTCGGAGAGGGGGAGGGGATTGGGGTGGTGGGGGGGGTGGGAGGGGGTGGATAGGGGGTATGGGTGGAAGGGGAGGATGCTGTAGGAACAGGTGGGGAGGGGGGGGATGGGGTAAAGGGGGGGGCAGGAGGCAAACGGTGGCGGAAAACATCAAGTAGTAGGGAGG
>NZ_VDTC01000984.1 GCF_007672725.1 Corynebacterium aurimucosum ATCC 700975
AGCAGGCCCCCCCGGAGGCAGTGTTCGGGGGAGTGGGGATCGCGTTGGGAGTTCACGGGTGAGTAGTGGTGGGGGGGGCGGTGGGGGGTTGGGGGGTGGGGGTGTTGATGGGGGGTAGTGTTGGGGATGGCAGCGGTGGGGACGTGAAGGGGGGGGTGAGGATGAGGGAAATTTGGGGGGGGATGTTAACGTGGGGAGGTGGAGTATTTTTGATATGGGGATTGAGTGTATGCGA
>NZ_VDTC01000985.1 GCF_007672725.1 Corynebacterium aurimucosum ATCC 700975
GACGGGTAGTGGTGGAGGGAAGGGGGGTGGGAGGGTTTTGGGGTGAGGGGGGGGGTTTAGGGGTGGTGGATGGTGGGAAGGGTGGGGGTGAGTAGGGTGGAGGGGTAGTGGGGGTAGGTGAGGAGGAAGTTGGGGAGGGGGTGGATGGGGTTGTGGAGGTGGGAAGGGGAGGGGAGGGTGAGGAGGGGGAAGTGATGGGGGGTGGGGGAGTTAAAGGGGGTGGGGTGGGGGAGG
>NZ_VDTC01000986.1 GCF_007672725.1 Corynebacterium aurimucosum ATCC 700975
CACCCCCACCTTCTCCATACCTCCTTCTCCTCTCCCCTCTCCCCTTTCTCCACCATCCCCTCCCCCCAAAAGACCCCCCATCTCCACAACTTCTTCCCCACCAACGTCTTCCTCACCCCCTATCACATCCTCTTCTTCTCCCTCCCCCCCATGATCATCTTCCACACCTTCCCCCCCCCACCCCTCATCCCCCACTTCCCTCACCCCCACATCCCACCACTCCTTCATCCACTT
>NZ_VDTC01000987.1 GCF_007672725.1 Corynebacterium aurimucosum ATCC 700975
AAGTCACGATGAGTGGTCGGTGCCTGGAGGAGGATGTGGCCGTTAATTGCGCGTTGGGTCGTGCGGAGGGAGGGAAGGGGGGGGGTGGTGGCGGTGAGGTGATGAAGGGGGGTGAGTGGGAGGAGGTGGGGTGAAGGGAGTGGAAGGTGGGGATGTTGGGTAAGGGAGTGAAGGATGAAGAGGTGGGTAAGGAAGTAGAGGGTCTTTGGGAGGAGATGGTGTGCGGGGTGGGGG
>NZ_VDTC01000988.1 GCF_007672725.1 Corynebacterium aurimucosum ATCC 700975
TAATGGAGTATTTGGGGGATGTATTGTTGGTTGTGGAGGGCGTGGGGGAGGAGGTGGGGGAGGGTGATTTGGAAAGGGTGGGGGGGGTGGTGATGGGGGACTCGGGGAGGTTGGGGGAGGAAGGGGAAGAGGTGGGGATGGAGGTGGAGGGAGAGGGTGAAGACTGGGTGGAGGGGGATGAAGGCGGGAGCGGGAGGGTCAACGTGGGGGTGGAGGAAATCGAGGGGGAGGTGG
>NZ_VDTC01000989.1 GCF_007672725.1 Corynebacterium aurimucosum ATCC 700975
TATGAGAACGGAGGAGAAGCTTCGGTTGGCGAGTTGGTAAGTGTGGAGGAGTGTGTTGAGGAGAGGAAGAAGGTGGATGATGAGGGAGTGCAGGAGGGGGAGGAGGGTAAGAAGGCGGTGGAGGGGAATGGGATGGGGGTGGGTGAGAAGGTGAACGAGGGGTGGAAGGTGGTGTGGGAGGTTGAAGAGGGGAAGATGGAGGAGAAGGTTTGGGAGTCCCTCAACTCGATGAAT
>NZ_VDTC01000098.1 GCF_007672725.1 Corynebacterium aurimucosum ATCC 700975
GGGGTTGGGGGATGGTAGGGGAGAGAGTGGGGTGAGGGGGAGTGAGATGGGTGTGGTTGGGGGGGGGGATATGGTGATTGAGGTTGGGGAGGGGGGAGGAGGTGAGGATAGGGTGGGTGGGGGGGATGGGGTGTATGAAAGTGTGGTGGGGGGAGGGGATAGGGGGGGATGAGGAGGGGGTGGAGAAGGTGAACGGGAAGGGGAAGGAGATTGGGACGGGGTGGAGGGTGGGGGGGAGGTAGTGGGGGGTGGAGGGGGGGGGTATGTGGAGGTGGGGGGGGGATATGTGGGTGATTTAGGGGGGGGGTTTTGGGAAGGAGAGGTTGGGGGGGATGGTGGATAGTGAGGAGGTGGAGTTTGGGGGGTGGGGTGAGATGGGCGGTTATGAGGTGTGGAACGATAAGGGGCTGTTCCTGAATGATCGGGCTGG
>NZ_VDTC01000990.1 GCF_007672725.1 Corynebacterium aurimucosum ATCC 700975
CCTCCCCCACCAACCGCAAATCAAACATCCCCACTTACCACACCCCACCCTCCAACATCTTCCACCACCCCCACCACCTCCCACCCCAACTCCCCGCCCAATTCCTCCCCCCTTCCCCTCCCCACCGTGCCGCGGTCCTTCACCACATCCACCTCCTCTCCCTCCAACAAACCAACGTCCCCGATCCCAACTTCCCCCCCGACCCTTTTCACGACCCCGGCTACCACCTCACCT
>NZ_VDTC01000991.1 GCF_007672725.1 Corynebacterium aurimucosum ATCC 700975
CATCCCCCCTATTTCTCTACCACTACCCCCACTCACCCTCCCACCTTTCCTCTTTCTCACCCCCATTACCTCTTCACCCCCCAATACCTATACACCCCCACTCAACTCCTTTACACTACCCCCCTTTCCTTCCCATCCAAACACCTCCTCCATATTAATTCCAGCTACCCTACAAACCATCCTTTCAAACCTCCTTCCCATTACTTTTCCACTCCCCTCCGCCCTACTCCTCG
>NZ_VDTC01000992.1 GCF_007672725.1 Corynebacterium aurimucosum ATCC 700975
CCTCAATACCTTGCTCAACGCGTCTGTCCTCCTCTCCGCATGCACCCTACAACTCTCCACGGCTCACCCGGCCATCGCTTCCTCTCCACCCTCCACGATCTCCTTCCCTTTCCCCCCCACCTCTATTCCCCCCCCCTCCTCCATTTTTCCACCCTCCAACACATCCCCACCCTCCACTTTCCCCGACTCCCCCCCATTCTTCCCCGCTATCCCAGCTTCAAACACTCTACCTG
>NZ_VDTC01000993.1 GCF_007672725.1 Corynebacterium aurimucosum ATCC 700975
ATTTCAGTTCTTTCCATCCGCGCTTGAGGCAAGGCGTTGGGCCGTAGCGGAAGATGATCGTGCGTAGCACCGGGGGGATGGAGGTGGATCGGGGGAATGGGGGGAGGTGGTAGTGGAGGAGGTGGGGGAGGATGGGAGTGAAAATAGGGAGGGGAATGGAGAGAATGAGCGACGAGGAGAAGGGGTGCGGAAACATTGGGGTGGTGTGTGCGGGGTGTGGGCGGTGAGTATGA
>NZ_VDTC01000994.1 GCF_007672725.1 Corynebacterium aurimucosum ATCC 700975
AAGGGGTGGAAGTAGTTGATGGGTGTCTTGGATTGGAAGATGGAGGAGAAGGCTGATCGGAAGGTAGAGATTGAGGAGGGAATGGAGGAAGGTGAGGGGGAGCAGCAGGAGGTGTGGGAGGAGGGTGGGGGGGTGATGGGGAAGGAGGGTGAGGTGGAGATGGAGGTGAAGGGGGGTGTGAGGGAGATGGAAAAGGTGGAGGAGAAGAGGGGGAAGGTGAATGAAAAGATGGC
>NZ_VDTC01000995.1 GCF_007672725.1 Corynebacterium aurimucosum ATCC 700975
GGTAGGGGTGTTTGGGGGGGGTGGATTGGGGGGGGAGTAGGGGATGGGAGGATTAGGGGTGAGATAAGAGGGGATGGTGGGATGGTTGTAGGGGTGTGAGATGTGGTTGGGTGGAGGGAGGATCGGGGAGGGGCGATTGGTGATGCGGGATGTGATGAAGGTGGGGGTAATGGTTGTGATTGTGGTGGGCGTTGAGGGAGGGTTCTGAGAGGTGATGGGGTGATGGAGCGGTA
>NZ_VDTC01000996.1 GCF_007672725.1 Corynebacterium aurimucosum ATCC 700975
GAAGTTCCCCATCATCTCCTCCACCCACTCCACTCCTTCCCTACCCACCTCCTCTTTCTTCCCCTCCCACAACCCCACCTCATACTTCATAATCTCCACCCCCCCCCCCACCTCCCTCCCCTCACCCACCCCCATATACCCCCCCCCCACAACCCCCTCATCCACTTCCAACCACTTTACGTTCATCTTGTTCTCACTCTTCTTCTCACTCATCCCTCCCCACTCTAACCACG
>NZ_VDTC01000997.1 GCF_007672725.1 Corynebacterium aurimucosum ATCC 700975
TGATGGGTGGGGGGGTGAGAGTGGGAAGATGGAAAGTTCAGGTGGAGGTGGGGGAGGTGGGGGAAGGGTGAGGAGAAGGGGGGGTGGATGGGGGGTTGAATGAAGGGGGGAGGGGAGTAGAGGTGGTGGGGTGAGTGGATTAGTGGTGGTTGAGTTGGTTTTATTGGGTGAAGAAGGGATGGTGGATAGGGTGGTGACATGGGTGATGGAGGGGTGGGGTGGGTTGTAGGGTG
>NZ_VDTC01000998.1 GCF_007672725.1 Corynebacterium aurimucosum ATCC 700975
TCTAAAAAGCCATCACTACTACACAGATCGCAAGCCATACCACACTTCTTTTTCACTCCCCCCCCCTCCCCCCCCCTCCTTCCCCAATCACCTCCCCACTCCTCAACCACTACTACCACACCCAATCCCCTATCCCCATCCATCACAACCTCCTCATTCCCCACCACCTCCTCCACAACCCCCACAACCCCAACATCATCCTCCACGTTCACATTCCCCTCGTCCGCCCTCAA
>NZ_VDTC01000999.1 GCF_007672725.1 Corynebacterium aurimucosum ATCC 700975
CGAGGAGAGGACTGATTGTGAGTGGATGGGGGAGGTAGAAAGAGAAGTGTGGAAGGTGGGAGAAGAAGGGGAGATGGTGGGGAAGGGGGGTGGGGGTGGGGGTATGGGAAATAAAGGGGTGAGGGGTGGGAAGCGTGGGGGTGGGGAGGTTAGGGGGGGTGTGTAGGTGGATGAGGTGGGGGAGGAGAGGAAGAGGGGTGTGGAGGAGTGGAAGAAGTGGGAGGAGGGTGCTG
>NZ_VDTC01000099.1 GCF_007672725.1 Corynebacterium aurimucosum ATCC 700975
GGTGGGTGGTGAGGAGGGGGGAGGGAGAGGGTGGGATAACGGTGGATGGGGTTGGGGGGAATGATGGAGTGGATGAGAGTGTGGTGGAGGGGGTGGGGGATGTGGAGGTGGGGGGTGAGGTTGGGGGGGGGGAGGAGGATGGAATAAGGGTGGGGGTGGGAGGAGGGATGGGGGAGGATGAGGTGGGGAAGAAGGGGGGGTATACGGGTGGGAATTATGGGTGGGGGTTGGGCGAAGGAGGTGATTGGTGTGTGGTTGGGTTGATGGGGGTGGTGATTATGGGGGGGGTAGTGGGGGAGTTGTTGAAGGGTGGGGAGATTGGGGAGGTGGGGAGGAAGGGGGTGAAGGGGGTTGAGGGGGTTGAGCGGGTGAAGGGAGAGGAGGGGAAGGGACGGGAAGGTTGGGAAGGGCGGAAGGGGGCTAAGAAG
>NZ_VDTC01000009.1 GCF_007672725.1 Corynebacterium aurimucosum ATCC 700975
ACCGGGAGGTTGTGGGAGAGTAAGAAACCGCCGACACCAAACAACAACAAACAACTCAATACAGCAAAGAGAGACCGTTAAAGCACCATCATTGCTTTAACGGTCTCTTTTTCGTTTTGCCAGCACTACCGGCATGCGTTACCACGTCTGCACTTCCAGGTCTGAACAAATGGCTTTTTAGTGACCGAGTCATGAGGGCCCTCCTCGGCACCACGTCTGTCGATGCTGGGGTGAAGTTGTTCTGTTCGTCTTCCTTGGCAGGGTCAGTTACAGTAGAGGCTGTGGTTATTGGTGTTGTTCGCGCAGACTGTCAAAGTTGGGGGCGTTGCGTTTGACCGACAAGTTTGACCTGTAGGAACTTCCCTATGAGGGAAAGACCGTCTATGTCCTGCTTGCAGCACGGGGCAAAGTTTCTGCTCTGGCGGACTCAGAAAGTGCTGAAAGTCTTGCTACCTCGGATGAGATTCAGACGCGGGTTTCGCAGTGTCCTACACCCCGTGGATTGATGGATAAGGTGCCGGCTGCATGTCTGATACGTGAGGGGCAGGTTGTCTCTCGGGTGAAAGATATTGAGCATTCTTTGGTCTTGAGGGAGAGGCCGACCCCAGGGTGGGAAGAGGACGGTCTGAGCCACTTCTTTGCGGACAAGACTGTAAATGTCTTTGAGCCCGATAGTCGTTCAGCGCGGGTAAGACTCGGTGATGACCTTAAGCGGATCGACTTTCTTCCGGTTGCCAACGAGTCAGCACGGAAGAGGCGCGTTGACTTAGCCACACATCCCCACCGCGCGGGCGCGTGGGAACTCAGTAAGAAGTTCGCATTGGCGGCGCTGTCCTTTGTTCTTTTGCTTTTCGGGCCGGCGATTCGTGACCGACTAGAACCAGTGATTGAACCCGTGGCTAAGCGCGTTTCGGACCTGCATAGCCGGGGTGAGTTTTACGGCATGGTGTTTGAGTTCTTCCAGATTGACCATGTGATTGATTTTGCGGCGTCTCTGTTCAGTCCGATTGGCGCTGTCGTCGTTCCGGTCGCTGGCTTGGTGGTGGCCTACGTTGCCGGGTGGAAGGGCGCGCGGGACACGGGCACCTGGTGGGAGGCGGCCGGGCGTCCGCTTGGAAATGAACGCGAGATCCCGGCCTTCGAAAGGTAGGTCGAAGGCCATTGACAATGGTTAAATGTTCCTAATTACGGGCTCAATAAATGGTGGGTTTCAAGCGGTAGTTGAGAGGAGAATTCTCGGGGTCTGGCTGTTAATGGATCAACAAAAGAAATGTGTGTCGCCGTCAGGTGCATGGGAATCCGCATGTCTTCGGCCTCTGCAGGGAAAATGACCGGGTATATGGGGTCACCAATAATAGGGATGCCCGCCTGAAGCATGTGTAGCCGGAGCTGATGAGTCTTGCCGGTCTGTGGCTTGAGAGTGTACTTCGCTATCTCGGGAAGTGAACCGTGGATGGCTTCGTACGGTGCCTTATCTACTGGTTCCACGCCGCCGACCTCGGTGATGGCGTTGACTTCGCCCTCGACGATGCGACCTTGCAATTCCCCTGGGGTCTTCTCCATACGGGAGCGCCAGACGGTGCCGGGGGAGACGTCGGCAAGCGGGGCGATGGCTTCGTAAGTCTTGGTGACGCGGCGCTCGGCGAAGAGCGTTTGGTAGGCGCCCCGAACGGTGCGGTCCTTGGTGAAGACGAGTATGCCCGAGGTAAGCCGGTCCAGGCGATGCGCGGGGGAAAGCTCGTTGTTGCCTGTCATTCGGCGAAGGCGAACGGTGGCAGTCTCCGTGATGTGGCGGGCGCGAGGCATCGTAGCCATGAAGGGCGGCTTGTCGACGACCAAGAGGTGCTCGTCTTCGTGCAGGATTGGGATGTCGTATGGGACGGGTGTTTCGGGAGCCGGCATGCGGTAGAAGTACACCATCGCGTTGGTGGCGAGGGTGCTGTCGGGACTAAGCGGGGTGCCGTCTTGGGATACAACCTCGTTCGCTGTGAAGCGGGCTTGGAGGGCCGAGTCGTTGTCGTCGGGGTGGCGGTGACGTTGGGTCACGATGAGGTCGTGCACAAAGTCCCACGCGGTGATGGGGCCTTCGACAACGCGGGCGTGAGTGGGGTTTAGTCCATCGCGGATAGGAAGTGGTGTTGCGCCACGCCCTTTTTGCGATATTCTTTGCCCCATGGATTTCAACTCTATTCTCGCGCCCGTCATCGATTTCTTCTCTAATGGTATCGGTGCCGTCATTCGTGATATTGCTGTGGCTGCCTACAACATTCTTTTCCCAGCGAATGCTGATGCCGCTACCGCCCCACAGGTCGGCCAGTAGGTATTAGACTGGAGGTGTAAGCACTTCGAAAGGAAAGGTCATGGCAAAGGAAGACATTGTCGTCGTCGCCGTTGATGGTTCGGAAGCGTCGAAGAACGCCGTCCGCTGGGCTGCAAATACTGCGGTGAAGCGGGGTATCCCGCTACGTATCGCATCGAGTTACACGATGCCGCAGTTCCTCTACGCCGAAGGCATGGTCCCGCCGAAGGAGCTTTTTGATGACCTCCAGGCGGAGACCCTAGAGAAGATCGAGGAGGCCCGCGCCGAGGCTCACAAGATTGCCCCGGATCTGAAGATCGGCCACACCGTGGCTGAGGGCTCCCCTATCGACATGCTGCTGGAGATGTCCAAGGACGTCACCATGATTGTCATGGGCTCCCGCGGCATGGGCGGCCTGTCCGGCATGGTCATGGGCTCGGTATCTGCATCTGTGGTCTCCCACGCATCTTGCCCGGTGGTCGTGGTCCGTGAGGATAACCACGTCACCGAATCCACGAAGTACGGTCCCGTTGTTATCGGTGTCGATGGTTCCGAGGTCTCCCAGAAGGCAACCGATTACGCCTTCAAGGAAGCAGATGCCCGCGGCGCTGAACTCATCGCCGTTCACACCTGGATGGACATGCAGGTTCAAGCTTCCCTGGCTGGGCTTTCAGCAGCCCAAGCGGAGTGGGCCGAGGTCGAGAAGGAGCAAGCAGAACTGCTGACCGAACGCCTCGCGGAGTTCCAGGAGAAGTACCCGGACGTGCAGGTTAAGAAGGTTATCGCCCGTGACCGCCCGGTCCGTGCACTCTCGGAGGCCTCCGAAGGTGCGCAGCTGCTCGTTGTGGGCTCCCACGGTCGCGGTGGCTTCAAGGGCATGCTCTTGGGCTCTACCTCCCGCGCACTGCTGCAGTCCGCGCCGTGCCCGATGATGGTGGTTCGACCAGACTCGGAGTAACCATCGCATAACCTCGCTATAACGATTCGGGCCCTTTTATTGGATAAGTGGTGTGCCCGAGACGTTTTGGTGTTTTAACGCGTACGGTGGACGGGTACGTAGATAAACGCTATTTACTGTTATGAGAAGGAGTGAGTGACATGGGACTCGGTCTCGGTTTCTTTGGTTCGATTGTTGTTGGCATCATTGCCGGCTGGCTCGCTGAGAAGATTATGAAGCGCGACCAGGGGCTGTTTACCAACCTCATCGTTGGTGTTATCGGCGGCCTCATCGGTGGCGGATTGCTGGCGCTCTTCAACAAGAGCGTCGGCGATAGCTGGTTCCTGATGATCATTACGGCAACGGTCGGTGCATGTATCTTGCTGTGGATCGTGGGAGCCATTACGGGCCGCAAGAAGTAAAAATTCGCATACATACCGGTTTGTCTATATTGTATAGATGAACCGGTTTTGTCATGTGAGGAGAAGAAATGGCCGAAAAGAAGTCGCGTCGCAACCGCCCGAGCCCGCGGAGCCGACTACTTGAATCCGCCACGCGGCTCTTTACCACCGAGGGCATCCGCGTCATTGGCATTGACCGTATCCTGCGCGAGGCCGACGTGGCCAAAGCGTCGCTCTACTCCCTTTTCGGCTCCAAGGATGCCCTCGTTATCGCCTACGTCGAGGCCCTCGATGAGGAATACCGCGCTGATTGGCAGAGGCGCACCGAGGACGCGACCGATCCGGAGAGCAAGATCCTCGCCTTCTTCGACAAGGCCATCGAGGAACAACCCTCCATGGAGTTCCGGGGCTCGCACTTCCTCAACGCGGCCGGTGAATACCCGCGTCCAGAGACGGATGCCGAGCGGGGCATCGTGGCGGCATGCGTCGATCACCGCACATGGATGCATTCCACGATCACTGCCCTGCTCAACGCCAAGAATGGCTACCCCTCAGAGGAGCAGGCGAGCCAAATCCTCATTTTCCTCGATGGCGGGCTCGCCGGCGCCCGCCTGACCCGCGACGTCGCCCCGCTGGTAACCGCGAAGCAGCTGGCTATTCAGCTTCTCTCGGCGCCTCCTGCTGACTATTCGATTTAACAATTTTGCGTGCCTCCGCCACGATGGCCGAGTGGCGTTTGCGGGCAGCAGCAACCTCCTCTTTGTGGGCAGGGTCTTCCTTAAGGCGCTGTTTAGCGGCTTTCTTCTCTTTCTTCTTTTCCTTAGCCCGCCACCGCCGGATGCTGTCGCGCCGCTGTTCGTGGACGGCCTCCGGTAGGGGATAGCGACGGTGCAGGATCAATTCATATACCAAGGTCTGTAGCAGGGTAAAGAGGTAGGAGCAGCCCCAGTAGAAGATGATGGTCACGGGGATGGGGCCATGCCAAGCCACTTTCCACAGCATCCAGGGGATGAGAACCACCATGAGCGCCATGAACCACAGCAAGCGGCGCGGAATCTTCTGATCGAAGACCGTGGTAAGAAAGCCACGGTAGAGCGTGATGAGCGTGTTGAGGGAGGTGAACACGAGTGCCGCCACGAGCATCGGTAGGACCAAGTCGTGATGCTCGCGCGCGAAATCGGTGAGGGGGACGCCGAAGACGGTGGAGGTGCGGAAGGAGGAGACGTCGCCAAGCGTGAGCATCCCCACCGGTTCATTCGCGGAGCCTGACACCCGAAGAACCACCTGGTAGAGGCCAATGAAAGCCGGGATGATGAGGAAGGCGGGGAAACAACCCACCAGCGGGTTGTGCTGGAAGCGCTCCTTGAGCTCGCGTTGCTGGGTGAGGATGTCGACAGCCTCATCGACCGAATCGGCCTGCGTGAGGTGTTCATTGAGTTCGGTCATCTCCGGGCGCATGAGGGCGCCGATGCGGCCCTGTTTCACGGAGAGCCAATTCAGCGGAGCGATGATGCCGCGGACCGTGAGCACAAGGAAGACGATGGTGAGGATCCACGCCATCGAGCCGCTGAAAAGAGAACCAAAAAGCAAGTGCCACAGTTTCATGATTCCGGAGACCGGGTACATGAAGATATTGATCATCGCCTACTCCTCTTTCTGCAGGGTGATGGGGCTCTTACGTTACCGGGAGGCTAAGGTAATGGTATGCCCCACCCCACCGCGCGCACTCGGCCGACCGTAGGGACCGTCATTGGTGAGCTTATGCTGACGGCCGGCGTGCTTCTGCTGCTCTTTGCTTTTTATGAGTCCTATTGGACAAACATCGAGTCTGGTCACAAGCAGGACCAAGCCAACGAGACGCTGCAGGAAGAGTGGCACAACCCACGCGGAGCGGGCCATGCTCCGAAGCTCGGTGAGGCCTTTGCGCGCCTTTATATTCCGGCCTTCGGCTCGGACTTTGCGTTCGCGGTTCTCGAAGGCACCAATGAAGACGATTTGTTGCGCGGACCGGGGCACTATACCGACACGCAGATGCCCGGTGAGCCAGGCAATTTTGCCGTGGCCGGGCACCGTGTGGGCAAAGGCGCCCCCTTCAATGACCTGGGAAACCTGCAGACCTGTGATGCCATCGTCATCGAAACCGCGACGGACTGGATTACCTACCGCGTGCTGCCTATCGAGGGGGCTGCGGGGGAGTGCTTCAGCCCAGAGCAGCAAGCCAAGTCGGAATACCAGGCTGTACAGGGGCGCCATATCACCCTGCCGGGTGATGTGAGCGTGCTCCAGCCTGTTCCCGGGATGGAAGGGGCTGAGCCCAGCGAATCCCTGCTCACCCTCACCACCTGCCATCCGCAGTTCTCCAACGCAGAGCGCATGATTATCCACGCCATGGAGACTGACCGACAGGCTAAAGCCCCCGGAGCAGATGACAATGACCGCCCCGCCGTCTTGGAGGAGAACTAATGTATCGCGCACTCTGGAACCTGTTGCCCGGCCCCACCGCGGTCAAGGCGGTGTTGGCGCTGGCCCTCGCCGTGGGAGTTTTCTTCCTGCTCATGGAGGTGATTTTCCCCTGGGTAGCGGCGCAGATGCCCTATAATGACGTCGCCGTTTAGCCCTTTACACGCTTAGGTCTTTACAGACCTAAGCGGTTGATTGCTTCCTGCGCTATGAGCTGGGGCTTGAGAGTCTGCAGCTGGTTTGACCACACCACCACGGCGTGGTTGTCCTTCTGGACGGCAAAGACCGAGTGATCCTCAAAGACGCCGCGCCCACCGGACCAACCATCGAATTCGGCGAGCTCCGTATCTTCAACCGGTGCGGCCCAATCCACGACCGCGCGCGCCTCGTCGACGCTGGGCATCTGCCGGACTAGGACTGTAGCCTGTGGTTCCTCGGGGTAGGACCAGAACACGCAGGCGGGGGTGCTAAAGCGCTTGTCGACGCCCCACCGGGTCATCCTCTGCCCATTCGTATCGGCCACCCACTGGGTGTCCAGATAGGGGCAGTCTTCCCAGTCGCTGACCTCGGCGGTAGCGTCCAGGGGCAGGCTATCGCCTGAGTTTGTGTCGGGCGCGGGGCTGGCGGCCTGGGTGGTGGGGGCGGGCTCGGCTGCATCCGAACACCCCACCGCGGCAAAACCTATGCCGATCAGGCAGGCGGCGAGTGGGGGAAGTAGGCTGTGGCGCATGACGTCCACATTAGACCAACGCTCGGTTGAATCGGATGCACTGCGCAACGGTATCCACGTTCTGACGGCGACGCTGCTGGTGGTGGCGATTTTTATGACGGTGCGCCTGCCGCTGTGGCAGGGCGTGCTCAACCTGCTGCTGTTGGTCTCCTTCGCGGTGGTGTACTTCGGGGGCTCGGCCTATATGGAGACCCTACCGCGCATCGCGCGCTATGGCTGGATGGTAATCCTCACGGTCTTGTGGTTAGCGGATATAGCGGTGGCGCCCGCGGCCATCTACCTCGTGTTCTCTCTGTACTTTGTCTACCTCTATGTGCTGGAGATGATCCCCGGCATTATCTGCGTGCTCGCTGCCACGGCGGTGACCATCCTGGTGCAGGTACCGGGCGGGCTCTCCTTCGGCGGCATCATGGGCCCAGCGGTATCGGCACTGGTGACGATCGCCATTACCTATGCCTTCCGAGCGCTGAGCCGCATGAACCAGGAGCTGGTGAAAACCCGGTCCCAGCTCGTGGAGTCAGAGCGCACGGCGGGCATGACCGCTGAACGCCAGCGCATCGCCCACGAAATCCACGACACGCTGGCACAAGGTTTGTCCTCCATTCAGATGCTCCTGCATGCCGCTGACCGCGATCTCGCACAGGAGGATATCCCCAAGGCGCAGGAACGCATCGAACTGGCTCGGCGAACAGCGGCGGATAACCTCCACGAAGCGCGCGCCATGATTGCGGCGTTGCAGCCGGCGGCGTTGTCCGAAACCTCCTTGGGGGCGGCCATGACAAGGATGGCTGAGAATTTTGCGGCGACCGGTGGGCTCGACGTCTCAGTGGACGTAGAAGGCGATGCGCAACAGCTGCCCATGAAGGTGGAGGCCGCGTTGCTGCGGATTGCGCAGGGAGCGGTGGGGAACGTCGTCAAGCATGCCCACGCCACGAAGGCTCGGGTGACCGTGACGTATGCGCCGGACGAGGTGCGCGTGGACGTGGTGGATAACGGCCAGGGCTTTGATGTGGAGGCAGTGGAAAATAAACCGGCGGGGCTGGGCCACATTGGTCTATCCGCCATGCGCCGGCGCGCGGCGGAACTCGGCGGCGAGGTCGTGATTGAATCCACGCCGGGAAGTGGCACGGCGGTCTCAGTTAGTGTGCCCTTAAACAACGATGTAGATTAGGAAATTGTCCACACCGTACCAATGAGGAGGAAGCCCGTGATTAGGGTCTTGCTTGCCGACGACCATGAGATCGTGCGCCTAGGTTTACGCTCGGTGCTCGAGGGGGCTGAGGACATCGAGGTTGTGGGCGAAGTCGCTACGGCCGAAGCCGCTGTGTCCGCAGCCCAAGCGGGTGGCATCGATGTTCTCCTCATGGACCTGCGTTTTGGTGCGGGGATCGAGGGCACACGCGTCATGGGTGGTGCGGAAGCGACCGCCGCTATCCGCTACTCCATGGAGAATCCCCCCAAGGTGCTGGTGGTGACCAATTACGACACCGACGCGGATATCCTCGGCGCAATTGAGGCAGGCGCGGTGGGCTACCTGCTCAAGGACGCGCCGCCGGTAGAGCTGCTCGCGGCGGTGCGCTCGGCGGCGGAAGGTGATTCGGCGCTCTCGCCCGTGGTTGCTGACAAACTGATGACCCGCGTGCGCACGCCGCGCACCTCGCTCACCCCGCGCGAGCTCGAAGTACTGAAGCTGGTCGCGGCGGGTTCCTCAAACCGTGAGATCGGGGTGGAGCTGATGCTGTCGGAGGCGACGGTGAAGTCTCACCTGGTCCACATCTACGACAAATTGGGCGTGCGCTCCCGCACCTCCGCCGTGGCGGCAGCACGCGAGCAGGGCGTTCTTTAAAGGTTGTTGGCGTCGCGGTACGCCAAGATGACGTCGTTGGGGATCTTGCCGCGCTCGGCCACCTCGTAGCCGTGCTTGGCGGCCCACGCGCGGACATCGGCCGGCTTGTAGCGGCGAGTGTCCTTCTTGACCGGGTGGCGGGCAGCCTTCACGAAGGGCTCCAGGGCGGCGTGGAACTTGTCGGCATTCTCCTGCGAGACGTCGAGGAGGTAATCCTTACCGTCAACGCTGAAGCGGATAACGATCACTTCATCTTCGTTGAGGGGCGAATTATCAATATCGTCAAAAAACTGGGTGATTTCGCGGCGTGCCATGTTTCTCCATTCGAGCTCTAAACTGATTCTCCCGCTATTAACTATAGAACGAAAACAAATTCCGTGACGCCGCTAATGTGGGTTTTCAAAAAGGGGTTTTGAGCGCGAAAGAAAAAGCCTTCGGGCCGTATATCCTCCACCGTCTAAAAGCGGGGAAGGCAGCGGCCCGAAGGCGTAGAGAATCCGTGCGAGCGGCTATGCGCGCAGCTTGGACTGGATCTCGTCGTTGAGCGAGTCGATCTCACCGGAGATGGAGCGGTGCGCGCGCTGGCGCTGCTGATCGGTCATGTACTCGGCATTGTCGATCGCAGAATCAAGCTCGTTGAGGCGTTCCTTGACGTCGCGCTTGAAACCGGCGGGAAGCTGCGCATCCTTCAGCGAATTGCGGATACCGGCGGTGCGGGCCTTGAGCGGTGCGCCGTGGCCGGAGAAGGAGGCCAGCTGCTCGGCGCTGACGCCGGCCTTCTGCGCGCGCTTCTTCTCAATCTCGCGCTGGGCAACGGTGATGCCGCGGTAAAGCAGAGGCAAAAGAAGGGGTGCTGCGGTGCGCAGGGCGCCGGCATAACGCTTGACATTGTTCTTATTAAAGCGGCCTTCCTTAATACGCTCGAGTTCCTTCTTGGCCATCTTGTATTCGTGCTTGCGGCGCTTCTTTAGGCCCTTTTCCTCGGACTTGATAAGCGCCTTTTCCTGACGGGCCAATAGCTTTTGCTGGCGGTGCTTGGCCTTATCCGCGGCCTTTACCTCTGCCTTTGCGCGGGTTTTGGCAGCCTTGATCTCGGCGCGGGCCTCACGGCGGGCCTTGCGGATCTTCTTCATAATGCCCATTGAAACGTCCTTAAATAATCTATCTTTAGGGTCTCGCTACAACTCTAGCAAGGTGGTCTACTAAGCTCACCTGCTGTGAAGGATGTGCTCGTCGCCACGGACCTCGTGGGCTGCCGTTATCGCTTGGTGCAGCGCCGCGCCCATCCCGAGATCCCACGCACCGCGGTGAGCCAAGCCCGGGCGGAGCGCCACGCCGCGGCTATCGATGCCGCGCTCGCTCGCCTTCCCAAGAAGGGGCCTGGCCGTTTCCGCCGGATTGATCTGGAGGGGGATGATTTCGAGCGGGCGCTTGCCACGCTGGAGGCGCTGGCTCACGGTTACACACACATCACCAACGCCGTCATTTCCACGTCGGAGTGGATGGTGCGCGTGGAGCTTCTGGTTCGGGATGGTGATAAGTACAGCCCCGTTATCGTCTCGGATCACCGCGTGGCCCGCCCGCATGAGAACTCGCGCACGCTGGTTGTCCCCACCCATCGCTTGGGATTGAGTGAGCCGCTGCCGGCGAAATACAAGATTAAGCATCACGCCGTCGATGGCTACCGTTTAGCCCTGGCCGCGCGGGGTTTGGAGGACGTCGGCCTGAATTCTGGCAGGGGTGCGGCGATTGGGCAGGACCGCGGTCAGGCTTTTGTCACGGATACCTCGCGCTTCGGCATCGATGAGGCGCTCGTACAGCCGCTTCCCGCTGGGCCGCGCCGCGTCAAGGAGTGCGCCTCCTGCCGCTTTTGGCCCTTGTGTAAGCAAGAGCTGGAGGCCCGGGATGATATCTCCCTCTTCTTGCCGGGCGACCGCGCTAACCCCTACCGCGAGCGCGGTATCACGACGGTGCAGGGGCTTATCGACGCCTCCCTCGGCGCCCCCTCCGCCCTCGCTGCTGCGTGGCGCGAGGGCGTCCCTTTGCTGCGCCGCGACCGGGTTAGCGTTCCTCGCGCGGATGTGGAAGTCGACGTCGATATGGAGGCCTACCTGGATCAAGGTGCCTACCTGTGGGGCGCGCTCCTGGACGGCGAGTACCACCCCTTTGTGACCTGGGATCCGCTGGGAGGGCGGGCCGAGGCGGAGAATTTCGCCGAGTTTTGGGAGTGGCTCATGGGGGTGCGCGCTGACGCGCATGCAGCGGGCAAGACCTTCGCGGCCTATTGCTACTCCGCCCACGGCGAAAACCATTGGATGCGCAGGTCCGCCCAGCGCTTCTCCTCCCCGAGCCTGGAGGAGGTCGAGGAATTCATCTCCTCAGAGGAATGGGTGGACATGTTCGTCCACGTCAAGCGCAGTTTCGCCGGCACTGCGGGCCTGGGGCTGAAAACCGTGGCGCCCGTCGCTGGCTTTGAATGGCCGGAAGAGTTCGATGGCGAGGAATCCGTCAATGCCCGCCGAGCCGCCCTCGCCGGTGACACGGACGCGCGTGCGCAGATTCTGCGCTATAACGCCGGCGATGTGCGCGCGACCCATGCCGTCCGCGAGTGGATGTCTCACGGCGCGCCGGGAGTGCCATCCCTCGAGCCCTAGCTTCTCCCTGCCCTCCCGTGTGCAAGTCCCCAGACCTGAAACCCGCAACCTGCAGGTGGGCGTCGCCAAGCGCTTGCCGACGCCCCACCACCCACCCCAGGAGGTTGCGGGTTTCAGGTCTGGGGATCTACAGGATGAGGCTGAGTCCGCCGAGGATGATGAGCACCGCAAGGGCCACCCACACCTGGTCCCAGTCCGTGGTGGTCGTGGGCGCTGGGCCTTCGGCCTTCTTGAGGAGCACGGCTTTCTGAGCCTTGACCGCGCGAGCGGTGAGTACAGGGATGATGGCCATGGAACCGAGGCAGAGCAGGGAGGCGGCAACCATGGTGAGGGAACTGGAGGTGGCTAGCCACAGGGCAAGCCCGCCGTTGATGAAGACCGAGCGCCCCAGCCCCCAGCGGTTGTATTCGCGCAGGCCCGCCCGCACCGCTGAAGGGCCGCCGCCCATCGTGGTGGGCAGCATATAGCCCATGACGCCGATGAGCAGTTGGGCGCCAAACCCTACGACGAGCGCGAGCATGGGAATCTGTGGCTCGCTAGAGAAGAAATGCTGGGTGGTGTAATACACCAGACTGCCGAGCAACCAGAAGCAGGAAAAGAGCACAGATAGCGCCGGGAAGGTGATGCGCCTGCGTGGTTCTCGGAACACGGTGAGGGCATTGAGCAGCCAGCTCTGCAGGCTGAGCGCCCAGCCGACGCAGTAGACGATCAGACCCGCTTGCGGTACATTCCACGCGCTGCCGATCACGGTGGTCACCACGCCCAGCGCCAGCAGCGTGAAGCTTAGGCTCATGTGTGGGTTGATTCCCTTGGTGCGCCAGATAGATGGGAACAAGATGGTGAGTGAACCGGCGGCTGCGAGGCCGACGAAACCGCCGATGTTGGCGGCAACGTGTGCAATGAGCAGGCGCGGATGGGAGGGGTGTGTGGCGAGGAATGCGCCAAGAGTAGCGCCCACGGCAAGGAAGAAGGCCGAGGCCACATAAGCTGCGACGACGGGGCGGAATCGTTTGGATTCCGCGCGGCGCCACAAAGCAAAGAGGGCCAACCCATGCCAGGACACCGCAAGAGCGACAAGCGTGGCACCTATCTGTGTGAGCACCCAGTGGTGGCCCCAATATTCACTGAGGATTTGGCCCACGAGGGTGAGGATAACGCCGGCATTCTGCAGATAAATCCGCGCGAGCTGGCGAGGGCGGGCCGACATCGGAACTTTGAGCTGCACGAACTTTTCGGTGAGGTGCTGGGACCACACCACGATGCTGTTGCTGAGGATGCCCAGCGTGAAGAGGTGGATGAGGACCCACCGGTAGTTTAGGATAAGGGTGTGGGTTGCGCCGGCGAGAAGAAAAACCATCATCCACAGGCTGACCGGGCGGGATGCTTTCCTATGCCATGTGCGCGGCGACCACTTATCCATAAAACACGAGTTTATCCGGTTTTTCTCACAACCCAACTCAATACTGCGATGCCCGCGGCGAGGGCGGTGTAGACGGCGATGAAGCCGGTCCACGACAAGGAATCAAAGAGCACGCCGGCCAGCGCGCCCAGGATGGAGCTGCCCAGGTAATAGAAGAAGACATAGAGGCTGGAGGCCTCCGCGCGGTCGTGAGTAGCGATATGCCCCACCCACCCCGAGGCCGTGGAGTGCGCGGCAAAGAAGCCGATGGTGAATAACACGATGCCGAGCAGGGTGGGGATTAAAGAGCCCATGCATAGCGCGATGCCCACGGCAAAAAGCAGGCACGATAGGAGCAGCGTGTTGGCGTGGCCTACTTGCGAGACCAGCCGGCCGGCGCGCGCCGAGGACCACGTGCCGGTGAGGTAGAAGAGGAAGACCAAGCCGGCCAAACCGGGCGCGAGGTGGAAGTGATTGATGAGCCTAAATGCCAGGAAGTTATAGAGGGACACGAAGGTGCCCATGGCCACGAAGGCCACGATGAATAAGGGGATGAGGCGGGTATCCCGGGCATGGCGGAAGATAGCGCGCAGTTCCGAGCGGAAGTGGATTTCCTTTGGGGTGAAATTCTGCTGGTAGGGCAGCAAGATTGCCGCGATGATGGCGAGGATGAGCGTGACCAGGCTGGAGCCGGCCAGGGCCCAGCGCCAGGAGGTGAGCTCGAGAAGCCCGGTGGGGATGAGGCGGCCGGTCAGCCCGCCGATGGTGGTGCCGGCGATGTACAGCCCCATGGCGCGGGCGACGTAGGAGCTTTCGAGTTCCTCCGAAATCCAGGCCATGGCGGTAGCGGGTGCGCCGGCGATGACCGCTCCCTGGAGCGCGCGGGTGGCGATGAGGATCTCTGGATTGGGGGCAAGCGGCACGAGCATGCCGATGAGCGTGGCCGCGATGGTGGAAACAAGCAGCAGTTTTCCGCGGCCGATGCGCTCGGAGATGATGGACACGGGGATGACACAAATGGCCAGCGCACCGGTGGCCGCGGAGATGGTCATGGCGGCTTCGGTGGGGGACATGCCCATGTCCTCCACCAAGGTGGGCAGCATGGCTTGGGTGGGATAGAGGCAAGAAAAAATTGCCAGGCCCACGAAGAGCATGGCAATGGTGGCGCGCCGCGTTCTGGTCATGCATCAAGCATGGCCTAGCGCGGATTATGTGTAAAATGTCCGAAAGTTACTTAAAGCATGCGAGGTGTGCATGAATCTGGAAGATGTGCGCGGCGTGGTCGCGGTGGCGGACCATGGGCTCGTCGGCGCGGCTGCCGACGCCCTCGGGCTTTCTCAATCCGCGCTGACCCGCCGCGTGCAGCGCATCGAGGCGGAGGTGGGGGCCAGCCTCTTCGAGCGCAGCGGCCGGCGCCTGCGGCTGAATGCCCGCGGCCAGGCATTCGTGGAACACGCTCGGCGGATGTTGATGTCCGAAGCTGCCGCGCGCGATGCCGTGTCCCGCCTCATGGATCCGGAGCGCGGCACCGTGCGCCTCGACTTCATGCATTCCTTGGGCACGTGGATGGTCCCGGAGCTGCTCAAGGCCTACCGCGCCCAGCATCCCCACGTGGATATCCGTCTGCACCAGGGTGCGGCCCGCGAGCTCGTGGAGAGGGTAGCCGCCGGCGAATCCGACTTGGCGCTGGTCGGCCCCCGCCCTACGGCCCCCGGACCGCTAGGGTGGCACCAGCTCAAACTGCAACGCCTCGGTCTAGCGGTTCCGGAAGGTCATTGGGCCGCAGGGCGAGACGGGGTGCGCATGGAAGACTTCCGCGATGAACCCTTCATCGGCATGCTGCCGGGCTATGGAACGCGCATGTTGCTCGACTCCCTAGCGAGCGAGGCCGGCTTCACCCCGCGCCTCGTCTTCGAATCCATGGAGCTCACCACCGTGGCGGGCCTCGTGGCCGCCGGGCTGGGATCGGCTCTGTTGCCGCTCGACGACCCCTACCTCAAAGCCCGCAACCCCGTCCCCCTGCAGCCCGCGGCCTACCGCGAGCTAGGACTGGTGTGGAGGAAGGGCGATGATGCCCCGCCGGTCGAGCACTTCAAGGATTTCGTCGTGGCCCGCACCGCTGAGGGCAGTAGCTTGGTCGAGGCCGACTAGCTGCCGAAGGGAAGCTTAGCGGCCAGAGCAGCGAGCGTCTTCGGGGTAGAGACCTCGTGGGGCAGCCAGGGGATGGTGTGCACCGGTTGGCCCGGCAGTTTCACCGCGAGCAATGCGAGGGCCGCGCCGCGTTGCTCTCTATGACGTTTAAGTGGGGGCAGAAGGGGTGTAGTCCATCACCCTCACGGGTCGCAGATTGCCTTTGCCGAGAGGCCAACTGCCCTACATGACGAAGATCCGCGCGGATCGGCAATGACGGCGTATAACTTTGGCAGCTCGGGCAGTTTCGGCTCGCGCGCCGGGATTGGGCGCCCCTCCGCGAGGCCTGTAGATGGATGAAAACGCGAAACCGCGCCGGGCCTCAACGAAGAGGTCCCAGCGCGGGTTGAAGCTACGTGGCCTTAAAGGAGGCCGTCGTGCTTACTTGGTAGCAGCAGCGTAACGCTCAGCAACGTCGTCCCAGTTGAAGACGTTCCATACGGCCTTAACGTAGTCAGCCTTCACGTTCTTGTACTGGAGGTAGAAGGCGTGCTCCCACATATCCAGCATCAGCAGCGGGGTGAAGTTCACGGAGATGTTGCCCTGCTGATCGGTGAGCTGCTCAATAACCAGGCGACCAGCAACGTGGTCATAGCCCAGAACTGCCCAGCCGGAGCCCTGCAGGCCGGTAGCAACGGCGGAGAAGTGAGCCTTGAACTTCTCGAAGGAGCCGAAGTCGCGGTTAATAGCCTCAGCCAGATCACCGGTCGGCTCGCCGCCACCGTTCGGGGAGAGGTTCTTCCAGAAGATGGAGTGGTTGGTGTGGCCACCCAGGTTGAAGGCCAGGTTCTTGGACAGAGCGCGGATGGCGTCAGCATTAGCCTCGCCGTTGCGCTGCTCCTCCAGAGCCTCGAGCGCAGCGTTAGCGCCAGCAACGTAGCCAGCGTGGTGCTTGGAGTGGTGCAGCTCCATGATCTCAGCGGAGATGTGCGGCTCCAGAGCATCGTATGCGTAGTCGAGTTCCGGAAGTTCGTAAACAGCCATTTGTTTCATCCTTTCTTTGGGGTACGAGGCCCCATGGTAGGGGCCGGATGAGAATTTGGCCACAATAATTTTTCTATGGGAGCCGCCGTGAACAAAAACCTGGATTGCGGGCAGTACGGCGGAGTATAAGAGGGAGGACAACGCTAAGTGTAAGGAGAACCCAGCATGTTTCTTTTCAAGCCAGAACCCACGCTGGTGGCAGCTAAGGACGCTCTTCCCGGGCGCGCGGAGCCTGTTCTTGAGAACCCGCAGCCCCACGCGGTCCTGGGCACTCCGATTACCGGCCCGTGGAAAGAGGGGCAGAAATCCCTCATCATCGCCATCGGCTGTTTCTGGGGAGCCGAGAAGATGTTCTGGGAGACCGAAGGCGTGGAGGCAACCTCCGTGGGCTATGCGGGCGGCACCACGCCAAACCCCACCTATTACGAGGTCTGCCGCGGGCTGACCAACCATGCGGAGTCTGTGCAGATTACCTATGATCCACGGCGCGTGAGCCTGCGTAACCTTGTGGTTAAGGCCTTGGAAGCTCACGACCCCACCCAGGGCTTCCGCCAGGGCAACGACGTGGGCACGCAATACCGCTCGGCCTTCTACCCAGAGACTGAGGAGGAACGCGCGGAGATCCAGCAACTAGTGGATTCCTACGCAGGCAAGCTTGCCGACGCCGGCTTCGGCGCCACCACCACCGAAGTCACCCTCCTCAGTGAGACGGACTCAGGCCAGTACTACCTGGCTGAGGACGAGCACCAGCAGTACCTGCATAAGGTGCCCAATGGCTACTGCCCGCACCACAGCACCGGTGTGAAGTGCGGCTAGAGCTGCTTGCGCACGTGCGTCCGGCTAGAGCTGTTTGCGCACATGCGTGCGGAAGTCGGAAGGTTTGTTGAGCTGGTCGCGCTCCACGAAGACCCGCATGCGCTCGGCTAATTCCGGGGTGAGTTGAGTGCGCGTTTGGGATCCAAGGACGGAATCCCAGTACCAGAAGGTCTCCTCGAAGTAGTTGTGCCCGTGGCCGCCGGGCACGTTGAGGGAGTTGATCTGGTCCAGGGCCACCTGCCAGAAGGTGATGAACGGGTGCCAACGCAGATTCTTAAAGGTATCCGCGTACAGGGTCTGCGGGGTGGGCTCGTGGATCCAGTTGGGACGGGCGTAGATGAGCTTGCTGTCCCACCACACGATGGCGTCGGAGGCGTGCTGGCCCACCGCCACGCGCGGGCGTTCCCAGCGACCATAAGGCTCGCCGAAGGCGTCGTGCTCCATGTGGGCAGGAACGGCGGCGAAGCGGAGGTGCCGGCCGCCGTCGATAAGCGGCAGGCGTTCCAGGGAACCGCGTTCACGGTGCAGGCGCCGCATGAAGCTGGTCATCCGCGGAGGTCCGGTGAAGACCGCACCATCGCAGGCGGCGAGGAGTTCCTCGAGCGTCTCAAAGTTCTCCACGATGGCATAGCAGCCCAGCGACTCGCCGCTGAAATACAACTTGGGGCGGTTGTCCTCAGGGAGGAGCTCGAGGCGGTCATGGACGGCCGCGATGAGCTCGCGCGCAAAGGTGCGGGAGAGGTTCTTGTCCACCAGGTAGGAAAACATGGAAGGCAAGTAGTCGAATTGCAGGGCCACGGTGGCGCAATTGCCCCGCGTGAGGAATTCGTATCCACTGACCGCATAGTTATTGATCCATCCTGAGCCGGAGGGCATTTGCAACACGATCGTGTCGCGGTGGAACGCACCCGTGCGGTCCATCTCCGCCACCGCGTGGCGTGCGGCGGCGTGCGGGCCGCGACCGCGAATGAGTCCGATATAGATGCGAATTGGCTCGTGGGCGCGCTCGAAGTGCATGACCTCCTTGATGTCCTGGGCGCGCGGGCCGCGGTCAAGAAACGCTCTGCCCTGTGAGCCGACGGCCGTCCAAGGCTCATGGGACCAGGGGCTGCCAGAGCGCTCCGGCTCCCACGGCATGGCGGAGCCCGGATATACCAGCTTGTTGAGCGCCAGGCCTTGGACGGAGGCCTTGCGGAGCAAGCGACGCCACACCATCCGGTCGCTGACCAGGGCTGTGGCGAAGCCGACCGCGCCGCCGGCTAGCGGCCAGGCAATCCACCTGGGCAGCCAGCGCTGGACCTGGAGGGACAGCTGAGTGACGGTGAGCTGGGCTGCCTCCCCCACAACGAGCAAGGCGCCGTAGCCTGCCGTGCCCACGGCCATGCCCAGTGCTGCGGACTGCGGGCCGCGGTCATTGAGCTTTCCCACGAGCCGGGCTTGCTCCGTCTGATTGCGCAGGGAGCGTATGCCTGCGACGAGTGTGCCAACCCCAAGTGCGTAGTAGGAATAGCGCCGAGTGGTGGGGCCGACGCGGTCCTGGGGGCGTCGGCCAGCGTGGTGCAGCGCGCGCTTGGCAGCGAAGGCCGCGGTGGTCGCGGCGAGGTGCCCGGCGCCTTGGCCGATGGCCACGTTGGCGGCGGTGACCCACCACGGGCGGGGCAAAAGGGAAGGGGAGACGGCTGCCCACGTTGCGACTTCGGCGCCGAAGAGCCCGGGCCACATGTTTTGCGGAAGGCGCCGCCGGCCAGTCATGCGCATGCCGGGCGTGAGATCGCTGATGATCTCCAGGGAAAAGATTGCAGCCTGAAGGCCCGTGCGGGCGGTTCTGAGTGCGATGCGGCGCGCAAGTTGACGCATGCTGGCCATTGAACCAGCTTTAGGTGCGACGTGCAGCGGAGCATCCATAGATGTCCGATCAGACATGAAAATGTGAGATCGGACTACTGGGTCTGTGAATTCGGGCGCATAACGAGCAAAATTCGGACATTGGGGGCACAATAGGAGGCATGGGAAATCATGTTGGAAACAAAGTAGTACTCATCGGCGCGGGCGACGTTGGAGTTGCTTACGCTTACGCTCTGGTCAACCAGGGAACTGTTGACCACCTGGCCATCATCGACATCGACGAAAAGAAGCTCGAGGGCAACGTCATGGACCTCAACCATGGTGTTGTCTGGGCCCCGTCCCGCACCCGCGTGACCAAGGGCACCTACGAAGACTGCAAGGACGCCTCCATGGTCGTCATCTGCGCCGGCGCCGCTCAGAAGCCCGGCGAGACCCGCCTGCAGCTCGTGGACAAGAACGTCAAGATCATGAACTCCATTGTGGGTGACGTCATGAAGAACGGCTTCGACGGCATCTTCCTGGTCGCCTCCAATCCGGTGGACCTGCTGACCTACGCGGTATGGAAGGCCTCCGGCTTCCCGCACGAGCGCGTCATCGGCTCCGGCACTGTCCTGGACTCGGCCCGCTACCGCTACATGCTCTCTGAGATGGATGACGTGGCACCGACCTCCGTCCACGCCTACATCATCGGCGAGCACGGTGACTCCGAGCTGCCGGTCGTCTCCTCCGCCAACATCGCTGGTGTCTCCCTGTCCCACCGTTCTGAAAAGGACCCGGGCTACAACGAGCGCATCGAGAAGATCTTCGAGGACACCCGCGACGCCGCCTACCACATCATCGACGCCAAGGGCTCCACCTCCTACGGCATCGGCATGGCCCTGGCCCGTATCACCCGCGCGGTCATCCAGAACCAGGCCGTCGCACTTCCTGTCTCCGCTTACCTGCAGGGAGAGTACGGCCACGAGGATGTCTTCATCGGCACCCCGGCCATCGTTGACCGCTCCGGCGTCAACCGCGTTATCGAGCTGGCCCTCGATGATCACGAGAAGGAGCGCTTCGAGAACTCCTTCAACACGCTCAACACCATCAAGGAAGAAATCTTCGGCTAGTGAAGATTGTCGCCCACAGGGGATACTCCGGGAAATTTCCGGAGCTATCCCCTCTTGCCTTTGAAAAAGCGCTCGAGCTTCCCATTCACGGCATCGAGTGTGATATCCGTCTGAGCAGCGACGGCAAGGTGGTGGTTCACCACGATCCCACGCTGGACCGCACCACGAATGGCTCAGGCCGAGTGTCTCGCATGACATGGGAGGAGCTGCGCCGCCTCAAGATCGGTGGCGGCCAGCGCATGCTGCTTCTCGACGAGCTCCTCGAGATGCTCGGAGATAGGAAGCATCACCTCTACATCGAGACCAAGCATCCCTCGGGGCAGGGCGATATCCTAGAAGAACAGATGGTGCTGCGGTTGCGCTACGCAGGGCTTGTCGACGACCCCCGGATCCACATGATTTCCTTTTCCCACCGGGCCATCCGTCGAATGGCAGCGCTCGCCCCGCATATCGACCGCATCTACTTGCGCCGCGATTGGGAGCGCCATTTCAACCGCCCGGACATCCTGTTATCGCAGCCCACGGGCCTAGGCATGTCGCTGATGCGCGGCAAGCTCCAACCAGGTGCCATCGGCGCGCATGGTCTGCCCACGTATATGTGGACCATCGATAAACCCGAGGATATGAAGTGGGCGTGGGCCAACGGGGTGGATATTCTTGCCACGAACCAGCCGGAAGTGGCCCTGCATGCCATTGAGCTGTAATGAACAGGTAAGTTGTTCAGTATGGCCAAGAAGAAAAAGAAGAACGAACAGCTGCCGGAGGGCATGTCCCGCCGCCAAGCTAAGCTCGCTGCCCGCGCCGCCGAGCGCGCTGCCCTGGAAAAGGACCCCCGCCCCTTCGGTGGGCTCGCCGCTGAGGCTAGCCTCGTCGCCCTGCAGGAATTCGTTCCTTCCGCAACGGCGAAGCTGTCTGTGAAAGGCTTTGACAAGGACGTTTACGTCGCCACCGTGCTGCCCGGGGCTACCGCCGCACTCATCCGTGATGAGGAGTCCGGCGGTGAGGCCTTCGTGGGCCTGCAGGTGCAGTCCCACACGCACAATCCGGGCCGCGACCTGGCTTTCGCCCTGAACTGGGTGAAGAACAACGCGCCGGGTTCCACTCTCGAGTCCACCGCTGCTGATGGCTCCCAGCCGGAGCTCAAGGAGCTGCTGGAGGAGGACGCCGAGCTGGAAATCAACGTCTACCAGGACTTCGCGTGGTGGATGCCGGAAGGCGCGCAGGTTCCTCCGCAGATGGCGCAGGCCCTGCAGCGCGCTAACGATTCCGTCATCGAGTCCTACCAGGTGGGCCAGGAGGCTGAAGGCTTTGTGGGCACCGCCTTCTGGGCTAACGCCGGTGGCGGCAAGGCGCACATCCGCTGGGTCCGCCCCTGCGATGACGAGAATGCTTTCCTTAACGCCCTTGCGCGCATCGCCGCTCGCGGTGAGCTCAACCTGGGAGAGAACACCAAGTTTGCCGGTGTCTTCCGTACCCACGGCCTCATCGTTCCGGTCTTCGACCTCGACCCGGAGGTTGCGCACGATTCCTACGAGGCAGAGTTGTCTCGCGTGAATAAGGCGCTGGAGGAGGAGATCTCCAACGACGCCAACCTCGACGCCGATGAGCGCAAGCAGCTGCAGAACATCAAGTCCCGTCAGGTGACGCTGCGCTAGTATCTCGGTGCCTTCGCCCCCGAGGCGCGGGTACGAAACGATCAAATAAGGCTCCAAAACCACAAGGTTTTGGAGCCTTATTTGATCGAAACGACCGGCCGAAGCCTTAGCGCATGGAGTCCCAGAGCGCTTGGGCCTCGGCGTCATCCCAGAGGACGACGTTGCCCACGACCGTGTCCTCGAAGCCGCCGATGGGGACCGTCTTTGTTTCCACGCCGGAGGCCATGGATAGCGCCACGCGTGCAAGGTGCCAGACGTGGTCCTTCTCGTTGACAATGAAGGAGTCGGCGGTGTGGTTAACCAGTGAAATTGCCTTGAAGGGGTTGCCGAAGGTGGAGAAAGACGTTGCCTTATCCAGCAGCGCGGCGAAGAACTCGCGCTGGCGCTCCACGCGGTCCAAGTCACCCATCGCGGTGGCGCGGGTGCGCACGTAGCCGAGCGCATCCGGCCCGCGGAGCTTCTGGCAGCCCGCTTGGAGGTCGATGCCGGCAAGCGGATCGTTGATGGGCTCCTTGACGCAGATATCCACGCCGCCGACGGAATCCACGACGTTGGCCAAGCCACCCATGCCGATCTCCGCATAGTGGTCGATGTGGAGGCCGGTGGCTTGCTCCACGGTTTGGGTCAGCAGCTGCGGGCCGCCGTAGGTAAAGGCTGCGTTGACCTTGTCCATGCCAAAGCCGGGAACGTCGACATAGCTATCGCGTGGAATGGAGACCAACTGGGCCTTTCCGGATGCGGGAATGTGCAGCAGCATGATGGTATCGGTGCGGCCGACGCCCACATCGCCACCGGTGCCTAGCTCCGCCTGTTGTTCTTCAGTGAGCCCCTGGCGCGAGTCCGAACCTACGAGCAGCCAGTTTGTGCCAGAGGTTTGTGCCACCTGCTCGGTGGGCAGGGCATCGATGCGCGTTAAACGCGAATCCGTCCACAGGGTGAAGGCCACCATGAAGACGAGGGCGATGACGACGATCCAGCCCAGGCAACCGAAAGCCTGCTTGGCTGGGTTTACTTTCTTGCGGCGGCTGTGCGGGCGACCTTCGGCACGCCTGCGGGTGGGGGCTTGCGGAGCATAGCTACGCGGTGGGGCATCCGGGGTGTACCGATTGGCGCGGACAGCAGGCTGTTGCGAAGGTACGCTCCGGCGGGGCGCTGGGCGCGCAGGGGAGCGCTGGGCCATGTAGGCGTCGACGTCGAAGCGGGTCTCCTCCGGCCGGGAACGCCGCGCGCTGGGGCGCTGAGCGCGGGAGGATGAATGCGCAGGATTAGCTTGCTGCGCGGATGGACGGCGGCGCACCGGTCGGCCGTAGCGATCACGCAAGGGCTGCCCGTCGGCACCAAGGACGAACTCGCCAGCGTCATCACCGGCTGCGTGTGAGCCGCGCGGGCTGGCCATGTTCCGGGGGCGGGAAGGGCCTGCAGAGCTAGCGGAGCCCGCGCGGCGAGGCGTGCCGTGGGGCTCGCCGGCACGGCGGGCTTCGCGCTCTGGATCGCGTCCTTGGTAGGTCATGGGGAACACTGTACCGCGAAACAACTTCTGCCCCACCTATCACACAGGGGGACGGTAGCTGTCTTTTCGCTGTGGCTTGCTGATAGCTCTTATTTAAGCGCCGAAGAGGAGGGCGTAGCCAACGAAAGCGATGGCGTCGATCAGAAAGTGCGCGATGACCAACGGCCACACCTTGCCCGTGCGGTGGAAGTACCAGCCATAGACCACGCCCATGATGATATTGCCGAAGCCCGCGGAAACACCCTGGTAAAGGTGATAAGAGCCGCGCAGGATGGAGGAAGCCGCCAGCGTTGCGGGCAGGGCCCACCCAGACTGCTTAAGCCTGGTCATGAGCCAATACACCACCACGAGCTCCTCCGCCCAGGCATTAGCAAAGGACTTGATGAGCAGCACGGGAATCTCAATCCACGTATCGAAAGCTCCCGGGACGACCTCCTTGGTCCAGCCGAAGTGCAGCGCTATGTAATACAGCGCCAGACCCGGCAGACCGATTACCGCCGCCAACGCCGCGCCATGCAGGCCATCCCGCCACTGCGGGCGGGGTGGAGAAGAAATCAAGTACAGAGCAAGCGCTCCCCACGCGAAGAGCACCGCGGCACTGCACAGCTGGAAGGCGAGGTCGAGCAACGTAGTCGCTGACTGCGAAGCGTTGATGGTGACCGATTGCTCATTGAGCGGCGCCGGGTTGAGCAGAGAATCGGTCAGACGCAACGCGGCGCGCACACCCGAAATACCAAAGGTGATGGTGAGGACGATGAGTATTTCCGCCCGCAGGCGTGAGCGCGCGCTCATGGGTGAAGCACCTGGGCGAGGCCGAGAAGGGAGGCATCATCAAGCGTGAGCGAGCCCAAGTGCACGCCCACCGGCGGATGATCGCGCACCGGCCAAGGCACGCAGATGGCAGGCAGCTGCGCCACGTTGAACAGCGAGCCCCACGGTGACCACCGCGTTTGTTCATCAAAGTTGGCCTGGTGATCCAGCGCCAGGAAATGCCCGCGCCGCGGCGGATCGAAAGCCAGCATGGGACTCAAAATGGCATCCACGTCCCATTCCTGGGCCAGCATCTCCGGCAGCTGAGCGGCATGGGCGCGGGCCGCGGCGAATTCGGAATCCGTGACGCGGCGGCCCTTCGCGCGAATCCACTCCGCGTAGCCCTCCGCAAAGTCGAGGCCCGCCAATCTCCGGGTGAAGATGTGCTGGAAGGCCTCAAAGGTGCGGGCAGCTTGAGGGTAGGCAGAGATGGCGACGGTTTCGAAGCCGGCGCCTTCAAAGGAGGCGGTGGCCTCCGCGACCGCACGCAGCATGTGCGGGGCCACCTCGGCTTGAGCGAAAAGGGGATCCGTCAGCACGCCAATGCGGGCGCGCCGGGCACGCGGACGAAGGCCATGCAGCGCGGCGGTATCGGCGATGCTGCGCGTGATGAACCCCTGCACCGAGAGGTCCTCGCCGCCGGGCTTAAACCCGACGACGCCGCAGGCAGCGGCCGGAACGCGGATGGAACCGCCGCCATCGGAAGCATGCGCGGCGCGCAGCAATCCTCGCGCCACCTGGACCGCTGCCCCGCCGGAGGAACCGCCCGGCGTATGGCCGGGATAGAGAGGATTATCCGGGTGGGGCAGGCCGACAGGTTCGGTGTCCACACGCAGGCCCAGCTCGGGTGCGGCGGACTTGCCGACGACTCGCGCGCCGGCGTCGATAAGCTCCTGCACAAAAGGATCAGTCTCCTCCGCCACGTAGGCACGCTCGGCATGGCCGAGCGTGGTGGGCATGCCGGCGACGTCGTTGAGATCCTTGGCCGAGAGAATCCACCCGCTCAAGCGCCCGTGTGCCTGTGGCCGGCGCTCGAGATCGAGATACGTGAAGCCGTGCTCAGCAGGGCTCAGGCCCGCTAGATCCTCACGCAGCTTGTCCAGTGTGAACTCGGTTCTCTCCATGGCGGCTCAGTCTAGTAGTTGAGTGGGATAAAGTTGCTGCCATGAGCACCACCATCGCATTCCTCGGGCCCGCCGGAACCTTCACAGAAGCGGCGATGCAGCATTTTGCCGCTGACTTTGATTCCCCCGAGGGCCTTCCGGTGAGCTCGCCGGCCGAGGCGCTGGCGGCGGTGCGCACCGGTACGGCGGACTATGCCTGCGTGGCCATTGAGAACTCCGTGGACGGACCCGTCACGGCTACTTTTGACGCGCTTGCCGACGGCTCCCGGGTCCAGATCTACCGCGAGGTGGACCTGCCGGTGTCCTTCTCCATTCTGGTGCGCCCCGGCAGTTCCGACCGCACAACCTTCTCTACGCATCCTGTGGCCTACCAGCAGGTACGCGGTTGGTTGGAGAAGAACCTGCCGGACGTGGAGTATGTCCCGGCGGCGTCGAATGGCGCGGCGGCGCAGGCCGTGGCACGCGGGGAGGTGGATGTCGCGGCCGCCCCTGCCCGTGCAGCGGAGGTCTTCGGGCTGGACTCGATTGCGGAGAATGTCGCGGACGTTGTCGGGGCCACGACCCGCTTCGTCCTGGTGGGGCCAGCCGGAAAACCGACCGAGCGGACCGGCAACGACAGGACGTCGGTCATCTTCACCCTGCCCAACGAGCCCGGCTCCCTCGTCGGCGCCCTCCAAGAATTCGCGCACCGCGGGGTGGATCTTTCCCGCATCGAATCCCGACCGCTGCGCACCGTCTTCGGTAACTATCGCTTCCACGCCGACCTCATCGGGCACATCGAGGACCAACCGGTGGCGGAGGCTTTGCGGGCGCTGTGGTTGCGCGCGGAGAACGTCGTTTTTGTCGGCTCCTGGCCTTCCGCGGTAAAACTCGGGGAGGGCCCACGGGATTTGGCGCGGCTGAAAGAGGCCGATGACTGGGTAGCGCAGGCGCGCACCGGTCAATAGTGTGGTGAAGCATGACCGGAAGAATCATCCTCCTGCGCCACGGCCAGACCTATTCCAACATTGACCGCATCATGGATACCCGCCCGCCGGGTGCCGAGCTCACCGAGCGCGGCCGCGGCCAGGCGGAAGATGTCGGCCGCGAGTTGGCTGAGCTGTGCGCGGGTCGCCGCGTGCGCTTTGTGTGTTCTATTGCCCTGCGCGCCCAGCAGACGGCGATGCTGGCCGCCCGCACATACGGCGAGGCAGCCGATGAGCGCGGCGTTCCGGTGGAAGTGCGCGTGGGCCTGCACGAGGTCTTCGCCGGCGAACATGAAATGAGCGGCAGCGAGGATACCCATCGCGAGTACATGGTGGCGCTGCGCGGCTGGGTCGACGGCGACCCGGAGGCCCGAATGCCGGGCGGGGAAAGCTACGTGGACGTGTTGGGGCGCTACCAGCCTGTGCTGGAGGATCTCGCTGCTGAGCTGGAGGATGATGAAGACATTGTCGTCGTCAGCCACGGCGCCGCCATTCGTGTGGTGACGACGCACGCCTGCGGCGTGGACCCCGATTTTGCTTACACCGGATACATGCCCAACTGCCGCTTTACCCTCATGGAGCCCCAGGGCAAGCCCTTTGGCCAGTGGGTGCTGAGGCGCTGGGCGGATACCGAAGTTTAGTTCATTGCGGCAACGGTAGGCACCTACCCCCAGCCGAGCTCGTGGAGGCGGTGCTCCTCGAAACCAAAGTAGTGCCCGACCTCGTGGAAGACGGTCACCATGACTTCGTGGGCGAGCTCTTCCTCCGAGTTGCTTATCGCCTGCAAAGGCTGCCGGTAGATCGAGATGGTGTCTGGCAGGTGGCCGGTGTGTGAGGCCGTGCGGTGGGTGAGCATTACGCCCTCGTAAAGCCCAAGCAGGTTGGGGTTATCCGGGTGCTCTTCCTCGACGAGGATGACCAGGTTGCGCATCTGATCGACGAAGCGATCCGGGATCTTGTCCAGGGCCTCGCCGACTAATTCCTCGAAGCGTTCCTCGCTGACCTCGTACATGTGCTTACTCCCTGTTGAGCGGACGGGGGTTTATTGGGCCGGTGCCACGGCTTCAGGCGCGGCGGGATCGGCGTTCTGCCCGGCCGGCTGGGCATTCTCGCTGCCCTGCTGGGAGTTCTGCTCGGCTGGCTGGGCATTCGGGTCGCGCAATGGGTTGCGCTTCGGCTGCTCCGTGGGCGGGGCGCCATTGATGCTCAGGGCATCACGGCCGCCCGTGGCAGAGCCGGTGATCTCGGAGAAGTGGCCGTCCTTGATGTGGATCAGCGAGCAATTCACCGAACGGGAGCCTCCCTCCCACGATTCGCGGCTCATCGCGCCCCAGAAAGGCTGCAGCGTGGATTGGTAGAGATTCTCCTCGCCGCCCAGGTAATCCATGGCGTTCTGGGTACACGTTTCGGAGAGGAATTTATCCATCTCTTCATCGCTGGGGTAAGCATCGGGGAACTTCTCTGCCAGGCTGATGACGGACACGGTCTCCATCTGGTGCGGTTCCTGGCACGGCACGGTGCTGACTACCTGTTTGTCATCCACCTTGCGGCATTCGCCGGGCTTGGCGACGATCGCCTGGTCCACCTCGCTGACCTTGCCCGTGGACTCCTGCGGTACGCCGTTGGCGTCGGTAGTCTGCAGGCCGCACAGGAGGGTGCGGTCACCCTGATCCCAGGAACCGGCCGGCGGAAGGATGGAAGCAATGTCGTAGCGTCCGTTGGGATCCCATTTGCCGTTGAGGTAGCTCACCGTGGGGGCCTCGCATAGCTCGTCGCGCAGGGCGTTTTGCCGCGTGACGTCTGGGCGCTTGGCGTTGGGGCCGAACTCGCTGGTGGGGTAGGCGCTGAGATCCTCTCGGGCGGAGACCTCGAAGCGGTGCGGTTTATCGCAGCTGGTCTGCTCAAAACCTGTGGCAGTGCCGTCCGGGGCGATATCCCACGTCACACACGAGCCCGCGGAGGCGGTGGTGAAGGATGCGGCTTCGCCTTCGGAGGAATCAGCGGCCTGGCTACCGTCGGCGCTGGGGGAAGCGGAGTCATGTGCGGCCGAATCGGTGCCAGTTGGCCCGCCACTGAAGAGACCGTAGAACGCCAAGAAGACGGCCGCGGCCACGGCAGCAACGAGGACGACGCGGATGGCGGAGGCGGAGCGCCACGCAGATGAAGTGCTCATAGAACTCTTCATACTACCCCCTCAACGGCTCAGGCTTCTAGCCCGCCCAAGGCTAAGGCGGCGGGAGAATCACTAGATGCGCGAGCGGGAGACGTGTGTTGTGAGCCGGTAGCGGTCGGTGCGGTAGACCGAGGAACACCATTCAACCGGGCGGTCCCCGGAGCGGGCGAGGCGGGTGATGTGCAGGAGCGGGGTGCCCGGTGAGACGTCGAGAAGCTCGGCGATGTCCTCCTCAGCTGCCACGGCGGTGACGGTTTGTTCGGCCTCGGTGATGGGGACCTTGAAGGTGTTATCCAAAATCGAGTAGACAGAGTTGTAGATGTCATTTTCCAGCAGCGTGGGCGCGAAGGCAGAGTTATACCAGCCATCGTCGATGGAATAAGGCTCGCCATCGCCCAAGCGCAGGCGCCGCAGGTGGGTATGGGAAACCGAGGCTTCCGTACCGAAAAAGGCGCAGACTTCACCGGGGGCGGCGCTGCGTTCACCCAGCAGGATGCGCGAGGAGGCCTGTACTTTCTGATAGCCCATCTCATCAGAAAAGGAGGCCAAATGAAGCCGGGAGACCAGCGGGTTGGGGGCCACGAAGGTGCCTTTTCCTCGCACGCGGCGCAGGCGGCCTTCAGCTACTAGGTCACCGATGGCGCGGCGCACGGTGATGCGGGAAACGCCGTATGTTTCCTCGAGGATGCGCTCGCCCGGAAGGATGTCACCGGGTTTGAGAGTGGTTCGGCAGAGCTCGGAAAGAATATCCCGCAGCTGAGCGTGCTTGGGCACGGGGCCGTCGGTAATGATGTGAGGTGCCATGTTATCCATGATAATCCGCTGGTTATTACCAGCGCAAAGGTATGGCCGTGCGCTAGACTAACCGGCGTGATTGATCTCAAGTTTCTTCGCGAAAATCCCGATATCGTCCGCGCCTCCCAGGTAACCCGTGGGGAGGACCCCGCCTTGGTGGACCAGCTGCTCGCCGCCGATGAACAGCGCCGCGCGGCCATTGTGAAGGCAGACCAGCTGCGCTCGGAGCAGAAGGCCTTTGGCAAGAAGATTGGCCAGGCCTCCCCGGAGGAGCGCCCCGCGCTGCTGGAGGGCTCCAACGAGCTGAAGGAGAAGGTCAAGGCGGCCGGCGAGGAAGCGGCCGCAGCCGAGGCCAAGGTGACGGAGCTGCAGTACCAGCTCTCCAACGTGGTGGAGGGTGCCCCGGCGGGCGGTGAGGATGACTTCATCGTGCTCGAGGAGGTCGGCGAGAAGCCGCAGTTCGACTTCGAACCGAAGGATCACCTGGAATTGGGTGAAACGCTGGGGCTTATCGACGTCAAGCGGGGCGCCAAAGTCGGTGGCGCACGTTTCTACTACCTCACCGGCGATGGAGCCTTCCTGCAGCTGGGCATGCTGATGTTGGCTGCGCAGAAGGCCCGCGAGGCCGGTTTCCAGCTCATGATCCCGCCGGTGCTCGTGCGCCCGGACGTCATGCAAGGCACCGGCTTCCTGGGCCAGCACTCGGATGAGATCTACTACCTGCCGGCGGATGATCTCTACCTGGTTGGTACCTCCGAGGTGGCTCTGGCCGGCTACCACAAGGAAGAAATCATCGACCTGTCGAAGGGGCCGCTGCAGTATGCGGGCTGGTCCTCCTGCTTCCGCCGCGAGGCGGGTTCTCACGGCAAGGACACCCGCGGAATCCTGCGCGTGCACCAGTTCGACAAGCTGGAGATGTTTGTCTACTGCAAGCCGGAAGACGCCGAGGAGATGCACCAAAAACTCCTGAAGATGGAAAAGGACATGCTCGCGGCGATGGAGCTTCCCTACCGCACCATCGATATTGCGGGTGGGGACCTGGGCTCCTCCGCGGCGCGCAAGTTTGATAACGAGGCGTGGGTGCCGACTCAGGAGACCTACCGCGAGCTCACCTCGACCTCGAACTGCACCACCTTCCAGGCCCGCCGCCTGTCCACGCGCTATCGCGATGAGAACGGCAAGACCCAGTACGCCGCTACGCTCAACGGCACCCTGGCTACCACCCGCTGGCTCGTGGCCATTCTGGAGAACCACCAGCAGGCGGACGGCTCCGTCGTGGTTCCGGAGGCACTGCGCCCATTCGTGGGCAAGGACGTTCTGTACCCCGTAAACTCCTAGAAGAACGCGGCGCGCGGCGGCTCGCGCGCCGCTTACTTTTGTCCCCTCCTTGCTGCCTTCCGCCGGCGGCGAGGTCTTAAGCATTTGGAGCACTATGAGCGCTGTGGCTAACTTCCTCTACCGGCAGATCACGCACATCGGGCGCGGGGTGACTATTGCTCAGGGGCTCAAGATGCGCTTGTCCGGGGAGGAGAATATCCCGGATAAGGGCGGGGCCGTCATCGTGTGCAATCACACCGGCTACATGGACTTTCTCTTTGGGGCTTTCCTGGCGTACCGCAAGCGCCGCTTGGTGCGCTACCTGGCTAAGGCCTCTATCTTTAAGACGCCGGTGGCGGGGCAACTGTTTCGGCTGATGGGCCATGTACCGGTGGATCGTATCGATGGTGGGGCGTCAATTGTGAAGGGCATTGAGCTGGCCAAGAGCGGGGAGCTCGTTGGGGTGTTCGCGGAAGGGACGATTTCCCGCAGCTTCGAGATTCGCAGCATGCGCAATGGCGCAGCGCGGATTGCTCATGGCGCGGGGGTGCCGATTATTCCGCAGGTTATCTTTGGCTCCCAGCGCCTGTGGACGAAGGGGCAGAAGAAGCACCTGGGCCGCACGAAGACGCCTGTGCTGATTAAGGCCTTGGAGCCTTATTACACGACGGGTGACTTTGACGCGGACATCGCTGAGGTACGCCGCCGGATGCAGGAGGCCCTGGAGGGCCTGTGGGCCGACTACGAAGCGGAGTTTGGCCCGATGCCGGCCGGCGAGTTCTGGGTGCCGGCACGCAAGGGCGGCGGCGCCCCGACGTTGGAGGAGGCAGAGGCCCAGGACTCCGAGGTGGAGAGTGAGCGCTACCGCGTGCGTCGGCTGCGCGATGATCTGACAAGCCTTAAGGACCGCGTCTCCGAGGCCACGGTGGAGCTTATGCGCGACCGGATGGCGCTGATGAAGCCGGGCAGTAACGAGGAAACCGGTACCGCAGAAGCTGGAGCCGACGCCGCAGAGAAGAATCGCCCGCGTACTGCGCCGGAAACCCTCGAGTGGATCAAGGAGAACCTTAACTCGGTGGTTGAGGAAGCCATGCGCGGCGTCGGGGAAGGCCGCGACAAGGTCACGGAGGTCATGGCGCAACTGAAATCCGACGTGATGGAAGCCCAGGCCTCGATGACGGCGAGCAGCAAGGAGATTTTCGCGGGATCCGTGGTGGAGCAGGGCTTGCTGTCTGCGGCGACGCAATCGCGCATCATCGTTTCCCGCCTGCCTCACCGGGTGAAGGCTGAATATTCTGAAGCGCCGCGGGTTATTGCGGCGGATCAGAGTGCGTTGAGCATGGAGAACGGCGAGATTTCGAAGCGGCTCCAGGAGGCGCTTGTACAACTGCACCCGCAGGTTGAGGAAGTGATCGTGATTTCGCCGCAGGGCGAGGTGCTGGATGCTGCGGCTTTTGGGGATCTCCCCCAAACCTGCTGGCGCATTGCCTGCGCGGACGGGGCCGAAGGGGTGCAGTTCAACGATGCTCCCGGTGGCGCGGTGGTGACCGCGGCTTCGCCGGCGGAGGGATTGGCAGCCGTGGTGAAGAAGATCGGCGCCGAGCCCAAGGATCTCTTGTTCTTTGCCAACGAGCCAGGGGATGAGACCTTTGCGGAGGGTGGGGAAGGCGTCGCTGTGCATATGGTGGCGCTGGAGACTGCCCCCATTGAGGTGATTAAGGCTGCCCGTGCGGTGACGTATTCCTCGGAGCGTTATGGCATTGCTGAGGTGCTGGAGGCGATGGCACGCCTGCAGCGTGAGAAGGAATAGGTCCTTATATCCCTGGACTTGTGGAGAGTTCGTGACGCCCGTTAACACCCCCGGAAGGGGGTGGTATTTTATTTTGTTAACCTATGAAGCTTCTTGAAAATGCCAGCTTACGGCAACGAAACCTACGTGTGAGTAGCGTCTCCGGAGAGAAATCCAGGTGATATATAGCATTGGCTTTGGGAGAAAACTTCTTCTTCATCCGCCTTTCGGGCAGGTAGCCGAGGTATCGGTGAGCAGGGCGCTCGTGGTGGATGAGCACGATATGCTGCGCATTCCGTCAACTGGACAGGACTTTCTGACGCCGTGCAGCGAGAGAGGAGACTCAGTCAACAATGAGCACGACGAGTATTACAAGCTTCAACCCTGAGTATTTTGAAAAGACCTGGAACGACTACTCCACCGAGGACTATGACGTCGTCATCATCGGCGGAGGTTCCGTAGGCGCCGGCGCCGCCGTGGATGCGGCCACTCGTGGCCTGAAGACGGCTGTGCTCGAGGCCCGCGACTTCGCCGCTGGCACCTCGTCGCGCTCCTCCAAGATGTTCCACGGTGGCCTGCGCTACCTGGCCATGTTTGATTTCCGCCTGGTGGCGGAGTCCCTCAAGGAGCGCGAGCTCAACATGTCCACCCTCGCACCGCACCTGGTGAAGCCGCTGAAGTTCATCTTCCCGCTGACCCACCGCGGCTGGGAGCGCGTCATGATGTTTGGCGGCTTTACCCTCTATGACCTTATGGGTGGCGCCAAGAGCGTTCCGATGCAGAAGCACCTCACCCGCAAGGGCGTGCTGAAGGTGACCCCGGGCCTCAAGGAGGACGCCGTCGTCGGTGGCGTGCGCTACTACGACACGCTTGTCGACGACGCCCGCCACACCATGACCGTCCTTCGCACCGCCGCCGAATACGGGGCCAACGTGCGTACCGGCACTGAGGTCATTGGCTTTGAGAAGGACGCCCGCGGGCGCGTCACCGCTGCGAAGGTCCGCGACCTGGAAACCGGCCGCGAGGCCACCGTCAAGGGCAAGGTTTTCATCAACGCGACCGGCGTGTGGAACGACAAGATTCAGCAGATGGCAGGCGTCGAAGGAAAATTCACGGTTCATGCCTCCAAGGGTGTGCACATCGTGGTTCCGAAGGATGCCCTCGACGCGGAAGCCGCGCTGTGCTTCGTCACCGAAAAGTCCGTGCTCTTCGTCATCCCGTGGGGCGAATACTGGATCATCGGTACCACCGACACCGATTGGGAAAAGGGCCTATCCCTGCCGGATCCGGCCCCGACCAAGGCGGATATTGACTACATCCTGGACCAGGTCAACCAGCGCGTGCGCAACAAGATCACCCGCGATGACATCGTCGGCGTGTACTCCGGCCTGCGCCCGCTGCTGTCCGGCAAGTCCGATTCCACCACCAACCTCTCCCGCAACCACGCCGTGGCCCGCGTGGCACCCGGCATGGTTTCCGTCGCCGGCGGCAAGTACACCACCTACCGCGTCATTGGTAAGGACGCCGTGGACCTGGCCGTGAAGGAGCTGGGTACTAAGGTGTCCGAGTCCGTTACCGAGCGCACCCCGATTCTGGGCGCGGATGGCTACCACGCGCTGGCCAACCAGGTACCGGCGCTGGCTCGCCGCTATAACCTCAGCGAAGAGCGCATCGAGCACCTGCTCGGCCGCTATGGCTCGCTGATCGGTGAGGTGCTGGCCCCGGCTGCTGAGGGCGCCACGCTGCTGGAGCCGGTTCCAGGCGCGGAGAGCTACATCTGGGCTGAGGTTCGCTACGCCGTAACCCACGAGGGTGCCCTGCACATCGACGATATCGTGACCCGTCGTCTGCGCGTGGCCATCGAGTTCGCCGACCGCGGCGTCGCCGCTGCGCAGCCGATCGCTGAATTCGTTGCCCCGCTGCTGGGCTGGGATCAGGCCGATATTGAGCGCGAAGTCTCCCACTTCACCAAGCACACCGAGGCAGAGCTCGCCGCAGAGGCAGCGCTGACCGACCGTGAGGCAAACGACATCCTCGAGCGCGCAGGCAGCGCACGAGCCACCAAGGAAGAAGCCTAAAAGTCACGGGGCCCAGCGAGCGGTGGATATCCCTCGCTGGGCCCTTGGCCTAGGCAGATAAGAAAGGACATCTAATGACCGGAATGGATGCATTCCTGTGGGAGTTCATCGGCACTGCGCTGCTGCTCCTGCTCGGTAACGGCGTGTGCGCCGTTGTTAACCTTCGAACCTCGGGCGCACGCGGTTCGGATTGGATCGTCATCGCTATGGGCTGGGGCCTCGCGGTGTTCATCGGCGCTAGTGTTGCCGACCCCACCGGTGGCCACCTCAACCCGGCGGTCACCATCATGCTGGCCGTGAACGGTTCCCTCGAGTGGGGCCTCGTTCCCTACTACCTGCTGGGGCAGATTCTCGGCGCCATGCTTGGTGCATTCCTTGCCTGGGCCACCTTTAAGCAGCTTTTCGACGCCAACAACCTCGACGAAGCCGGCAACGTCACCGGCGCCAACAAGAACACCGGGGGCATCTTCTTTACCAAGCCCGCGCACCCGAATAACGGGTGGAACGCGGTTACCGAGTTCATCGCTACCTGCGTGCTGCTCATGTTCATCGCCTTCGGCCCAACCGGAGGAGAGCTGGGGCCGCTGAGCTACTTCGGTGTTGCCTTCGTCATCGTCTCTATTGGTCTGTCCCTCGGCACCGCCACCGGCTACGCGATTAACCCGGTCCGTGACCTTGGCCCCCGCATCATGTACGCCTTCGTCCTTCCCATTAAGGACAAGGGAGACGCCAACTGGGGCTATGCATGGGTCCCGATAGTTGCACCGATGCTGGCGGCCGTCGCCGTTGGCCTGTTGTCCATGGTTCTTTAAACCAACCCCGACAAGGAGAAAACAATGTCTACCAAGAGCTACGTTGCAGCAATTGATCAGGGAACCACGTCTACCCGCTGCATTATTTTCAACCACGACGGCGAACAGGTGTCCGTCGGCCAGCTCGAGCACGAGCAGATCTTCCCGGAGAAGGGCTGGGTCGAGCATGACCCGGAGGAAATCTGGAGCAACACCCGCCGCGCGGTGGGTGAGGCTTTGGCCAACGGCGACATCAATGTCGAAGACATCGCCGCCCTCGGTATTACTAACCAGCGTGAGACCACCGTTGTGTGGGACAAGAACACGGGCAAGCCGGTATACAACGCCATTGTCTGGCAGGACACCCGCACCACCGAGATTTGTAAGGAGCTCGCCGGCGACGAGGGCGCGGACAAGTGGCGCCGCCGCACCGGCCTCATCATCAACTCGTACCCGGCCGGTCCGAAGGTGAAGTGGATCCTCGATAACGTCGAGGGTGCGCGCGAGCGCGCGGAAAAGGGCGAGCTGCTCTTCGGCACCATCGATACCTGGCTGCTGTGGAACCTCACCGGCGGTGCGGACGGTGACAACGGCCAGGAGGCCCTGCATGCCACCGACGTCACCAATGCCTCGCGCACGTTGCTCATGGACATCGAGAAGCTCGAGTGGGATGAGGAACTGTGCAAGGAGATGGGCATCCCGACCTCCATGCTCCCGGAGATCCGCCCGTCCCTGGGTGACTTCCGCACCGTGCGTGAGCGCGGCTCCCTGTCTGGCGTACCGATTCGCGCCATCCTGGGTGACCAGCAGGCCGCCATGTTTGGCCAGGGCTGCTTCCGCTCGGGTTCCGCCAAGAATACCTACGGTACCGGCCTGTTCCTCCTGCTCAACACCGGTACGACCCCGAAGTTCTCCGACAACGGCCTGCTCACCACCGTGTGCTTCCAGCGCGAGGGCGAGCGTCCGGTCTACGCGCTCGAGGGCTCCGTGTCCATGGGTGGTTCCCTGGTGCAGTGGCTGCGCGATAACCTGCAACTCATCCCGAACTCCGCGTCCATCGAGAACCTGGCCCGCGAGGTCAAGGACAACGGCGGCGTCTACATCGTGCCGGCCTTCTCTGGCCTCTTCGCTCCGTACTGGCGCCCGGACGCTCGTGGTGTCATCGTGGGCCTGACCCGCTATGCCAACCGCAAGCACCTGGCCCGCGCGGTCTTGGAATCCACCGCGTACCAGACCCGTGACGTCGCTGACGCCATGGTTGCTGATTCCGGCGTGGAGATCACCGAGCTGCGAGTCGACGGCGGCATGACCATGAACGAGCTACTCATGCAGTTCCAGGCAGACATGCTCGGCGTGGAGGTTCACCGCCCGAAGAACGTGGAGACTACCGCCACCGGTGCGGCCTTTGCCGCCGGCTTGGACTCCGGCTTCTGGGATGACCTCAGCGTGCTGGGCTCCCAGCAGGGAGACTTCAAGGTCTGGAAGCCACAGCGCGAGAAGGAAGAAGTCGAGGCTCTCTACCGCGACTGGAAGCGCGCCATCAAGCGTTCCCTGAACTGGGAAGACGTGGATGATGACGACGTGATTGCCTAAGACCTGAACGACGCACGAAGGCGCGGCCGTGACGAGTAATCTCGTGGCGGCCGCTTTCGTCGTTGGGCGCTTATCCGTGCCGTCGCGTGTCTCAACCTGACGTAGACTCGGGGCTATGGCCAATGAAGTATTCTCGGACCACGCTCCGCGCCTCATCATCAGTGATATCGACGGTACTTTGTTGGACCGAAACCACCGGGTGCCCAAGCGAAACCGCGAAGCTGTGGCCCGTGCGGTCGCTGCGGGCAGCGAGTTTGCGCTGGCAACTGGGCGCCCCTTCCGGTGGATCATGCCCGTGCTCGAGCAGCTGACCGTGCGCCCAGTCTGCGTGACATCAAATGGTGCGGTGATTTATGACTCGGCGGAGGACCGCGTTCTCTCCGCCCACGAGCTTTCGCCTGAGGCTCTCGCAGAAACCGTGAAGGTCGCTGCAAAGGTGCTCGAGCCGCATGGCGGGGTTGGCTTCGGGGCGGAGCGCGCGGGAGGCTCGGTCTTGGACCCGGTTGAGGAACTCTTCGTGGTGGAATCGCACTATTCAGAGAACGCGCTCTTTGAGGGCTTCGGGCTGGTGAGCGTGGGGGAGTTGGTGTCTCGACCGGCGGTCAAGCTGTTGATTCGTAATACCGCGTTCTCGGCGCCGGAACTCTACGAACTCATCGCGCCGCACATTGATTCCGAGCTTGCTCACGTGACCTACTCGATGTCCGAGGGCGTTCTAGAGGTTGCGGCCCCCAACGTGACGAAGCGCCGCGGAGTGAAGTGGCTGGCTGAGCATCACGGTATCGCCCGCGAAGACATCATCGCCTTTGGCGATATGCCCAACGATATCGAGATGCTTGAGTGGGCAGGGTGCGGTGTTGCCATGGAGAATGCGCATCCGGATGTCGTGGCCGCTGCAGATGCAGTGACGCTGCCGCACCATCAAGCAGGTGTGGCAAAGGTCCTCGAGCGCTGGTTCTGATATCTCCGGTTGCGGGGTGCGTGGTGGTGTTTTAGTCTTTGTCGCATGGGGGATTTGGAGACTTATTTCTCCTACCGCAGTTCGGGGTTGGATCTTGTGGGGCTTGCGGTAGGCAGTGTGGATGATTTACGCGCGCGTGGCGCTTCATTGGCTGATGCGGTGGAGTTGGCTGGGCTGCATCGTGTGTATTTTGGGTCGACGCGTTTTACGGGCAAGCAGCGCCAAGCGCGTGCGGCTGCGGTTGCCCAAGGACATGATGTGGCGTCGTTGAGCTTGATTGAGGCGTATACCGCCAAGGTGAAAAAGGAGTTGGATGCGTGGAATCTGCGTGTCAGGTTGGCAGGGACTCCAGCACACCAAATCCCAAAGGTAGCGAAGGAACGCTTGAAGCAGTTGCGGCCGCGGCGGGTGCCCGAACCTGGGGTGCGGTTGACGTATCGGGGGTCGGGTCCGCATTCGTTGACGATTACTGATTCACCGTTGCGCATTAGTGAGATGCGTGGGACTTTGGAGTCGATTAATCCGGCTGATTTGTTGGATGCGGCAGGTCAGGTGTTCTTTAACCAGGCGCATGGGGGTTCGAAGCCTGCGGTGGCGACCAATGTGGTGGTTACGTTGGATGAGTTGGACCAGATTGTGCGGGGTGAGGGCGATGATATTGAGCTCGTGCTTACCAACGGTGGGCGGATGACGGGCCGGGAGTTTGTGACCTATAAGTTTGCTGAGGTTGGGTATGTGACTTTGGTGCATCCGACTATAGGGCCGGTGTGGTTGCATCGTGTGCGGCGTTTGGCTGGGTTTGAGCAGCGGTTAATGGCGAGTGCGGAGCATCCGACGTGTGCGCGTGAGGGGTGTAATAAGCCGGCGGATTATTGCCAGGTGCATCATTTAGTGCCGTGGCAGGCGGGTGGGGCGACGGATCCGCCGAATCTGACGATGTTGTGTGCTTATCACAATGGCATCAATGATGATGACCCGGATAAGCCGACTGGTGCCGGCTATGTCTTTAGGTTGCGGGGCGGGGTGGGGTATGTACCACCCTGGGCGGAGCCGATTACTTCGCAGCCGGCATACCAAGCGGCACAGGCAGCATTGAAGCAGCAGACCACAGGGGACTTTTTAGGTTCAGCCCTCCCGGATACCTAAACCCCAAGCCCAAATAAATGCCGAAGCGGAAGCCATCAGGTGGCTCCCGCTACATCGGCGATCCCGCTTAGACTTGGGGTGCTTTGGGGTTAGTCCGTGAAGACCTGAATCTGCTCAGTCTCCGGGTTGTAGACAATGGAACCGCCCTGGAACTGCACGCGGACTTCCTTGCCGAGGCCGGTGGGGACTTCGTTGGACGTCGGCAAGCCGAGCGTCGCCGCGTTGTCGCCGGACGCCCATTCCTTGGCGATGCGTCCCACGAGTGCGTGCGTACCGGTGTCCTCAGAGCCTAGGACGATGCCGTTCTGGAAGAGCTGGTAAATGATGCCGGCCGACTCATCCGGCCCGCCAACTGCCAAGCCCAGCGCTGGCCCGAAGGCGTTAAGGACCGCCGTCCACGTTTCCTTCAAGCCCTCGTTCTTGCTCAAGGACAGCACCTTGGTCACGATGCCCGGGATCTGCTCCACCGGCAGGCCATTGACGGTCTGGTCCATGTCAATCTGCTGGTCCGAGCGGGCATACATGATGGCGAAGAGCGTGCCAGCCAGGCCTACCAGCGCCGTCACGGTGCTCATCGGGATCTCGGCGCCGCCCAGGGACGACGTCGCCTCCTGTGCCGGTGCGGGGGCAGACGGCGCGTTGTTGTCGTTCGGCGTGGAGTCAGGGGTGTCTGGTGTGGTCGTATCCTCGCTGTCCCAGTCCGTCGACGTTGAACCAGACGCGCCCGACTTGATGGCCAGGTACTTCTTGTGCGCCGCCGCGCGGATCTTCGGCCATTGGGCAATGGTGTATTGCCCCGGGCACGCGGTGTAGTGAACGTCGCTGTGGCCGAAGAGGCCATAGACGGGGGCAGAGGCGCCTGCTGGGTAGCGCGAACCACCGAAGCCTTCCGAGCGGAGCGAAACGCGGGAGGACGGATCGACACCGGAAATGGCGCCCTTCCAGCCGGCAAGGTCGGTGACAGATTCCAAGAGGGCTTCCGTCGGCTGCGCAGTCTCGTAGTTGCCGATCATGGAGATACCCCACGTGTTCTTGTTAAAACCGCCGATGTGCGCACCCTGCACAGCTTTAGCGAGCCCGCCGTAGCGGCCCTCGTAAATGGTGCCGTACTTATCCACCAGCGCGTTGTATCCGATATCGCACCATCCCAGGCTCTGTGCATGGTACTTGTACGCGGCGCGCACCTGCGCGGCCGCCTGCGCACGGGTGTAATTGTTGGAACCCGCGGTGTGGTGCAGCGCGATAGCCTTCACGCCGTCGTCATAGTCGGCATCCTTGCATCGGATGCTCTCGTCGGCGCCCCAACCGGCGCGGGAGACCACGCGCGGCATGCCATCGGTCTCAGCGGTTGGCTCAATGCCCTCGCCCTCCTGGGCGTTGCCGTCCATGAAGACAGCCTCGAGGCCTTCGACGTCGCTGTTGGCCGGAAGCTCTTCGGTCTCGGCAACGGGGGCGATGTCGCCGACGTTGAAGGGGGCGTCGTCAAGCGCGGCGTCCTCAACGGGGGACTCGGTGAGTTTCTCATCCAAGTTCGACCCGGTCACCAGGTCCACGTTGTTGATGGAGACCTGCACGTCGTTGGTATCTCCCACGAAGATGAGCTCGGTGCCGTTCGTGGCGTTGGGGTCATCGTTGTTGTAGGACATCGAGTCCATGTCGTACCACTCGGACCAGGACCCGTCCGGCTGCTTCGCGCGGACGAAGGCCGCGACATCGCGCGTGCCCTTCCACGTGACGGCGAAGGAGGAGAAGGTCTCATCGCGGTGGAATTGCTTGACGGCGCGCGGACCTTCGCCCTCGCCCTGGGCTGCGATGGCCGGGTCATCCACCACGACCGTTTCGCCAGAACCGAAGGTTTCGGAGGCCGAGCTCACTTCGATGGGGCCGCTGCCCGCTTCCTGGGTCTGGATGAGGGTTTGGCCGCCCACGGCTGCGGCAGCGACCACAGCGATCGAGGTGACCGTGGCGATAACCGGCGTTGACCACGTCGATTTCGCGGGAACAAGACGACGTTTGAGGTGCACTGTTACTCCCTAGGATGGTGGCGCCACAAGGTTAAGAGAAGCGCAAAAAGTTAACTAACGGGACAGATGGTACGTCAGGTGTTGGAGTGAAAGAAGGTGTGACACGCGAGTTTCCTCGCTTGGGTGTCACCCGCCGTTTTGCACGTGTTGCTGCCTTAAGCTGGTGGCCATGACTGCATATGACCTCATCGTTGTTGGATCTGGATTCTTCGGCCTGACCGTGGCCGAGCGCGCAGCCTCCCAGCTGGGCAAGAAGGTGCTCATCGTCGAGCGCCGCGAGCACCTGGGCGGCAACGCCTACTCGGAGGCCGAGCCGGAGACCGGCATCGAGGTCCACAAGTACGGCGCGCACCTCTTCCACACCTCGAATAAGCGCGTGTGGGAGTACTGCAACCAGTTCACCGACTTCACCGACTACCAGCACCGCGTCTTCGCCATGCACGACGGCACGGCCTACCAGTTCCCCATGGGCCTGGGCCTGATTAACCAGTTCTTCGGCCGCTATTACTCCCCGGATGAGGCGCGTGAGCTCATCAAGGAGCAGGCCGGCGAGTTCGCCGTAGATGAGGCGCAGAACCTGGAGGAGAAGGCCATCGCGCTCATTGGCCGCCCGCTCTACGAGGCTTTCATCCGTGATTACACGGCCAAGCAGTGGCAGACCGACCCGAAGGAGCTGCCGGCCGGCAACATCACGCGCCTGCCGGTGCGCTATACCTTCAACAACCGCTACTTCAACGACACCTACGAGGGCCTGCCCGTCGACGGCTACGCGGCCTGGCTGGAGAAGATGGCGGAGCACGAGCTTATCGACGTCCGTCTGGGCACCGACTGGTTCGACGTGCGCGAGGAAGTGCGGGGGGCGTCGCCAAGCGCGCCGGTGGTCTACACCGGCCCACTGGATCGCTACTTCGACTTCGCCGAGGGTGAGCTGGGCTGGCGCACGCTCGACTTTGACCTGGAGGTGCTGGAGACCGGTGACTTCCAGGGCACCCCGGTGATGAACTACAACGATGCGGACGTGGACTACACCCGCATCCACGAGTTCCGCCACTTCCACCCGGAGCGCGCCGATAAGTACCCCAAGGACAAGACGGTGATTATGAAGGAGTACTCGCGCTTTGCCGAGAAGGGCGATGAGCCGTACTACCCGATCAACACCCCGGAGGACCGCTCCAAGCTGGAGGCTTACCGCAAGCTCGCCGCCGCGGAGGCCCGCGAGAACCAGGTCCTCTTCGGCGGCCGCCTGGGCACCTACCAGTACCTGGACATGCACATGGCCATCGCGTCCGCGCTGAGCATGTTCGATAACAAGCTGGCCCCGTTCTGGAATGAGGGCAAGGCCCTGGAGCAGGAGCGCGGCCACTAAGCCGCGTGCGGCCTGTACGGGTTAGTCCCCGTGGCGCGCTATGCTGAGACACCTCGATGGAAGGAGGTGACGGCATGGCTCAGCGCAAGAAGAAGCGTGCAGACCGCAGCATGTGGAAGATGTCCCCGGAGCGGCTCGAGGAACACCTCAAGCTGCGCAGTCGCGCAACGCGCATTCCCGATAAGAAGAAGGAACAATCCAGGAAGGCCTGCCGGAACACCCGGCAGGCCTTTGGCCTTTCTTTGGGAGGTTTCGCCAGCGCACGGGGCCGGGACGCCGCACATAAAACTTGTCGGACGCTCAACGATTGATTAAAGTTAACAGCAGGTTAACAATAGGCGAACAGAAAGTGAGTTTAGAGATGACTTCCCCGAATGCCCGCCGTTTCGATACGTTGCGCCAAGACTTGCACGCAGATTATGGCCACGAGTACACCGCGCAGGAGATTGATTCCTTCCTCGACGCCACCATTGAGCGCCACGAGGCCGGCGCAACCTTAGAAGAGTTCATCCCCGTGATGGTGGAGCGCGAGGTCCGCGAGCACTTCGGCACCCACCGCATCCACGTGCGTTTCGCCGCAGGAGCTGACCACGCGCTGGCGCAGGCTGCCGTAGCGCTGACGAAGAAGTACGCCGGCGAGGCCCTGCTTGTCGACGCCGCCGTAGCCCACCCCGAAAACGACCCCGACTCCCACATGGCCCACGTGCTCCAAGAGCGCGGCATGGCGGAGCACCCGGACCGCTACCTCGAGGACCTGCGTCTGGTGACCATCCCGGATTACATCGTGTACTTGGGCCGCGAGATCCCGCGCGACGAGGCCGGCAAGGACATCAAGATTTGGGACATCGCCACCGCCGAGACCGTGGAGGAGACCCGCGAGCTGGCCGATGACCTCGGCGCCCGCGTGCTCTACATGCTCAACCGCCTGGGAATCGGGCCCATCTCGGAGGATGCCGCTGTCACGGCCTAAATCAGCTGGATAAAGACTTCCTCAACGCGGTCGACACTGCGCAGGGAATCTGGAAGGTTAAGACCGGCATGGGCGATGACGTAGGCGTCGCGTACATCGGTCTTGGAGTTGCCGACGTGGATGCGAGAGAGCTGCCGCATCGCAAGCCCTGGTAGATGGCGAACATCTGCCCCCATGTCTTGGGCGACTGCGACGGTCAACCGGCCGATGTTGTTGGGAATAACAAGGACCGAGGCGTTGTCGGCGAGGAATTGGCCGAAGAGCTTGCGTAGCGAGCCTTCATGCTGATTGATGCGTTTGGACAGGACTTGCCTGCCTTGGGGATCGAGGACGCAGGCGTGGTGGAAGTATTTGCCGACGTCTACGCCAATGACGAAGTCATAGGCCATGGGTGTATGCCTCCTAGCGATGAATGAGAAGTTGGACTATTTAAGCTTCATCGCTGGGGTTGTCGGACATGCTTGCGCTGGCATCCACATTACTGTGAGACCTCATACCACCTGGGCTGGGTCGGGTTCCTATTAGCAGTTTGAGGATGTCACTGTCTTCGGCGGCATCACCCCCGGATCATTTTCAGACAGGGGCGGGAACAAGCCATACCGAAGCCAGCGACTAGTTCCACTGTCCTTTCAGACGGAGGGGCCGGAAATAAACATAACCAGCCCAATCGGGTGGACAGGCTATGAATCTTCGGTGCCCTGAGGTGGAACTGCTAACAACGTAATGGGGGGAAGCGGGGGCAAAGTCAATAATTCGAGTCTGGCATAAGTTGATAAGGATTGCCTAACCTAATACTGTTTCAAGTTATGTTCCGATCGGGAATCGGCAACGGAAGCGAGGCGGCGACGATGAACAGAAAACGTGGATCGACCAGAGAACCCCTCTCCGGAGGGGGAGTCGGGGACGCGGGCCCGGACGGGACGGGCGACGGCGACGCGGTGGCGTCGCAGACGGACGACGGGCGGTTGGTACACGTCGCACCGGTCGCAGCGGGTGGCCGACCATCCACCCGCGATATGCTCGTCGCCGCCGCGATCGGCGTCGCGGGGTCTCTCGTCGTCGTGCCCCTGACCTACCTGCAGGTGTTCGCCGGCATCGCCCACGTTTATCTCGTCGCGGCGACGCTCGGGTTGTGGTTCCTGCAGTGCGTCGTTCCCCTCATCGTCGTCCGCAAGCCTGGCGCGAGCCTCATTGCGTGCCTTGCCATGGGCGTCGTGTCCGCGGCGACCACCCCGTTCGGCGTCGCCGCGATCGGGGCGCTGATCATGGAAGGATTGCTCATCGAGCTTCCATTCATGGTCACCCTGTACCGGCGGTGGACGCGTACCCAGTTCGTGGCGTCGGCGATGTTGTTCTCCGCGCTGATGGGAACGATGGCCCCGCGCGCAGTTGGCGTCGACTCGCCGACCACGCCCATGACCCTGATCAGCTTCGCCGTAGCCTTGGCCTCGAGCTTGGTGTTTTTGGTCCTGGGCTTTGCCGTCGCAAAGGGGCTTCGCAGCCGCGGGGTCACCCGGTGACCGGCGGAGCACCCGCGTGCGCCGGTGCGACACGCGGGACGGCCCCGGCCCGGTTACGGGTTAGGGGCGCGGGCGTGCGGCACGCCGATGGGCGATGGGCACCCGACATGGTGGATCTCTCCTTCGATTTCGGCACGATCAACGCCATCACGGGACCCGTGGGATGCGGAAAGACAAGCCTGGCCCACCTCATCGCTGGACTGATTCCCTCGCACATCCCCATCGACCATGCCGGATTCGTGCACATCGTCGATGCCGACGGCACCGAACGCCCCGTGGACGGGGACCGGGTCACCTTCGTCGGGCAAGACCCGGCGACGCAGGTGCTCACGCTCCGAGTCGTCGATGACGTGGCCATGGCCCTCGAGTTTTCCCTCGTGGAAGCCGGTATCGTCGCCAAGCGATCAGCCGAGGCTCTATCGGAGCTCGGGCTGTCAGAGCTCGCGGAGAAGGATCCGTGGGCTTTGTCGGGCGGGCAACGCCAGCGGATGGCCATCGCTGGTGCGGTGGCCAGGGCGCCGGAGGTCATGATCTTCGACGAGCCCGCCGCCCACGTCGACGAGGACGGTCGGCGGGCGCTGTTCGCCGCCATCCGTGATTTGCGGGCCCCGGGGCGCGTCATCCTGCTCATCGAGCACGACCTCCGTCCGTTCGACGGGTGGGTCGACACGGTGACAATCCTCGATGCGGACGGGAGCGTCGCCGCGCACGGAGCGCCGGAGGGTATCGCGGTGAAGGGCATTGCGACGTCGGCCGCGACCGCCGGAGCGCCGGACGCCAGTACGCCGGGCACGGGGGCACCGGACCGTCTCAGTCCGGACCGGCGGCGAAGGCCCCGGGGAGCCGGGGATGGCGCCGATCCGGAATCGGAGGCGGACGCCGTTCCACTGCTGGCCTTGACCGGAGCCCATGTGGCCCGGGGCAGGGAGCGGATCCTGAACGGGGCCGATCTGACACTGGAACGGGGCGAGATTCATGCCCTAGTCGGTGCCAACGGAGTCGGTAAGTCCACCTTGCTGGCGGTGCTGTCGGGCCAGATGAAGGCGGGAGCGGACCTCCGGATTGACGGCGCGTCCGCCCGGCGCGTCCCCGACGCCTTCGCGTCGTTGGCGTTCCAGAACCCCGAGCACCAGTTCACCCGCGCGACCGTCGCCGCGGAAATCGACTCCGCGCTGGCCGGCACGGACCCGCACGGACCACTCGGCGCCGATGAGCTGTGGAAACTGCGGGAAGCCTTGTGCCCCCGGGCACTTGACCCCGTCTCGCCGTTCGTCCTGTCGGGCGGACAGAAAAGACGGTTGGGCATCTTCCTGGCGGTGGCGGCCAATCGCCGTTTGCTGCTTCTCGACGAGCCGTTGGCGCATCTGGATTCGCCGAGCTCGCGCATCGTACTGGATGCCCTAGCGGAATACGCAGGGGCCGGCGGAACCGTTGTGTTCACGTGCCACGACCGCCGTGCTGCGCGAACGTGGGCGGATCGGGCGAGCATCGTCGCCGAAGGGAAGGTCGCCTGGTCCGGTCCCGCAGCCGACGTGCCGGCTTCCCCGGAGTCGTCCCGGCGGGATCGCGCACTGCCCGCGGCCGGCGCACGGACGTCCTTGGACGAAAGCCCCTGGACCAGTGGATCCGCCGCTCGAAGGCGCGCGGGGTTGAACGCCATCACGATTGTCGCGGCGGTGATGCTCGTCCTCGTCGCCGGGCTGCTCTCCGGCGGAGACGCCGTTCTCGCTCTGACGGGGGTCGCGTTCCTCGCACTCGCTGCGATCGCGGAACGCGACGTTCGGGCGACGGCGGGGAAGGTCCTCCTCGTCCTGTTGATCGGGGTGTTCTTCGGCCTGCTCGGGTGGCGCTCCGAGTTCTACGGCAGTGGGGATCCGGCGGAGGCTGTCCGCCACGGCATCCATCACGGACTGCTACTGACGGCCGTGTTTGCGGGGACGGTCCTGGTCTCCGCGTGTATGCGCGTCGAGGAGCTTTTCGACGCCATGGTGCAACGCCTCCGGGTGCCCTACACATGGTGCACCATAGCGATTTCCGGGGTGAGCATCGCGGCGTTCCTGCGCAGCGAAATCCCCCAGCTGACATGGGCGATTAGATTGCGCTCGATGCGACCGGGGCAGTCTTTCCGCTCCGGCTTCATTCGCGCGACGACGCCCGCGCGCATCGCCTTTCCCCTGTTCGTCAGCGCCGTGCGCTGCGCCGAAAAGCTGTCCCTGACCCTGGTGATGCGCAACTTCGGCCGCCATCCGCGACGTACCTTCCGCACCGATCACCCCTGGCGAGTGCGTGACGGTTTCGCGGCTGCAGCGTCCGCCGCGGCCTTCGTTGCCGCCCTGGTGTCCGCAGTGACTTGACGGGCACCCGGAACCGGCGGGCCCCGAGCCCGCGAGCGTTTCCGAGCCTGTACGGAGACGCGCCCCACCCAGTTGCTTCAACCCTTCAGACACATCCTCCGGGTCGCGCCATGCGGGCCCGGTCCGCCCGGCACCGGCATGGCGCCGACAACCGAAAGAGGTACCAGTGAACACGATCCGGACCATCAGCGACGTGCTTCGGGACAAGGCCGATGAGACGAAGAAGGGGATCACCTTCGTCGAGAATCGGCGGGACGTCCTCGTCCCGTACGGCCGGGTCCATGCGGAGGCGGTGGCGGCTGCGACTCGGTTGGCTGAAGCCGGCATCGGCCCCGGCGATCGCGTGATCTTCCAAGTTTCGGAGAACCGCGGGCTCATCCGGGCGTTCTGGGGCTGCGTCTACGCCGGCGCGGGCGATGCGGGGCCGGCGGCCGAGACGACCGTAGTCCGGGCGACCGGCCCAGGTTCCTACAAAATGACCGCGGCGATTGCTGCCGCCACCGTTGCGTCGGTCGCGGGGAAGCCGGTCGCGCCGGGGTGCCGGGATCTCGTCGGCCACCCCCGGCTCCTCGAACCGGTCCTCGCCTTCGCCCGCGATGCGGGCATCCATATCGAAACGCCGCATGACAACCCGACCACGGGGCCACTGCCGGCAGCGGCCCACTGCGACACCAAAGAAAAGGAGAAACGATGACAGATCAAGCTGAACGGGGTGCGGCGATCGTCGTCCGCGACCTCACGAAGAGCTACCCGATTGCGGGCAAAGCCGGCACCGCGCCCGAAGGCGGGGCAGGTGCTCCGCCGGACGGCGGGCGCAAGGGAAAGCGCGGCGCCCGGATGCGCAAGCATGTGCTCGACGGCGTGAGTTTCACCGTGCCCGCCGGGTCGATCGTGTCGTTCCTCGGCCACAACGGCGCAGGCAAGACCACCCTCATCCGAATCCTGTCGACGCTCATTACCGCAGACTCCGGCGAGGTGAGCATCTTCTCGCGCGATGTGAAAGAGGATCCGGCGGGCGTGCGCGCCGACATTGCCACCACCGGCCAATTCGCGGCGATCGACGAGAACCTCACCGGCCGGGAGAACCTGGAGTTCTTCGGGCGGCTGCGCGGACTCGACCGCGCCGACGCGGCCGCCCGCGCGACGGAACTGCTCGCGCAATTCTCGCTCGCAGACAGTGCTTCGACGTTGGCGTCGGCCTATTCGGGTGGCATGCGGCGCCGTCTCGACATCGCCGCGTCGCTGTGCGTCGTGCCCAGGCTGCTGTTCCTCGACGAACCCACGACGGGGCTGGACCCGGTCAGCCGCGAAGAGCTGTGGGGCTTCATCCGGCAACTGCGGGACGACGGAATGACCCTGGTGCTGACCACCCAGTACCTGGAAGAGGCGGAGGCGCTGGCAGACCACGTCCATCTGCTCAAGGACCGCCGCATCGTCGCCAGCGGAACGCCGGAGGAATTGCGCCGCGACTTCGGGTCGCACGTGCTCCGCGTGTCCTTTGCCACCACCGCCGAGGCGGAGGCGTTCGCCCGCTGCCTCGGACGAACGTGCCTGGACGGCGTCCGCGTCGCGGGGAAGTCGGTGTCCCTCGACGTCGACCCCGGACCGCAGGTCCTCGAGGCGGTGGCGCAGGCGATGGAGGCCTCGGAAGCGTTGCCGGATTCGCTGAGCGTGTCGCCACCCACCCTCAACGAGGTATTCATATCGATGAACGCAGGGGGTGCGGCGCGATGAGTGCGACGTCGGTCGCGGCGTTCCTCCGTCGGGATCTGCTGCTGTTGCGACGCAACACCGCGTCGCTGATCTCCATGTTCGTCGTTCCTCCCCTCTTCCTGCTGTGCCTGTACGCGGTGTTTGGGTACTCGGCAGGGCAATCCGGCTTCGGGTACCTGCGTTTCGTGCTCGGCGGCTGCCTGTTCCAGGCGGCGATGTTCACCGCCGCGGCGTCGGCGATGGCGGTGGGACAGGACGTCGAATCCGGGCTCGTTGACCGCGTGCGCGTGCTGCCCGGGGCCACAGGCGGCTATGTCGCCGGCAGGCTCGCCACCGATGTGCTGCGGATGTCCGCGTCGATCGCGGCGCTGCTGGTCGTCGCGTGGTCCTGCGGCCTCGACATGGCTCTCGGTGACGTCGCGTGGACAGTCCTGTGGTCACTGCTCGCCGCCGCGGTCCTGTCCCTGGTCACGGACGGGGTGATCCTGATGGTGCCCGCCCCGGTGTCGACAGCCTCATCGATCCAGGCGCTGGAAATGCTGCTGCTCATGTTCTCCACCGCGTTCATTCCGGCGACCGCTTTGGACGGCTCCCTGCGCGACGTCGTACGTCACATGCCGTTTTCGCCGATCATCGAGGTGATCAGGGCGGCGTCCCCGGATGCCTTCCCGGATAGTGCCGGGGAAGAGGCAGCCCTGTGGCTCGGTGTCGCGGCGGTCGCCGGAATCGTCTTGTTCATCCGCCGGTTCACCTCGAGGAGCGAATCATGATCGGCCCCATCTTCGTGCATCTGCGGCGCATTGCCCACATTTGGCTGCGGCGCCCCGACTTCTGGTTCATGACGTTCATTGCTCCGCTCGTGTACCTGTTCATCGTCAACCGCATGTTCGGTAGCCTGGTCAGGCAGCTCACCGGAGAGTTCGAACTCCCGAACGCGGTCATCCTGGTCGTGACGACGTGGGCGTTCATCTTGGCCATCACGGGATCGTCCACTGTGTTCGTTGAACGCAGCAATGGCCTCCACGAGCGGTTGATCACCATGCCGGCGCCGTACGCGGCCGTGCCGGTCGCACGGATCATCGCTGAGTTCATCCGGATCATGGCGATGTCGGTCGTCGTCGCGGCGGTGGCCGCCTTGCTTTCCGACAGCCCCCCTGAGGCGTCCTGGTGGTGGAGGATCGCGGTGACCGGCGCGATGGTTGCCGCGGCGGCCGCATGCACCGGCACGTACATCGCGTTCTCCATCACCAGCCCCCAGGGCTCCGTGGCCCTCATCCCGTTAATCATCGTTGCGATGTTCGTCAACACGGTGCTCATGCCCGCCGACCACTTCCGTCCCCTCCTGCGCGGAATCGCCGGGCACACCCCCGTATCCGCGGCCGGCGAGGCCGTCAACGGCACCGGGGCTGCGGGTCTGGTGGTCTGTGCGGCCTGGTTCTTTGGTATCGCCGTGCTCGCGGCGTGGGGCATCGCCGTGAAAACGAGGCCGGGGGAGTCTGCATGACGGCCCGCGAATCCGAGCATCTAACCCGAAACCGCCGCGTGGACGCGGCCCACACACCCGGAGACAGAACCAGATGAAGTCGATCGCCCAGATCGTCCAGAACAACCGCAGGCTCCTCGCGGCCTACGAGGACAAGGTCGAGCCGAGGTTCCTAAGCCGCTATGCGCGCGAACCGATGGACGCCGCCGCCGTGTACCGGAAGCTCCGTGCGCTGGATCCCGGGCCGGATGCGCCGGCCCGGGTCCTCGACCTCGGTTGCGGAACCGGGTGGCTCGCCCGCACGCTCGCCGCTGAGTCTCGCTATCGCAGGGCGAACATCGTCGGCTACGACCTGTCGCCCAATGCGATCCGCATCGCCCGCGAACGCGCCGCCGCCGACGGGCTCGGGGCCCGGACGGAATTCCACGTTGCCGACATCCTCACGCCGCTCGCGGGAGAGCCCGGCGGGGCCTGTGAAATCTGGGTGTGCGGCGCGCTCCACCAAATGAAGGATGCGGGAGCCGCGCTCGGCAGGGTCTCCGGGCTGCTCGCCGACGGCGGCATCGCTTACGTGCAGACGTTCGTCGAGGATCCCGACGTGAACGAGCGGGTCGACATGGCCGTCATGGCGAAGATGGGCCACCGGGTGTTCCGGGGCAGCGAGCTCGAGGACCTCGCCGAAGCCAACGGGCTGAAGCTGGACGGAGCCTCACGCGCCGGCATGGTGTATTTCTGCACTCTCGCGAAGAAAAGCGTGATCGGGGAGGCGGGGAAGTGAGCGCCGTGGACGGGACCGTCGGCCCGTGGTCGCTGCTCGCCCCGATCCGGACCCGGATGCGTGCGGTGGTCGCGTTGTCCGTCCTGTCGTCGGTGGCTACCGTCGCTTCGCTGGTCGGCATCATCGACATCGCGATGACGTACCCGGAGGCCCCGGTGCATCGGACGTGGTTGGCCGTGGCTGTCATCGTCGTCGCCGCGACGGTGCGAATGGCTGCAGACGGCGCCGCCGGCATGCTCTCGCACCGGGCGGATAACGACCTGCAGCTCCACCTCCGGCGCCGGTTGGTTGCCCATATCCGGAAGCTGCCGCTGGGCTGGCTGGACGCCCGGCGCTCGTCGGGGATCATCGGGTCGGTTGAGAAGGACGTCGCGGCCGTCCACCAGCTCATGGGCCACACCGTCGGCGAGACCGTGGTGGCGGTGCTGGTTCCCCTGCTTTCCCTCATCGCGCTCGTCGCGGTCGATTGGCGGATCGCGGCGGTGGCGGTCGTCCCAGTGCTGGTCACCTTCGCCCTGATGGGCATGATGATTTCGCGCGGAGCCGATCTTCAGCGCGACTACGAGCGAGCCTCTGAAAAAGTGACGGCTGCGGTCATCGAGTTGGTGCGCGGCATCCCTGTGATGAAGTCCTTCGGACGCGCCAACCAGGGCGCGGGCCGCTACGATGCCGCGGCGTCGTCGTTCGTCCGCGCGTGGTCCGCCTGGTCCCGGCAGTCGAACATCTATCTCGGGCTCATCGACGTGGTGACGTCCCCGATCACGGTCCTCGCAGTGGTGTGCGGCGCCGGCCTCGCTTTGAGGGACACCGCGGGCGGCAAACCCGAGGGTCTCGTCGCCGGGCTGGTTCTCGGCCTTGGACTCTCCGCGGCGATCGTGCGGGTGGCCATGAACTCCGAACCCATCATCGCGGGGCTCGCCGCTCTGAAGTCCATTGCGAAGGTGCTGAGCACGCCGCCGATCGCCGAGCCCGCCGATCCGGTGCCCGCGCGCGGGGGCGCGCTCGAGGTTCGGAACCTGGTCTTCTCCTACGGGGATGGGCCGCGGGTCCTAGACGGGATGTCCGCGACGTTCGAACCGGGGACCCTCACGGCGCTGGTGGGGTCCTCCGGTTCCGGAAAGTCCACCGTCGCCCGGCTGTTGGCACGTTTCCACGACCCTGTCGAAGGCTCGGTGCTGCTGGGCGGCGACGATCTTCGCGACATCGCCGTGCGCGACGTGCACCGTTCGGTGTCGGTGGTGTTCCAGGATCCGCAGTTGCTCACGCTGCCCTTGCGGGAGAACATCCGGCTGGCCAGGAGAGACGCCACCGACGGCGAAATCATGGCGGCCGCGAAGCTCGCGAACCTCGATACGGTCATCGCGGCGCTGCCGAAGGGCCTGGATTCGGTGGTCAACGTCGACGTGACCTTTTCCGGTGGTGAGGCGCAGCGCGTGGCCATCGCGAGGTCGATTGTCACGGACGCGCCGGTGCTCATCTTCGACGAGGCAACCGCTTACGCGGATCCGGCTTCCGAGGCCCTCATTCAGTCCGCAATCGAGCGTTTGGCTCGTTCGCGGACGGTGATCGTGATTGCGCACAGATTGAGCACGATCCGCAACGCCGACCGCATCCTCGTTCTCGATGGGGGAGCGGTCGCGGAGGCGGGCACCCACGACGAGTTGCTTGCGCGCGGTGGCCGCTACCGGGATCTGTGGCGCGCGTTCGCGCTCGACGACGAACCATCCGCCCCGCGGGGCACTGAAGCAGACGATGAAAAGGCAGGGAACCGATGATCCGGGACTTGTGGTCGATGACGGATCGGCGCTCGAAGATGACGCTGGCGTGGCTCATTGCGTTGGCCGCGCTTGCCGCGCTGGCACAGGGTGCGGCGTTCGTCGCGCTGCTGCCGCTGCTGTCGGCTCTGGCCGTGGGAGATGATGCGACGGCGTGGCGTTTCACCGGCGTCATCGCCGGCCTCGCGGCCGCCCATGCGGTGCTGTCCCTCGCCGCGGGGACGGTCGGCAGGGCGAATTCCGCAGCGGTGCTGTCGTCCCTGCTGCGTTCCCTGGGCGAACGCGTGCTGACGTTGCCACTCGGGTACGTCACCAAGTCCACGGCCGGCCGCTTTTCGGAGATGGCGTCTTCGGGCATGGCGTTCGCGGCGTCCGTGCCGCACGTGATCCTGAGGCCCGTCATCGCTGCTGTGGTTGCGCCGACCGTCATCGCTCTCGGAATTCTGGCGGTGGATTGGCGCGTCGGGTTGGTTCTCGTCGCGTCGGCGCCGGTGCTCTTCTTCGCCTACCGGGCCATTGGCCGGGTTGGCGGGGAGTCGGACGAAGCGCATGCTGACGCCGTAGCTGCCGTCTCCGGCAGGCTGATCGAGTTCACCCGCGGCCAGCAGGTGATTCGCGCCGCGGGCGACGGTTCGGCGGCGGACGCGATGGTGGATGAGGCGATCCAGGCCCAACACGATGCGTTCGCGAAGGCGACGTCGACGCAAGGCGCGGCCATCGGACGGTTGGGCTCGGTCGTCCATGCGGTGTTCACGGCGGCGGTGGTCGTCGCCGTGGCGGTCGCCGCGACGGGCGGGATGTCACCGGCGCATTTGGCGCCGATGCTCATTGTGGTCGTCCAGTTCACCGGACCGATCACCACGGCGGGAGCGTTGTCCGGCGGTTTCGGCGCGGGCCGCAACACGTTGGCTGCGCTGCGTGACCTGCGGGCGATCCCCGCCCTTCCCGAGCCTGCCGCACCGGAGCTGCCCGACGGGCATGACGTGGAGTTCCGCGGCGTGAGCTTCGGGTACGGGGATAAGAAGGTTCTCGACGGCGTCAGCTTCCGTGCACCTCAGGGAGCACTGGTTGCCGTAGTGGGACCGTCGGGGGCGGGCAAGACGACGGTCATGCGGCTGCTGTCGCGTTTTCATGATCCGGACTCGGGGGAGATCCTCATTGGCGGGGTGCCCTTGCCTCGGATCGGCACCGACGGCGTAAACTCGCTGGTGACCCCGGTGTTCCAGGAGACGTTCCTCTTCGACGCGTCCGTGCGGGACAACGTGGTCTTCGCCGACCCCGGATTCGGTTCCAAGCCCGGCGACGGAGACCGCTTGCGCGAGGCCGCCCGGCGATCCGGGGTGGACCGCATCGTGGAGCTGCTGCCTTCCGGGTGGGATAACCCGGTGGGGGAGGAGGGGACGCTGCTGTCGGGAGGCGAGCGGCAGCGCGTCGCCATCGCCCGGGCGCTTCTGAAGGATTCCCCGGTGGTGCTTTTCGACGAGCCAACGTCCTCGCTGGATGCGGCCACTGAGCAGGCGATTGTCGGCACGATGGAAGCGTTGCGCGGCGATCACACCGTGATCGTCGTCGCCCATCGCCTGCACACCGTCCGCGATGCCGACCTCATCGTCGTGCTTTCGGAGGACGGGACGGTCGCAGAACGGGGCACGCACGATGAATTGCTGGCGAAGGGCGGCCGCTACGCCGAGTCGTGGACGTGCCGGACGGGAGGCTCCCCGGGCGCCTGATCCTCGTCCGTCGAGGACTATCGCTCCGGTCCGGTACCGGTGCAGTGGTCCCGCCACGCCGTCCCGGTCAGCGGGTCCTCGACGATGCCCTGGGCGACAGGGGCGTAATTGAAGCCGTAGTGCTCGGTGCGGTGGGCGGGGCACACGTCTTGGACGGTGATGTTGGTGACGCCGGGTTCCCGCACGAAGGAGTTTTAGTGGGGGAGCACGGCATTGTCGTGCCGCGTGCCCAGGAAGGTGTACCGCACGCTCGGTCGAGTGATGTCGCCGATGGTCAGCTCATTCAGCAGCATGGAACCGGAGATCTGCTGTTCCCAGGCAAGCGCGTTCGTTTTGCCGGCGTTTCGGGAGTATCCGTGGCGCATCTCGGGGTGGACGTCAAAGCGATCGGCTGCGCTGTGCTCCCGGGGCCCGTGGTTCGAGGCACGGGTACCGATGAGCTGTTCGACGACCCGGTCCCGGGAATGAGGATGACGGGCAATTCACCGTCCCGGGGTGGCACCGGAAGTCGTTGGCGCCGGGGGCACCAGACTGGGCTTGGCCATGGACAGGGCCCGGGCGGCCGCGGGTGAGGTTTGCCGGCGGCCGGGCCACCGGTCGGGAAACCGCCGTCCGACAGCGACGAGGGGATTCTCGTCACCTCGTCGGGGCGTGTTCCTATATAGGTTGTGAACTCCACGGGTGGGCTTGGGGCCTGACCCCCGGAGAGTAGACACGTCGGGGGTCAGGCCCATCCTTGGTTCCTCATTGGGGCATGTGATGGCGGGGATTTCTCTGAAGGTTTCGTTTTCCCTTGCTGGCGTTCTTTTTGCAGCATTTCTTGTTTGTACCGGCGTTTATCTCACTTGGGGAGCAGTTGGGAAGAGGTCCGCTAAAGTCGACTCTTTGAGCTGACTGAAATAGGAAGAAAGACACACTGATCATGTGTTGCTATGAGGAGTATCCTTCTTATTGCACAGAGTTAATAGTTGTCAGTTAGCGAAAAATTAGTCAGTATTGTTCTCTACTTTCTCAATCTCCCTCCGATTCGACACTCTCTTGAGCCTCTGACAATTGCGGCCACGAGTTCGTGACCATCGAGGTCGATTTCCTTTTGGCGCCGCAATCATAGGCGACGAAGTCGGCAAGGACATCAAGATTTGGGATATCGCTACGGCAGAAACCGTAGAGGAGACCCGCGAGCTGGCTGACGACCTCGGCGCCCGCGTGCTTTACATGCTCAACCGTCTGGGCATCGAACCCATCTCGGAGGATGCACCCCTCTCGGCTTAGCTTTCAGCCGCGTGGGAACTCAGCTGAAGAGTGCGAAACCACTAATCTTGGTTCCTGAATACTGTCGAAACCTGTGTGGAGAACCGAAGATATCGTGACTGCCAACAATACTGCTGCGTACGAACCCGTACAGCGCATCCTGCTGCCCAAGCGTGGCGAGCCGGTCGACGTCCGCATGCTCTACCTCATCGAGTCCGAGCAAAACCGCGAGCGCCTCAGCTGGAGTGGCCGCACCTCCGTGACCATCCCGGCCGGCGAAGAGGCCTCCTTCGAGACCTACTTCAATGCGTTCCCGGCCGCCTACTGGCGCCGCTGGTCCCAGCTGAAGTCCATCGTGCTGGTGATGGACGTCGAGGGAGAGGCCAATATCTCCCTGTACCGCTCCAAGCAGGATGGCCAGCGCATCGCCGTGGCCAACCACGTGGTGACCACCGGCCACCACGAGTTTGAGCTGCCCCTGAAGAACTTCGAGGACGGCGGCCTGCTGTGGTTCGATGCCTCTGCCGTTGAGGACACCGTGCTTGCCGACGCCTCCTGGTGCGCCCCCCACGCCCCGAACCCGCAGCTCCTACCGGACGGCAGTGAGTACCCGGCGCAGGACAAGCGCGTCGCCGTGGGCATCCCGACTTTCAACCGCCCCACCGATGCCGTCGCGGCGCTGCAGGCGCTGGCAGAGGACCCGGTGGTGGACGGCATCATCGACTACGTCCTTATGCCGGATCAGGGCAACCAGCACCCGGCGGACGAGCCGGGCTACGACGACGCGGTGGCGCACTTCGGTGAGCGCTTCCGCGAGTTCCGCCAGGGAAACCTGGGCGGCTCGGGTGGGTACTCCCGCATCATGTTCGAGGCGCTGGAGAATACCGACTCGCCCTACATCCTCTACATGGACGATGACATCGCCATCGAGCCGGATTCCATCCTTCGTGCGGTCCAAGCAGCGCGCTACGCCGCCAAGCCCTTCATCGTGGGCGGCCAGATGCTCAACCTGCAGGAGCGCTCCCAGTTGCGCACGACTGGCGAGCGCGTGAACCGCGCCGACTTCATGTGGGGTGCGGCCGAGCACGCCGTCTATGACCACGACTTTGCCAAGTACCCGCTGCGCGCTATCGGTGACGCGCAGTCCCACCTCGATCCGAAGAAGTACGACTCCCGCGCGCTGCACCGCCGCGTCGACGTGGAATACAACGGCTGGTGGATGTGCCTCTTCCCGCGCGTCGTCGCGGAGAGCATCGGGCAGCCGCTGCCGCTGTTCATCAAGTGGGATGACACCGAATATTCCCTGCGCGCCGCCGCCCACGGTTTCCCCACGGTGACCTGGCCGGGCGCTGCCATCTGGCACATGGCGTGGGCGGATAAGGACGATGCCATCGACTGGCAGGCATACTTCCACCTGCGCAACCGCCTCATCGTGGCGGCCCTCTACCACGAGGGCGATGCGCGCGGGATTACAAAGTCCATCTTCAAGTCCACCCTCAAGCACACCATGTGCATGGAGTACTCCACCATGGCCATCCAGCTGGAGGCCATGAAGGACTTCCTGGCCGGCCCGGATCAACTCTTCGACATCCTGGAGTCCTCGCTGCCGCGCATCGCGGCGATCCGCAAGGAATTCCCGGACGCCGTCATCATCGAGTCGGCGGATCAGCTGCCCGCGCCCACCGGCGCGCCGGGCGTGCCCACCCGCAACATCGGCGGCCGTCTGGGAAAGATCAAGAAGATCCCGTGGCTTCTCAAGTCCGCCAAGCACCTGGTTACCAAGGAAGACCCGGCCCATCACGAGGCACCGCAGCTCAACCTCACCCCGGAGGAGGCCCGCTGGTTCACGCTCTCCCGCGTCGATTCCGCCACCGTTTCCACCGCGGGTGGCACCGGCGTGGCCTTCCGCAAGCGCGACCGCGAGCTCGCACTCGAGCTGGTGAAGTCCACCCGCGAGCTGCTCAAGGAAATCGAGGAGAACTTCGATGACCTGCGCGCCGAGTACCGCGCGGCCCTGCCGGAGCTGACCTCCCGCGAGTCCTGGCGAAAGGTCTTCGATGCCCAATAAGCTTTCTGTCGCCGAATCCCACGTCCTCGAGAAGATTCAGGACGTGGCCTTCGAGGCCCCCGGAGTTCTGCCCACCGCGCGGGGCTTAAGCCACTTCGGTGAGCATGCCTTGGGCTGGCTGGCTCTCTCTGGTCTGGGTGCCGCCGTGAATTACCAGAAGCCGGCGCGCCGCCGCCAGTGGGTGGCTGTTGGCGTGGGCGCTTTCACGGCGCACGCGGCCAGCGTTGTGATCAAGCGCATTGTGCGCCGCAAGCGCCCAGATTATGACTACGTCAAGGTGGGTGTGAAAACCCCGTCTAAGCTGTCTTTTCCGTCCTCCCACGCGACGTCGACAACCGCGTTCCTCGTGGGCGCCGCGCACGTTCTGGGAACCCCGGCACCGCTCGTCGGTGTGCCGGTCATGATGGCCTCGCGTATGGTGCTCGGGGTACATTACCCATCCGATACGGCGTTCGGCGCCCTGCTGGGGGCCGCCACCGCGGAAGCATGTCACCGCTATGAAAGGAAGACCGCATGAGCGAACGACCAAACCGCGTCGACGACGGTGAGCAGAGAGTCTTCCACTCTGAGCCGCACACCTCCGGCATCGATACCGGCCGCAAGCGCAAGCCCCCGAAGAACCTCGCCGACGGCATGGTCAAGGCCCTGCGCCCCAAGCAGTGGGTCAAGAACGTCCTGGTCTTGGCCGCCCCTGCGGCCGCGGGTGCGGACTCGCTGTTCCATTCGCGCGTGCTACTCGACGTCCTCCTCGCCTTCATCGTCTTCTGCATGGGCGCGTCCTCCATTTACCTCATCAACGATGCCCGCGATGTGGAGGCTGACCGTGCGCACCCAACGAAGCGCTTCCGCCCGATCGCAGCGGGCGTGCTTCCGGTGGGCCTGGCCTATGTCATGGCGGCCGTGCTTATCATCGGCTCGATTGGCCTGTCCTTCCTGGCCACGGCGGGCCTGCAGCTCGCCATCGTCATGGCCATTTACATTGGCCTGCAGCTGGGCTATTGCTTCGGCTGGAAGCACATGCCGGTGATTGACATCGCCCTGGTGTCCTCCGGCTTCATGCTGCGCACCATGGCCGGCGGCGTGGCGGCGGGCATCGAGCTGTCCCAGTGGTTCCTGCTGGTGGCTGCGTTCGGCTCCTTGTTCATGGCCTCGGGTAAGCGCTACTCGGAGATCCTTCTAGCGCAGCGCACGGGCGCCAAGATCCGCAAATCCCTGGAGGGCTATACGCCCACCTACCTGCGCTTCGTGTGGACCTTGGCGGCCACCGCAGTTGTCATGTCCTACTCCCTGTGGGGATTCCAGCTCTCCAACGAGTCTGATGGCCCGGCCAGCGTGTGGTACCAAATCTCCATGGTGCCGTTTACCATCGCGATCCTGCGCTATGCCGCCGACGTGGACCGCGGCAATGGCGGCGCCCCGGACGAGATCGCACTGGAGGACCGCGTTCTCCAGATTCTGGCTATGGTGTGGCTGGCATGCATCGCCATGGCGGTGTACATCATGCCGGTAATGGTGGGCTAGCCAGCGCCGGTCGGGAACAGGGCAGGGCAAGTGCTAAACTCTCTCCTCATGCGAAAATCCGATACACGTACCGCGGCCGCGCTCAGCGCGCTGGCCTCGGTCATCGTGATCGGAGTTTTCTCGTTTTGGGGTGGATTCGCCCGCCGCTGGATTTCCGACGACGGTTTGATCGTCCTGCGCACTGTGCGCAACCTTGAGGAAGGCAACGGGCCCGTCTTCAACGCGGGGGAGCGCGTCGAGGCGAATACCTCGACGCTGTGGCAATACCTGATCCTCCTCGTGCGGTGGGTAACGAACGCCCCGCTGGAATCCATCGCCGTCAACCTGGGTCTTGTGCTGGCAGTTGCGGCGATGGTGCTGGGGGCGTGGGCCACGGCACGCGCCTTCTTCCGCTCGGGCCAGTTTGCCGCACCGCTGGTGGCTCCCGCGGGCGCGCTGGTCTACCTCGCGCTGCCCCCGGCCCGTGACTTCTTCACCTCCGGGCTCGAATGGGGCCTGTCCATTTTCTACCTCGCGGCCCTATGGGCGCTGCTGCAGCACTGGGCGCAGTCCCGCGATAGCGCCAGCGCCTACTGGCTAGCGCTGTGGGCCGGGCTGTCCTGGCTCGTGCGCCCGGAGTTCGCGCTCTACGGTGGACTGGCCGGCCTGCTGCTCTTGGCAGCACACCGTAATTGGAAGGCGTGGCTGGGCATCCTCGGCGCGGCCCTTCCCATTCCCGCGGGCTACCAATTCTTCCGCATGGGCTACTACGGCCTGGTGACTCCGCACACGGCGGTGGCCAAGTCGGCGTCGTCAAGCGCGTGGGGCAGCGGCCTGAACTACCTGAAGGATTTCGTGGGGCCTTATGCCCTGTATCTGCCCGTTCTCGTGCTGGTGGGTGCGGCATTGTGGACCTTCCGCGCCCAGCTGCGCCCGGCAGCGCTGCGCAGCGCCACGACCGTGACCTACCTGATGGTCGGGGCCGCGGCGGTGCACGTGCTGTACGTGCTGCGCGTCGGTGGTGACTTCATGCACGGCCGCATGCTGCTGCTGCCGCTCTTCGCCGCGCTTCTCCCCGTTTTCGTGCTGCCGCTCAAGGGCCTTGTGTCTTCGCTCGCGGTGGCCTTCTGTGCGGTGTGGGCATTCATCATCGTGCTGCGCGGGCATCCGACGGATTGGGATGCCTATGAAAAGCCGCTGTCCATCGTGGACGAGCGTGATTTCTGGACCTATGCCACCAACCGCGAGGCGGGCCACCCGCCGCGCTCGGCGCGGGATTACCTGGGGATGAAGTTCATGCGCGGCTATGAAGAAGCCGGCGAGAAACTCGTCGGCGGAGATGCCCTGGCCACCATCTATGTGGAGGATAAAGAAAAGGACCTGCTCAACTGGCTCACCGTTCCGCGCGAGCCGGGAATGAACGAACCGCCGACGGTGTACTTGGTGAACTTGGGCATGACGTCGATGAACGCGCCGCTCAATGTCCGGGTTCTTGACACGATTGGTCTGGCTACGCCGATGGCCGCACGCATGCCCCGCGAGGAAGGCGGGCGCGTGGGCCACGACAAATCCCTCGAGCTGGAATGGCAAGCAGCACTCACGGGCGCGGACATCGAGTATCTCCCGCCGTGGTATGACAAGGACAAGACCCGCCAGGCGCGCGCCGCGCTGGACAGCCCAGAAGTGCAGGAGCTCATCGCTTCCTATAGCGCGCCCCTGACGTGGGAGCGCTTCCGCGCGAACCTAGCTTTCTCGCTGACCTTGGGGCGCACGCTCATGCTGCCGTCTGACCCGAGCGATTATCCTGTCCATTAGCTTGGTGTGAGCTGGGGAGCACCCCCATGGGTAGGCGAAAATTGCCAGGGTGCGTTACGCTAAACAAGATTCTTGTTATTGATCTGTAACTATCGCTGGCGTGTTGGCGATGTAGTAGTGGCAGTAAAAACGTTAAGGAGAAACATGAGTTCACTAAGCTCTGGCCTGCGGACTCGGGTCCTCTCAGTGGTGGCAGCCATCGCTGTGGCTTTGGGCCTGGTAGTGACCGCGGGTACGCAAGAAGCATCCGCCGCCAACCGGGACTGGCTGCGTGGCGACGCCACCGGTGCCTGCGAGTGGGACCGCGTCGGCTACTGGGTACAGCGCTGCGACGTGTGGTCTCAGGCAATGGGCCGCAACATCCCAGTGCAGATCCAGCCGGCTAAGAACGGCGGCAACGCAGGTCTGTACCTGCTCGATGGCCTGCGCGCTACCGATTCCACCAATGCCTGGATCAATGACGTCAACGCCGCGCGCACCTATGTAGACCACAACATCACCCTGGTGATGCCGGTGGGTGGCGCAGCGTCCTTCTACGCGGACTGGAACGGTCCGGCCACCTACGACTTGGTCAAGCCGGTCAACTACCAGTGGGAGACCTTCCTGACCCAGGAACTGCCGGCCTACCTGGAGGGCAACTTCGGCGTCGCCCGCAACAACAACTCAGTTGCCGGCCTGTCCATGGGCGCTACCGCTGCCATCACCCTCGCTGGCAAGCACCCGGGGCAGTTCCGCCAGGCGCTGTCCTACTCCGGCTACCTCACCACGACCTTGCCGGGCGCTCAGACCTTTATGCGCTTGGCGCTTCTCGACGCTGGCGGCTTCAACATCAACGCCATGTACGGTTCCATCATCAACCCGAAGCGCTTCAGCAATGACCCCTTCAATCTGATCCCGGAACTGGCTGCGAACGGAACGGATGTTTATGTCTCCGCCGCGTCCGGCATCCCGGGGCCGGTGGATCAGCAGCGCTACCGTCCGGAGCACATCGCGGCCGGCGTGGCCCTGGAGGGCTTTGCCAACGGCACCACCCGCCTGTGGGAACTGAAGGCCCGCGCAATGGGCGTTCGCCTGCAGACGAATTACCCGGCACAGGGCCTGCACAACTGGGAGCAGTTCGGATACCAACTCGAACGCTCCAAGCCACAGGTGCTTAACGTAATGAACGCTTGGTAATCATCTCCTGCGTGGCCGCCGTGCTCTTGAGCACGGCGGCTTTTTCATAGCCATGGTGGGCGTGTCCCCCTTCCCAAAGTCTCAAGTTAAACTTAAACTTGAGAACACATTAGACCGCTCACTACGCGTACGGTGGCGAGTTCCGCAGGAGGGGAACCTGCGGAGCCCGCTCGCGGTAGCGCGTGCCCTCATCTCGATTTACCCCTAACAAGGACTCTTCAATGCCGAACACTGCGTCAACTCAGCCCCGCCGGTCCGCCAAGGCTTCCGGCCTGCGTTCCCCGTCCGCAGCCCGCAAGGGCCTGACCATTGCTGCACTGCCCACCGCCGTGGCCGTGGGCTTTGCGCTGCTGCCTATTGCAAACGCGCAGTCTTCCGGCTCTTCCAGCGACGGAATTACTGATCTTCTGGGCAGCTCCAACCTCTCCGATTCCTTCGCCCCGTCCAATCCGCCGCAGCGTACCCCGGTGGAGACGGAATACCCGAAGATCGAGGGCTTGCCGGAGGGCGTGTCCGTGTCCCGCGTTGAGTACCTGACCAACCGCCACCTCAAGGTCTACATCAAGTCCGCCGCCATGCCGGACAAGGAACAGGTCGTGCAGATCCAGCTCGCGCGTGACTGGTACTCCAACCCGGACAAGACCTTCCCGGAGGTCTGGGCTCTTGATGGCCTGCGCGCCCGCGACGACGAGTCCGGCTGGACCATCGAGACCAACATCTTGTCCCAGTACGCCGACCGCAACGTCAACCTCATCATGCCGGTGGGCGGCGAGTCCTCCTTCTACTCCGACTGGCAGAAGGAAGACAACGGCAGGCACTACATGTGGGAGACCTTCCTGATGAAGGAACTCATCCCGATCCTGGAGAAGGGCTACCGCTCCAACGGCAAACGCGCCGTCACCGGCATCTCCATGGGCGGTACCGCCGCTGTCAACCTTGCTGAGCGCAACCCCTGGGCCTTCAAGTACGTTGGCTCCTTCTCGGGTTACCTCGATACCACCACCACCGGCATGCCGGAGGCCATTACCGCCGCGCAGGCCGATGCCGGCGGATTCACCTCTACCAACATGTGGGGTGACCTGTACTCCCAGGATTGGATCGACCACGATCCGAAGCTGGGCATCGAGAACCTCAAGGACATGAAGGTCTATGTCTCCGCCGGTAACGGCAAGGATGACTACGGCCAGATCGGCTCGGTGGCCAAGGGCCAGGCCAACATGGCCGGCGTGGGCCTGGAGGCCATCTCCCGCATGTCCACCCAGACCTTCGTTGATTACGCTAAGCGCGCTGGCGTCGAGCCGGTGGTCAAGTTCCGTCCGACCGGCGTTCACAGCTGGGAATACTGGCAGTTTGAGATGACCGAGGCATGGCCTTACATCGCTGATTCCCTCGGCCTGGACAAGAGCGACCGCGGCGCGGACTGCACCCCGGTCGGCGCCATTGCGGAGGCCACCAAGTCCGGCATCATCGGTAACTGCGTGAACAACGAGTATGACGTCGCCGAGCGCGGCAAGGCCCAGGACTTCCAGGCTGGCACCGCCTACTGGTCCCCGGAGACCGGCGCCCACGCCGTGATCGGCCGCATCGGCGCTCGCTACTCCGAGCTCGGTGGCCCGACCTCCTGGCTGGGCTTCCCGACGACCGGCGAGGAAAAGACCCCCGACGGCCGCGGCCGCTACGTCCACTTCGAGCACGGCTCCATCTACTGGACCCCGGAAACCGGCGCTTGGCCCATCCCGAAGGACTTCTTCGACGCATGGGGCAAGAACGGCTTCGAGGGCGGCGACCTCAAGTACCCGGTTGCCGAGGCGCGCAAGGTCGGCGACGGCCAGGTTCAGGATTTCGAGGACGGCGTGCTGACCCGCAACCCGGACGGTTCCTTCCACATCGTCCACGGCGCCATCGGCGCGAAGTATAAGGAGCTGAAGGCTGCTGAGTCCGAGCTGGGCTTCCCGGTTGGTGAGGAAAAGGCCGTCAACGGCGGCTTCTTCCAGGAATTCGAGCACGGCAACATCTACTGGTCCATGGACTCCGGCGCGCACTACATCCTCAAGGGCAAGATCTTCGACGAGTGGGGCAAGCACGGCTGGGAGCAGGGCGAGTTTGGCTGGCCGACGGAGGACTACACCTCCATTCCGGCCGGTGGGCTGACCCAGTCCTTCCAGCATGGCGTCATCCGTGAGGTCATGGGCCAGGTCCAGGCGGATAAGAAGTAGGAGAACCGCCATGCGTCTTTTCTCCGCGCGTCCCGCCGCGGCAGCCGGCGCGGCCATGCTGCTCGCCGCCGGTGCCCTGTTGAGCGGTTGCGGTTCCGCCACCGTCGAGGAGGGCGAGGCCACCGACACCTCCGTGGCGCCGTTGGAGCGTTCCTCGGCGGCGAGTGGTGACTCGTCGGCAAGCAAGGCGTCCGAAAGCTCTGCATCCGCCTCAGGCTCCGCATCGGCCGAGCGAACGCCAGGCGAGGAGCCGGAAGACCGCGGCGCACGCGAGATCTCCGAGATCCCCGCCCCCGCTCCCGCGCAAGGCCCAGACCAGGACTTCCTGGCTGCGGTGGCGAAGGCCGGCGTCAACGTCGACGGCGTGGAAGACCAAGTGGTGGGTGCCGCGCAGGCCTCCTGCCAGGGCGATGCCGTCACCGCACCGGCAGTGGCCGGACAGCTCATCGAGCAGGGCCGCACCGAGCTTAGCCACGAGGAACTAGTCCGGCTCATCACCGAGCAGGGCCGCAAGCTCTGCGCTCAGTAACGTGGCAGGGATTTTCCAGACAATCCCGTGCCTTCTCGAGGTAGAAATTTCTTCATGCGTAAAACACTTACCGTCCTTGCCGTCGTTGTTCTCCTCGCCGTGATTGGCGGGGGAGCGGTCCACTTCCTCAACACCCGCGAGGAAGGAGAGCAAGGAAACCTTGCGGAGCCCGCCCCCTCCCAGGGGGAGGGCGAAGAAAACGCGAACCCCGAGCAGCCGGACTGGTGCCCGCGCGTGGAGTTCATCTCCGCGCCGGGAACGTGGGAATCCGCTGCGGACGATGATCCGATCAACCCGGGGGCGAACCCGAACTCCTTCATGCTGTCGATTACGAATCCGCTGAAGGAGGCCTACGTTCCCGAGGACGTCAAGGTGTGGACGCTGCCGTACACCGCGCAGTTCAAGAACATCAACGCGCAGCACGAGATGAGCTACGACGATTCCCGCAACGAGGGCACCTCGCGCCTGGAGGGCGAGCTGACCTACATGCACGAGACCTGCCCGAACACGAAGTTCATCCTGAGCGGCTTTTCGCAGGGCGCGGTCATCGCGGGTGATGTGGCGGACCGAATCGGCGGCGGCAACGGGCCCGTGCCCGCAGAGAGCGTGGCGGGTGTCGCACTCATTGCGGACGGCCGACGCCAGGACGGCGTGGGCATTAACCCGGGCGCGCACGTCGGCGGCGTGGGCGCGGAGATTGCCCTGCAGCCGGTCTCAACGTTGATTCAGGGCATCGTCCCGGGCGCCACGATGCGCGGTGAGCGCGCCAACGGTTTCGGAACGCTAGCGGACCGCACCTTCCAAATCTGCGCGCCGAATGACTCCATCTGTGATGCGCCACTGGACGTTAGCAACGGCCTCGAGCGCGCCCGCGATCTCATCGACGCCAACGGCGTCCACGCACTGTACGCCTCTAATCCGGACACCATCGAAGGCACCACGGCCAACCAATGGGTGACGCAGTGGGCCAAGGACACCATCGACGCACAATAGCGCTTGGCGACGTCCCGCCTGCGCGCCATGTAACGGTCGGCGTAGTCCTTCTGATATTTTTAATGTCAAAAGTACGTGATGCAGGGGTATGTGCCCCGCTCTACCCTACGAAGGAGCTTTCCCACATGGACCTGAAAGCCTTGATCGGCCAGTTCTTCGACGAGAAGGGCAACATCGCCCTGCCGCCCCACCTCACGTTGGCGGGCCTTGCCGAACACGTCTATGCCGCGGAGCAGCAGGCGGGTATCCCGGATCGCCCGGTCATGCGCCAATGGGTCTATAGCGATAACCCGGAGGGAACACCGCGCGATATCACCCGCTCCCAGGTCAATACCCGCATCAAGGCAGTGGCTGCGCGCCTGCAGCAGGTGGGCAAGATGGGGGACCGCGTGGCGATCCTGGCGGGCAACTCGCCCGAGTACATCTTCGGCTTCCTTGGCGCGATGTACGCGGGCATGACCCCGATCCCGCTCTATGATCCGAACGAGCCCGGCCACACCGACCACCTGCGGGCGGTCTTTGGTGACGCTAACCCGTCGATCGTTCTGACCAATAACATCTCGGCCGCGGCGAACCGCGCATACTTCTCGGACCGCCCGGCGGCCGAGCGCCCACGCATCATCTCCATCGACTCCCTGCCGGATTCCCTGGCGCAGAGCTGGGTGAACCCACTGGAGACGGAGGAGGGCAAGGCGGCCCTGGCCGCGCTGCAGACCGCGCCGGTGGACCACCCGGCCTTCCTGCAGTACACCTCCGGCTCCACCCGGACACCTGCGGGCGTGCTGCTGACTAACCGCAACATCATGACCAACGTTCTGCAGATCTTCACCGCGGTGCAGATCAAGCTGCCGGCGCGCGTGGTGTCCTGGCTGCCGATGCACCACGATATGGGCATCATCCTGGCGGTCTTCGTGACGATTCTGGGTCTCAACCTGGAAATCATGACGCCGCGTGACTTCGTGCAGCAGCCCAAGCGCTGGATTGATCAGCTCAAGCGCCAGCCCATCGATGAGCAGCTGCAAGGTACCTATGCCGTGGTTCCGAACTTCGCCCTCGAGCTCGCCGCGCGCTACGGCGCCCCGGCCGAGGGGGAGAAGCTGGACTTCAGCAACGTCGACGGCATCGTGATCGGCTCGGAGCCGGTGACCGAGTCTGCGGTGAATTCCTTCTGGGAGACTTTCGGCAAGGAAGAGTTTGGCCTGCGCCGCGATGCCCTGCGCCCGTCCTATGGCATGGCGGAGGCCTCGTTGATTGTCACCACGCCGCAGACTCCGGAGCGCCCGGTCATTTCCCACTTCGACCGCGAGCGTCTGGCCGAGGGTGAGGCGGTCATCGTGGAGAAGTCCGCGGATTCCGTGGCCTATGCCTCCTGTGGCCAGAGCGTCGTGGCCCAGCACCTGACCATCGTGGACCCGGAGACCAAGACCGAGCTGCCGGATGGCCGCGTGGGCGAAATCTGGCTACACGGCGAGAACCGAGCCGCCGGCTACCTGGACCGCGCGGAGGAAACCGCCTCGACCTTCCACAACACGCTGGGGGAGCGCTTGGCGGAGAGCACCCGCGTGCCGAATGCCCCGGAGGACAATAACTGGTTGGCCACCGGTGACCTCGCGGCAATCGTGGATAACCAGCTCTACATCACCGGTCGCCTCAAGGACCTCATCGTGGTCGCAGGCCGCAACCACTACCCGCAGGACATCGAGGGCACTGTGCAGGAGGCCTCGGGCCACGTGCGTGCGGACTCCATCGCGGCCTTCTCCGTGGAGGGCGGCAGCACCGAGGAGCTCGTCTTGCTCATCGAGCGCGCCGATGGCGCCAACCCGGCCGATGACGCCGCCGCGTCCGAAGCCATCCGCTCCGCGGTCTCCGCGAACCACGGCGTGACGCCGGCCGTCATCCAGTGGTTCAACGCAAACGAGATCAAGCGCACCTCCTCGGGCAAGATTGCCCGCCGCGTGGCGAAGAAGAGCTACCTCGCTTCCTAGGCCTTCCGAAACCACGCCTTTTCAACCCCCGTTTCCGCGCAACCGCGGAGCGGGGGTTGTCGCTGCCTGTGGGTATGTCGGTTATGAAACCCAAGTTAACAAAGTGGGATAATCGTCCGATAGCCCCTATATACGCATCGATGTGCGCGCTTTTGTGCTGCGCAAAATCGACCGCACATTTAGTTAGTTTTAGTCCGCGTAAGAAAGCTAGAGATTTATGACCGTTGAAGAGCTTCGTGGCTGGCTGCGCACCTGGGTTGCGCAGACCACCGGCCTATCAGCTGAGGAAATCACGGACACCAAACCGTTGGAGAATTTCGGGCTGTCCTCGCGTGACGCAGTGGTTCTTTCCGGCGAGTTAGAAAACCTCCTCGGGATTAAGCTCGAGCCCACCGTGGCCTACGAGTACCCCACCATTGCGCAGCTGGCCGAGCGCCTTGTCAACGGCGCGGCCGGCACCTCGGCAGAAAGCGCGCCGCGTGAGGCTTCGCCGCGTTCTGCTTCCCTCGCGGGCGGGGATATCGCCGTCATCGGCTATGCCGGCCGTTTCCCGGGAGCCAAGAACGTCGACGAGTTCTGGACCATGCTCGTCGAGGGCCGCGCTGGCACCGGCCCGCTGCCTGTCGGACGCTGGTCGGAATACTCTTCCGATCCCATTACCAGCGAGAAGATTGAGCAGCAGAACACCGACGGTGGCTATATCGAGGACATCGCTTCCTTCGACCCCGAGTTCTTTGGCCTCTCCCCGCTGGAGGCGGCCAACATGGACCCGCAGCAGCGCATCCTCATGGAGGTCTCGTGGGAGGCCCTCGAGGACGCCGGCGTACCCGCCAACCAGCTGCGCGGAACCGCCACCGGTGTCTACATGGGCTCCACCAACAATGACTACGGCATGCTCATTACCGCCGATCCGGCCGAGATGCACCCCTATGCCATGACGGGTACGTCCTCAGCGATCGTGGCTAACCGCCTTTCCTACGCCTTCGATCTGCGCGGCCCTTCCATCAACGTGGACACCGCGTGCTCCGCCTCCCTCGTGGCGGTCAACCAGGCGGTCAAGGACCTGCGCGTGGGTGCGGCTGATACGGCACTCGCCGGCGGCGTGAACATCCTGGCTTCACCCCACGCCTCCATCGCCTTTAGTGAGCTGGGTGTCACCTCTCCCACCAGCGCCATCCACGCCTTTTCCGATGATGCCGATGGCATCGTCCGCGCGGATGCCGCGGGCGTGCTCGTGCTCAAGCGCCTCGAGGACGCCGAGCGCGATGGCGACACCATCCATGCCGTCATCAAGGGCACCGCGGTCAACTCCGACGGCCACTCCAACGGCCTGACCGCCCCCAACCCGGAGGCGCAGGTCGACGTCCTCGAGCGCGCCTATGCCGACGCCGGCATCCGCCCGCAGGACGTGGACTACGTCGAGGCCCACGGCACCGGCACCATCCTCGGTGACCCCATCGAGGCCACCGCGCTCGGCCGCGTGTTGGGCCCGGGCCGCCAGGCCGCGAACCCGACCCTGCTGGGTTCTGCCAAGACCAACATCGGCCACTCCGAGTCCGCCGCCGGCGTGGTGGGCCTCATCAAGGTCATCGAAGGAATGCGCCACGGCGTCATCCCGCCGAATATCAACTACGCGGGCCCCAACCGCTATATCGATTTCGACGCCGAGCACCTCGAAGTGGTCGAGGATCCGCGCGAATGGCCCGAATATTCCGGCCAGAAGGTCGCGGGTGTCTCCGGCTTCGGCTTCGGCGGCACCAATGCCCACGTGGTGTTGACCGACTACCGCGGGCTGACCCACCAGGACGCCCCGCAGGTCGCCATCGGCGAGGGGCAGCCAGTGGCCCTGCCGGTCTCCGGCCTGCTGCCCTCCCGCCGCGCCGCAGCGGCTTCCGACTTGGCGGACTATATCGAGGCAGAGAACCCGAACCTGCTGTCCCTGGCCCGTACCCTTGCGCGCCGCAACCATGGGCGCTCGCGTGCGGTAGTGGTGGCGTCGTCAAGCGAGGAAGCTGTCAAGCGCCTGCGCCAGGTTTCCGAGGGGACCGTCTCCGTCGGCATCGCCGCGGCGGATTCTCCCTCCGTCCACGGCCCCGTCTTCATGTACTCCGGCTTTGGCTCCCAGCACCGCAAGATGGCCAAGGACATGATTGAGATCTCGCCGCTGTTCAAGGAGCGTCTGGAGGAGCTCGACGCCATCGTGCAGCGCGAATCCGGCTGGTCCATCCTGGAGCTGGTGCACGACGACGCCCAGACCTATAACACCGAAACCGCGCAGGTGGCTATCACCGCCATCCAGATCGCGCTGACGGATCTGCTCGCCACGTTCGGCGTGCGCCCGGCCGGCGTCATCGGCATGTCCATGGGTGAGATCGGCGCGGCCTATGCTGCGGGCGGCATTACGGCGGCCGACGCCATGCTCATCGCCTGCCACCGCGCGCGCCTGATGGGGGAGGGCGAGGCCTCGCTTACCGACGATCAGCAGGGCGCCATGGCCGTCGTCGAGCTCTCCGCCGAGGAGATTGACGCCCTTCCGGGTTCCATCGAACCTGCCGTGTACACCGGCCCCGGCATGACTACCGTGGGTGGCCCGCGCGAAGAGGTCCTCGCGCTGGTGGAGCGCCTCGAAGGCGAGGGCAAGTTCGCCCGCGCGCTCAACGTCAAGGGCGCGGGCCACACCTCCGCCGTCGACCCGCTCCTGGGTGAGCTCTATGCGGAAATCGCCGGCATCGAGACCCGCCCTCTGCACACGACGCTCTTCTCCTCCGTGGACCGCGGCAAGGTCTACCGCCCCGGTACGGTGCTGCACGATGAGGACTACTGGATCCGAATGACCCGCAAGCCCGTCTACCTGCAGGACGCAGCGGAGGCAGCCTTTGCGGCGGGCCACATGCAGATCGTTGAGATTTCCCCGAACCCGATTGCGCTCATGGGCCTGATGTCCACCGCCTTTGCCGCGGGCAAGGCGGATGCGCAGCTGCTTTACAGCCTGAAGCGCAAGGTGGACCCTACCGAGTCGCTGCTGGATCTGCTGGGCAAGCTCTACGTCGCGGGAACTCCGGTGAACTACACCAAGGTCTTTGGTTCCGGCGCGCTTGTCGCCGCCCCGCATACCCGCTTCCGCCGCCAGCGTTTCTGGACCAACGCTCGTCCCTCGTCGGGCGTGTCCGGCCTGCCGGGCGCGCGCGTGACGCTGCCGGAGGGCGCGGTGGCGTTCTCCACGAACGCTGACCAGGCGCCGAGCGCGCTGGCCATCCTGGAGGCCGCCGCCGAGGCCGTCACCCCGGGCGCGCACATCGCTGCGAGCGAGGAGCACCTGGATCTGCCCGCGAAGGGCGAGGTCACCACGATTGTTCGCCGCACGTTGGGCGGGCTGTCTGTGGCGGTGCACTACGTGGATGGAGCGACTACCAAGCTCATCGCGGAAGGTTTTGCCTCGACCCTCAACCTTGCAGAACCCACCCCGACGGCGGAGCCGAGCCTGCCGCAGGCCGTGACCGCGCCGCAGTTTGCTGACCCCGACGTGGGCGTCGACGCCGTGCGCTGGGACCCGGAGAAGGAGAGCGTGGAGGAGCGCTTGGCGCTCATCGTGTCGGAGTCCATGGGCTACGACGTCTCCGATCTCCCGCGCGAGCTGCCGCTCATTGATCTGGGCCTGGATTCGCTCATGGGCATGCGCATCAAGAACCGGGTGGAGAATGACTTCCAGATTCCGCCGCTGCAGGTGCAGGCGCTTCGCGACGCCTCCCTCGCCGACGTCATCACCATGGTCGAAGAGGCCGTGTCCGAGCAGCCCGATGCCGCAACCGCAAGCGCCGACGCGACCGCCGACGCACCCTCCGCGCTCACCGAGAGCGACGACACCACCCCAGACGCCTCCGCGGTGAGCGCGAAGGGCGGCGAAGGCGTGGGCGTTGCACCGCGCGATGCCTCCGAGCGCATGGTCTTCGGCACCTGGGCCACTTTCACGGGTAAGGCCGCGGCCGGCGTGACCTCCGCGCTGCCCCAGGTCAGCGATGAGGTGGCGGAAAAGATTGCCGAGCGCCTCACCGAGCGCGCCGGTATCGAGGTCACCGCACAGCAGGTCCACGAGGCCGAAGCGCTGGAGAACCTGGCGGACCTCGTCCGCGAGGGCCTGGAGACTGAGGTCGAGGGCAACATCCGCGTCCTGCGCGAGGCCGATGGCCCCGCCGTCTTCATGTTCCACCCGGCCGGCGGCACCACCGTGGTCTACCAGCCGCTGACCCGCCGCCTGCCTGCCGACGTCGCCGTCTACGGCGTCGAGCGCCTCGAGGGCAGCCTGGAGGATCGCGCCGCCGCCTACATCGAGGACATCCTGCACTACGCGCGCGGCCGCAAGGTCGTGCTTGGCGGCTGGTCCTTCGGCGGCGCGCTGGCCTATGAGGTGGCCTACCAGCTGCAGGAGCGTCAAGCTCGCGGCGAGGATACTGCTGAGGTTGCCTTTATCGCTCTGCTGGATACCACCCAGCCGGCTAACCCAGCGCCGAAGACACTGGAGGAAACCAAGGCCCGCTGGGGGCGCTACGCCGCCTTCGCCAAGAAGACCTATGGCCTCGACTTCGAGCCGCCCTACGAGATGCTGGAGACCGTGGGCGAGGATGCACTCATGGCCATGCTCGCGGAATTCCTTAGCTCCACCGACGCCTCTGAGCACGGCCTGTCCGCCGGCGTGCTCGAACACCAACGTGCGTCCTTCGTGGATAACCAGATTCTGGGCTCGCTGGATATGGGACGGTGGGCGTCGGTAAGCGTGCCTGTCATCCTCTTCCGCTCCGAGCGCATGCATGATGGCGCCATCGAGCTCGAGCCGGCCTATGCGGAGATTAACCCGGACGGCGGTTGGGGCGTTATCGTGAAGGATCTGGAGATTGTGCAGCTGCCGGGTGACCACCTGGCGGTTCCCGACGAGCCCGCAATCGGTATCGTGGGCAAGCACATGGAGGATTGGATCGAGGAGAAGATTCGGAAGTGACTAGTACCGCTGACAAGCTAGCGGACCTACGCGAGCGCCTCGAGCGTGCCCAGGATCCCGGCAGTGAACGCTCCCGGGCACGCCGCGATGAGGCCGGCCGCTCGACTCCGCGCCAACGCATCGCCGCGCTTCTCGACGAAGGCTCTTTCGTCGAAACCGGCGCCCTGGGCAAGACCCCCGGCGACCCGGATGCGATTTACTCCGACGGCGTGGTCACCGGCCACGGCCGCATCAACGGCCGCCCGGTGTGCATTTATGCGCACGATAAGACTGTCTACGGCGGTTCCGTGGGCGTGACCTTTGGCAAGAAGGTCACGGACATCATGGATTTGGCCATCAAGATTGGCTGCCCGGTTATCGGCATCCAGGATTCCGGCGGCGCGCGTATCCAGGACGCGGTGACGTCGCTGGCCATGTACTCGGAGATTGCCCGCCGCCAGCTGCCGCTTAGTGGTCGCAGCCCGCAGATTTCCATCATGATGGGCAAGTCCGCCGGTGGTGCGGTGTATGCGCCGGTGACCACGGACTTCATCATCGCCGTCGATGGTGAGGCGGAGATGTACGTGACGGGCCCGAACGTGATCAAGGAGGTCACGGGCGAGGAGATTTCTTCCCACGACTTGGGTTCCGCCCGCCAGCAGGAGCTCAACGGCAACGTGTCCGTCGTGGTGCCCTCGGAGGATGAGGCCTTTGACATGGTGCGCGACTTGCTGGACCACCTGCCGCTGACCTGCTTCGACGAGTCCCCGGTCTTCGATGCGCCTACTGATGACGAGGTAGCTGAGGACACCGAGCTGGATTCCTTCATGCCGGATGACACGAACGCCGGCTACGACATGATGGACCTGCTGACGCAGCTTGGCGACGATGACGATCTCATCGAAATTCAGGAAAACTACGCCCCCAACGTCATTACCGCCTTTGGGCGCATTGATGGCAAGGCCGTGGGTTTTGTGGCCAATAACCCGATGCATTCAGCGGGTTGTATCGATGCGGATGCCGCCGATAAGGGCGCGCGCTTTATCCGTATTTGCGATGCCTACAACATCCCGCTGGTCTTTGTGGTGGATACGCCGGGTTACCTGCCGGGCGTGGACCAGGAGAAGGCGGGCTTGATTCACCGCGGCGCGAAGTTTGCGTTTGCCGTGGTGGAGGCCACCGTGCCGAAGGTCTCGCTGATTGTGCGCAAGGCTTATGGCGGTGCTTATGCCGTGATGGGCTCGAAGAACCTGACCGGTGATATCAACCTGGCGTGGCCGACGGCCCAGATCGCCGTGATGGGCTCGGCTGCCGCCGTGGTCATGATTGCGGGCAAGCAGCTCGAGGCCGCCGAGACCCCGGAGCAGCGCGCCATGACGAAGAAGATGTTCATGGACTTCTACGACGAGACCATGACCGCGCCCTATGTCGCCGCGGAGCGCGGCTACCTCGATGGCATGATTAAGCCCTCCGAGTCGCGCTTGGCTCTGCGCCGCGCGCTGCGCCAGCTTGCCGATAAGCAGGAGAAGGACCTGCCCAAGAAGCACACCATCTCCCCGCTCTAGCGTCGTTTAAGCCTGGCGATGGGGCGAAGAAGGACTGCGGATCGCGCTGAATTTTGTGTCTCGGCGTAACATGTGAGCCTGTTTTATCCGATAAGCCTAAAGACTAGGAATTCAATCAAAGGAGAAACCCAATGCTCTCTAGCGTTCTTGACCTCAGCGGTGACATCATCAACCTCGTCATCATGCTGCTCAACCAGGCCGGCGTAGACGTTTCCGCCCTGAGCTCGAAGTAAGCCAGCGCTTCTAGCCCCTCCTTGCGGAGGGGCTTTTTTAATCCCAGACCGGGCTGGGGATGGGGACTGGTGGTCCACCGTCGGGAGGCAGCCACGCCATGCGGCCTTCGATGCGGTCGATGCGCCCGCGGTACGTGGGGCGGGCGGGGTCATCGTCGTTGATGGCGTTGTGATACTTGCATAACGGCACGAGGTTGTCGAGGTTCGTCGGCCCGCCATCCTGCCACCGTCTGATGTGGTGCATCTGGCATTCCGCGGCAGGTCTTGTGCAGCCGAGCCAAGCGCACGTCGGATGCTCTGCGCTGAGCAGGATTCGTTGCTTATCGTTGGCGAAGCGGCTGCCGTAATACACATTGACCGGCCCCTCGACCGGGTGGAAGAGGGAGACGAAGCCACGCTCAGAAAACGTGGTGCGGAGGAACTCCGCGCCTGTCATCGTGCCGCCGTCGGTTGCCTGCAGAAGGATGTCATCGCCCTCGCCCCGCACAATCTTGTCCAGCTGTTCGAGGCGCACAATGACGTGAGCATGCAATGCCGGCTTCGGCGCGCCGCTTCCGGAAAAGACCTCGTGGACTGCCTTGAGCAGGTCCTCCGACGTGGCTTTGAGAGTGCCTACTAGATTGGCAATCGCGCGCGGGCGATCCGTGATGATGAGCTTGTGCATGCCGCCCGCACTGCGTCGCACGCGGACGCCAGGAGTGGGCTCGGGTGTGAGCTCCGCGAGCCTGCGCTTCGCCACACCCGCAATCTCGCCTTCTGGGGTCGCACACAATTCCACGCGCAAGTCCCATGCCTGGCGCGAGTTCTTGACGCGCGCCACATGCCGCTCAATCTGCAGCAGCGTATCCAGCACATGGTTAGTCTCCCGGGCGCGGCGCTGCTTGGCGCTGAAAGCAGTTTGGCCAAAATAAACGCGGTGAAGTCCCTCGAGCTGCCGCGCCACGCGCGGCGTCGCGCCCAGCGCCAGCATGTCCTCGTGCGTGTGCCCCGCGCACAAGGAGACGACGTGCATGCCGCGAGCGAGTACCCCGAGTAAGTCCCCCAACTTCATGCCTCACACACTAAACCGCCCCTAACTATCCCGCAACCGGAACGCCAAACTCCCAGCTCAAACGTCCATTTGCAAGGGCGTAAAGGGGTGAAAGAAGGTCGACGGGTAACCGACTATGTCACAGATTCTAGGCGCGGGAGCGGGAAGCAAAGGCCGCGATGGCTCGCCAGCCAAAGAAGAACAGCGCCGACATTACGGTGGCCACGATGAGGAAGGACCAGTGCGGCAGGCGGCCGTTGACCAGCATCCACAGGGCCATACCGCCAATGATGGCGCTCAGCCACACGACGACGCCCTCCTTCCACAGGCCGCTCAGCTTCGTCGCCATGATGATGATCCAGCCCACGAGTGCGCCCACGGTCCACGGCCAGAAGGCATCAACCCACGAGCTAAAGCTCAGACCACCGTGCGCCAGGCGGGCGAAGATGGCGAAGAGGGCGAGAGCGAGGACGTCGATAAGCGGGGCAACGCGCATTTAGGATTCCTTCCGATTCAACGCCGCGTAAGAGAAGCCATCGCGGGCGTAGTGGGCGAAGTAGATGACCCATCCAATGATAGTGATGAGTGCAAAGGAAATAAGCCGGTAGATGATGGCCGCGGAGGTGGCGTGCACCACGGTCAGGCCCGTGGCCACCAGCGGGGTGATGAGCGCGGCCTCCACCGTGCCCACACCGCCCGGGGTGACCTGCGCGGAGCCAGCCAGCTTCGCCGCGAGAAAGGCTAGGGCAACACCGGCCAGGGTGGTGTCATCGGCGCCGGCGCGCAGCCACGGAATCTCCCCGGTCACTGCCCACACGGAGGCCCACAGTGCGCCCATATCGGCCAGGCGGTGAACTAGCGACGCCCCAGCAACCACAGCAAAGGGGCCACGCGAAAGGTGGACCTCGCCCAGGTTGCGGACCTCTTGAATCGCGCGGTCCCGCTTCGGGCCGGGCCGCAGCTTACGCAGCCAGCGCTCAAGAGTCACCGGGTGCGAGGTCAACCAGAAGATGCCGCCGAGCGCCGCGAGCATGAGGACAACCGTGGTGATGAGCGATCGCAGAGCCATATCCGCGTTGAGGAAAAACACCCCGCCCAAGCCAATGAGCGCGAGGAACATCGAGCTAATGATCGAGGACAGAAACAGGAAGTAACTGCACAGCGCCACCGACGCACCCCAGCGGCGCTGCACCTGGAAGGTGAGCAAGGCCGAAAAGGCAGGGCCCGCCGGCAAGGTCGTGGACCAGGCATTGGAGGCGAGCGTAATGGCGTAGGTTTCGCGCAGTGGCACCTTGACGCCGCCCGCGCCGATGAGCCGCTTCATCACTTCCGCCATGCCCGCGATGGACAGCAGTGCGAAGAATACCACCAGCACCACAGGGAAAGGTTCGGCGTGGCGCAGGCGGCGCAGCCCCTCGGAGATGAAGTCCAGCTGGTCGCGGAAGAACCACGCCAGCGCGGCCAGAATCAGCAGGGAGATTATCCAGGTCAGCCAGTTCTTTTTCATCGACCATCCGTGGAATTGAGGCGCTTGACCAGCTCGGAGAAGGGGATGAGCTCGGTGTCGGTGTCGGCGCTGCGGTCCCCGCGTACAGGAGCATCGCTTGCCGTGCTTGGCGACGCCTCCTCAACCTGTTCTGCCGAAGACACAGGGGAGTGGGGCGCGTCGTCCTGCGCAGCCGGTGCGGCCTCTTCGTAGTTCAGCGCTGGGGCGCTGGGCGCCGGTGCGGCAGCTGGAGCATTGTCGCCGCCGAGGTGGTGGGTCAGGCGGGTGAGGAAGCGCGGTGCCCACCAGTTGTCCTCGCGCAGCAGGTGCATGACGGCGGGGACGAGGAGCATGCGGACGATGGTGGCGTCGATAAGCAGGGCGAAAATCATGCCGAAGGCGATGTACTTCATCATCACGATGTCGGAGAAGCCGAAGGCTCCCGCCACCACGATCATGATGAGCGCGGCCGCCGTGATGATGCCGCCGGTGTGTGCAGTACCCGCAGCGATGGCCTCGTCCGTGGACGCACCCCGGCGGCGGGCCTCCACCATGCGCGAGACCAGGAAGACCTCATAGTCCGTGGACAAGCCAAAGACGATGGCGATGATGAGCACCAGAATCGGGCTCATCAGCGGACCGGCGGTGTAGTTGAGCAGGCCGGAGCCGAGGCCATCGACGAACATGAGCGTCAAAATGCCCAGCGTCGCGCCCAGCGAGAGCAGCGTCATGATGATGGCCTTGAGCGGCAGGATGAACGAGCCGAAGACCAGCGCCATGAGGATGAAGGTGGCCAGCACCACGTAGAGGGCCATCCAAGGCAACGTGTCGAAGAGCGCGTCGAGGGATTCGACCTCCATCGCCGGGGTGCCGCCGACATAAAGCTCCACGCCGTCGGGTGCCTCAATGTTCTCGAGCTCGTGGACGATTCGTGCGTAGTCCTCGCGGTCCTGGATGCCGGCGCCGAGGACGGTGGTGCCGTCGACGGTCGCGGTCTTCGGGCCCATCGGCTCGGTGAGGCCTTGGATGGAGCGGGCTTGCATGACGACGTCGACAAGCTGCTCATTCGTCGCGTTCTTCACCACCAGCTTGACCGGCTCGGTGCGGAAGGAGGGGAACTGCTCGTTGAACTGATCCTGCGCCACGCGCGCGTCTTGGTTGGGCGGCAGGTAGGTCTCGTTGATACCGCCGAATTTCACGCCCAGCACCGGCAGGGTCAGCGCGATGAGTAGCGCACAGATGGCGGCAGTCATCAGGCCCGCGCGGCCCATGGCCCAGCGCGGCATCCGGTACCACCACGTGTCCTCGATGTGGCGCCCGCGCCGCGAGGTCTTTCGCACAGTCCACTTATCGATATTGTGACCCAGCATGCCAAACAACGACGGCAGCACCATGACCGACAGGAGTGCGGCGAGGCCCACCGCGGAGATGGAGCCATAGGCCACGGACTTGAGGAAGGCCTGCGGGAAGAGGAAAAGCCCGGAGAGGGATACGGCCACCATCGCGGCGGAAAAGACCACGGTTTGGCCCGCGGTGGCGGTGGTGATCGCCACGGCCTCCTTGGTATCGCGGCCCTTGTCCAGCTCCTCACGGAAGCGGGAGACCATGAACAGGCCATAGTCGATGGCCAGGCCCAGTCCCAGCAGCGTGACGACGGCCTGCGCGAACACGTTGACCTGCTGGAAGCCAGCCAGGATGGAAAGAATGCCCAGCGATCCCAAAATGGACAGCCCGCCCACGACGAGCGGCATGAACGCCGCCACGACGGAGCCGAAGACCACGAGGAGCAGCAGGCCGACGAGCGGCAGGGCGGCCTTCTCCGCGCGGGAGATGTCTTTGGACATGCCTTCATCCAGTGCGTCGGCCACGGCGGTGGCACCCGCTACCTGCACAGGGACGTCGGCAGCGTGCAACGAATCCTCGATGGCGCGGAAGTCCTTGAGGGTCTGCTCGCCGTCGCCTTTCAGCCCGATGGCGGCGAAGGCCGTGGAGTGGTCCTGCGTGATGAGGTTCGGGTTGCGCTTATCAAAGTAGCTGGTCACGGAGTCGATCTGCTCCGAGTGCTGCGCCTTGAGCTCATCCAGGAAGGCCTTGGCCTCGGTGGCGTGGGCATCGGGGTCATCGAAAAGCAGGATGACGTCGCCGGAATTGTCACGGCCGAAAGTCTCGAGCTCGATCTGCGCCGCGCTTGTCGACGCCGCCCCCGGGTCCTCCCAGCCCTCCTGGCTCATCCGGTCACCCAGGCGGGTGCCGAAGCCGAAGAAGAGGCCGAGGATGAGACCCACGATGATGAGCGGGATGACCTTGCGGTGGGCATAGGAAAAACGGCCCCAAGAATAAAACATGCGGCTCCTAATTGTGCTCGGGCGCGCGGTCCGGCAGCAGCGCGGACAGCGGGCGGAAAGGCTGCAGCCAGGCGCCGCCTGGAGGCAGGTTGTCCAGGTTCACGCGCGGCAGCGGTTCGCGGAAGACACCCTCGATGTCTTCGAGGTCGACGAACTCGATATCGGGGTGGGTCAGTGCCCAGGAGGTGTGCTCGTGGAATCCAAGCACGCAGGTGGGCAGGCCGGAAGCGGAGAGCTGTTCCAGCAGGTGCTGGAAGTTTTGGCCGTCGGCGGAAGCCACGATGACACCGGAGAGGTTTTCGCGGTTGGCCTTGATGTACTCGACCATGTCGGGGTCGACATCATCGTCCTCGTGGAGCTTCGGCTTGGCAAAGACGGCGAAGCCGACGTTGCGGATGGCCTCGACCCAGGGGCGGACGACGTCGGCGCCGCCGGGGCTGACGTTGGTGAAGACGGCGGCCTCGGGGGTGGCGTCGTTATCAAAGGCCAGGTCCACCAGCCAGCGGCCGATGGCGTCGAAGCGCGGGCGGTAGGCGGCGGTGGGGCGCCCGCCGAGGATGGCGCCGAGCCCCATGTCCATGTTGGGTGCATCCCACACCAGAAGGTAGGTTCCGGCCATTACTTCTTCTCCCACAGGTACTCGGTGATGACGTGTTCCTTATCCAGGCCTTTGCCCTCAAACTTGGTGATGACCTGGCGGTCGGTGAGGATGGGGCACTCCGGCCAGGGCCAGCCCTTGTAGTCGAGGGAAGGCTCGACCTCGACGAGCTCATTAATCCACTCGGCATAGCCGGCGTGGTCGGTGGCCACATGGAGCACGCCGCCGGGTTTCAGGCGGGAAGCAAAAAGATTGAGCGTGCCGGATTGGATGATGCGCCGCTTGTGATGGCGGGCCTTGGGCCACGGATCCGGGAAGAAGATGCGGATACCGTCGAGGGACTCGGGCGCGAACATGCGCATGAGAACCTCGATGCCATCGCCGCGGACCATGCGGATGTTCTCAATATCGTTGCGCACGATGGAACCTAGCAGCTTGGCCAGGCCCGGCTTGTAGAGCTCGACGGCGATGATATTGGTGTCCTGCTCGAGTGGCGCCATGGCTGCGGTTGAGGTACCGGTGCCGGAGCCGATCTCGACGATGGTCTTCGCCCCCTCGCGGCCGAACCAGGCGGGGATGTCGAGGGGTTCGTCGGCAAGCAGGCGCCCCAACCGTGGCCAGTGCTCCTCGAAGAGGGCGTTCTGGTTGTCGGTGAGGGTGCCGCGACGGAAGGTCACGTTGCCGAGGCGTGGGTAGTCCAAATCATTGTTGAACTCGGCGTTGAAATCCGTCTGGAGGCCGCGGCCGTGAGGCATCTGCGCGGCGGGATTCTGGGAAGAGTCTGCGCTATTCATCAGTTGACATTGTTCCCTTAAGCAGGGGTGAGGGGCAACGTGCCGCGCCGTGGAGGGTGGAGGGGCGCCTCGGTGGAGGCCACACAGGACGCCGTGGGGGTAGCGGGACGGGCGTACGGGATGGGTGATCCACAGAAACGAAACCCCCGTATGGGGGCGATTGAGGGCGGTGGGTGCCACATTTCACACTCCGCTGTCCTCGACATAGTCGATATGAACTGGGTGGATATAACCGGGGTGGCGGGCATTACACATTCTGTTATCACCAGTGTCCGTACTCTGGTTGGTGAAACGTCGTTGGGGGAACCTTCGGCGAAATAAAGCACCCTGGCCACACCGACCACAGGAGAATGTGAGATGACCGCAACTATTAAGGGCCTTGTAGGTGAACTGCCCACGAAGAACGAGAAGCTTATTTCGTGGATCAGTGAGAGCGTCGAGCTCTTCCAGCCGGAAGAGGTCGTCTTCGTAGACGGCTCCCAGGAGGAGGCTGACCGCCTCGCCGCCGAGCTGGTGGAAAAGGGCACCCTGATTAAGCTCAACGAGGAGAAGCGCCCGAACTCCTACCTGGCTCGCTCGAATCCTTCGGATGTCGCCCGCGTGGAGTCCCGCACCTTCATCTGCACCGAGACTGCTGAGGACGCTGGCCCGACCAATAACTGGGCCCCGCCGGCAGCCATGAAGGAAGAGATGACCGAGGCCTTCCGCGGTTCCATGAAGGGCCGCACCATGTACGTCGTGCCGTTCTGCATGGGCCCGATTAGTGATCCGGACCCGAAGCTCGGCGTGCAGCTCACCGACTCGGCTTATGTTGTGCTCTCCATGCGCATTATGACCCGCATGGGCCAGCAGGCCTTGGACAAGATCGGAGACAATGGCGACTTTGTCCACGCCCTGCACTCCGTGGGCGCCCCGCTGGAGCCGGGCCAGGAGGACGTCGCTTGGCCGTGCAACGACAAGAAGTACATCACGCAGTTCCCGGAGACCAAGGAGATTTGGTCCTACGGTTCCGGCTACGGCGGAAACGCCATCCTGGCTAAGAAGTGCTACGCGCTGCGCATCGCTTCCGTCATGGCGAAGGAAGAGGGCTGGATGGCAGAGCACATGCTCATCCTGAAGCTCACCAACCCGGAGGGCAAGAAGTACCACATCGCGGCCGCCTTCCCGTCCGCCTGCGGTAAGACCAACCTGGCCATGATTACCCCGACGATTCCGGGCTGGTCGGCTGAGGTCGTGGGCGATGACATCGCGTGGATGAAGCTGCGCGAGGACGGCCTGTACGCCGTCAACCCGGAGAACGGTTTCTTCGGTGTGGCACCGGGCACCAACTACGATTCCAACCCGATTGCCATGAAGACGATGGAGCCGGGCAACACCCTGTTCACCAACGTCGCGCTGACCGACGATGGCGACGTCTGGTGGGAGGAAATGGGCGAGGCCCCAGAGCACCTCATCGACTGGCATGGCAACGACTGGACCCCGGCTTCGACCACCAAGGCGGCTCACCCGAACTCCCGCTACTGCGTGCCGATTACGCAGTGCCCGACCGCTGCGCCGGAATTCGATGACTGGAAGGGCGTCAAGATTGACGCCATCCTCTTCGGCGGCCGCCGCGCGGATACCGTCCCGCTGGTGACCCAGGCCTTCGACTGGAACCACGGCACCATGATTGGCGCCCTGCTCTCCTCCGGCCAGACCGCTGCCGCCGAGGGCAAGGTCGGCGCCCTGCGCCACGACCCGATGGCCATGCTGCCGTTCATGGGCTACAACGCCGGTGACTACCTGCAGCACTGGGTAGATATGGGTGAAAAGGGCGGCGACCGTATGCCGGCCATCTTCCTGGTGAACTGGTTCCGCCGCGGTGAGGACCGTCGCTTCCTGTGGCCGGGCTTTGGCGAGAACTCCCGCGTTCTCAAGTGGATTGTGGACCGCATTGAGGGCAACGTCGACGCCGTCGAGACCGTCGTGGGCCACACCGCCCGCCCGGAGGATATCGACCTCACCGGCATCGACTTCGACATCGAGGACGTCCGCGAGGCCCTTTCCGTGAACCCGGCCGATTGGGCTGGTGACATGGAAGACAACAAGGAGTACCTGACCTTCCTGGGCTCCCGCGTTCCGTCTGAGGTGTGGGACCAGTTCACCGCGCTCAAGGAGCGCGTTGAGTCTGCCTCCTAATCTTCGCTGTTAAACGGATGCTCCCCTGCGGGGGAGCTTTCGTCGTTTTAGGGGCTTAAGCGCGCAGGACGAGGACCAGGTTGGAGGTGAGGAACTCGCGCAGTACCGGCACCTTGAGCACCCACCAGGCCCAGGCAGGGTGGTAGCGCGGAAAGGCCGCGAGGAACTCTGCGCCCTGTGGACTCGGCGGAGCCACGCTGCGCGCCCAGTCCAAGCCCTCGCGGGCGGAGAGCGCAAAGAGCGAGGTGCCGAAGACGTTCTTCGGCGGGTGGCCGTGGATGCGGGCGTAGCGGTCGCGGGCGAACTCGCCGCCCACGTAGTGCTCCCACAGGCCGGTCTCGTGCCCGCCAAAAGGCCCCAGCCACACCGTGTAGCTCAAGATCACGAGCCCACCGGGCTTGGTTACGCGCAGCATCTCTTCACCCATGTCCCACGGGTTGGGGATGTGCTCGGCCACGTTGGAGGAATACGTGATGTCGAAGGTGTCATCCGCGAAGGGCAAGCTAGTGCCGTCGCCGCGTACGGCCTGGGCCACCTCGATGCCGGCGGCGGCCATCTCGCCCACGTCCGGCTCCAGCCCCACATAGCTGGCCCCGCGCTGGGCAAAGGCCGAAGCGAAATAGCCGGGCCCGCCCCCGACGTCGAGCACGCGCGCGCCGGTGAGGGAGAGGGAATGGTCGCGGGAGAGGGCGTCGACAAGAGCGGCGGTGTCCTCAGCCAAGCCGCCATAAAAGACCGCGGGCGCTGTCTGCTCGAAGCGGAAGGAGCGCAGCAGCCGCCAGGAGCGGCGCAGTGTGGCCAAGGCACGGGTGCGTTTCATAACCCACTAGGCTAGTTCCTCGACATGAAAATCCTTCTTTTGTGCTGGCGCGATTCCACCCACCCACAAGGTGGCGGCTCCGAGCGCTACCTCGAGCGCGTCGGGGAATACCTCGCTGCCCAGGGCCACGAGGTGGTCTTCCGCACCGCGCGCCACATGAACGCCGCCAAGCGCGAGCGCCGCAACGGCGTGCTTTATTCGCGCGCAGGGGCCAAGTTCAGCGTATATCCACGCGCGCTGTTGTGGATGCAGTTTGGCGCGCGCGACGTTGACGTTGTGGTGGATACCCACAACGGCATCCCCTTCTTCGCGCGCCTGGCCACCCGCGCGCCCGTGGTGATCCTGACGCACCACTGTCACCGCGAGCAGTGGCCGGTGGCCGGGCCCGTCCTGTCGCGGCTGGGGTGGTTCCTGGAATCCCGCGTGGTGCCCGCGCTGTATCGCGAGAACACGTGGGTGACGGTCTCGGAGGCTTCGAAGCGCGACCTGGAGAAGCTGGGGATTCACGGCGCGCACATCATTGAGAACGGCGTGGACCCCCTGCCGTCACACGTGCCCACCTTGGAGCGCGAGGCCGATATCCACCTGGTGACGCTGTCGCGCCTCGTGCCGCACAAGCAAATTGAGCATGCCATGGACACCGTGGCGCGGATTCCGGGCGCGCTTCTCGACGTCATCGGTTCCGGCTGGTGGGAATCCCACCTGCGCGAGTATGCGCGTGCCCACGGGGTGGAAGACCGCGTGCGCTTCCGTGGTCAGGTGACGGAGGACTATAAACATGCGCTGCTCGCGCGCGCTGATGTCCACCTCATGCCGTCTCGAAAAGAAGGCTGGGGTTTGTCAGTCATGGAGGCGGCCCAACATGGGGCGCCCACGGTAGGTTATGCGTTCGGCCTGCAAGACAGTGTTATCGACGGCAAGACCGGTGTGCTGGTGCGGCGCGAGGAGGAGTTCGCGCCGGCGGTGCGCATGCTTGTCGACGACCCCTCCCTCCGCCACCGTTTAGGCAACGCGGCGCGCGAGTTGGCGGCTACTTTTTCGTGGGAGAAAACCGGCGCGCGCTTCGAAGAGTTGCTAGAAGCGGAAGTGCGCACCAAGCGGCGCTAAGAACCCACGGGGCGGGTGTCGGTTGGGCGTTCGTGGTGACAACGATGCGGCCGTCCTCGACGACCGCGCCCACACCGAGCTCCTCCAGCCGGGCGAGGTCGCGCGTGTTCCAGGCTTCGGTGGCCGCTAGGTAGCGAGGCGATGGCTCATCCACTGTCACACCGTCGACGGTGAGCTCGCCGGAGTCGAGTTTGTTGGCGGCCTTGGAATAGGGGTTGAGGGCAATGCCGCCGTCGAGCGGTACCATGGCAGGGCGGTCGGCGAAGAAGGTCAGGCGGCCGTCGAGCTCTTCGACGAGCTGGCGGTCGATGCCCGTTTCGCGTGGGCGTAACACGGCGAGCTCCCGCGGTGCATCGGGGGCCTGCAGCAGGCAGGCGCACAGCGCGAGTGCTGCGGGAAGCTGGCGCAGGGACGCGATACCCGCCACGGCCAGCGGTAGGGCGAGCAAGGTGAGCTTGGAGGAATCACGCACAAGGCCCGCGCCGGGGATGTGCTCCACGGCGAAGGCGATGAGACCGGGGGCGAGTGCGCCGAGGATGGCCAGGCCCATGCCGAGAACCGCCAGGGCCGCGAGCGGGCGCAGCTCGCGCCGGGGAAGGCGGGCAGCGCCCAGGACAGCGAGGGCGGCGACGGCAAGTCCCGCCAGGGCGAAGCCCTGCGCGCGGGAAGCCGGTACTGCTGCGGCATTCCAGATGCCGCCGAAGCCGAGCAGCGAGCCGACCGCACCCACGTAGGCCTCCGCGCGCGGGGCGAAGGCCGCGGCCTGGGCGGCGGGGTCGCCGTGGGTGGTAGGCGAACCGGCCACGAGGCTTGGAACTAGCCACGGCAACCACAGCAAAACTGAGCCGCCCGCGAAGAGCCACCGCCTTTCGCGCTCACAGACAACCGCGATGAGTCCCCCGAAGAGCCCGCCGGTGGGCGTCAAGGACGCGGCCCACAGCGCCAGCCACGCCACGCGCGGGTGGTAGCTTAAACAACCCCACGCGATCACGGGCGCTAACCAGGCGGCGACTGCCAGCGACCACTGGCCCTGCAGGAGGCGCTCGATGACGAAAGGATTGGCCACCGCGCACGCCATCGCAGCGGCCGCCGCCCACGGGCTGGACTCGCGCGCCCACCGGCCCGCCACCCACGCCGAGGCGCTCGCGGCAGCAAGGATGAAGACCCTGGCCAGCCACGCCCCGCCGAATAAGGCAAGCACCCCGTCCTGCGGTGCATTGCGGGCGGGAAGGTCACCGGCGCCGAAGGCGGCAGCGCTCAGGGCTGGGCGGTCAAGCAGCACCATGTCGCGCCACAGGAACTCGCCGGGCAGCACGAAGGGCCAACACACCGCGAGCACGAGCGCCACGCCCCAGGCGCAGAGGGCGGCGCGCACCGCAAGGGATGCTCGGGACACAGTCACGGGCGCCTACGCGCTCTGCGCTGCATGGCGGCGCATGAACATCGCGGCCGCCACCGCCAACAACGCCACGCCGATGGCCTTGCCCAGCCAGCTGACGAGGCTCAAGATCTTGACCGTGTCGATGACCCGGCGAACAGAGTCGAGGCGTTCGGTGCGGGTGGAATCGGACCAGGAGAGGGGGACGTCGAGAAGCGCACGCTCGTGCGTGTCATCGGCATCGACCATCGCCTGGGCCTGGCGCGCGTCCGTAGCCCAGAAGATGCGCGGGTGCTCCTCCTCGTTGACGATGGTGCCGGTCGTGGGCTCCACCCACACGGTGCGGCTCACGGCGTAGAAAGGCTCGAGGATGACGTGCGATTTCGGCTTGAGGTTGTAGCGCTCCAGGGACTCCGCGGAGTAAAAATCGCCTGCGGGGCCGGAGCGGTGGGCTTCGAAGGCGAAGACCTCCCCGAGCGAGACTGGCGCGACATCCTGGTGGAAGACGTAGGTGGGGATGCTGTCGAGCTTTTCATCGCGCAGGAAATCGATGGGCTCCGTGTCCTGGGTCAGCGGATCGAAGAAGGGATAGGAGCGCTGCTCCGCGCCGGAGGGAAAGAAGTAGCTGATGCCGTCGCGCTCCACCCGGTCTTCCACCTGTACGTCGAAGGCGGGCAGCTCGATGTGCTGCGTCGTGTTCGGCCCCGCCACCGGGTAGGTGGATTCGCGGTTGAGCTGGGATTCCTCGGTGATGTGCGCGATGGTTTCGCCGTTGAAGGTGAGGTCCACGGTGGACTGCGCGCGGGCCACGGAATCCTTCTTCGCAGGGGCGGTGGTGGTGTGGCGGGTGAACGTGGCTCCGTCGTGCTCCGCGTGGATCTCGAGGTTGAGGTCCCTGGGCAGCGGGCGGGATTGGTTGTTGTACAGCGGCGGAAGGATGGACCCGAGTATGAGGAACACCGCGGCGGCAATCGTCACCTGCGCTAGGCGGGAGCGAAGGAACACGTCAGCTCCGATCGGTCGAGGGATTCACTGCAGAAATAGTATCGTAGTGGGCCATGCGCTTTCTCCCTGAGCTCGAAGGCGTGCGTGCGCTGGCAGCATTGGCAGTCGTGGTCACGCACGTGTCCTTTCAGACGGCCACCGGCTGGGCCTGGGCTGAGCGCCTGGATTACGGGGTGGCGGTCTTCTTCGTGCTCAGCGGTTTCTTGTTGTGGCGCCGGCGGCACGTGCACACGGCGGGGCAGTACGCGCTCTCCCGCGTGGCGCGCTTGGCGCCGCTGTATCTGGTGTGTGTGGTGGTCGTGCTCGCCTTGCTTCCCGACGCTTCCCCCTTAACCCTCCCGCAAGTCATCACCAACCTGACCGGTACGCAGCTCTATATTGCCGATGGCCTGGTTCCCGGGCTCACGCAATTGTGGTCGCTGTGTGTGGAGTTCGCCTTCTATGCGGTGTTGCCGCTGTTGGCGTGGTTGTTGGATAAGCTCTCGGCGCGCCCGCGGGTTGCGCTTATTGCTGGAGCTGGCGTGCTGAGTTTGTTCTGGGGCTTCCTGCCGTTTGTGGCCGGGTATGAATCCGGCGATGTCAATACGCAGATTTGGCCGCCCGCGTATTTCTCGTGGTTTGCGGTGGGAATGCTGGCCGCGGAGGCGGAGGCAGCTGGCGTGCGTGTGCGCGCCGGGCGCATTGTGCGGCCCGCTTGTTGGGCGGTGGCCGCGGGCTGTGTGTGGCTGGCCAGCCGCGAGTGGTTCGGCCCGCAGGGCTTGGTGCATCCAGAACCGGGTGAGTTTGCGCGGCGCATTGCGGCGGGGGCGGTGTGCGGGGCGTGCATCGTGGTGCCGGTGGCGCTGGCCCCGCGGGAAAGCTGGCTTTCTTCCGAGGTGATGCGAGCGCTGGGCCGCTGGTCTTATGGTGTTTTCATGTGGCACGTAGCGGTGCTGGCCATTGCCTTCCCGCTGTTGGGCGTGTCTGCTTTCTCCGGCTCTGCCGGGGATTTCGCGGTGGTGTTGGTCTTCACGGTGGTCGTTAGCTGTGTGCTTTCTGCTGCGACCTACGCGCTTGTCGAGGTCCCCGGCCGCGACCTCATCCGCTCCTTCGCCCGCGGCCGCATCGCCGTCCCGCGTTCTCTGCCGCGCCAGGCAGATAGCCCTGCCGGCTCCGCTTCTGCGAGCGCTGCCGCTTCCGGATCCCTTGCCAACGCCGCTGGTTTTACTGGTTCTGCTGGCATGGCGGGGCCGTAGACGGCACTTCACACATGGCATTTTCCAGAAGGCATTAGTCAAACGGTTTACTTGACCCCAAACAAACCTTTTACATCGCCGCAGATGGTTTCCTTGCCCCCAAAGACACCTTTTGACTAGTACCTTTTGAGGGAAACCATCTGGGGCGGGGCTGGGTACTTAGGACGTGCGGCGGGATGGGAAGCAGGCACACGTGATAGCCGCGACGCAGAGCAGCTGCACCAGAAGCGAGTCGCCGGCGTAGCCGTCCGTGGGCCAGGGGGCGCGGGCGAGCATCGCGCCCGCGGCCAGGGGCAGCGCGCCCGCCAGGTAGTCGGGGCGCAGCGTGGTCCAGCGAGTGATGGCCCACGCCGCGGCCGCGGCGGCAACACCGGGCAGGCCCGCGACGAGCGCCATCGTTGCCGCGATGAGCAGGCCTAAAAGGGCACGCGCCGAGGTAGACGAGTGGGTAGCAGGGCTGGACGAGGTGGTGTTGTGTGCCGTGTAAGCAGCGGAGGCGGCGGGGGAAGCGGAGTGAGGGCGCGGACCGCGGGCCATGAGGAGCAGGCACAGCGCGGTGGTCAGCGCGGCGAGCGCGCCGCCGAGGCCCAAGCCGACGCGATAGGCGCGGTCGGCAGCAAAAGACATGTGGAAGGTGCCGCCGGCACCGGCGGGAATGAGGAAGGCTTGCGTGTCGGCATCGATGGAGCGCGGCTCGAGGGGCAGTGGCCCCGCGCTGGAGGCCGGCGTCGAGTCCGGCGCTGAATCTTGTGCTGAACCTGGCGTCGAGACCGCGGCTGTGCTGGGGGAGCGCAGCTCGCCGCGCAGGCCCTCGTTGAAGGCACGGCCGGTGATGAGGAGGCGGTCGTGGTCGGCGGGCTCGATGGTCTCACCGGCAGCGAGCGGGGTATAGCCGTGGTCAGTGCCCGATGCGGCCGATGGGGCAGCGCCGGCTGCAGCTGAAGGACGGTCAGAGGAAGCGGGAAGGGGCGCGGGCAGGGAGGACGCGGTATCGGTCAGGGCCGCCCAATCGCCGGTGGTGCGCACGAGGTGCTGACCGGCGGGCAGGTTGAGGGTGGAGTTGGGGGCGTGGGGGGAGCCGTCGATAAGCACTGTCTTCTCGCCGGAGACCCGCACCGTCATATCGCGCGGGACGGTGAAAGAGCGGATGAGGATGTGTTCGTTGTCCTGCTGGAAGAGGAACTGTTCGGCATCCGGCGAGTTATCGGGCACGGTGACGATGCGCCGCGGGGTGGGCTGGTCCACGATGGAGGCCTCGGCAATCCCGGTGCGGCGCTGTGGCTCGATGCGGATGGTGGAGGCCTGCGCGCCGGGCACGCGGATATCGCGGGCGCGGTAGGCCTCCATGGTGACGGTGACCTTGGAGTCGCCGTTGTGGATGGTCACCTCAGTCGTGCCCGTGGTCATCAGCCGCAGCGTAGGCGAGGTCCACGAAGACGCAGAATGCAGCTCTAACCAGCCGGAATCGCCGGGCGCTGGCCACCAGGCGGTGGAATTCTCTTCGTCGACGGCCGCGGTGAGAGAGCGCGCCGGGTTCGCGCCGCCGAAGGCGGAGGCATCTGCGGCAGACGATGACGCGGTGACGCGGCCATCGTGTTCCACCACTTGGGTCAGCGGGCCGGCAGAGGGATAATCGCGCAGTCGGTTGCGCACCGTCGATGGGTCGCTAGAGGCCAACGGCGCGGACACTGGGCCGGAAAGCGTGCCGTAGTTGCGGTCACGCAAGGTGGGAGTATCGGTGACGATATCGGCGTTGGCGGAGACGAGCTCGTGGGGGCCTTCCAGGAGCGCGAGCGATTCCCCACCGCCCGCCACGCGCGGCGGGTCCGCAGGCGCCAGGTTCATGGAGAGGTCGGGGTCGAAGACGACGACGTCGACCTCCCCGAAGGTGTGGACCTTGCCTGGAATATGGGCCGAAGAACCAGAAATCAGGTCGTGGCGCACCGCGACTGCCCCGATGCCCAGGCGCTGCAAAACCACGGGTGCTGTGGCAGGGTCGCGGGAAATCTGCGCCATCGCACCGTCCAGGCCACGGATAGCCTCGGGCGGTATGAGGGGAACGGCGTCACGGACGGCCCAGGGGACGTCGAGAAGCGGCTGCGCCGGCTCATCGCGCGTCCAGCCCCAGTCCTGGCGGGCAAAGGACGCCGGTGGGTAGATGAGCACGCGCGTATCCAGGCTGTTCATGAAGGAAGCGGCTTCCTGCCAATAGCCTGGCACCTCCTCGTACGCGCCCTTCGGCAGTAGCCTGCCCGCCCACGCCGGGGAGGTCGCGCCCATCACCACGAGGCACACCAAAAGGCCCGCTGCTTCACGACGCCCCATGCTCAACGTCCGCGGAAGCCTCACCCGGGCAGCAATCGCGGCCACGCCGAGTACCAGCGGGAGGCGCACCAGCGGGTCGAACTTGTGCACGTTGCGCAGCGCGGCCAGCGGCCCATCAAGCGCGTCGAGGTACCACGCGGCATGCGTGCCGAGCACAGCCACGCCCACCAGCAGCATGAAGGCCCACTCGCGCGGCAGCCGGGCCAGACCCATGAGCCCTAGGGCAGCAACGCACACCGTGACGAGCACAAAGACCGGCTCGGTGGCCAGCTCGTTGCCGGCGACGCGTTCGGTATCCACAAACGGCGCCCAACTGGTGGTGCCGCGCAGGATTTCCGCCAGGTTGAGCCAGCGCGTGGTCACGCCGGCGGACTCAATGAATTCCGTAAAAGGCGGGGCATAGCGGCCCAGGATGAGCAGCGGGATAATCCACCACGCGGATACCGCAGCGCACCCGGCCAGCCACACCAGACCAGTCTTGCCTGCGCGCCGCCACAGCAGAATCACACCCGCCGGTAGGCAAGCCGCCAGCGTGGCCGTGGCGTTGACCGCGCCCATGCACGCCACCGCCACCACCGAGGGCGCGGCATCCCGCCAGCACAGACGGCCCGGCCGCAGGAAAGGAAGCAGCACCCAGGGTGCCAGCATGACCGGCCAGGTCTCTGAGGAAATCGCACCCAGCGTGGTCAGCGTGCGCGGGGAGAGCGCATAGAGGAGGCTGCCCATCAGCGCGGCATAGCCCGGCGCGGCGGGAAGCACCGTGCGGACCACGCGGAAGAAGCCCAGAAAGCCCACGGCCAGGACCAAGAACCACCAGGCGCGCTGCGCTATCCAATCCGGAAGCGGATCCGCCAGCAAGAAGAACAAGCCCTGCGGGAAGAGGTAGCCATAGGCCTGGTTCTGCAGCTGGCCCAGCGTAAAAGTATCGGTATAGGCATGCAGGGCGCCGGCCAAAAACCTAGCCGGGTTGGCCACCAGATCATGCTTGGTATCGGCGGCGGTCAGCCCCCACGGCTGCACCAGAACCACGAGGGCTAAAAAGAAAAGCCCCCCGATGCGTGCGCGCACGCTACTCGCGGGAGCCGTACTCCGGCCCGCCCATCACGGCGTCGGAGGCCTTGACGGAATTATCGTTTGGAACGGCATCTGCCTGCGAGAACTGCGCGATGCCCAGGATGGTCACGACCCCCAGCGCTACGCCAACGACCGCGCTGCCCAGGGCTGGGCCCAGGGTGCGCTTGTTGAGTGAATCGCTGTCGAATGCCATGGCGCCAGATTCTAGCAGCTCGGTACTACCTTTTAGGAGTGGCTCTCCGCGGCGTCGTCCTCCTCATCGTTCTCCGGCGGAACGATGAAGACCGGCAGGCCCGCGTTGCGCACGATGTACTCCGCGGTGGAGTTATTCCACAGCGAGCGGAAGCCGGTAAGCGCGCGGGTGCCGGTGACGATGACGTCGATGTCGAGTTCGTGGGCGGCGTCGACAATCGCGCTCTGAATCGTCGTCACCGATTCCACCAGGTGGGCATGGCCGCGCAGGCCGAGGGACTCGGCCTTGGCAATACCGCGGTGGCAGATGGCGAGGGCCTCCTCGTAGGCCGGGTCATCCTCCACGCTGTCCGGTGAGACCGTGGACTGGTGCAGCCCGGTGCGGCTGACCGCGCGGGCGGCCTGGCGCGCGGACGGTTCCCAGGCGGTGAGGATTTCGACATCGGTGGGGCGCAGCAGCCGCGCGGCGTATTCGAGGGCGCGGTCGGCGCGGTCGGAGCCGTCATAGGCAATGAGCATGGTCTCTCCGTTTTTCATGTGACCATCCTAACAACCGGTTGTTGCCCGCGCGGGTGCTTCAGGCACACTGGTGTGCATGAAAAAAGTAATGCCCGCCCTCCTGTTGAGCGCAACCTGCGCGCTGAGCGCGTGCAGTACGGAGCCTGAGCTTTCCGACGCCCCGCCTGCCGAATCCAGCGCCGCGGCCCCGAGCGCCGCGTCGGGCGACGCGACACCACAGGAAGCCGCGCCCGAGGATGTCCGCGCCCGTGCCGCCGCCAAGCTCATGCCGCCTGCGCTGAACTATGACGATGCGCGCGCGAAGCTGGAGGCCGGCGTGGGTGGACTCTTCATCCCGAGCTGGGCCGACCCGGAGCTGCTGAGCGATGGCCCGCGGGGAGTGAACGCCCTGCGCGAGGAGATGGGCCGCGACTTCGAGGTCTCCATCGACTTCGAGGGCGGGCGTGTGCAGCGCTTCTCCGAAATCTTGGGCGACTACCCCTCCCCGCAGGCCATGGCGGAAGGCCATAGCCCGGAGGAGGTCGAGGCCCTGGCCACGGAGATTGGACAGAGCCTGCGTTCCCACGGCGTGACGGTGGACTTCGCCCCCGTGCTCGATGTGGATGGGGGAGACCTGGAGGTCGTCGGCGACCGCGCCTTCTCCACCGACCCACAGGCCGCCGGCGAGTATGGCGCGGCCTTTGCCCGCGGGCTGCAGGCCGCCGGTGTGAAGGCCGTGTTCAAGCACTTCCCCGGCCACGGGCGCGCCTCCGGGGACACGCACTTGGGGGAGGCGGTGACCCCGCCGCTAGAGGAGCTCTCTGGTCACGAGTTCGTGCCTTTCCACACGGCAATCCCGCAAGCCCCCGAGGCGGCCCTCATGATGGGGCACCTCGTGGTACCAGGCCTCGGCGATGAGCCCGCCTCCCTCAACCCGCGGGCCTACCAGCTGGCCCGCGAGGAACTCGGCTTCGAGGGCACCATTTACACCGATGACCTGGGAGGAATGGCCTCCATCTCGGAGAATTTCAGCGTGCCGGAGGCCGTGGCCGCAGCCCTTGCCGCAGGTGCCGATATGCCGCTGTGGTCCACCGACGATGACATCAACGCGGTCATCGACGCGGCCGCCGAAGTCGTGGCCCAGCAAGAGGGCGACTAGTAAAAACCAGCTGGCAGCCGTTAATCTCGTACACGTGAAAAAGGCAATCGGACACAGCCAACAGCGGCGCAAGGGGCTCCACGTGGCCCTTGGCGTGCTCGTTGGACTTCTACTCATCGCCGGCATCGCCTACGCGTGGGACGTCATGGCTAACCAGCACAAGGTCCCGCGCGCGACGTCGGTCGGCGGCGTGGACATCTCCCGCATGGAGCGCACCGCTGCGGTGGAGAAGCTGGAGCAGGAACTCGGGGACGTCGCGGCCCAGCCCGTGGATATCCGCGCCGGGGAGAAAAGCTCGCAGCTTATCCCCCAAGACTCCGGCCTAAGCCTGAATTATCAGAAAGCCGTCGACGGCATTCCCGACGCTTCCCTGAACCCCCTCTCGCGCCTGTACAGCTTCATTAAGCCCACCCAGGAAATCCCTGTGGCTGTGGACATCGATGAGAACCAGCTCTCCGGCCAACTCGAGCGCGTGGGCAACGAGCTGAAGATCGAGCCGGAAGACGGAAACTTGGAGCTTATCGACGGCTCCCTCAAAGAGACCAAACCCAAGCTCGGCCAGGCGGTGGAAGAGGGAGTGCTGCACGAGGGCGTCGTGAAGCACTGGCTCGACCCCGAGGGCGTCGACGTCGAGCCGATGGTGGTGGAGCCTCAGATTAATGATGAGGCGATTGAGGCCATGCGCACCGGGGATGCCGCCCGCGCGCTGGATAACCCGCTCACGCTGAAGGGCGAGAACAACACCACCGGCACCTTACGCAAGCCGGAGATTTCCCAGTTCGTCTCCATCGCCGCGGAGGATGGCGAGCTACGCCTCAAGGTGGATAAGAACCGCGCCCGTGAGCTTTTCCAAGAGCGCATGCAAGGCTCCGAGGTGCCCGGCACCAACGCCAAAATTTCCTTCAGCGGCAACGACAAGCAGATCACGCCCTCGGTGGATGGCTCCATCATCGACTGGGAGAAGACCCTCGAGGGCTTCGAGGACCGTGTGAGCAGCGAGGACGACCGCGAATGGGATGCCGATTACAAGCCGGACCCCGCAGACTTCACCACGGAAATGGCAGAGAAGGCCACCTTCGATGAGACCGTGTCCGAGTTTTCTACCGGCGGTTTCTCCGGGGCCTCCGGCACCAATATCCGCCTGGTGGCCCAGGAGGTCAACGGTGCCGTGGTCAACCCGGGTGAGACCTTCTCCCTCAACGGCTACACCGGCCCGCGCGGTACCGCGCAGGGCTATGTGGAATCCGGCATCATCATCGACGGCCACGCGGGCAAGGCCGTGGGCGGCGGCATCTCTCAGTTCGCCACCACCTTGTACAACGCGGCCTACTTCGCCGGCATGGAGGACGTGGCACACACCCCGCACTCCTATTACATTTCGCGCTACCCGGCTGGCCGCGAGGCCACCGTGTACGAAGGCGCAATTGACCTGCAGTTTAAGAACACCTCCAACCACCCGGTGCGCATCGAAACCAGCTTTGGTGACGAGATCACCGTGCGCTTCAAGGGCGTGAAGACGGTTGAGGTCGAGTCCATCAACAACGGCCGCTGGGCCAAGACCGAGCCGCAGCGCAAGTCGGTGAGCGAGGACTGCTCGCCGTCGTCTGGCACGCCGGGCTTCACCACCTCGGATACCCGCGTGATCAAGGACCTCTCCGGCAAGGAAATCTCCCGGGAGACCACCACCACGGTCTATGACCCGCAGCCCATCGTTACCTGCGGTTAAGCCATGACCCGGCCGATGCACACCGCGGTGAAGGACCCGGCGGACGTCGATCAGCTGGCCCAGCACCCAGTGAAGTTTGGTCGCGTCGCCGGCCTTTTCGCAGCCCACCGCGGCACGCTGCTTGTGGTGGTAGCGCTCATCATCGCGACGTCTGGGCTGACGGTGGTGCAGCCTTTCTTGGTGCGCCGCACCGTGGACGAGGCCATTCCCAACCACGACACCGCACTGCTGTTGTGGCTGGTGGGCGGCATGCTGGCCATCACCGTGGTCTCCCAGGCCATCGGCGTTATCCAGTCCTTTCTGTCGGCGCGGGTGGGGCACACCATCATGCACGAGCTGCGCACGCAGGTCTTTGCCAACCTGCAGCGCCAATCGCTGCAGTTCTTTACCAACAACCGCGGCGGCGAGATTCAATCCCGCCTGACCAATGACATCGCGGCGATGCGCGGCATGGTGACCACCACGGCGACATCCGTGGCCAGCAACCTCACCATGACGGTGGCCACCCTGGTGGCGATGGTGGCGCTCTCACCAACTCTCTCGCTGTTGTCCCTGGTGGTGCTGCCACCCGCCGTGTGGCTCACCCGCCGCGCCGCCGTTCTGCGCCGCAGCCTTATGGAGAAAAACAGCCAAGCCCAGGCGGAACTCCAACAGACCATTTCGGAGAACCTGTCCGTCTCCGGCATGCGCCTGGCCACCACGTTGGGCGCGCAGGAGCGGGTCTATTCGAGCTTCTCGGCCACCTCGCGTTCCCTCATCCGCTTGGAGCTCGAATCCCAGCTGGCCGGGCGCTGGCGCATGGCGCTGACCCAAATCATCTTCGGCGTGATGCCAGCCCTGATTTATCTCGTGGCCGGCCTGCGCCCGGGCATAACCATCGGCACCCTCATCGCGTTTAGCACCCTGCAGACCCAAGTCTTCCGCCCGATTACCGGCCTGCTCAACGTGGGCGCGCAGTGGGTAGCGTCGATGGCGCTGTTCAGCCGCATCTTCGAGTACCTGGACTTGGAGCCCGAACTCACGGAGACCACCCAGCCCGCCCAGCTTGCCGACGCCTCCCTCACCCTCCACAACGTCTCCTACCGCTACCCCGGCACCGACACCGACGCGCTTTCCGACGTCTCCCTTTCCATCCCCGCCCATACCACCACCGCCCTGGTGGGGCATACCGGTTCCGGCAAGTCCACCGTCGCTGCACTTATGGCGCGCTTGGCTGACCCGACCACCGGCTCCGTGCGCCTGGGCGGAGTCGACCTGCGTGACATTCCGCCGGAGCAGCGCGCGGAGGTTATTGGCGTGGTCTCCCAAGAGACCTACTTGATCCACTGCACGGTGCGGGAGAACCTCCTCTTCGCGCAGCCGGAGGCGAGTGAAGAACAGATGTGGGCGGCCCTGCACTCCGCCCGCGTGGACGAGGTCATCGCCGCGCTTCCCGAGGGACTCGATACTCTCGTAGGCTCGCGCGGCTACCGTTTCTCCGGCGGTGAGCAGCAGCGCCTCTCGCTTGCCCGCACGCTGCTGCGCCGACCGCAGGTGCTCATCCTGGATGAGGCCACCTCGGCCCTGGACAACGAAACGGAGCGCGCTATCCAGGAAGCAGTGCTTGGTGCGGACGCCACCCGCCTGGTCATCGCGCACCGCCTGTCCACCATCCGCGATGCCGACCAGATCGTCGTCCTCGACGCCGGCCGCGTGGCCGAGCGCGGCACCCACGCTGAGCTGCTGGCCCGCGACGGCGCTTATGCGGCGCTCCTTCGTGCCGCGAAAACTACTGGTGATCGTTCTTAGAGAGCCCCGCCAAGAAACCTAGGGATGTTAGCTTTCTATCTGGAGTTTGTTAAAGACCGAGAAAATATATGGCTTCGGGATTGTCCTGAGGTACCTTCTTGCCGCGCCCCAGTGGTTGCCCATGAAGATTCACGTCTACCTGGCGATATTGACAGTGTTAATGGTTGTGCTGGTGGTTGCATGGCGCTCTTGGTAAGCGTTTCGCAGTGAGATAGTTGCCACCAATGTGCCTGGGCAAGGCTGCTAGAGCCCCCGTAAGGGGGCGGTGAGGTCGATATCACTCAAAGTGGAATGGCAGCTACCAATACCGCAGTTTAACTGCGAATATAATTATTATCTGCGCGGGGGGGGGGGCGATTACTTGAGAGGGCTAGCTGGTTTTATGGGAAGCGGGCATTTGTTCGATATCGCATTTCTTCTTCTAGGTATAGGGTCTAGCTATGTAATCCACAGGCTACCGTTACTTAGGCTAGGGGCCCGGGTAGGTGCCTTACCTTCTTGGGGACGTCGCTCTATGTGGGTGAAAGACTCTTAGCGATGGGCCGGGCCATGGTGTGTAAACCGTGTGGAGTGGATTGCGTACAGCTGATGAGGCGCGGTGTCTCATTACACAACTCATGTAAAGGACCTGTTTCCGTGAACAAGATCTCTCGTACCGCTCGTTCGGTCACTTTCGCAGCAGTCGTAGGCCTCTCCCTGGGAATCTCCGCTCCGGGCGCCCTGGCCGAGGAAGCACCTGCCGTTGAGCAGGGTGCCGTGAACAAGGCAAACATCGATTTCAGCAAGAAGGGTTCGATTACCCTCTACAAGAAGAAGGGTGCTGAGTCCGACACCCCCGCGACCGGTGGGGAGATGGGGAACGTACCGGGTGACCCTCTTTCTGGTGTGACTTACAAGATCACCAAGCTTGACTACGACCTGCAGAATGGTGACTGGTCGACCTTCCCGAAGTCGGCTGCAGATGTCAAGGACGAAAACAAGACTAACACGACGTTCAAGCTGACCACCGATGCTGAGGGCAAGGTAGCCTTCACTGATCTTCCGTTGGGCATCTACCTCGTTGAGGAGACCGGCGCTCCGGCTGGCATCGTTTCTGGTGCTCCGTTCATCGTGTCGGTGCCGATGGTTAACAAGGGCTCCGACGCGTGGAACTACGATGTTGTGGCCTACCCGAAGAACACGGAAACCAAGACCGAGAAGACCGTTAAGGATGCGGATAAGAACATCCAGGACGCCTACTCCTACACCATCAATGCGGATGCCCCAACCTGGGGCGAAGGCAAGAAGCTGACTGCTTTCCGTTTCGAGGATCAGCTGGACAAGCGCCTGGACTTCCAGCAGGTTACCGAGGTCAAGGCCGGCGACACCGTTCTTGAGGCCGGCGACTATTCCGTGAACAACCCCGCTGAGAACGGCAACAAGCTTGTCGTGAAGCTGACCGATGCTGGTCTTGCCAAGGTCAAGTCCGGTGACAAAATGTCCCTGACTTTCGAGGTTAAGCGCAAGGAGGTTGGCGACACCACTGAGCTGAAGAACCAGGCTGACGTCATCTTCAACAACCCGAATACCGGTAACGAGGTCACGAACAAGACCAACGAGGTCGTGACCTACCACGGCAAGCTGAAGGTTGTGAAGAAGGATGGCAAGGAGACTGGCAAGGTCCTGGAAGGCGCTGAGTTTGAGCTCTACCAGTGCACCTCGGCAGCTAACTTGGGCGCGAAGCTGACTGTCAAGGAACAGGACAAATGGACCACGGGTACCGATGGCACCATCACCATCGACGGTCTGCACGTCACGGATTTCGAGGACAACAAGGAAGCACCGGCTACGAAGAAGTTCTGTCTGAAGGAGACCAAGGCTCCGGCTGGTTATGTACTGCCGGAGAAGAACGTTACCGAGATTGACTTCACCCGCGAGAATATCGCGAAGACCGGTGAGGGCGACGATGCCATCACCCTCGTATCAGAGATTGAGAACGTCAAGCGCGACACCCCGAACCTGCCGATGACTGGTGGCGCCGGTGTGGGCATCCTGGCAGCTATCGGTGCAGCGATTGTTGCGGCAGGTGCTTGGTTCGCTCGTCGTACCGCGCGTAACTAATAGCCGGGCGTAGTTCCGGTAGCGCAGACTGTCCATGGTGGTCTGCGCTGCGGGTCGGGTAGCCAAGGTAGGCCGCCCGACCCAATGAGGGGACTGGACTAGGCGTAGATTCCGGTCCCTATCTTTATCTTTCGTTGTAATCCCGGTCGCGCTGCGCTAGCGCGTGGGGCATTGTTTTGGGTGGTGCGGGTCGTTGACTTCGGTGGTAGGCCAAGAAACTGGCAGGCGGCACAGGCGCCGTGGAGGCTTAGCTCTTCCGGCGGTAATCGTTGTCGTCGGGTTGTTGGTGATGCTGTACCCAGTGGTCTCGACCGCCTGGAACAACTGGAATGCCTCACGGGTGGCGCAAGAGTATGCGCGACTGGACAAAGAGACACCGGCGCAGGTGCAGGACTCCGTATGGGATGCTGCGCATGCGTACAACGAGGAGCATACGTCGGGTCCGATCTTGGATCCGTGGCTGAACCGTATCGGTGTGGATAATCCCGATTATGAGGCTTACCTGGAACAGTTGGGTGAGACCGAAGCGATGGCCCGCCTCGTGTTCCCAGCAATAGACGTCGATCTGCCGGTGTTTCATGGCACTGCGGACAAAACACTGCAGCGTGGGTTAGGGCACTTGTATGGCTCTGATTTGCCGGTAGGAGGAGCAGGAACTCATTCCGTCATCACCGGGCACACGGGTCTATCAAATTCGACGATGTTTGATCACCTCAATTCGGCCGCTAAGGGCGATGCATTCTATATCCAGGTTGCTGGCCATAAAATGAAGTATGTTGTAGATGACATACAAGTGGTTCTGCCGAGTGAGGTAGATAGTCTGCGGCCAGTCGCCAATAAGGATTACGTCACGTTGATTACGTGCACCCCGTACGGGATCAATACGCATCGCTTGTTGGTGCGTGGCCATCAGGTGGCCTTAGAGCCGGGGGAAGAAACGTTGTTTGAAGGCTCCCATGGCCCGGGCTGGCAGTGGTGGATGTTTGTGCTGCTAGCTGCGGTGATTGTTATTGGTTGTTGGCTAGTTTGGTGGCTGCGGCGCCAGAAGGCGGCTACCGGGGTGCAAGAAGTAATTAATAAGGAAAGTAGCGTGCGGGAGTAAAGCGATGAAGAGGTTGACAAATGCATGGTCGGCCCGAGTGGTTGCCGTCGGAGTAGCGTGTGCGGTTGCGTTCGCAGGGCCGGGCACGGTTGCTGCGGAAGCGGTGCAGGTTGCCGGGCAGCAGTCCACTGGTTCGGAGCGCACTATGGCTACGGATACGGTGACAGTGCGGCTTACACAAGGTAATCCGAATGACGATGGTCATGCGCCTGCGGGAAAGATTCAGGGAGTTACGATTCGTCTGGCCCGGCTTGCCGGCTTGGACCCGACCAACGCTGACGACGCAGCCCGCGTACGGAACGCGAATCTCGACGAGGTTCGTGATTGGCGCACTGATATGCACGCGGAGAAAGTCACCGATGCCAATGGAGAGGTGACGTTTGGTGGTCTTGCCAATGGTTTCTATGTGGTGACGTCGACGGCCCCGGATGACTCCTACCGGGAGATTAGTCCGTTTGTGGTGGTGGTTCCGTTCCACACAGTGGTGGACAATCCGAACCCAGTGCCAGGAGTGATTGTGGCCAAGACCCACAAGCCGGGTGAAACGCCGACGCCGCCGACGACCCCCACGGCCCCGACAACCCCGAATACTCCATCGACAACCTCGAGTACTCCGCGGACAACGCCAAAGTTTCCGCCGGTGTTCCCTCCGTTGATTCCCCCGGTACCACCGACAAAGCCAGGAGAGACTCCGCACGAGCCTGGGACAACGCCACCTAACAACCCGGAATCTGGTACAAACACAACTTCAGATTCCCCGAACCGTTCGCAAGGGAATGGAGGCTCATTGGCAATGACCGGTGCAGAAGTACTCGGTGTGGTGGCCGGAGCGTTGGCATTGATTGCTACCGGTTTCGTGATGATTGCTTTTAGCCGCAGGAAGAATTCAGAAAGCGAGGGACGCTAATGTCCTGGACAGATACTCACTCGGCCGAGCCGGTAGTGTACCGCTGGCGCGTCTTAGCGGCGTTCATTGCTGCACTGGCTCTCATTGTTGGTGTTGCTGCACCGGCTGCTCTGCCCGGCATCATTGGTGCTGTCGCTGAAGCACAAACCACGGCCCTGCGCGCTGAGCTCGATTCTGCAGACCAGCTGAGCCTGACTGCTGGCGACTCCGCAACGTTTGAAGGCCACGTTATTGACGCCGGAACCGTGGAGGACTTGGAGTTCACTGTTGAGACTGCAGGACTAGAGTTCGACGGCTCGGCCTACACACTGACTATCGACGGCGAAGTGATCCCCGTCCGCGAAGGAGACAACCTCGTTGTAAAATCAACCAGCTCTTCAGTGACTTTCCGAATCACTGGCCTTTCTACTGACGTGCCAGCAGGAGCAGCTTTCTCATTGAAGACCCCAGCGGTCGCAGAGGATTCCGAACTTAGTGGGATGTCCGTCGATGTGCGGGGAGTAGCCGAGGAGACGCCCAGCACGTCTTCAACGGAATCCAGCGAAACCCCAGAAGCTCCTTCGGAAGTGACTGAGCCGCTGGAAATTGCTGACGTTGACGCGGCCCCAGCCCGTCTGATGGCGGCGCCGAACATTACCCCGTACGCTGCAGGCGACCGCACCATCACGATGGTAAACGATGGATACGTGCTCAAGGGAAGCCGCTATATCCCGAACTTTAAGATTCCGGCCGATGAGCTTTTTGGCGGCCAGCTGTCCATTCCGCAAGGCACGGTGGTTACCCTCAAATCCAGCGTTAACAGTTATTTATCGACTAACCCTGATGACCTGACGATCTATTACACCGGTGCCAACGGAGGTTGGTATGAGGCGAAGGTGACCTACAAAAGGATTAGCGCCAAGGAATACCAAGTCACCCTGCCGCAGATTACTATTGGTGGCACCGCACAGATTCAGTTTAAGGGTGTTCACCGCGGGCCAGCCAATACAGTGTTTACAGCTTCCTTCACCGTTCCTGCGAAAGAGGAGTGCCAAGATCCGGTTACAAGCAGACAGCCAAAGCGCGATCTCACCCCAGCTGAATTTGCCGACGGTAGCCCTGTCTACGTTGTAACCAGTGAACCTAAGGATCTTCGCCGAGACACTTCCATTCTGAGCCGTCAAGTCAACCAAGGCCGAGACTTTCGCCAGGTGGGAGAGTCCACTCCCTGGGTGTACAATGCTCTAGCCTTTGATTCGAGTGATAACTGGCTCTATGCGGTGAGCCAGAGTCGCGGCCGAAATGGTGATCCTTGCTACCCGGCAGGAAATCTCCTTCAGATCAATCCGGCAACCGGTGAAGTATATAATCTTGGGCCTATTTTAAAGGCCGGAAGTACCGGTACCCCGTTTGAAACGAGCGGCGACCGGGATGTCCTCAACGCTGGCGTGTACACCAGCGAGGGATTCTTTGTGGGCAACACGTCCACTTCTGGTAGCCGTCACCTTTATAAGGTCGACGTCGGCAAAGTCACTGCTAAACGCGTGTTCGGAAACCAGAAGTCTTTTTCGGAGGACTGGGCGGTGCTCCCGCAGGCCCAGAAGTATATGTGGGGTTTCCAGAGTAAGGCTGAGGCAGGCGACAAGCTTATCCTTGAACGCATTGACACACAGACCGGCGAAATCACGACTTGGGATCTCACCGGTATCAAGACGTTGGATGGGCGTACGATCTCTAACCCTTCTGCTTCCTGGGGTAAGGCGTGGACCTATTCCAATGGAAACCTGGGTTTTGGCTCGGGTAGTGCGAATGCGAATCAGCTGGGCTTTGAGTTGAAAATCACTAACCCGGATCTCGATAGTCCGACGTTCGAGTTGGTCAACATAATGAACAACCTGCCTGCTTCATTTAACACGGACGCGGCCTCCGACCTAGTTCCGCCGCCGCCAGCGCTGCGATCAAACATTGCGGTGAAGAAGCAACGCTCGGAGACCAAGGTGGTAAACGGAGAGGTGCGTACTTTCTGGACCATCTCCGTGGAAAACACCACGGATAACACCAGTTCGGGCGGCACATTCTGGGAATACCTACCAACGGATACTCACTATGGAGTGAACGCTTCCGGTCCCACTGCGAAATTCGAGGGATTTGGAGCAGGATCTACCGAGGTCAACGGTCAAAAGCCCGGGCCTGATCAGATTGCGCCGGGAACTGGTATTTATGCAGGCATGATTGTCCCATCCGGAGCGGACGGTGAGTCCCGATACATGATGGGCTATGTTGGTACTCTTCCAGGGCACGCGAAGGTAGAGTATGTCGTCTCTGCGCCGGTGCGAACAGATGAATACGGGAACCTCAAGACGGTATGTAGTCCGAACAAGGTTGCTTTCCAGGCTACGGACGGGGAGTCTAGCCCGCCTGAAGATGACAACGTCGCTACTGAAGCCTGTTTCAATAAGGTTGCCGTCGACAGCACACCGCAACCTGTTCCTGGTGCAGCGAATGAATATACCGCGAAGTACAACGTCGTAGTTGAGGCACCGGACGCACCTGGCTTCGACACCAACGACGTGATCTACGGCAAGCTCACGGACACCCCGAAGTTTGTTGGTGCTGCCACGGTTACTGGGGCCACTGTGATCTTCAAGGACGAGTTCAACAAGACCAGCCAGCCGCGTGCGTACCAAGGTGCCGGCCCCTTTGAGCTCAACAAGAATGACACTCCGAAGATCATTAAACCCAAGGGCGTCAATGGAAGCACCGGGCAGCACGTCTACGAGGTAACGGTGCGTTTCAAGCTGGATCGTTCAAAGCTGGACAGCACCTCTGTACCCGCCGGCTACCCGAGCCAACCTGCAGGAAACACCCGCTGCTACACCAAGGATGGCCTGCACGAGCCCAACTTTGGACTCATGAACGAGGCAGAAATGGGCGGCTGGAAGGATACTGACTGTATCCCGCTGGAGACCAAGGAAACGATGGACGTCCTGCTCGAAAAGGCGAGCTATAACCCGGACAACCCGGACGAGATCCAAACCGACGGGTTGCTTGGCGGCGCGCAGTTCACCGTCCACCGCAGTGATGCTAACGGCAACCTGAAGCTAAACGCGGATGGCAGCGTCAACGTTGATGCTAACCCCGTGGTGAAGCAGTCCACGACCACCACCACAGGCCGCGTCAAGCTCGAAGGCTTGGATGCCCCTGGCGTTTATTACCTCATCGAGACGAAGGCGCCGAACGGCTATAACCTGCTGCCCGCGCCGATCAAGTTCTCGACGGAGTGGGATCAGAATGGCAATGCAGTCATCAAGGTGCTCTCCGGAGGGACCGCGATCACCAGTAATAGGTGCGCTGAGTCTGACACCGCTGCCAACTGTGTGAAGAAGATCGGCGTCCTTCAGGTCGCTGACATCACCAAGGGTGCACTGCCCAAGACCGGTGGTGAGGGCGTAGGCCTGTGGGCGCTCGCTGGTGGCGCGATTGTCGCGGCAGGGTGCCTCGCTTTGCGACGTCGCCCGGCATAGAACCACCGCTTGCGGCAACTTTAGAAAAGGCCCGCTCTTCCAATAACCAGGGAAGGGCGGGCCTTATTGCATGCTCATTGTCGGTTAGGAGTCCTGCGGGTCGTCGTCAATCACGGTGTCCTTGGCATTGCTGACATATTTGCGCCACCAGTAGATGAGAAGAAGCACGATGATAGCAGCGGCAGCCAGAATGGCCCACATCCACCACTGCCAGTGAATACCAGAGCTGTTGAATGCGGCCTCGTCTTCCGGATCCATTGGCACTCGGTGGCCGGTGACGAGCAAGCGGTGGGTATTTACACCGTAGGGGGTGCAGGTAATGAGCGTAACGAGGTCCTGGCCTGGCTCACGGTGGAGCGAGCTGGTGTCCGCAGGCTCGACGACCCGAATATCGTGCACCTCGTACTTGAGCTTCTCGCCGCCGGCGGCGATGTAGAAAGCATCGCCCTTCTTGACCTTGGTGAGGTTGTCCCACAGCGTGGCGTTTTGTAGGCCGGTGTGAGCAGAGAGCGCTGCGTGCCTGCCCTCGCCGTTCCCCACGCCACCGACAGGTAGGTCCGTGCCGTAGAGGTGGCCAGCGCCGCGGGAGAGTGCTTTTTCTGAGGTGCCGTGATAAATGGGCAGATCGGAATCAATAGAGGGGATGACGATGCGACCCATGGCATCGGTCTCCGACAGCACAGACAGGTATTGGCGGTAGCGCTGGTACTCGGGAGAGTTCTCGTCATCGGTGGTGGTCCAAGCGTCTTCCACACTGATTTGGCCCAGCTGGGCGTTGTAGGCCTGTGCCTCCTCCCAGGCGGTGTGCAGTACTTCTGGCGGGGCTTGCTTCTCCAGCTTGGCGTATTCCTCGGCGGCGCGGGATTGGGTGTGGTTGTTCCACTGCGTGGCCACGACGGGGTAGAGCAAGACACCGAGACCGACGAGGATCAGAATTAACGCAATGATGGCGTTGGGGTTGACGCCCTTCTTCTTGGGTGCGTCGCTGATTTCCGCTGGTTCGTGCTTGCCCATTGTGTCCTGCCTGTGGGGTTTGTTACCGCACGCCCTGGTATTGACGTGGGGGTAATTTTTGAATCTCAGGCTAGGGACGATGTAGCTCTGAGAGAAAACGTGTCTGTCTAGTCGCCGATAACGAAGCACAGGGCTTCATACCGATTCAGAGTGGCCTCGTCGATGGCTAAAATTTGATCAACCGCGCGCTGTTCGCGGAGCTCATCGATTGTGCGGGGCGCAAGATCTTGAAGTACATGCTCACGTTCAGCGCGAAGCTCCGCTGTGGTTTTGGGCGTGAAGATAGGGGCTGTCATGGTCCATCCTGTAGGTATGAAATTAGTCCATGAACTGGGAAAATACGTGGAGCCGACGACGGGAATCGAACCCGCGCCAGCAGCTTGGGAAGCTGCAGTTCTACCATTAAACTACGTCGGCGCAATGCAGAATCTGCATCGCAGTAAAGCTTAGCACCGCCGCCGCCCGAGGCCATAAAAGGCCCAGTGGGGAGGTAGACTGTGTGCCGTGCTTCTTTCCGATCGTGATATTCGTGCCGCCATCGACTCAGAGGGGCCTGATGCCTTGGGTATTGAGCCTTATGACGCAGAGATGGTCCAGCCTTCCTCCATCGATGTGCGCCTAGACAAGTTCTTCCGCGTGTTTAATAACTCGCGCTACACGCACATCGACCCCAAGCAGGAGATGCCGGACCTCACCAGCGAGGTGGAGGTGGCTGAGGGCGATGCCTTCGTGCTGCATCCGGGTGAATTTGTGCTCGGTGCAACGCTGGAGAAGTTCACCCTGCCGGCCAACCTTGCAGGCCGCTTGGAGGGCAAGTCCTCCCTGGGGCGCTTGGGCCTGCTGACGCACTCCACGGCCGGATTCATTGATCCGGGTTTCTCCGGACACATCACGCTCGAGCTGTCTAACACCGCGAACTTGCCCATTACCTTGTGGCCGGGGATGAAGGTGGGCCAGCTGGCCATCTTCCAGATGTCCTCGCCGGCGCAGGCCCCGTATGGCTCCGGCGCGTTGGGGTCGAAGTATCAGGGTCAGCGCGGGCCTACACCGTCGAAGTCCTATCTAAACTTCCGCTAAACAATCCGCATCTCGCCGGGCGAGACGGTAGCGCAGCGCCTAAAATAGCCGGTTATGCGTATGACTGTTATTGGTACCGGCTACCTAGGTGCGACTCACGCCGCCTGTATGGCGGAGCTCGGCCACGAGGTACTCGGTGTAGATGTTGATGAAAACAAGATTGAAGCCCTCAAGAATGGCCGCGTGCCGTTCTACGAGCCCGGCCTTCCGGAGGTGCTCGAGCGCAACATCGAGGCCGGCCGCCTGGGTTTTTCCACCAGCTATGACGACGCCGCGGAGTTCGCCAACGTGCACTTCCTCGGCGTAGGAACCCCGCAGGCACACGGCTCCTATGCGGCGGACCTGACCTACGTGAAGTCCGTCATTTCGGAACTCGTGCCGCGCTTGAAGGGCGAGCACATCATCTTCGGTAAGTCCACCGTCCCAGTGGGCACTGCGGCACAGCTGCAGCAGATGGCTAATGACCTCGCTCCGGAAGGCACAAGCGTGGAGATTGCCTGGAACCCGGAGTTCCTCCGCGAGGGCTACGCCGTCAAGGACACCATCACCCCGGACCGCATCGTCCTCGGCGTCGGCGAGGCAGGGCTCGCCGACGGTGTAAGTAACGCCGAAGAGGTTGCCCGTGAGGTCTACGCCCAGCCGCTCGCGCAGAACACCCCGTTCATCGTGACGGACCTGCAGACCGCGGAACTGGTGAAAGTCTCCGCCAACGCTTTCCTGGCCACCAAGATCTCCTTCATCAACGCAGTGTCAGAAATCTGCGAGATTGCCGGTGCGGACGTGGTCAAGCTTGCCGACGCCATCGGCTACGACGAACGCATCGGCCGCAAATTCCTCGGTGCGGGCTTGGGCTTCGGCGGCGGCTGCCTGCCCAAGGATATCCGCGCCTTCATGGCGCGCGCCGGCGAGCTGGGTGCGGACCAGGCTCTGACCTTCCTCCGTGAGGTCGACGCCATCAACATGCGCCGCCGCGATCGCGTCGTGGACTTGGCCAAGCAGGCTTTCGACGGATCCCTCCTCGGCCACCGCGTCACCGTTCTGGGCTGCGCTTTCAAGCCCAACTCGGACGACGTCCGCGATTCGCCAGCACTCTCCGTGGCCGGTTCGCTTTCCCTAGCAGGAGCCGCCGTGACGGTCTATGACCCGCAAGGTATGGAGAACGCTAAGAAGGTGTTCCCGACGTTGAACTACGTGGCGTCGGCAAGCGCGGCACTCAAGGACACCGAGCTGGTCATCCTCGCCACCGAGTGGCAGGAATTTCGCGACCTCGACCCGGCTGAGGCTGGTGCACTCGTGGCCCGCCGCCACATTATCGACGGCCGCAACGTGCTCAGCGTCGATGCTTGGCGTGCCGCGGGCTGGACCGTCGAGGCGCTTGGTCGCGTCCTTCCGGCACAGTAAACGCCGCAATCACGGTGGTCAGCGGCACCGCGAGTGTCAAGGCCATCGCGCCCAGCAGGGAGCGCAGAACCTCCGTGGCGACGAGGTCGCTGGAGAGGATCTGCAGGGCTGGGCGCTGCGCCGCCGTGATGAGCATCAGCAGGGGAAGGGCCGCGCCGGTATAGGTCAGCACGATGGTGTACACCATGGAGGCGATATGGTCGCGGCCCACTTTCATCGCTGAGGTAAAGAGCGTGCCGGGCCCCACCGTCGGATCAGCGGCGTGCAGCTCGCGCACGGTGGAGGCCTGCGCCACCGCGATGTCGTTGAGGCTGCCGAGCGCACCGATGATGAACCCGCACAGTAGCACCCCCACGACGGAAACCCCCGGCATGTAGAGCAGCAGCTTGAGGTTATCCTCCGAGCTGGAACCCGTCAGTGCCGTGCTGCTTATCGACGCCCACCCCAACGCCCCCGACAACGCCAGCGCCACCACTGCGCCTCCCAGGGCGGAGGCTGATTTCCAGTTCACGCCGTGCACCAGCGGGACGGCGAGGAAGAGGATGGCCGCGCAGGTCACGAGCGCTAGTGGCAGCGCCGAATGGCCCTCAATGAGAGAGGGGATGAGGTAGAAGAAGACGATGGCCAAACTGATACCTAGGCCCAGCAGTGCTCGCAGTCCGTGCCAAGCGGCGAAGCCGACGATAACAAGGGCCGCGATGATAGCCCACAACGCAAGGTTTCCATTGCGCTGAAAATCAGCGAAGGCATAGGTGCCGTCGCTGGAGACGGTAAGAATTATCTCATCGCCCTGGTTTAAGGTCGGGTCGCTGGCCAGGCCGTGGAAGATGAGTTGGGTTTTGCGCCCCGTGTCCTCGCCGGAGGTCAGATCTATCAGTGCACGGGTGCAACTGGTGTCATCGTTTGCGGCAGGAATCAGCGGGGCTTCGTCGAAGGTTTGGCCGGCGTGGGGGTCGCTGCAAAGATGATGATCGATGCGGTCGACGGTTCCGGTCACCTGTGGCTGATTGAGCGCATAGGTAGCGAAGAAATCGGCGCTGGTGTGCTCGGATGGCGGGGTGGTGGGGCGTAGTAGAAACAAACCCGCAAGCGTTATCAGAGCGGTGAGGCTAAGAAAACTGATGAGCCCAGTACGCCACGGATTCAGGTTAGTCATGCCTATCATTGTGAATGAGTTTCATTAAAAAGAAAACTAATGATGACGCGATCAACAAGTTATCCACAGGCTGGCGGCGGCGCCGTTGTGCGGTGCGGGTGGGGCGTTTAGCGTTGCTGGCATGAACCTTGTGGAAGCGCATCTTCGCAGCCAGGCGGCGGGCATCGAGCTTGTCGCCGGCGTTGCGGGGCTCAGCTTCGAGCAGCTCCGGGCGTGGGGTCCGGAGTCTGCGGCACGCTCTCTGCTGGCGCTTTTCGACGTCTACTTTGCCTCCACCGCCTTCACCCGCAAACAGGCGCGTGCGGTTGCGGCCGCCCGTGCCAATGGGCACGACCTTCCCACGTTGCTTCTCATTGAACGCTTCGCGGGAAGGCTGAAGAAACAGCGCCAGGCGTGGGATCTGCGCATTGAGCTGTGCGGAATCACTGGCGATGAGAAGGCCGTGGCCCGCTATGCGCGCAAGCGCATTCGCGAGCTCAGCCCGCCGCCCACGCCGAAGCCGGGCGTGACAATTCGCCGTGGCAAGGAGCTATCCAAGCTCACGCTCACGGCCCCGGCGGCGCTCATCGAGGATTTGCGGCCCAATATCGATGAGGACGATCCTGTGGGTTCCTTCACGGCCGCGTTTCGCGAGGGCCGCCTCGCCCGCCCCGTGGCCCAGACCCTCGCCGTCATGGAGCTTCCCGAGTACGCCACAATCCTGGGTCGCCTCGGTGATCCCTCCACTCCGCGCCCCGATTCCGCGGCTCCAATACCCCCAATTTCTACTTCGGACCAGCCCTGCGCCGACGAGTCTCGGGACAACGCAGCCCCAGACCTCGGGGATATCGTGATTCAGCTATCCAACGGCGCCAAGATCACGGGCAAAGAGCTCATCGAGCGCGAGCTCGCCGAAGAAGGCCTCGTCATGATTGTTGACCGCGTCAAAGGCCCCGTGGAACTCCACCGCACCCAGCGCGTCGCCTCGGAGAAGCAGCGCATCATGGCCTGCGGCGAGCAACCCACCTGCGCCTGGGATCGCTGCCTGTGCGGCGCCGATTATTCCCAGATACACCACATCACAGAATGGAGACACGGCGGCGAAACGAACCCTGAGAACCTCACTCCGCTGTGCAAGTACCACAACGCCATCAATGGCCTCCCGGGCCGTGGCCGCATTGTGCGCGAAAACGGCAAGATTAAATGGGTACCGGCTGGGCCCCGCGATCCGCGTGAACCGGCCCACCCGCATCGCGCGCCGCGCGCCCAGCGCATCCGGGAGCATCGTGACGGCACCGCAAGCCAAAGCTGTACTGAGCCAAGCGCCCGCACACCCGCCGCGCCGCCGGCATCCACACCTTCCGAGCCGGGAAGCCCCGCTCCGCCCGACCGCTAGTGCTCGAGGCAAGGGGCCTCGCACGCTTTTGCGCTGAGCGCGCCCCTTTACGCCTGCCCGATCGTGGGAAGCCTGGCCGTCAGTAGCGTGCAGGGCTACTGGCGGTAGCTCACCAGGAAGTTGCCGAGCCGCTCGATCGCGTTCTCCAGCTGCGAAGCCCACGGCAGCGTGACCACGCGGAAGTGATCCGGCGTGGGCCAGTTAAAGCCGGTGCCCTGCACCATGAGGATTTTTTCGGCGCGCAGGATGTCGAGCATGAGCTTCGAGTCATCGTGAATCTCATACACGTCCGGATCCAGACGCGGGAAACAGTACAGCGCGCCCATCGGCTTCGTCACCGACACACCCGGAATCTCATTGAGCTTCTCGTATGCGACATTGCGCTGCTTGAGCAAGCGACCACCCTCACCGGTGAGCTCATAAATCGACTGCCGCCCACCAAGTGCGACCTGAATCGCGTGCTGCGCCGGTACATTCGGGCACAGGCGCGTGCCCGCCAGCAAATCCAGGCCCTCAATGAAACCGCGGGCATGGGACTTCGGGCCCGTCAGCACCATCCAGCCCGCGCGGTAGCCGGCCACGCGGTAGGCCTTCGACAGGCCATTAAACGTGATCGTCAGCAAGTCCGGCGCCAGGGAGGCAATCGAAATGTGCTTCGCACCGTCATAAAGAATGCGGTCATAAATCTCATCCGCCAGAATCAGCAGATTGTATTCGCGTGCTACCTCAACGATTTTCTGCAGCGTTTCACGCGAGTACACAGCACCCGTCGGGTTATTCGGATTAATGACCACAATTGCCTTGGTCTTCTCCGTTACTTTTGCGCGAATATCCTCAATGGACGGATTCCAATCATCCTCTTCATCGCACAAATAGTGCACGGGCGTGCCACCCGCCAGCGACGTCGCCGCCGTCCACAGGGGGTAGTCAGGGGCGGGGATGAGAACCTCATCGCCGTCGTCAAGCAGCGCCTGCGTGACCATCGAAATCAGTTCGGAGACGCCGTTGCCCAGGTACACGTCATTGACGTCGAAGCTGGGGAAATCCTCCAGCTCATAGCGCGTCACAATCGCGCGACGCGCCGGGATAATTCCCTTCGATGTGGAGTAGCCCTGGGAGGTCGGCAGCGCCGCAATCATGTCGCGCATGATGACGTCCGGCGCATCGAAACCAAACACTGCCGGGTTGCCGGTGTTGAGCTTCAAAATGCTGTGCCCGTCGAGCTCCATGCGCTCGGCCTCCGTGGAAACCTCGCCGCGAATATCGTAGGCAACGCCTTGTAGTTTGGTGGATTGATCAAAAATCCGGTTGTGTGTCATGCCGGATATGTTACTTCTGGTTCCACTGCTCCAGCTTGCGTTTGGCCAGATTCATCGCATCGCCGGTGATTTCGCTTGCTTGACGACGCCTCTCCGCCCATTGCGCCTGCTCCAACGCCCGCATCTGCGCGCGTTCCTCCGCGCCCGCGGCCTTGAGCTCGCGCATGCGCTGGCGCTCGATCTGGCGCGGCGACGGGCGATGCCAGGATTCCGGGCCCACCTTGGCCACGTACAGCATGATCCACAACGCGGGGATGAGGAAAAGCAGGCCCGTTCCGGTCAGCGCGGCGGTGACGCCGGACATGGCACCGAAAGATGCAATCGAGCCGAACAACAACCCCAGCGTGCCTACCATGGCCGTGGCCAGTCGAGGCTTCTTCGTAGCCTGGTAGGCGCGCTCCATTTCACCTTGGGAGTAGATCTTGAGCTCCGTGCTGGCTTTGGTGGGGATATCCATGAAGACGGCCGCCAGCTCGCGGCGAGTCGTCGCCTCCATTATCGCGTCGGTGCGCTGTTCAAACTCGTCCATCGATAGACGGCCTTCACCCAAGGCCTGGGCGAGGTCGTTGACGGCGTTGGTCCGTTCGGCGTCGGAAAGCCGCATGCTGAAAGGATTAGTCACAATAGCCATCCTAACAGCCTATTTAGCTTGCTCCTTTTCGCGAACGAGGCCGGATAGGAACGGGAAGATTGCGACGGTGAGGGCACCGCCGGCGATGAAGATCGAGGCCATTTCTGTATCGACGATGCCCGAACCCACCGCAAGCGTCATCACCGCCACGATGATGGGCAGGCCGGTCGCCGCATAGAGCGCCACTTGGAGGCGCTCGCGGGTGGTTTCGACGTCGGAGCCCGTGTGGTGGATATTTTCGCGCAGGAACACTGGCAGGCCGCGGGTCACCAGGATAAGAAGCGGGATGCCGAGGACCTTGAGGGGCTCGTCCACGATGACCTTCCAGTCAATCGCCATGCCGGAGACCACGAAGAAGACCGGGATGAGCATGGAATAAAACACCACGTCGAGGCGGTTCTCCAAGCCCTTATGGAACTCGTCGGGCACGATGCGGTTCAGGATGATGCCCGCCGCGAAGGCACCCAGCACGATATCGAGCTCAAAGACCGCGGTGACCGCCATGAGGATGGCCAGAATCAAAATGATGAGGCGCATGATGGTCTGGTTCGTTGAGCCCGCCCCGGAGATGAATGCGTCCTTGAACCACGGCATGAGCGTCGTAATGGCAAAGGGCATGATGGCCACGGCGACCGCGATTGCGATGAAGGCCAGAAGAATCAACATCGTGGTCCACGTGGAGCGCGTTCCCAAAAGGAGCGCCATCGCGGTAATCGGCGCGACCTCACCGATGGCGCCGTGGATGACCACGGAATCGCCTACCCGCGTGCCAAGCAGCTTGTCCTGCTTGAGCATCGGCGTGATGGTGCCCAGTGCCGTCGACGTCAAAGCAATTGCCATGACGATGGCACCCGGGATGTCATCCATGAGGAAGTACGCGCCGACGCCACACACCACCATGCAGATGAGCCACGTGGACAGCCCCGTCGCGGCTTCCTTCGACTTCAGACTGGCGAGGTCGATTTCAAAGCCCGCAAGCAGGAAGAGAGCCCCGACGCCGAGCTCCTTAATCATGCCGATGCCGGGGTCTTCATGGGCCAGGCCCAACATCGATGGACCGATGAGCATGCCGAAGAAAATGAGCAGCGCTACGGCCGGCATCTTTTTGCCCATGGCATGAGACACCAACGGCGCCAACAGCGCTACCGCCATAATCCATGCGAAGGACACCAGCGAGTTGGTGTAGTTGGTCTCGCCCGAGGCGAGGACGTAGGTTACGTCAGTTTGCATGGGGTAGAGCGTACCTGTGGCGCATCAGGCGCGCCTACCCCGTGCGTTGGTGGTGTGGTCGACGTCGCACTAGTCCTTGCTTGCCGACGCCCCCGGATCCTTCGGCGCCGCTGGCGCGTTTGGCACCGATGGTGCTTTCGGCGCCGCTGGAGCCTTGGGAGCGTCGGGCGCGGCTGGCGGCTGCGGAGCCGAAGGAGCAGCCGGCGGCGTCGGCGCGGACGGCGCTGCGGGTGCTTGCGGCGCGCTTGGCGCAGACGGCGCTGCGGGAGCGCTTGGTGCGGCCGGCGCCTGGGGCGCATTGGGTGCTTTTGGAGCAGCTGGTGGTGTCGGTGCCGCGGGAGTGCTTGGCGCAGCTGGAGCTTGCGGTGCCGAAGGAGCAGTCGGCGCACTGGGCGCAGCGGGTGCCTGAGGTGCGCTGGGAGCCGCCGGCGTACCAGGGGCGGAAGGAACCGCTGGAGCAGCCGGTGGCGTCGGTGCGGACGGAGTCGAGGGAGCGGGTGCCGCCGACGGTGTTTGAGGCGTACTCGGTACTGCGGGCGCGCTTGGCGCAGCGGGTGCTGCGGGAGCGCTGGGTGCTGCGGGGGCCTGAGGTGCGCTGGGAGCCGCGGGGGCCTGAGGCGCGCTGGGAGCCGACGGCGCGGCGGGGGCCTGCGGAGAGCCTGTCGGGGCAGATTGTGCAGCGGGCGCTTCCGCGGAAGACTCGTTGGAGACCGGCAGGCGGCGTGGCGTGTCGAGGAAGACCTTCTCGCGCGGGGCGGGCAGGTCGCCGGAGGGAGCGATGGCGTCGCGCAGCATGAGCGCCACATCGCTGACTTGAGTTTCCGGCGCGACAGACTTCATGCCACCCGTCAGCATCACGTTGCAGAACGGGCAGCCCGTCGCAATCTGCTCCGCGCCCGTCGCCACGGCCTGCTCCGAGCGGAACTCGTTGATGCGCTTGCCCAGCTTTTCCTCCATGAACATGCGCGCGCCACCGGCACCGCAGCAGAAAGCCTCGTCGCGGTTGTGGTCCATCTCCGCCAGCGATGCACCGGTCGCCTCGACGAGCTCACGCGGCGGGTCGAAGACCTTGTTGTGGCGGCCCAGGAAGCACGGGTCGTGATACGTGACGGGTCGGCGATTCTCCGGCGAACGCGGCACTGGGACCAGCAGCTTCTCCCGCACCAAACGGTTGAGCAGCTGCGTGTGGTGCAGCACGTCGAAGTGGCCGTCGAAGTCGGGGTATTCGTTGCGAATCGTATTGAAGCAGTGCGGGCACGTGGTGATGATTTTGCGCTGGCCTTTGGGGACGCCGGCAAAGGCGTCGTTAAGCGTGGCGACGTTCTGCTCCGCCATCACCTGGAACAGGAACTCATTTCCGGCACGGCGCGCCGGGTCACCGGTACAGGTTTCGCCCGTGGCCAACACGCCGAACTTCACGCCGGCGGTGTGCAGCATGTCCACCACGGCGCGCGTCGTGGCGCGGCCCTTGTCGTCATAAGTACCCGCGCAACCGACCCAGAACAGGTACTCCAGGTCCGAAAAATCTTCCGCATCCTCGCCGATGATCGGCACCTCGATGCCATCGGCGCGCGCCTCATCGATCCACGCGCGCCGCTCCGAGGCGTTGCGCCCCCACGGGTTGCCCTTTGTCTCGATGTTCTTAAACAGTCCGGTTAGCTCCGACGGGAAGTCGGACTCCGCTAGCACCTTAAACCGGCGCAGGTCCGCCACGTGGTCGATGTGCTCGATGTCTACCGGGCACTGGTCCACGCACGCACCGCAGTTGGTGCAGGCCCACAGGACATCATCATCAATCGTGCCCGCCATCGCCAGCACGTTGAGCCCCTCGTGCGGGTTGTAGTTATCCAGCGCGCCCTGGCGCAGGTCCATCATGAGCTTCTTCGGGCTCAGCGGCTTCTCGGTGTTCCATGCGGGGCAGAGGTCCTGGCAGCGGCCGCATTCGGTGCAGGAGGAGGCGTCGAGAAGCATCTTCCAGCTCCCCGGCTCAAGGTCCTCCAGGTCGGGTGTGGGCACTGAGCCCAGCGCCTTTTCACCCGTGGCGTTGCGCTGGAAGAAGATGTTGAAGAAGGCCATGAAACGGTGCCACATCACGCCCCACTGGAAATAGCGCGCGATGCAGGCGATGAACACCAGGCCCGTCAGCAGCTTCACTAGGGCAAAGAATTGCACCATGCTTGCCGACGCCGGCAGCACCCCCGCCACACGCATCGTCAAGAAATCAGCCCACGGGGAGCCTCCGCCATAGGTGGCGATGGCGGAGGCTTTGACGGCGAGCATGCCGAGGCCTTCGAGGAGCACGATGGCCTCCACCAGGCGCGCCGGGAAGACCTGCGAGTTGTAGAAACGGCTGCCGCGATCGGTGTGGCCGAGTTTGAGGCGCACGCCGATGAGGAAACAGATGCCGAGCACGGTGCCGATGGCGAGGACCTCTTCGATGAAGTGGTACACGGGCCACGTACCGAGCCACGGCCAGCCTTTATCGGGCGCGAAGGTTTGGATATAGGCCTCGAACCAGACGATGGCGCCGAAGAGGAAGCCCACCATGACGAGCCAGTGCGCGGCATTGACCAGCGGCCGGCCCTTGAAGTGGGTATGGCCGAAGACTTCGATAAGCACGCGGCCGAGGCGCGCCAGGGGGCGGTCGGTACGGTTTAGCTGCGTGGGGCCGCCGGAGCGGATGAACCGAAACAGCGCCGTGAGGCGGTAGAAAAAGTACAGCCACACCGGGACCGATGCGGCGATGGCAACCCAGCCGAACATGCGCGCTCCTTTAATTGCTGCTGTGTGTGCCTCTTACCTTAAATCCTCGGCCCCGAAATCAGTGAGTCAGGATTCAGCTAGTGTTTTCGGAGGCCGAGAAATAAGCTGACGTGTATGGGAAGAATCAGTGCGCCGAAGGCGGCGGTGGGGCTTATCGCAGGATTTGCGGCTTTCGGCGTGACGGGGTTTGCAGTGGCGCAAGGCGGTCTGACGGCGAACCTGGCGCTATCGGGAACGTTCTTCAACGTCAACATGCGGCACTTGGAGGGCGAGGCTTTCTCGCTCTTCGTGGATAGTGACAAGAAGGGTGAGGAGGACGTGCCGACGGCCCGGTTGAAGATGGAGCACGCGGTGGCCTCGGATCTTTGCCTTTACGTCACGACGGACCTGCCGGCGGTGGGGGAGGCCACGCTGGCGCTGAAGGCGAAGGGCGATAACAGCGTGGAGGCCACCGACTTGTTGGTTGGTGCGTCGGACATCGAGGGCTCGTTGGTCATGGAGGATGCGAACGTGGGCATCGATGCGCGCCAGCTGTCCACCACCGCGGATCCCGGAACGTGGGGCCTGTATGCAAAGAAGGTTTCGCTGACTGCCGACGACGTCCGCGCCACCTCCATCGGCGCCAAGACGCTGTCAGCACAAAACGTGGGCGTATCCGTGGAACGGGGCCGCGGAAATGGCTGCTGATCGGTTTAAGGCGTGGCGCGGTGGGCGGCCGTTCATCCCGGGTTTGCTGCTCATACTTTCGGGAATCGTCATCGCCACGCCTGCGTATTTCACCGTGCATATCTCGGACCTGCTGGTCATGATTTCCACGGTGTCGGGCGTGTCCACGCTGCTCATCGGGGCGCTGTTGGTCATGTTCGGCTTAGGAGCGTGGTTTCGCCCGGCCACCTCGACGTATCTGGGAGTGCTCGGCATCATCGTGGCCGTGATTGCGCTGCCTACCTCTAACTTGGGAGGCTTCCTCATCGGTTCACTGCTCGGCATCATTGGCGGCGCGCTCACCCTGGCGTGGGAGCCCACCGATGTTTAAGCACCGTCCTTCGCGCTCACGGAGCGTGTTGTTCGTGGCCGCCATGGTCGCTGCGGCGAGCGCGACGGGCGTGAGCGCGCAGGTCGCCCCGGCGCAGCCCTACTTTTCCACCGTGAAGGCGGACGAGGTCACGCTAACGGGAAACGTGAAAGCCACGCTGGGCACGATGCCCACCCGCGACGGCGAGGTGCGCGTTATCGAGCTCACCGGCGATCGCCTTGCCGTGCGCAACCTGGCCATCACCTTGCCCGGAAATGCCGGCGATGGCCTGCTCACGACAGGTGGTTCGATAACCACCGTGGAGCCCGCGCGCATCGTGGCGACCTCGCTGACCGCCACCCCCACCGTCGAGGGTGCGCGCACCGTGCCCGTCACGGCAGATCTCACCGGCGGCGATATCAATGCCGTTCTCGATCAGCTCGGAATTCCCCCTGCTCCGGACGCCGAGCTTCCCGACGCCCTCATGGAGCACCTTTCCTTAAGCGACGTCACCCTTGAGCTGGCGAACCTCACGGGTGACACGTTCTCGGCCCCGAGGATGTCCGTGACCGTCGACTAGTCCTCGCGGAACTGGGACTGGTGGAGGCGCCAGTAGGCGCCGTGGGCGTCGAGAAGCTCGGCGTGGGTGCCCTGCTCCACGATGCGACCTTCCTCCATGACGATGATGATGTCGGCGTCACGAATCGTGGACAGGCGGTGCGCGATGATGAAGGAGGTGCGGTCAGCGCGCAGCGCGTTCATGGCGTCCTGAACAAGCACCTCGGTGCGGGTATCCACGGAGGAGGTCGCCTCATCGAGGATGAGGAGCGCCGGCTGCGCCAGGAAGGCGCGCGCGATGGTGATGAGCTGGCGCTCGCCGGAGGAAATCGCGCCATTGTCTTGATCGATGACCGTGTCATAGCCCTCAGGCAGCGCGTGGACGAAGCGGTCCACGTAGGTGGCCTTGGCGGCGGCAATGACTTCCTCATCGGTCGCGTCGAGGCGGCCGTAGCGGATGTTGTCCATGATGGTGCCCTCGAAGACGACGGCGTCCTGCAGCACCATGCCCACCTGGGAGCGCAGCTCGTGGCGCGACATCTGCGCGGTGTCGACGCCGTCGAGGCGGATGGTGCCGGAATCGATGTCGTAGAAACGCATGATGAGGTTGACCAGCGTGGTCTTGCCGGCACCCGTGGGGCCCACGATGGCCGCGGTCTGGCCCGGTTCCACGCGGAGGCTGAGATCCTGGATGAGTGGGGTTTCGGGATCATAGGAGAAGTCCACGTCCTCGAACTCAACCAAGCCCTTCGCGCGCCCGCCCAGGCGGGAGGTGGTCTCCTCGGCGGGTTCTTCCTCAGCGTCGAGGAACTCGAAGACGCGCTCGGCCGAGGCCACGCCCGATTGCACCTGCTGCATCATTCCGCCGAGCTGGCCCAGCGGCTGGTTGAACTCGCGGGAGTACTGGATGAAGGCCTGGGCGCCACCCAGCGTGAGGTTGCCGGAGGCCACCTTCAACGCGCCGAGCACCGCGATGACCACGTAGGACAGGTAGGAGATGAACTGCATGATCGGCATCATCATGCCCGCCAGGAACTGCGCCAGCGACGCGGAGCGGAAGAGCTCCTCGTTGCGCTTATCAAAGTCCTCCGTCATGGAGTCGATGCGCCCGAAGACGGTTGCCAGGTCGTGGCCGGAGAAGGCTTCCTCGACCTGCCCGTTGAGGTCACCGGTGGCCTTCCACTGCGCCTTGAATTGCTTTTGCGCGCGCGAGCCGACGACCCCGATGACCACACCGGTCAGCGGCAGCGCCAGCAGCGCAACGAGGGCCAGCTGCCAGGACACGGTGAACATCATGACCGTGATGCCGATGACCATGAGCAGGTTATAGAACAGCTGCGAAATGGCCTGCTGCAGCGCCGTCTGGACGTTGTCGGCATCGTTGGTGGTGCGCGAAAGAAGGTCGCCGCGCGACTGCGTATCGAAGTAGTTCAGCGGCAGCCGGTTGATCTTCGCCTCGATGCGCTCGCGCAGATCGAAGACCACCTTCATCACCAGCGAGTTCAGAAGGTAGCCCTGCCACCACTGGAAGAGCGAGGACACCACGTACATCGCAATCACGATGCCGATGATCGTGCCCAGCTTGGAAAAATCAATGCCGAAGCCGGGGCTCAAGTCCATGGCGGAGGCCATGTCCGCGAACTTGTCCTGCCCGCCCGCGCGCAGAGCGGCGATGGCCTGCTCCTTGGTCATACCGGCGGGCAGGTGGCGGGAAATGACGCCGGAGAAGATGACGTCGGTGGCCTTGCCCATAACCTTGGGCGCGGCCACGGCGAGGAACACGCACATGAGGTTCATCGCGGCAATCGCGACAAGCTGCGCCTTGAACGGCGCGAGCAGGCCAAAGAGGCGCTTGGCGGAGGGCCAGAAGTTCTTGGCCTTGCGCGGCGCGTTCTCGCCGGTCTTCTCCTCGATCTCGGCTTCTAACGTCGCGTTGTCTTGCTCAGTCATTTATGCCACCTCCTGGGATTCCACAATTTCGCGGTACGTCGTCGAGCTTTCCAACAGCTCCTCGTGCGTGCCGCGGGCCACGATGCGCCCGGCGTCCATGACCAGAATCTGATCCGCGTCCACGATCGAGCTCACGCGCTGCGCCACGATGATCGTCGTCGCCTTCGCGGTGTATTCCCGCATGGCGTCGCGCACCGCGGCATCCGTGAGGACATCGAGCGCGGAGAAGGAATCATCAAAGAGGTACACCAGCGGCCGCGCCACCAGCATGCGCGCGATGGACAGGCGCTGGCGCTGGCCGCCGGAAACGTTGGTGCCGCCCTGGGAGATGTGCATGTCGAGGTCCTCGACGAAGTTTGCCTGGGCCACGCGCAGCGCTTCCCACAGCTCCTCGTCGGTGGCGTCCGGGGCGCCGAGGCGCAGGTTGGAGGCCACGGAACCGCTAAACAGGTACGGCTTCTGAGGAACGAGGCCCACGCGCTTGACGACGTCCCCTCGTGCCATATCGGCGATATCGGTGCCGTCGAGAAGCACGCGCCCCTTCGTCGGGAGATAGAGGCGCGGGATGAGGGAGAGCGCTGTGGTTTTGCCGGAACCGGTCGCGCCGATAAGCGCGGTGGTGGTGCCGGGGGTGGCGGTGAAGGAGACGTCGTGAAGCACGGGCGCTTCCGCGCCGGCGTACTGGAACGTGACGTTGTCGAACTCGACCACACCCTCGGAGCGCTCCGGGGTGAGCGGGTTAGCGGGCTCGACGATGGAGGGATCGTGCTCGAGGACGTCGGTGATGCGGCGCGCGCAAATGACGGCGCGGGGCAGCATCATGGCCATGAAGGTGCCCATCATGACCGCCGCGAGGATCTGCAGCAGGTACTGCAAAAAGGCGGTCAGTGAGCCGATTTCCACGAGGCCATCGTCGACGCGGTGGCCGCCGAACCACAGGACCGCGCCCGTGGCTACGTTCAGGATGACGGTGATGATGGGGAACATGAGGATGAACAGCTGGCCGACCTTCAGGGAGAGGTTGGTGATGTCACGGTTGGCGGTACGGAAACGCTCGGCTTCGTGCTCTTCGCGGGTAAAGGCGCGGACGACGCGAATGCCGGCGATTTGCTCGCGCAGCGTGCCGTTCATGACGTCGAGCTTTTCCTGCCACGAGCGGAAGAGCGGCATGAGGCGGACGATGATGACGGAGATGGCGGCCAGCAGCACGATGACGGAGACCGCGACGAGCCAGGACATTCCGGCGTCTTCGCGGATGGCCATGATGATGCCGCCGATGGACATAATGGGTGCGGCAACCATGAAGTTGAGCATCATCATGTAAACCATCTGGACCTGCTGGACATCGTTGGTGCCGCGGGTGATGAGGGTGGCGGTGCCGAAGTTGCTCATGTCTTCGGCGGAGTAGCGGGTGACGCGGCGGAAGACTTCGGAGCGCAGGTCGCGGCCGAGGCCCATGGCGGTGCGGGAGCCGAACCAGATAGCGGCGATGGCGGCGCTGACCTGGATGAAGGCCACGATGAGCATGATGCCGCCGGTGTGCCAGATGTAGTCGATGTCTACTTGGGCAACGCCCTTGTCGATGATCTTCGCGTTGAGCGAAGGGAGGTAAAGCGTTGCTGCGGTGGACAGTGCTTGGAGAAGCAGCACCGCGATGACGTAGCCGGTATACGGCTTCGAGCGGGATATGAGGATACGTAGGAGTTCCATAGACCAACGTTTCGTGTGAGCGGCCTGGAAGGCCAAAGGTCAATGACCGCGCAAGTCTATCCCGCTAGACGCGAGTGCGTCTAGCGAGTGCGGTGGTGCAAGGACTGGCAGCAGGCTTCCCCATTTCCCTGCGCGAGCGTTGAGCTCGCGCGTTTAGCTCGCGCGCGTTAGAAGCAGACCGGGGCGCGCTGCGCGCGGGCCGTGACGGCGGCCCAGTCCTCGAGGTCGTCGGTGGGGCCACACAGGCCTTCCCAGGTGGTGATGGCCACGCCGCGGGCCATGAGCTCCAAAAGAACAAGGTGGCGGTCGCCGGAGGCGGAGAGTTGGTTGAGGTCGGAGTGGTTGATGTCCGCGTCCGGGCCATAGCCCACGCGCACGTTGCCGATGAGCCGCAGGCGCGGCGTGGTCCCCTTCGGGCACGGCTCAGCAACGGATTCCGCGCCGGAGAGCCCGGCGAAGCGGCGCAGCAAACCGAAGGGCGCGGGGCGCTCGCAGTAGAGGTCCACGCACAGCCCGGCCCTGATGAGCCGTTCGGCGGTGGAGAGCGCGGCGGGGCTGTCCCCGACAATTGCGACACGCTGCATGAGAACCCCTTCAATTCGGAAGAAATAGACTGTCTAGTCTGTAAATCTAGTCCGCTCGGTTCATTCTGGCTAATTTTTATTCTTCCTAGCACCCAAGCTCACAGCCCCCGCACCCCTTAGTGGGCTGCGCACAGGCCCGCCTCCCTTTAATGTGAGGTGTCATGACCGAACCAACTAACTTGCTGGACCGCGGCGACTACCGCGACCCCAGCATTAGCCCCGAAGGCACCCGCGACACCGCACCGCTCGAGCCTGCCGTGGCCCAGCGCAACCAGGAACTCGTTGAGGAGTGGGCCGATAAGCTCCACGATGCCTCCGCCGAGACCATCACCGAATGGGCCGCCGAGCACGCGCCCGGCCGGCTTGCCGTCACGATGTCCATGGAAAACACCGTGCTCGCCGAGCTCGCGCACCAAGCGCACCTCGACGCCGACCTCCTCTTCATCGACACCGGCTGGCACTTTAAGGAGACGTTGGAGGTGGCGGGGGACGTCGCCAAGCGCTATGCGGACCTGCCGCTCGTGCGCGTCCTGCCTATCTTGAGCCCCGAGGAGCAGGACAAGATTTATGGCCCGCGCCTGTACGCGCGCGATGTCGCGGCCTATAACCGCATGCGCAAGGTGGAGCCGCTCAACATGGCCATGGACCCGTATGTCGGGTGGGTCACCGGCCTGCGCCGCGCCGATTCCGAGCACCGCGCCACCGCCCCGGCGCTGAGCCTGGACCGCACGGGACGGCTGAAGATTTCCCCGATTATTACCTGGGACCTCGATGACACCGACGCTTATATCAAGGAACACGACCTCATCATCCACCCCCTCACCCTCCAGGGTTACCGCTCCATTGGCTGCGCGCCGTTGACCTTCCCGGTAGGCGAGGGCGAGGATGCGCGCTCCGGGCGCGTTTTCGCTGACGGCAAGACAGAATGCGGGTTGCACGAATAATGACTCTTTCACCACACCTTAAAGACTTAGAGAACGAATCCCTCCACATCCTGCGCGAAGTCGCCGGGCAATTCGACAAGGTAGGCCTGCTCTTTTCCGGCGGCAAGGACTCCGTCGTGGTCTTCGAGCTCGCCCGCCGCGCCTTTGCGCCGGCCACCGTGCCTTTCGAGCTCATCCACGTGGATACCGGCCACAACTTCCCGGAGGTCATCGACTTCCGCGATCAGCTCGTCGCCGAGACCGGCGCGCGCCTGCACGTCGCCCACGTCCAGGATTGGATCGACCGCGGCGACCTCCAGGAGCGCCCCGATGGCACTCGCAACCCGCTGCAGTCCGTGCCGCTGGTGGAGACAATCGCCGAGCGCGGTTACGACGCCGTCCTGGGTGGTGCCCGCCGCGACGAGGAACGCGCCCGCGCCAAGGAGCGCATCTTCTCCATCCGCGATTCCTTCGGCGGCTGGGACCCGCGCCGCCAGCGCCCGGAGCTGTGGGACCTCTACAACGGTGGCAAGATGGCCGGCGAAAACGTCCGCGTCTTCCCCATCTCCAACTGGACCGAATCCGATATTTGGGAGTACATCGGCGCGCGCAATCTGCAGCTTCCCTCCATCTACTACTCGCACCAGCGCGAGGTGTTTAACCGCAACGGCATGTGGCTGACCCCGGGCGAGTGGGGCGGCCCGCGCGAGGATGAACCGTTGGAGACCCGCACCGTGCGCTACCGCACCGTGGGCGATATGTCCTGCACCGGTGCTGTGGAATCCACCGCCGCCTCCCCCGATGAGGTGCTCGCGGAAATCTCCATTTCCACCCTGTCCGAGCGCGGTGCCACCCGCGCCGATGACAAACTGTCCGAGTCCGCCATGGAGGACCGCAAGAAGGAAGGCTACTTCTGATGACGACTACCCTCGCACCGAATGTCGGCGCGCTCAAACAGCGCGATACCCTGCGCCTGTGCACCGCCGGTTCCGTCGATGACGGCAAGTCCACCTTCGTGGGCCGCCTGCTCTATGACACCAAGTCCGTGCTGGCGGACCAGGTGGAGTCCATGGAGCGTTCCTCTGCCGACCGCGGCTTCGACGGCATGGACCTCTCGCTGCTTGTCGACGGCCTCCGTGCCGAACGCGAACAGGGCATCACCATCGACGTGGCCTACCGCTACTTCGCCACCGATAAGCGCACCTTCATCCTCGCCGATACCCCGGGCCACGTGCAGTACACGCGCAACACGGTCACCGGCATGTCCACCTCCCAGGTGGTGGTGCTGCTTGTCGACGCCCGCAATGGCGTCGTCGAACAAACCCGCCGACACCTCAACGTCGCCGCGCTGCTGGGCGTGCGCCACGTGATCCTAGGCGTGAACAAGATCGACCTGGTGGACTACGACGAGGCCACCTTCCGCGCGATTGAGGCGGAGTTCAACGAGGTCGCCGCGCGCTTGGGCATTACGGATTCGGTCGCTATCCCGATTTCCGCGCTGAAGGGCGATAACGTGGTGGAACGCTCCACGAACATGCCGTGGTACGAGGGCCCGACGGTCCTCGAAACGCTCGAGACCGTCCCCGTGGCCACCGGCCGCGCCGACGATCTGGACATGCGTTTCCCCATCCAGTACGTCATCCGCGAGCACGCCTCCGACTACCGCGGCTATGCCGGCCGCGTGAAGGCCGGGCACGTGGCGGTGGGGGATGAGGTGACGCTGCCGGGCGGGCGGACCTCGACGGTCACCGCGATTGATACCACCGACGGCCCGCTTGGCTCGGATGAGGCGGCGCGCGCCGGGGACTCCGTGGTACTTAGGCTGGCCGATGACATCGACTTGGCTCGCGGCGACCTCATCGCCGGGACGCAACGCCCGGAGGAGGTGCGCGAATTCGCCGCCACCGCGGTGGTCCTCACGGACAAGGAGCTGCGCGCGGGACAGATGGTGAAGCTGCGTTATGGTGCCGCGCTGGTCAAGGCCCGCGTGGCGTCGGTGGAGCGCATCCTCGACCTCGATGGCGTGGCCGATGTTGAGGCACCGGAATCAGCAGCCCTCAATGACATTGCGTTCATCACCATCCAAACCCAGACGGAGCTTCCCGTGGAGGACTACGCCGCCCGCGGCGCGGTGGGCAATTTCCTGCTCATCGATCAGTCCAGCGGCAACACCCTTGCCGCCGGCTTTGTGGGCCAGCGCCTGCGTTAACCCGCGAGTTTAGGCCGTGGCGTTCTTCTCGGCCTGCTTGCGGCCCAAGGTCTTGCGCAGGGACCAGATGAACTCCGCAATCATCAGGTAGACCGGGGTGCCGCCGGCGACCATGAAGAAGAAGGCGCCGGCGGAGCTGGCCTCGTCGACGTAGTCATCAGCGCCGTAGAGGAGCTCGACGCTGCTGGCGTTGCCGACCTCCGCGAGGGCGCCGAGGCCGCGAATCGTGGAGATGATCCACATGAAGGCCAGCAGGCCCCACACGATGCACCACTGGCTCGACTGCGCGCGCTGGCGGGAGGGCTCCACGGGGAAGGAGAAGTTGCTCAGATCAACGTTGAAGTTGGAGGAACCGGAAGCCTGGGCGGTCGACGGCTGGGGCATGAGCTGCACTCCCGAGCCAGACGTGGCGATCTCACGGATGCGGGCGACGTCCACCTCAGGGCCGAAGGGATCCGCGATAGCTCGGTCATACTGCTCGCGGCGGTCCTGGCGGGAGAAGATGCTGTGGGCGGTGGAGAGTTCGTCGTAAAGCGCGGCGTTGGACGGGTCAGTCGCGGTGAGGCGGCGCTCGATATCCGAGGTCAGGGTCGCGGAATCAGCGGAAGGGTCAAGGTTGAGGGAGTTATAGAGGTTGTAGTGTGCCACGAGGCGAAAAGTCCTTTCGAGGGGTTAGCAGGGATCGCTGAAATCTGCATTGTTATTGAGCGAACGGGCGTTGCCACCGTATCGCGCCTTGAGCTTACAGACCTCATCCACGCTGTGTCCGGCGTCGTAGTAGGCCGCATAGACCTGCTTGCCTTCGTGTTCCGAACGCAGCGAGCTGCATGCTGTTCCCGGCATGATCTTGGCCCCGGCGTAGTGGGCCTCCACGCGGTCGATTTCGGATTGCGGGGACTCGCCATAAGGGACGAGGAGGGAGTCCACGATGAGGATGTAGCGGCCATCGCAGGTCTCTTGCGCTTGTGTGCTCTCAGCGCTGTCCTCAGTGCTCTGCTCGCAGAGGGGGATGTCATCCGTGATTTGCTTCGGGACATTGTTGGCACTGAGGCGGTTGGAATCCCAGCATTTGATCGTCGTTGAGTCAACGAGGCCGTCGTTTTTATAGGAAACCCATTCTCCGCCGCCCCAGGAATAGAGATAAAAAGAGGAGCTGTTTTCTGAGGCGAGGTAGAGCCAGTCGTCATTGCAAAACAGCGTCATCGGGCGGGGAATATCGTTCCTGGTCTTTTCAGCTGCTGTACCGCACCTGTCTGCCTTCTGAGGTGTGGCTTTAGACGTCACGGGTTTCGCAGTGCTCGTCTTAACGCTGGTAGTGCGGGTTTCACTGCTTGTTGTGGTGGCCTCAGCATTTGTTGTGCTGGTGCTCGGGGCCACCTGCGTAAAGAGGGCCTCCTGCTCTGTGGTTTCAGAAGAGGAGCGCGACATTAACAGCCACGTGACACCAGCAATGATCGCAAGGAGTACGACGACGGCGATGATCACAATGCTTCCCGAGCGTGCAGGACGTTCCGGGCCCTCGTTGCTTGGCGGGGGCCAAGGGTGGCTATTGGTCACGCAGGAAACTCCTTAAAACGGGGGCGGATGACAGCAGCTTCCACAGGAAGCCGTGTCACACTATAGCCGTATTTACCCTCACAATAAGGGGTTTAATTCGGTGGGACGTCGCCGCTCATGACTGTTTTCTGCTGGTCTTCGTCCCAACGGAATCCGGCATGCGTTTCGCCGGTGCACCCGGCGGTGGTTTCGCCCTCGCGGGCCCAGTGGTAGGTCACGGCGATCTCAGCGTCACTCACTCGCTCGACGGTGGGGAAGAAACCATAAGGCTCGAAGGTGGCGGTGCCAAGGTATTCGCCTTTGTGGAAGAGCATGATGTGGTGCGGTGAGGAGGCCGTGGCACCCTCGATGGTGATAATTTGCCAGCTCAAAGCCGCGCAAGGGTCGAAACCGGCGGAAGAGGAAAGCTGCCAGCCGTAGTCATTCCACGGCGCGATGCTGCCAATGCCTGATTGATAGGCCTCGTCGGCGTCAATATCCTCGCAGGACTCCGACTTGTCCGCGCTCTGGGTAGGGGAAGGTGCCTCGTTGCTCGTCGGCTCAGGGCTTATCTCCTCTTCCGTGGTGCTTTCGGCGGCAACGCTCGCCGAGCTGTTGTGGACCGCACTGAACATAGGGGTCTCTGCCTCGTCCTGATGGCTTTGCGCACAAGCAGCGAGTGGGAGGCAGATGAGGATAGCGCCCACAAAGGCAGGCCTGAGCATTATTTTTCCTTCCATAAAAAGTGCGCCTCGTGTGAGGCGCACGATTAGTTTTATTTTAGCGAGGAGGAACGTCACCGCTCATGACGACTTTGTTCTGGGCGGCGTCCCAGCGGAAGTTTGCTTCCGTGGTGCCCGTCGGAGCGGCATTGGCGTCGCCTTCTTGCGGCCAGTGGTAGGTCACGGAAATCTCACTGCCATTGACTTGCTCGACGCTGGGGAAGAAGGCGTAGGGCTCGGCGGTGGCGGTGCCGATGTACTCGCCGTAGTGGAAGAGCATGATGTGGTGCGGTGAGGAGGCAGTTGCGCCTTCGACGGAAATGGTCTGCCAACTCAGCTCCGCGCACGGATCGAAGTGGGCGGAATCAACCAGTGCCCATTCATGTCCATTCCACTGGGGAACCTGGGCGATGTTGTCGGCGAATGCGGCGTGGGCATTGCCAGCCTCGCAGACTTCGGCGACGGGGCTAGCCTGAACCTCTTCTGGGCTGCTGCATGCAATGAGGGGGAAGCAAAGTAGTGCGGCTCCGGCGAAAACTCGTGGTGTGAACATTGTGTTCTCCTTTCTGAGGTCTCGGTGTGGTTCCAGACCCTACAAAGGCCGCAGAGACCCCGGCCAGAGTTACGGAGAGCATTCCTCGGGTCAGCGGGTAGTCTCTCAGGCATGGAGAATCTGTCTGGTCGTACACTGTTCGTCGCCGCCGTGGATGCCGAAGCCACGCATGTTCCTGAGGGAGCGCCGCTGCTCATCACGGGTATTGGTACGGTTCCCGCCGCCATCGAGCTGACAACGGTGCTGGCGTCGGCAGAGGTGTTGCCGGAGCGTGTCATCAACATCGGTACTGCGGGCGCGCTTCGCGACGATCTCTCAGGCGTCTTCGAGATCTCCCACGTACGCAAGCACGACTTTCACCTGGAGGTGCTCAGCGATGTCTCCCGCTATCTGCTCCCGGAGGTCATCGAGCTAGAGACCTCCGGTAAGCTGCCGACCGCCACGCTTGCCACGGGTGACGCCTTTATTTCGGATACCCCGACCCGCACGCGCCTTGCCCAGGATTCTGCGCTGTGCGATATGGAGGGCTACGCCATCGCTGCGGTGTGCCGAAAGTTTGGTGTGCCGTGCACGCTTCTCAAGCAGGTTTCGGACACCGCTAACGAAGAATCCTATGGCTCGTGGGCCTCGGTGCTCGACCGCGCGGCGGAGGAGTTGGCCGCCGCCTTCGGCACGGTGTCCGCGGATTAGACCCCACATACGGAAAGTGCCCTAGTTGCCAAAACCATCGCTCCCGCCGCGGGTGGTGGGGGAGAAGTTTGGCAACTAGGGCAGTTGCACGGCCAGGGCTAGAGCCATGCACCGGTTGTGTGGCTAGCGGGCGCCGCTGGCCTCTAGGTTCTCGTAGAGCTCCATGACGTCCTCATGGCCCTCCGCCGTGGAAATCTTAATGTTTTTAGCTTCGATTTCGCCGGCACGCAGGCTGGCCATCTCCTGGTGGTAGCGGAAGACCACGGCAATGGTGGCAGCCACCGGCACAGCCAGGAAGGCGCCGATGATGCCGGCCAAGGCGGAGCCGACCGTGACGGAGAGCAGCACCATTGCCGCGTGCAGGCCCATGGCCTTGGATTGCAGCATCGGCTGGAGGACGTTGCCCTCCACCTGCTGGACGATGATGATGAGAGCCAAGGCGAGCAAGGCCTTCGTCAGCCCATCGGAGACCAGCGCGATGATGACGGCCAAAGCGCCCGCAGTGACAGCGCCAATGACCGGGATGAAGCTGGCGAAGAACGTAACTACGCCGATGACAAGGGCCAGCGGTACCTGGAGAACCCAGAGGCCGAGGCCGATGAGGATGCCGTCGACGGCCGCGACGGCTGCTTGCGCCTGAATGAAGCCAGATAACGTGTTCCACACGCGAGTCAGCAGCTCGGTGGCGTGCCAGCCGGCGGAGTAGCCGGTGTAGGTGCGCAGCCACGGCAGGAATTTATCGCCGTCCTTGAGGATGAAGAAGGCTACGAAGAGCATGATGGCGAGCGCCATGGCGATGGAGCTGGCCATCGATACACCGGAAATCACCCCGGTGGCGATGTTGGAAGCTTGGCCCTTGATGAAGGTCATGGCGTCATCAAGTACTTCCTGGACTTTCGCGGCATCAATATCGAAAGGTAGGTCCTTGGCCATATCGACGAGCTTGTTCAAGCCGCCTTCAGCCTGATTGACCAAGGACGCGCCCTGAGAGGAGACGACCGGGGCCATCGCCGCGAAGACGCCGCCGATGATGGCCAAAAAGCCCAGCAGCGTGGTGATGGAGGCCAGCGCGCGGGGGAATTTGTGCGCGCGCAACCAGTTGGTCACGGGGAAGAGCACCGTGCACACCAAAATGGCCAGGATGACCGGCAGCAGGCCCACCCAGATGAACTTCAGCAGGTAGCCGGCCAGGCCGACGCCCGCCACCACGATGATGAAGATCAAGCACACCTTGGCCAAGGAGATGGCATCGCGCCCGAGGACGCGAGACTTGTCATCGGTCTTCGACACCGGGAGGGTAGCTTCTTCATTAATGGGCTCCGCGGCGGCAGAAGCCGCCGCGCCAGAGGCCGTGGAGGACGTGCCCGAGCGGGCACCGTCATCATTGTTGTTTGTCATGCGCTCCATCTTCTCATATGAGCGCAGAAAACGAACTATGCGCGGATGCTGCTTACCTGGCGGATGATGCCGAAGCGGTGCATCGTCACCGAGACCGCCTGCTCGAGGAGGAAGGGAAGGAGCTCACGGCGGCCATCGGCCAGCACCGGCTGGTCCAGGACCACGGAGTTGGATTCCACCGCGGCCTCAAAGACGCCTGGCTCGACAGAACCCACGGTTCGAATGCGCGCGGATTCCAAGCCGGAAACCTCGCGGGCGAAGGCGCTTGCCTCCACGGCATCGATGTCAAAGCCCAGCTCGCGCAGCTCCGCGGCCTTCTCCGGCGCGGCGCTGAAGCGCACGGGTGAGCCGGTGCGGGTGGCGGCGAGGGCGAGGCGGGAGACGTCGCGAAGCGCGGCATCAGTGCCAATGCGCACCTGGAGCGGGGTGAGCACCGGGCGGTAGCGGAAGACATTGGCCTCACAGACCAGGCCGGCGCGGTCGTGCTTGCGGCCGAATTCCTGCTGCCAAGCCAGTTCATCGAGCTCTGCCGCGCGCCACAGCCAAGCGGTGTCCTCTTCCGAGAGCTCCAGCTTGCCAAAGGCACGCAGCTGGGCTGCCACCGGCTGCGAGATGTCCACGTCGAAGGGGCGCAGCGGACCCTCGGACCAGGTGCCGAACTGGGTCACGTAGTTCGGGCCGCCTGCCTTGGCGCCCGGGCCCATGACGGACTTCTTCCAGCCACCGAAGGACTGGCGCTGCACAATCGCGCCCGTGATGCCGCGGTTGACGTAGGCGTTGCCCACCTCGACGCGCTCGAGCCAGTAGTCAATCTCCTCATTATCCAGCGTGTGGATGCCGCCGGTCAGGCCATAACCGGTGGAGTTCTGCCACTCGATGGCCTCCTCCAGGGTCTCCGCATGCATGATGCCAAGCACTGGGCCGAAGCACTCGTTGACGTGGAACCAGGAACCGGGGCGCACGTTATCGCGGATACCCGGCGACCACAGGGTGCCCTCCTCGTTGAGCTTCTCCGGCTTCACCAGCCACTTTTCACCCGGCTCCAGCTGGGTCAGGCCGCGCAGCAGCTTCTCGCCCGGGGCCTCGGCTAGGCCATTCATCGTCGTGGTGATGTCGTAGCCGGGGCCGGTGATGAGGGTCTTGACGGCGTCGACAAGCTGCGAGCGCAGGCGCTGCGACTCGCCAGCCGCGCCGACGAAGATGACCAGGGAGGATGCGGAGCACTTCTGGCCGGAGTGGCCGAAGGCGGAGAGGTAGAGGTCCTGGATGGCCAGGTCCGGGTCCGCGGACGGGGTGATGATGAGCGCGTTCTTGCCGGAGGTCTCCGCCATGATGTTGAGCTCCGGCTTCCAGGAGCGGAAGAGCTTGCCGGTATCGGAAGCACCCGTGAGGATGACGGCGTCGACGTCGGCGTGGGAGACCAGCGCGCGGCCGGCGTCACCCTCGTCGGTGAAGACGAGCTGGACCAGATCCGGGTCGAGGCCCTGTGCCTCCAAGCCGGCGCGGAAAGCCTCCACGACCAGCTTCGCGCAGTGCACGACCTGCGGCGCGGGCTTGATGATGACGGCGGAACCCGCAGCGAGAGCCGCCGCAATGCCGCCGGTGGGGATGGCCACCGGGAAGTTCCACGGCGGGGTCACTACGGTCACGCGGTAGGGCGTGAACTCGGCGGAGTAGCGCTCCAGCAGGCGCGCGGACTGCGCGTAGTAGGTGCAGAAATCGATGGCCTCGGAGATTTCCGGGTCTGTCTGCGTGACGGTCTTGTTGGCCTCGTAGGCGGCGACGGAAATGAACTCGCCGCGGCGGTTGGCCAGCTCATCAGCCACGGCCTCGAGCGCGCGGGCGCGGTCCTCGGCAGGGCGGGCACCCCACTCGGCGCCGAGCTCGGCGGCGCGGGCCACGTGCTTGTCGACGACCCCAGTCTCTGTCACTTCCTCCACCCCGTGCTCACCCGGGTCGGTGGCCAGGGCCTTAAGCGCCCACTCGCGGTTAGCCTCCAGGGCTGGGTCGGTGTCCGGCTCGTTGGCGAAGCGCCCGGTGCGCGGTGCCTGACGGCCGGCTGCCTGCTCGGCCTCCTCCAGGCGGTTCTGGGTGCGGCGCGGGCCGGCGAAGGTATCCCAGCGCTGCTCGACGGCCTCGCGGAAGACCTCCTCTTGGTCCTTCAGCGCCTGCTCCTCCGGGGCGAAGAGAGCGTAGAGGAAGTTCTGCGGTGCAGAGTTCTCCTCCAAACGGCGCACCAGGTAGGAGACCGCGACATCGAAGTCCTCCATGTGCACCACCGGGGTGTAGAGGATTTGGCGGCCCTCGAAGGCCTTGCGTACCGCGGTCTGCTGGGCCGGGGACATGCCCTGGAGCATCTCGGAATCCATCATGCGCATGACGCCGCGCTTGGTGCCCAGCTTGTAGGCAAAGGCCGCGGTGTAGAGGTTGTGTGTGGCCACGCCGATGCGCACGCAGTCGGCGAACTCGGGGCGCAGGATGTAATCGAGCAGGCGGTAGTAGTTGGCGTCCACCTCATCCTTGGTGGCATAGGGCGCTGCCGGCCAGCCGTGGATTTCACCCTGGACGTGCTCCATGGACAGGTTCGCGCCTTTGACGATGCGAATCTTGATGTGGGAGCCGCCCTCGGCCACGCGCTGTTTGGCGAATTCGGCGAGGTGCGCCAAGGCGTCGAAGGTATCCGGCAGGTAGGCCTGCAGGACGATGCCAGCCTCGAGGTTGGTGAACTCCGGCTCGCTGAGAAGCTCGGTGAACAGGCGCACCGTGAGGTGGAGGTCGTGGTATTCCTCCATGTCGAGGTTGATGAAGACCTTATCGGGGCGGCGCGCGGCGGCCTCATAGAGCGGGCGCAGGCGCTCCTTGAGGCGGACCAGGGAGCCCTCGATATCCCACGGGTTGAGCTGGGCCACCATGGAGGAGGCCTTGACGGAGACGTAGGTCACGCGCGGGTTCTTGATGAGCTTGAGGGTGCGCTCGGCGCGGGAGCGCGCCTCGTCGTCGCCCAGTACGGCCTCACCGAGGAGGTTGAGGTTGAGCTGCTCGCCGGACTCGGCGGCCTTGTCCAAGGTCTTGTTGAGGGCGTCGCTCTCGGCGTCGAGGACCAGGTGGCCGACCATCTGGCGCATGCGCATGCGTGCCAGTGGCATGACCAGGTTGGGCAGGATGGGACCGAAGAAACCGCCCAGGCCTACCAGCGAACCGTTGATGAGGCCGAGGAAGGACGCGTCATAGGTGGTGGTGACGGACTTCAGCGCGTGGGCAGCTACCTTGTCATCCTCGGGGCGCATGACGCGGTCGACGAAGTCCATGGTGAAGGCCACCCCGTCCGGGTTGCGCAATAAGTCTGCGAGTTGTTCTGTGGCCGGGTCCTGCTCGTCGGCGGTGGAGGCGAGCCAGGAGTGGGCCTGGGCTGCGGCGTCGGCGATCAGCGCGGCGTCAATGTCGGTGGATTCGGGCACGGGGGTGTGAGCGTTTGTCATTGGGATTCCTTGTGTGTCGGTGCTGGTTAGGGCTGAATGTTAAGCCCGGCGGACCGGCGGGCGGTCGCCAGCACGACGTGTGCGGAGAACGGGAGAAATCATCGGATCCGTGTCCCTTTTCAATGAGTGCTGAGGTGTGACAACACTGGCGCGAAAGGTGTGCCACATCGAATGTGCGGACAGTATATGAAATCCCCATCACTTAAACCAGAACGGGGGCGGCTATGTCACCTTTGGCTAGCCCCGTGCCCGAAAAACTGTGAGTTGGCCTACTTTTTGGGATAATTTCGAGCCTCTGTACTGCGAAAACGGAAAAAGTTGGAAGAAAGTTGAGTCTGGTGGGAACAACTTTGGTGGCGGCGCCGTTGTGTAGGTTGAGTGACCGGCGCTCAGGTTTGGATGACTTTGAGTGTTGCTTCTGTTAGAGTCGCTGACTGGACGCGGCAGAAGTTGAGTCGCGCACTATCAACTTAAAACAAACCCCAACACGCAAGGAGAAAAGATTATGGGACGCGCAGTAGGAATTGACCTTGGTACCACCAACTCGGTTGTATCCGTGCTGGAAGGTGGCGAGGCAACCGTTATCGCTAACTCCGAGGGTTCCCGCACCACCCCGTCCGTCGTGGCTTTTGCCAAGAACGGCGAAATTCTCGTTGGCCAGTCCGCCAAGAACCAGGCGGTCACCAACGTTGACCGCACCATTCGCTCCGTCAAGCGCCACATTGGCACCGACTGGACCATCGATATCGATGACAAGAAGTACACCCCGCAGGAGATTTCGGCCCGCACGCTCATGAAGCTGAAGCGCGACGCCGAGGCTTACCTGGGTGAGGATGTTACCGACGCCGTCATTACCGTCCCGGCTTACTTCGAGGATTCCCAGCGCCAGGCCACCAAGGAGGCCGGCCAGATTGCAGGCCTCAACGTCCTGCGTATCGTGAACGAGCCGACTGCCGCCGCGCTGGCTTATGGTCTGGAGAAGGGCGAGCAGGAGCAGACCATCCTGGTCTTCGACCTCGGTGGCGGTACCTTCGACGTCTCCCTGCTGGAGATCGGTGACGGCGTTGTTGAGGTCATGGCTACCGCTGGTGACAACCAGCTCGGTGGTGACGACTGGGACCAGCGCATCGTCGACTGGCTCGTCGATAAGTTCAAGGCTTCCCAGGGCGTTGACCTGACCAAGGATAAGCGCGCTGTCCAGCGTCTGCGTGAGGCTGCTGAGAAGGCCAAGATTGAGCTGTCCTCCTCCCAGTCCGCCAACATCAACCTGCCGTACATCACGGTGGACTCCGAGAAGAACCCGCTCTTCCTGGATGAGACCCTGTCCCGCACCGAGTTCCAGAAGATCACCCAGGACCTCCTGGACCGCACCAAGGAGCCGTTCAACCAGGTCATCAAGGATGCTGGCCTGTCCCTGTCCCAGGTTGACCACGTGGTCCTCGTCGGTGGTTCCACCCGTATGCCGGCCGTGTCCGACCTGGTCAAGGAGATGACCGGCAAGGACCCGAACAAGGGCGTTAACCCGGATGAGGTCGTGGCAGTCGGCGCTGCTCTCCAGGCAGGCGTGCTGCGCGGTGAGGTTAAGGACGTGCTGCTTCTCGACGTCACCCCGCTCTCCCTCGGCATCGAGACCAAGGGTGGCGTGATGACCAAGCTCATCGAGCGCAACACCACCATCCCGACCAAGAAGTCCGAGACCTTCACCACGGCTGATGACAACCAGCCTTCCGTGCAGATTCAGGTCTACCAGGGCGAGCGCGAGATGGCTTCCGCCAACAAGCTGCTCGGCTCCTTCGAGCTCGGCGGCATTGCCCCGGCACCGCGTGGCGTGCCGCAGATCGAGGTCACCTTCGACATCGACGCCAACGGCATCGTCTCCGTCTCCGCTAAGGACAAGGCCACCGGCAAGGAGAACACCATCAAGATTCAGGATGGTTCCGGCCTGTCCCAGGAGGAGATCGACCGCATGGTCAAGGACGCCGAGGCACACGCCGAAGAGGACAAGAAGCGCCGCGAGGAGCAGGAGACCCGCAACCAGGCGGAATCCACCTCCTACCAGACCCGCAAGTTCATGGATGAGAACTCCGACAAGCTGCCGGAGGATCTGAAGAACCGCGTGACCGAGGCTGCCGATGCCGTCGATGAGGCGCTGAAGGGCGATGACATTGAGGCGATTAAGTCGGCCGTCGAGAAGCTCGGCACCGAGTCCCAGGAGCTGGGTAAGGCCCTGTACGAGGCGCAGGCTGCTGAGGCAGGCGCCGAGGGTGCCGCTGCTGGTGACGCCGCTGGTGACCCGAACGTCGTCGACGCCGAGGTTGTCGACGAGGACGACGAGAACAAGGAGAAGTAAACCATGACCTCCCCTCAGGACCCGGGCAACCCGGCCAATACCGACCCTGAGGCAACCTCCGCTGAGGCTGCGGAGGCTGCCGCCGCCGAGGCCGCTTCTGCCGACGGCGCCGTGGATGACGCCACGGCGAACACCGCTGAGGCAGAGGCCGCGGTAGAGGACGCCGCCCGCGACATCACCGATGAAGCGGCCGCGGGTGAGGAGACCGTTGCGGAAAACTCCCTGGAAGCTCAGCTGGCTGAGCGCACCGAGGACCTGCAGCGCCTCAACGCGGAGTACACCAACTACCGCCGCCGCACCGAGCGCGACCGCCAGGCCGTGATCGAGACCACCAAGGCCAAGGTCTTGGCAGACTTCCTGCCAATCCTTGATGACATGGAGCTTGCTCGCCAGCACGGTGACCTCAACGAAGGCCCGCTCAAGGCCATCGCGGACAAGCTCTCGGGAGTGCTGACCAGCAACCAGCTGACCCCGTTCGGCGCCGAGGGCGATGCCTTCGACCCCGAGGTGCACGAAGCGGTCCAGGACCTGTCCACCGGTGACGAGCAGGTCATCGGCACGGTTCTGCGCCGCGGCTACACGGTGGGGGAGCGCGTTGTGCGCACCGCCATGGTGATTATCGCCGACCCTGCAGAGTCAGCCGATACCGCTGAGAGTCCGGATAGCTCGGACAACGCAGAATAGGTATTGCAGGTGGCGTCAGGGCTCAATGTTCCTTGGCGCCACTCTTCTTTTCACTACTTAGTTAGCTTTTTTACTTAGCAAAAAATCTTAAAACCCAACCATGAATCGACTCTCCTGAAAGGAGGAGATGCCCAGTGAACGCTAAGCCAGAATGGGCAGACAAGGATTATTACGCGGATCTGGGGGTCTCCTCATCCGCTACCGCCGAAGAGATTAAGCACGCTTACCGCAAGCTGGCCCGCCAGAACCACCCCGATGCCAACCCGGATAACCCCGCGGCGGCGGAGAAATTCAAGCAGGTGGCTGAGGCCTATGATGTGCTCTCTGATAAAGCGACCCGCAAGGACTATGACCAGTTCAAGGCCATGATGCGCAGCGGCGGCTTTGGACGGAGAGGAGGCGCCGGGTTTCCCGGCGGGTTTCGATCCACGCACATGGGTGGACCGGGTGCGCAAGAATTCGACATCTCGGACATCTTCGGAGGATCCGCTCGAGGAGCGTCTCAAGGCGGCGGTCTTGGGGATATCTTCGGTGGCGTTTTCAACCGCGGCGGTGGTGCTGGCCACACAGCTCGGCCGTCGCGGGGGGCCGACGTCGAAACGCAAATAACCCTCGACTTCCGCGAGGCGGCGAAGGGAACCACCATTCCGCTGCAGCTCAGCGGCGAAGCTCCCTGCACCACGTGCCATGGCTCCGGTTCAAAGAGCGGCAAGCTGACGACGTGCTCGACGTGCGATGGCACCGGTTTCACCTCTGAGCAGCGCGGTACCTTCGGTTTCTCGGCGCCGTGCACGGATTGCGATGGCACCGGCCAGCGCGCCGAGGACCCGTGCGCGGATTGCTCCGGTTCCGGAACGGTGCACCGCACCCGCTCCATCACGGTGCGCATCCCCGCAGGCGTGATCGATGGCCAGAAGGTACGCCTTGCTGGTCAGGGTGAAGCTGGCCCGAATGGCACGCCGTCCGGTGACCTCTTCGTGGCGGTCACGGTAAAGCCCGACAAGGTCTTCACCCGGGAGGGCGATGACCTGCACGTCACCGTCCCCGTCTCCTTCGCGGAACTGGCCTTGGGGGACACCATTACGGTGCCGACCCTCGATTCGCCCGTGCGCGTGAAGGTACCGGCGGGCACTCCCGACGGCCGCACGTTGCGCGTGAAGGGCCGCGGTGTGGCCAAGCGCGGCGGCAAGGCCGGTGACCTCATGGTGACCGTACAAGTTACCGTGCCCTCCACCCTGGATGCCGCTGCCTCCTCGGCGCTGCGCAATTATGCGCAGGCGGAGAAGGACTCCGGCTTCGACCCGCGTGCCGGCTGGGCCGGCAACACGGTAGCCCGCTAGGAGGAGGTGCGTGATGAGCAAAGACAGGATGAACCGAAGTGATGCGGCGCAGCCCAAGGCGATGTACGTCATCTCCGTGGCTGCGGAACTGTCTGGCATGCATGCTCAAACCCTGCGCACGTATGACCGGATGGGGTTGGTCTCCCCGGCCCGCACCTCCGGCGGGGGCCGCCGCTATTCCGAGAGCGACATCGAGCTTTTGCGCAAGATTCAGACGCTCTCGCAGGATGATGGCGTGAACTTGGCCGGCATCAAATCCATCATCGAGCTGACCGCGGAGCGCGACCGCCTCGCCGCCGAGCGTGATGAGTTGCAGGCCGAAGTTGAGCGCTTGCGCAGCCAGGTGCGGCCATCGCGCGGCGAGCTGGTCCACGTACCGCGTTCGACATCCGTGGTGATGTGGAAGCCGCGTCGCAACCGACGCCGCGACAGCTAGGCACTTCCCCCTCCCTTTGCGGGAGGGGCTTTTGCTGTTTTGGGGCCCGGCCAACTCTGCTCGGACTGAGGCCGCGTGCTCTTCGCGCGCAAGGTGCCCTTGTTGACAAAGTTCTTGTTCAAAATTGCGCTGGGCCTTCGAACTTTGGCAGCAAGGCGCCTTTAGGCAACGGCCTCAAAGCTTTCCTCATTGAAAACGTGAGTTTGGCAATACTTATCGCTACACTCGCGTCCAGCGTTGTGCTGCCTGCCACTTGTAGATGCGATTGTGTGGGCGGCCACCGTGACGGTACTGAATCCACGAGAAAGGCACTAGGCACATGACTTTGTACGCAAACCCAGGCACCCCTGACGCCATTGTCAACTTCCGCGAGCGCTATGACAACTACATCGGCGGCGAGTGGGTACCGCCGGTCGATGGTGAGTACATGGACAACATCACCCCGGTGACCGGTGAGGTTTTCTGCCAGGTGGCCCGAGGTAAGGAAGCAGACATCAACTTGGCCATCGATGCCGCGGAGAAGGCTTTCGAGACTTTCGGCAAGACCACCCCGGCGGAGCGCGCGCTCCTGCTGCATCGCATCGCGGACCGCATCGAGGAAAACCTGGAGAAGATCGCCGTCGCGGAAACCTGGGAGAACGGCAAGGCTGTGCGCGAGACCCTCGCCGCCGATATCCCGTTGGCTGTTGATCACTTCCGCTACTTCGCCGGCGCCATCCGCGCACAGGAGGGCCGCCTGTCCCAGATCGACCAGGACACCGTGGCTTATCACTTTCACGAGCCGCTGGGTGTGGTGGGGCAGATTATCCCGTGGAACTTCCCGCTGCTGATGGCGGCGTGGAAGATTGCACCGGCGCTGGCCGCAGGTAACACCATCGTGATGAAGCCGGCTGAGCAAACCCCGGCATCGATTCTGCTGCTCATTGAGATTATTGAGGACCTCCTGCCGAAGGGCGTGCTCAACATCGTCAACGGCGTCGGCGAAGAAGCTGGCGTGGCTCTGTCCACCTCGGAGCGCATCGCCAAAATCGCCTTTACCGGCTCCACCCCGGTGGGCAAGATCATCAACAAGGCTGCTGCGGACAAGGTCATCCCCGTCACGCTGGAGCTCGGCGGCAAGTCACCGTCCATCTTCTTCGCGGACATCATGGACAAGGACGATGCCTACCTGGAGAAGTGCGTGGAGGGCTTTGTCATGTTCGCCCTCAACCAGGGCGAGGTCTGCACCTGCCCGTCCCGCGCATTGATCCACGAAGACATCGCGGACAAGTTCCTAGAACTGGCGGTGGAGCGCGTAAAGAAGATCAAGATTGGCCACCCGCTCGATACCGAAACGATGATGGGCGCGCAGGCCTCCCAGGAACAGATGGACAAGATCACCGAATACCTTGAGGTGGGCCCGAAGGAGGGTGCGGAAACTCTCGTCGGCGGCCACGTGAACAAGGTGGAGGGCCTGGAAAACGGCTACTACATTGAGCCGACCGTCTTCCGCGGCACCAATGACATGCGCATCTTCCGCGAGGAAATCTTCGGACCGGTGCTCTCCGTGGCCACGTTCAAGGACTTCGAGGAAGCCATCCAGATAGCCAACGACACCAACTTTGGCCTTGGCGCCGGTGTGTGGTCGCGCCACCAGAACACCTGCTACCGCGCCGGGCGAGAAATCCAGGCCGGCCGCGTGTGGGTGAATCACTACCACGTCTACCCGGCGCACAGCGCCTTCGGCGGCTACAAGGAGTCTGGCATCGGACGCGAGAACCACCTCATGATGCTGTCCCACTACCAGGAGACGAAGAACATGCTGGTGTCCTACTCTGAGGAGCATGCTGGCCTCTTCTAAAAGGCAGCAACCCCACGTGGCTGCCTCCTAATAGCCACGTGGCTGCCTACTAATAGCGTCGTGCGATGATGCCCAGACCCCGCAGGAATGCGGGGTCTTTCCAATAGGAGCCATGATCGCCCGGAAGTCCGCTAGCACCTGGCAGAGGTGTTGCACCGAAGGCGGGGGAGGTGGGATCGGGGCCATGGATGCCACCATGCGGACCGGTGGTAATCGCGATGGGATCCTCGGTGTTCCGCGCGCTCCAGACACGGCCGTGCAATTGCGACGCTCTATCCGCCGAGGCACCTGGGCTGCCGACGAGCACGACGTCATCCGCAACATAGTCCTGTTGCGCGGCCTTACCTACAACCACCGAGCCATAGGAATAGCCGATGAGGATGTGCTGAGCCCGAGGAAAGCGCTGCCGCAAGGCGCGTTGGAAGCGGCCTAGCTCGGCGGCCCCGCGGCGCGCCGGGTCTTCGTGCGCCGCGCGGGACAATGTGGGCGGGGCGGAGTAGCCAATCCACGCCACCGTAGGCCCATGGGTGGCGCGGGCGATGGCGCGGGCGCGCTCCACGGCGGTGGGCCAGCTTGCTGTATCGGAAGAACCTACACCGCCCACAAACGTGCTGACCTGGGCGGCCTGTGTGCCGATGTTCTCTGGGTCCACGAGCGCCACCAGCCGCCCAGGGCTGGCCTCGAGCACGGTGACATCCGGGTTAGCCGCGGCCAGGGAGCGGACCTCATCGCTGGCCATGGTCAGCTGGAGCTCGTGCAATTCGGTCAGCGAGAGGTCGCCGAAATCCTCCAAACGGCTTGGCGGTTGGGCCAGCTCCGGAGTGCACAGGGCGGTGAGTTGGCGGGCGCAGGCCCAATCGAGGACGTCGCCAAGCGCGTCCAACTGCCCCAGCGCCACGCTGGCGGGTTCAGCAAAGGCGGGGGCCGAAGCCAGCCGCACAGCGCGTGCGCGCAGCTGTTCAATTCTCTCCTGCAGCGGCGCGTAGAGGCTCAGGATGTGCGCGGCAAGGCGCATCTGCTGCACGGGATCCACCAGGTTGTCGCTGGCGCGGTGCAAGGAACGCCGCGCGGCATCGGCGCCAACGCCAGAAATCGCTAGACCTACCCAATGATGGTGCGACGCAGCTATATAACGTTCCAGCTCAGATGCGTTTCGTTCCATCCCTAACACTTCCAACCGAAGCGCCCCGGCCGCGCTCATTGCGTTCCTTCCAAACGGGAGGAAAGCTCTGCATCAAGACCGTGGGCCAACCCCACGAAGCGGTCAAGCTCTTCCAATTGCGTCCTCCGAGCTTCTTCGCTGGCCCGCCGGGCGTCCTCCCATTGGGCGCCGAGGAGGGCAAGGGCGCGGGCGGTGCGGGGAGGATCCTGCAAGGTAGGTAGCGTGGCGGGGCAGGCATGGCCGAAGAGGTAGCGGATCTGCTCGCGGGCAGCCCGGTCAATGTCGAGGTGGTTCATAGCATCGAGACTGCGCCAGCTCTCCTATTGCCGTAAAGGGCGGCCGTCGCGATCCGCGAAATCTGTGGATAACTAGTCCGGGCTCGTCTACCGTGGGCCGCATGAAGGTAGCAGCAGTTCAATTGACCAGTACCGGAGACGTTGAGGACAACCTCGCCGCAGCCCTCGACAAGATTCGGGAAGCCGCGGACAACGGCGCGCAACTTATCGTCCTGCCGGAAGCTACCACCCAGAGCTTTGATTCCGGGCGCCTCGATACGCACGCGGAGGGTCTCGATGGCCCCACCGCCACCGCCGTGCGCGCGCTGGCAGAAGAGCTCGGCGTGTACGTGGTGCTGGGAATGTTCGCCCCGGCGGATACCGTCCAACGGGGAGAGAAGACCATTAACCGCGTGGCCAACGTCGCGCTCATCGCGGGCCCCGGAGTGCTCGGCGGCTACGAAAAGATCCACACTTACGACGCCTTCAAGTACAAGGAATCCGATACCGTCCGGCCCGGTGAGTCACTTGTTGTCTTCGACGCCGGGGAGCTCACCGTGGGTGTCGCCACTTGCTATGACATCCGCTTCCCCGAGCAGTTCAAGGAGCTAGCCCGCCAGGGTGCCCAGATCATCGTCGTGCCCACCAGCTGGGCGGATGGCCCTGGCAAGCTGGAGCAGTGGCGCCTGCTCAGCGCGGCGCGCGCGCTCGATTCCACGACGTATATCTTGGCTGCGGGTCAGGCTCGCCCCGGTGGGGAGGCGAAGGCGGGGGAGGCCTCCGGGCCCACTGGCATCGGGCACTCCGTCCTCGTGGCGCCGGATGGCACGCGCCTCGCCGAGGCTGGTTATGAGCCGGAGATCCTCTACGGCGAGGTGGACCCAGACACCGTGACGAAGGTTCGTGAGTCCCTCCCTGTTTTGCACGCCTAACCGACGTTTGCACGCATAGGCGCTCTGAGCGCCTATGCCCACTGGGACTTCTTCCATGCCGCCCAGGCCTCCCAGTCATCGCCCCACCCGTCAAGCTCCGCGGCGGAGGCCGCCCACTCGTGGCCACGCTGCCAGCTATCCGTGGTGATTGCCTCCTCCGAAACGCCACCGTCGAGCAGCGCCGCGCGCGCTAGTTCGATGCGATCGGCAGGACCGATGAGCACGAAGCGGCGGTCCGTTCCCGCCGCGAGCACCGGTTCCATCGGTTCATTGGCCACCACTGGGTTGAACCCGGCGGCCAGCGGCCGTGCTCCGAGCAGCCAGGGATCCTGCGAATCCCGAACGATGTGCCGCAGAGTGAGCTCCGGAACCAGGGCCTGCAGGTTGGCCTGAAACTCCGTTTCATAGTGCTCGCCCGGCGAGGGGGCCACGGCATAGACCTCGAGCCCGGAGGGGAGGGTGCTCCCCAGGGCGTCGAGAAGCAGCGCCCGGGCGCCTGCCCACCCGGTGCCGAAGGAAATGAGAGTGGTCTCGGAATCGAGCTGCGGTGGCTCACCGGCGGGCATGCCCAGCGTCCACCAATCGCCCGGCTGGGCCTTCGCCAGCATGGAGGAGGCCTCACCTGCCAGCGCGAGGTGGAATGTCAGCTGCCCTGAATCATCGGACGGCGCAGCCGGGGTCAGGGGGCGCCAGGTACCGGGCGTGAGCTGCGAGGTCACCGGTACGTGCTGGCCCGCGCGGTAGTCCAGCGCCATGCCGGATTCCAGCCGGACCACAGCGGTGTTCCGGTTAGGCTTGTCCACCGCCACGACCTGGGCGCTGTGAGCAGGGGGAGTGCCGGCGGCATCCGCCTCCTGGGCGGCGCTGCGCATGATTGAACACACGCTGGAAATGGTGCGCGTGGCCACGTCGTGCTGGTGCGGCGTCAGCCCCAGCACCGTAAGCCCCTGCACCAGGGAAGCCTCGAATTTGGGATACACCTCAGGGGGGAAACCGTGGCGGCGATGATCACGCCCCATCTGCGCTAGGCGCTTGGCGACGTCCCCCCGAACCCCACCGTCCTCCACATTCTCCAGCACCCACGCCAGCGCGGGGGCCAGTGAGGGGTGCGTGTCCTTCATCGACAGGGCAAAGACTTGGCGGGATTCGGCCACGGTGGCAAAAAAGTGCCTGTGTACTGCATCGCGATAGTCCTCGGCATGGTTGCGCAGGTGCTCACCCAGTTCCCTCATGCCCGCCCATCCTAGCGCCTGGGGGTAGCGCCAAAACCCCCTAGGGTTATACGTCAGGGGTGGCAAAGCGGGGAGGGAGTTGTAGTGTAATCTACGGTTCATTTCCCGAAAGTGGGTGAGTCTCGTCTCAAGGATGCCGCGATGCGCGGCATGGAAGGAAGATCTCGCATGGAAGATTTCTCTGCGTACACAATCATGACCGACGTGGGCTGGATTTCCTTGCTCATGGTTATCGGCAACGTTTTGCGCCACCAGATCAAGTTCGTATTCCAGGACTTGCTGCTGCCTGCCCCCATCACCGCGGGCCTGCTCGGCTTGATCTTGGGGCCCAATGTCTTGGGCTGGATCGGTTTTTCTGAGAACCTCGGTGATTACACCTCGCTGCTCATCGCCGTGGTCTTTGCTTCTATGGCCTTCTCCATGGAGATGGGCGGCAACATGGGCAAGGGCGCTCGCAACATGTGGGGCTATTCCACCATGATGTTCACCGGCCAGTGGGGCCTGTTCATCATACTTGGCCTCTTGCTGTTTAAGCCTACTTTCGACACGCCCGACTGGTTCGGCATGATGCTGCCCGTTGGCTTTACCGGCGGTTTCGGTACCGCCGCGGCCGTCGGCGGTGCCCTGGAGGGCGTGGGCGCTGAGGCAGCCTCCTCGCTGGGCTTTACCTCCGCTACCGTGGGTACCTTGGCCGCCATCGTCGGCGGCATCATTGCGGGTAACTGGGGCATCCGCAAGGGCAAGGTTTCGCACGTTCCGAAGCAGCTCCCAGAGGAGCTGCGCCGCGGTTACATCTCGCGCCTGGAGGATCGCCCCTCGCTGGGCCGTGCGACGACGAACCCCTCCGCCATCGAGCCCATCACCCTCCACGTTGGCTTCATCGCCCTGACCGTGATGACCGCCTACGGCATTAACAAGGGCATCGCCTCCATCTGGGAGAACGTCTCCATCCCGTTGTTTGCCATGTCCATGGTCGTGGGCCTGCTCTTCCGCGCCGTGATGAACATGGTGGGTGCTAAGGACTACCTGGATAAGGACACGGTGAGCTCGGTCTCCGGTGCGGCGACTGACTACCTCATTGCCTTTGGTGTGGCGGCCATCGTGCCGGCAGCTGTCGCGGCCTACTGGCAGGCCCTCCTGCTGCTCTTCGTCCTGGGCACCATCTACTGCATCTTCTTCCTGATGTGGTTCCCCGCCGAGTTCTTCGGTGAGCGCTGGATTGAGCGCGGCATCTTCGGCTGGGGCTGGGCCACGGCCACCGTGGCTACCGGCATTGCGATCCTCAAGATCGTGGACCCCAAGCTCAAGTCCGGCACGCTGTCGGAGTACGGCATGGCCTACATCGGCTTTGGCCCCTTCGAGATTTCCTGGACCATCATCGCGCCGCTGTCCGTTATGTACGGCTTCACCGCTGGCTTTGGCTGGATCTCCCTGGGCATCGCGGTGGTCATCTACCTCGTGTTCAAGTTCACCGGAATGATGCCGCCGCGCGGCACCATCTTCAAGGAAGGCATCGGGCACGTCGGCTCATCGAAGTAGACGCCAAACCCTTCGCACGCAATCCCCCAGGTCGTGGCCTGGGGGATTGTTTTATTGGTAAGGGTGTGACTTGACTGAAGGAGAGCTTGTTGAACACATTGCTCTTTAACTGAAGATAGGGGTAAAATTAAGGAGTTATTAGCGTGGCGCTCGCCCAGTGTCTACCTTTCTTCCTCTATGTGAGCGCAAACTTAGGAAGCCGTATGCATTTTCTTTATGAAGACTCACTTCGTGAGCGTGTACTCGAGTCTGCGCTTCATATCGGAGCTGCGGAGGGAGATGAGGCCATCTCCGTCGAATCCGTGGCCAAGCTGGCGGAGCTTAGTGCTGCTCAGGTGCTTGCGGAGTTTCCTGACCGCGAGGCCATCGTGCGGGCGATCCCCGAATATGTGGCTGACCGCAAGGTCAAGTTTCTTGAGGAAACGCTCGATGCGGCCCCAGGCTACGCCGATCTTTTTACCAAACTGACAACTTTTACTGAGGCCTATTACGAGTACGCCGAGCGTGAGCCGGAGCTGTTTCGCTACCTCTTTGAAAAGAAGGCCTATGTCTTCGAGGACGAATGGCAGGCTCTCTTGCAGGGCAATTTGTCCTATAACCGGACCTTGGACCTGATCTATGAAACCATCGCGCTCATCGCGACGGAGGAAAAGATCCAGGTTGGAAGCGATGTGTGTTTCGAATCGGTGGCAAAGCTCAGCGTTGCTACCTTGGCCACTGTTCATGGCATGGCACACCTCAGTGTTCTCGGCGTACTGCGGCACCAACACTCGGTGGTGCGGCGCTTCAACCTGCGCGAGGTATGCAAGGCGCTCATCGGAACGCTGTTCAAGGCGGCGGAGTCGCTAGAAATGTCGAGCCTGCGTGATCCTATGCAGGATTACCGTGCGATGCTCGCCGGCTTTGTTCCGGACCGCGATCCAGCTCTCGATATCTCTGCGATTGAGGATTTACAGAAGCTTCCTGCGGAACGCGCGCGCATGGCCGTCATGGAACGCGCTATCCAGCTGGCGGCGCGCGACGGGCTGAAGGCAGTGACCATCGAGAACGTGGCCGAGTACTTCGAGGTCTCCGATGTGTTCATTGCTTCGTTGGTGGACAATGACTTCGTGCTGCGTGAATCCGTGGATCAGGAAACCGACTGTGAGCTGGAAGCCCGCAGCCTCTACCTCCTAGAGCAGCTGCCGGAGGATGCATCGGCCGTCGACAAGCTCCTGTGCGTAGCGGTGGCCTACTTCGATTACGCGGTGACCTACCCCGAACGTTATAGCGCCTGCATCGCCGCTGCCTCTGGGTCCGTGGTGCCGCTGAGTGCGGATGGCGAGGAACAGACCAAGATGGGTGTGTCCTTCGCATTGTTGATGCGTTTTGCCCGCGAAGCGCTGCGGGAGGCCGGGTACGAACCGGAGGATCGCCTGGTTTATATCAAGAACTTCACCCTGTGGGCCGGTGCTGACGGCATGTGCCACCTAGCTTCTATGGGTGAGTTCCGTGGTATCGACCTCGAGGAAAAGTGGTCCATCTATTACTTTGTGACGGGCGTGGTCCTAGCGACCTTTGCCTACGATCTTCCCGGCAAGCAGCCGCAGACTATCTAGCCCGTTTAATCGTAGATAAACGTAGATAAACACCGGCTCTTCCGTTCTGCTGAATCCAGCAGGGCAGAGGGGTCGGTTTTCTTGTGCCCACGGCGTGCCAGGATAGGCGGCGTGTCAGTAAAGGCACGCCATATCAGCGGAAAAGGGAAACTTGAGTGTGAGCCGATCAACCTGGCGTAGACATGGAAATTTAAAAAAGTTCTAGTTGAGTGGAACAGACTCAAGTTCTGTGGCGTTATAGACAGTGAAGCTTCCTTCGCCACTGTTGTTGCGGGAAGGTTTGGACAAACAGTAGAAACGGAGAAACACAACAATGAGTTCTTTTAACCCCACCACTAAAACTCAGGAGGCCCTGCAGCAAGCGCTGCAGACGGCCTCCGCCAACGGTAACCCGGACATCCGCCCGGCACACCTTTTAGCAGCCATCCTCGCGCAGCAGGACGGCATCGCCGCCCCGGTGCTCAAAGCCACCGGCGTGGATCCGGAGACGGTGCTGAAGGAGGCGCGCCAGCTTATCGACGCCTTCCCAAAGGCCGAGGGCGCCAACATGGCGAACCCGAACTTTAACCGCGACGCCCTCAACGTCTTGACCCGCGCTCAGGAGCTGGCGGGCGAGCTCGGTGATGAGTTCGTCTCCACCGAGGTTCTGCTCGCCGCTATTGCGGGCTCCAAGTCGGATGCCGCCGAGCTGCTGACCTCCCGCGGTGCCACCTATGACGCACTCAAGGGCGCTTTCCCCTCCGTGCGCGGCGCGGCCAAGGTGACCTCGGAGAACCCCGAGGAGCAGTTCCAGGCACTGGAGAAGTACGCCACTGACTTAACCGCCCGCGCCCGCGAGGGCAAGATTGACCCGGTCATCGGCCGCGATCAGGAGATCCGCCGCGTGGTCCAGGTTCTTAGCCGCCGCACGAAGAATAACCCGGTGCTCATCGGTGAGCCCGGCGTGGGTAAGACCGCCATCGTGGAGGGCCTGGCCCGCCGCATCGTGGCGGGTGACGTCCCGGAATCCCTCAAGGGAAAGACCCTGCTGAGCTTGGACCTCGGCTCCATGGTCGCCGGCGCGAAGTACCGCGGCGAGTTCGAGGAGCGCCTCAAGGCCGTGCTCGATGAGATTAAGGCTTCCGATGGGCAGATCATCACCTTCATCGATGAGCTGCACACCATTGTCGGCGCCGGTGCCACCGGTGAAGGCTCCATGGATGCCGGCAACATGATTAAGCCCATGCTGGCCCGCGGCGAGCTCCGCCTGGTCGGTGCTACCACTCTCGACGAGTACCGCAAGTACATCGAGAAGGACGCCGCCCTGGAGCGCCGCTTCCAGCAGGTCTACGCCGCTGAGCCTTCCGTGGAGGACACCATCGGTATCCTCCGTGGACTCAAGGAGCGCTACGAGGTGCACCACGGCGTGCGCATCCAGGACTCAGCCCTGGTCTCTGCCGCGGAGCTCTCGCACCGCTACATCACCAACCGCTTCCTGCCGGATAAGGCCATCGACTTGGTCGATGAGGCCGGCTCTCGCCTGCGCATGGAGATTGACTCCTCCCCGCAGGAGATCGATGAGCTGGAGCGCATCGTCCGCCGCCTCGAAATTGAGGAGCTGGCCCTAAAGAAGGAGTCGGACGCCGCTTCGAAGGACCGCCTGGCAGCCCTTCAGCAGGAGCTGGCCGATGAGCGCGAGAAGCTCGGCGAGCTCAAGGCCCGCTGGGCCAATGAGAAGAAGGCCATCGATGACGTGCAGACCATCAAGGAACAGCTGGAGGATCTGCGCCGCCAGGCCGAGATTGCGGAGCGCGATGGTGACCTAGCCCTGGCCTCCGAGATCAATTACGGCAAGATGCCACCGCTGGAGAAGGAGCTGGCTGCGGCCGAGGAGAAGGCGAAGCAGCAGCACAACACCATGCTCACTGAGGAGGTCACTCCGGATACCATCGCGGAGGTCGTCTCCGCTTGGACAGGCATCCCGGCCGGAAAGATGCTGCAGGGTGAGACCGAGAAGCTGCTCAACATGGAGTCCGTGTTGGGTGAGCGCGTGGTGGGCCAGAAGGAGGCCGTCACCGCGGTCTCCGACGCTGTGCGCCGCGCCCGCGCTGGTGTGGCTGACCCGAACCGCCCGACCGGTTCCTTCCTCTTCCTCGGCCCGACCGGCGTGGGTAAGACGGAGCTGGCGAAGGCTCTGGCGGACTTCCTCTTTGACGATGAATCCGCCATGGTCCGCATCGACATGTCCGAGTTCGGTGAGAAGCATTCCGTGGCCCGCCTCGTCGGTGCCCCTCCGGGATACGTTGGCTACGACGCCGGCGGCCAGCTCACCGAGGCGGTGCGACGCCGCCCCTACACGCTGGTGCTTTTCGACGAAGTCGAGAAGGCCCACCCGGACGTCTTCGACGTGCTGCTCCAGGTGCTCGATGAGGGCCGCCTGACCGATGGCCAGGGCCGTACCGTGGACTTCCGCAACACGGTCATCATCCTGACCTCGAACCTGGGTGCCGGCGGCACCAAGGAAGAGGTCATGGAGGCGGTCAAGCGCAGCTTCAAGCCGGAGTTCATCAACCGTCTCGATGATGTCGTGATGTTTGAGCCGCTGACTTCGGATTTGCTCACCGGCATCGTGGACATCCAGCTCAAGGGCTTGGCCGAGCGCCTGTCCGGCCGCCGCCTGACGCTGAACGTGTCCGACGCCGCCAAGCTGTGGCTGGCGGAGCGCGGCTACGACCCGGCCTACGGTGCCCGCCCGCTGCGCCGCCTGATCCAGCAGGCCATCGGCGACCAGCTGGCCAAGAAGCTCTTGGCCGGTGACATCGTGGACGGCGATACCGTGCACGTTGACGTCGCCGACGGCGGCGAGCACCTCGACCTAGCTGCCCGCACCGCCTAAGGCGCCGCCTAAACCGGTGAGCACGATAAGTGCTCACCGCGCTCACCGGTCGCCAGCACCCGCTCATGCCCCTATGATCTGGGGGCATGAGCATTTTGATCTCCCCTCACGAGCTGAGTGAGAAGATTTACCGCGGTGACAAGACGACCATCCTCGCTTCCCTCTGGGCCCCAGGGGAAGGCGAGGCCTTCAATCTTTTTTCTTCCCTTCACATTCCAACCGCCCAGTACGCGGACGCCGCGTCAGCCTTCGTGGGCCTGCCGGGCTCCAAGGTCGGACGCAACCCACTCCCACAGACCGAGAAGATTCAAGAGTGGATCGATCACTGGGGCCTGCGTGAGGATAGCGAGGTCGTGGTCTACGACGAAGGCCGCGGCCTCTTCGCCGGCCGCGCGTGGTGGACGCTGCGCTGGGCGGGCATCCATAACGTCCGCATTCTCGACGGCGGCCTGTCCAACTGGCGCGCCCAGGCAATGCCCACGCTCACCGGCCCGGGCAACCTGGGCATGACCTCGAACCTTAAAGTGAAGCCGGGCTCGATGCCCACGGCCACCATCGATGAAGTCAAGGAACACAAGGGCCTGCTTCTCGACGTTCGCACGCGCAACCGCTTCGCCGGCCGCCGCGAAAACCTCGACTTGAAGGCCGGCCACATCCCGGGCGCGGTTAACCTGCCCGAGCGCCTCTTCCACACGCAGGACATCACCGTGTGGAAGTCCAAGGAAGAAATCCTGGAAATCCTTGATCAGCACGGCGTGACCAAGGAGAACGTGGACGGCGCCATCATCTACTCCGGTTCCGGCAACCACTCCGCGCTCACCATTGCCGTTCTGGAATACGTGGGCTTTACCGGCCTGCGCCACTTCGTCGGTGGCTGGTCGCAGTGGTCGGCCAACCCGAAGAATCCCGTGGAGCGCGGGGACCGCGAGCACGTCTAGAATCCGCGCGTGACCAGCGTGCCAGCGCCTATCGGGAGCGCCGGGCGATTAGAGTCGGTCAATGATGCCTTTCGTACTCTTATCCCTCGCCGCCCTCGCGCTCGCGGCTGGTCTCATCGTGCTCTGGTTGGATCAGCGCCAGCGTGCCGCACACTCCGCCGGTGATGCAGCAACCGACACCGTCACCGATACTGACGCCTCTGCCGACGTTATTGCCACCGATTCCGCCGACGGCGCAGCCGATGCCGCGGCCCCTGAATCCGCCGAGCCCGAGGCCGAACCTGTACACGCCGAAGAACCCGAGCCCACAGTAGAGCCCGCCATCGCAACCGAGCCGGAAACCACCCCAGAGCCTGAGGCAGAGCCGGCCGTAGAAGCAAGCGCAGAACCGGCACCAGCGCACAGCTTTGCCGAGCGCGCAGAGCGCGCCAGGCACCTCGTGCCGGGCAGCGCCCGCCGCGAGCGCAAGGCCTTTGGCCAGCAGCGCGGCTGGGAATACATCAAGCACGATTCCTACTTGGCCGATGAGTGGACCCGCGGCGCCGCCGCCCGCGGCCAGGAACCCCGGGATATCGTGGCCGGAAGCGCCCGCGGCCATGAGACGCTGCTCTTCGACATGGGCTCAATCCCCGTCATGGCCATGCGCACCGGCGCGGCCTCCGACATTGTGGTGGATTTCCGCCGAGCAGGCGAGGAAGCGGAGAACCATTCTGAGGATCTGGTGTACGTGCGTGAGGAGGAAGGCTTCGAGGTCTTCGCCACCGATGCCGGGGTGGGACAACGCCTCATCGATGCCCGCGTCACCGACGCGCTGAGCCGTCTTCCCGCCGCGGTAACCGCCGTGTGGATGGAGGGGGAGTGGGTGCTTGCCCAGACCACCCGGCAGGCACGCAGTGCCGAGTGGGAAGCACTGCTCGAACCGCTGTCTTTGCTCGCCGATTCCGCCCGCGTGCTCCCACCGCGCTCCGAGGCTGCCCAGGTGCTGCGCGTCGATGAGCTCGACCCCAGCCGCGATATCCCGGAGCCCCCGCAGCCGGAGCCGACCGGGCCCACGGCAGTTCCGGATCGTGATGACTCCCTCGACACCCCTACCATCCAGCGCCCTACCGAGCCGGTGGTCATGCCGAGCCGCACCACCAGCGAAGCCCGCGGCACCATCGACCATTCCAGCTTGGGTGCGGACGAGGTGGACGCGATTGCCGACGGCCACGAACACCCCGCCCCCGAAAATAACCAGGCTCGCCTCCCACGCCGTTTCGACGGCGGCTCCTCCATCTTCGACTAGGCCTGTGATGTCTAGCGACTTTTTGGACACGGAGTCCAGGATGTTTTTGGACGGGATGTCTAGTG